>NZ_JAHLQG010000001.1 GCF_018919065.1 Blautia sp. MSJ-9 | reverse complement strand
CCCAGTCTTATGAGAAGAGAAAAGTTATGAGAAGTATATTCTGTTTTCTTTATTTCTCCTTCTGTTTTTTGATTTCACTTCTCATAACTTATTTTTTTAAATACTATTTTTGAGCCATTCCAGAAGTTCTTCTTTTTCTTCCTTGGAATAATCAAGGCTGATATCCCGTATTCGGGATGCATCTTCGATGTGTTTTCTTTTTACTTCCGGATTTGCTTTGGAATAGATCTCTGTCGTAGTCACGGATGTGTGACCGAGGAGATCTCTTATATATATCAGGTTTACCCCATTTTCCAAAAGATGCATTGCTTTCGTATGGCGGAGGCAATGTGCTGAAATAGCGGCGGGGTAAATCGATGCTTCTTTCAGCCTGGCTCTTTCAAAGTATTTATGCACGATATAATTTACACCTTCTCTGGTCAGCCTTTCCCTTCTGGTATTAAAGAAAAGAAAGTCGTTGTCATCTACTCTATATTTCTGTATATAATTGCTTATCACGTCAGCTACAAGCCCATCCAATGGAACTGACCTTATTTTATCTCCCTTCCCATGCAGAATCATAGTGTAAGGTTTCTCGAGATGGAGATCATATCTGCGCACGTTGCATAATTCTGTAACCCTGGCACCACTCTCGTAAAGAAGGAGCACAATGCAGAAGCATCGCAGCTCCTTATGGTCAGTTTTATCAAAACTGTTCAGAAAATGTTCCATTGCATTGACTGACAAATAGTTCATCTGTCGGCCCTCTGTTTTCTTCTTGGATATTTCACGGATGGAAGTCGAAATATTCAGGTACTTTGGTTCATGGTAGCCCGTATACTTGAAAAATGATCTTATCGCAGCAAGACGGTTATTTCTGGTAGATATGGATACTCTTTTCTCTTTTTCAAGATACTCCAGAAACTCATTAATAATGTCGTAGCTGAAACTGTCCACTTCGATACAGTCAGCACTGATATGTTTCTTCTCATCCATAAATTCCAACAACTGCACGAAAGTATCACGATATGTTTTCATAGTGTTGCTTCCGGAGCCTTTCTGTCCTGCAAGGTATTTAACAAAGTAATCACTCATAAGTCTCGCAAAATCAGTCATCACTGCCTCCTCCCAACACCCTCTCGTAAATATAATGCCCGACATTTATAACCTCGTCATACCTTTCCATGGTAAGCCTGAGATATATTTCTGTATTTGTTATATCCGTATGCCCAAGGTATACACTCAGATATGGCAAAGCGCAATAAGGGTCTTTTCCTTCTTTTATCATCTGATCCAGGGCGTTGCATGCAAACGTATGGCGCAATGAATGGATACATGGACCTCTGCTATGTCCATTGGCAGAAGCAAGGCTGACCCCTGCCTTAGGAAGGATGTTTTTTCTGAATGTTGTTGTTATGCTGTGGTTGCATCTCCGGCCCCCTGACGGAGATTCAAAAAAATATGTATCGCCAGGCTTTGATTTTTTCCTATTATAATTTATGAGCCATTTGCCAAGGGAAGCCTTAAATGGAACCAGTCTGGATACGTTTCCTTTTCCGCTGTTGACAATGATAATGTTATCTGTAAAGTCAATGTCACTGATCTTAAGTTCCAATGCCTCCCCCAGTCTCAGCCCTGTACAGTACAGCAGCCTGATAAGCGTCTGATAAAAAAGCCGTGAGTCATAGCGGTCATAGGCGCTTTCCCTGGAATCTATGACTGAAAAGATTCTCTTCATCTCAGCATTAGAAAAAACATATGGAATATAATCTCTTGGCATTTTTACTGTACAGTCATACTGGATATAGATATTTTCATAGCCCTGGCTTTTCAGGAATTTCGCAAACTGCCTGATATTGCATTCACGGTGATGCCTTGTCGACTGTGAAAGATGTTCAGCTGTTTTCACATATGCGAATGTCATTTCTTCCGTAAGGGCAATTTCTTCCAGCTTGTAGCTGTCAAGGAACCGGTTTAATGCCAGATAGTCGTAGAGAAGGTTTCCCTCTATTTTCTTATAGTATCCCAAAGCGTTTTTATATCGCAGGAAGTTTTCAAACTCTTCTTTAAATATGCCGGTGAATTCCTTCTTTGTGATTTCTTTCATTCCGGCACCTCCAGTGATACTTTCCTGAGTCCGTCTACGTCAATGGAAAGATATTTCTGTGTTGTCCTGGAACTGGCATGCCCTAACACCCCGGTAATAACGGGCACAGGAGTATTATTTGCGAGCATCGTAGTCGCCAGGGAATGCCTTAATGTATGGGCACCACGTTTCCGGCATCTCCGTTCGATACCTGCTTTCTCAAAATTTTTATAAACAATCTGTGTGAGTATCTTGGCTGAAGTAAAAGCAGAGTTAGTGACAGTATTTATAAAGATGTATTCCGATCTCACATCAGGCCTGTGATTCTTCAGATAGTCCAGGAGGAGAAACTGTACCTGTTCCGTAAACGGGACATTCACATGGATGCCGGTTTTATGTTGGGTTTTGCTGATGAGTTTTTTATCCCAGTTGATTTCATCAAATCTCAGCCATATGATATCACTTGACCTCAGACCGCATTCCGCAGCGATAAGGATCATGCATTTGTCCCTGATGCCACATTTTTTTGCAGTGTCAATACTTTCGACCAGAATTTTAATCTCTTCTGGCGAATAGTAGGATAGGATAGAATCTCTTTTGTCAGTAGTGATCATTGGAAACAGTTGGTATCCATCAAAAGACGACAGCCTCTGTTCATACATGATATTAAAGAATTGCCTGAGAGTAAACTGAACCCCGCTGATGGTTTGAGATCTGTAATCCAGACTGTTCACAAACTCATAAACATTCTTTCTATCAATGTTCAGCAGATCATCTGTCTGAGCGTCTTCAAGATAACTTAGGAATTTTCTCACGGTCTGGAGTTTTCGTTTGACAGTCACATCCCTGATTCCTTCTTTCTGTCCATTTTTAAATATTTCGATGTACTTAGCGCTGTTCATAATTTTCTCCTTTCATTTGCCAAGTACATTCAGTATAGCAGGTATATTTGATTTAAAAGTTATGAGAAGTAAAATACGAAGAAATAGATTGAAAATCGTGAATTAGCGCCATCTCTTCTCATAACTTTTCTCTTCTCATAAGACTGG
>NZ_JAHLQG010000030.1 GCF_018919065.1 Blautia sp. MSJ-9 | reverse complement strand
ATACGGAGTAATGATTATCAAAGACAATATGGCAAATATGTGTGCAAAAGTAACTTCGACCTATATGGAATTTACTCTTGCATTTGGTCCAAAACCGGAATTTAGTTTTTCATTTGAGTTCTTTTAAAATCATAGTCTGTTGTCTCCTTTTTTAAGAAATACTGTATTTTGTTACATGAAAATAGTATGGATAAAAAATGCTTTTTTATTCTCTGTATCATGACTTATGACAATTTCAGAGAATATTTTGTGTTACTGTTCACATGCCACTGTCCCGCGAGGTGTTTTGGCATGAATATGCCAAAATCCCGAGACATACGAGCCAAAATTCCATTGCCGCAGGCAATCTGGAATGAATTTTGGCTACGTTACTGTGAACGGAGTGAACAGTAACTATTTTGTTCCAACACCACTGTATCAGAGTGAATTTCTGTTTACTTTATGATATACTTATATGCACGATAAAACTTTTGAATTTAGGAAAATTTATAATGAAACGAATTGATTTTGAAAATGGAACTGTAACCAACAATATATTAAGCGCTGCACTTCCCATGCTGGTAGCGCAGATATTGAATCTTTTATACAACATTGTGGACCGTATCTATATCGCCAGGATCCATGATATAGGAACAACTGCACTTGGCGCTGTGGGCTTATGCTTTCCGATCATCATGATCATTACTGCTTTCAGTAATCTCTTTGGTTCCGGAGGTGCACCAATTTTCTCTATCAACCGCGGAAAAGGAGATTCCAGGACTGCTGACATGATCATGAATATTGCTTTCACCATGTTATGTGGAAGTGCTGCTGTGCTGATGCTGATCGGATTTCTTTTTGCCCGCCCCTTACTGATTCTGTTTGGTGCTTCAGATGATGCTCTGGTTTATGCGTATCCCTATCTGATGATTTACCTTCTGGGTACTCTCCCTTCCATGATAGCAACAGGAATGAATCCTTTTATCAATGCACAGGGATATGCCATTATCGGTATGCTGTCAGTAACAGTCGGTGCAGTGGCAAATATTATTCTTGATCCGATTTTTATTTTTGTTCTGGATATGGGGATTAAGGGTGCAGCGATTGCTACTGTCATCTCTCAGATTCTCTCTGCCTTGCTTGTATTTTATTTTCTTCATGGAAAATCAGAATTGAAGGTAAGATGGATTCATATAAATGAGATTTCTGAGTGCACCAGACATGCCAGGGATATCATCAGTCTGGGATCTGCCGGATTTATCATGCAGCTGACAAACAGTCTGGTAAGTATCTGCTGCAATAATGTTCTCTCCGTGACAGGCGGCGATATTTATATCTCTGTCATGACTATTATATCCAGTGTTCGCCAGATGGTGGAGACGCCTATCCACGCAATTAATGAGGGAACCTCTCCTGTTCTCAGCTATAATTATGGAGCCAGACGACCTGACAAGGTAAAGAAAGCAGGGGTTGTTCTGATCATTATGGTTCTGATCTATACAGGTATCATGTGGAGCGTCATTCTCATTGCCCCTGAATTTCTGATTGGAATCTTCAGTTCAGACAAACTGCTATTAAAGGATGCAGTTCCTGCACTGAAGCTTTACTTTGCAGCCTTTATTTTTATGGATCTGCAGTATATTGGTCAGACAGTGTTTAAATCATTAAATAAAAAAAAGCAGGCGATTTTTTTCTCCCTGCTTCGTAAAGTATTTATCGTGGTTCCGCTGACTTATTTCCTACCCTATGGGTTACACATGGGCACAGATGGCGTTTTTATGGCAGAGCCTGTATCCAATGTGATCGGTGGTTCTCTGTGTTTTATTACCATGCTGGTTACAATCTTGCCTGAATTAAACAAAATGGGAAACTCCCGATAAGCAGAAAAGTCCTCAGTATTTATCCATTTTTAACTATCGCATAACTTTGCAGAAATTGTAAAAAGGATAAACAATGAGGACTTTTATTTAACTGAACATGAGAGTTCTTTACATAGCTTCATATATTTCCCAATATAATATTAATCAGGTTCTTATCGAGCATGATCGTCCGGTTCCATGGGTTGAGGATGATTCCCTCAATCTCATTTACCTGTAATGCTGAATGAAAAAGCTGATCTATGTCTGTCAGAAAAGTGGACTGAACGCTTCCGCCGCCTTTCAATTCTTCCTCAAAGCCGGTAAATGCCGCCCACCAGACTTTTCCATCTCCGGTTTTCACTGTGCCGATCCGAAGTTGGTTGTCTCCTGTGGGCGGTTCTACTGAAAGGATAAACTGACCCTTTTCTCTCATTCGTCTACGGATTACAGTCAGTGTATGTGCCAGCATTTCCTGAGTGGCTTCCTGCTGTAGAGCAGCGATCGCCTGCTCTATTTTTTCATTTCCCTGAAGACCTTTATCCTGATTTACATTCTTATTATCGCTCATATTGTTACCTTTCATCTGTGGTGATATCACTTTTCAGACAGTGTGTAAGATCATATTTCAGGGATGTCGGCGGCAAATCTCTCATGCCGCCGGCATCCTGTCATTTATTTATACTTCACCGCAGTTCCATATGCGATCACTTCTGCAGCCCCTGACATTACCTGGGAGGAGCCGTATTTTACACCGATCACAGCATCCGCATTCATCTCTTTAGCTTCATCTACCATACGCTTGGTGGCAATCTGTCTTGCCTCATTGAGCATTTCCGTATAGCCTGTGATCTCTCCGCCTACAAGAGTCTTCATCCCTGCCATGAAATCTTTTCCTACATTTTTTGTCTGTACAACTGTTCCCTTTACAATTCCCAGTGCCTCAAACTCTACACCCGGAATGTATTCAATACTTAGAAGCTTCATCTTCTTCTCCTCCTTCAATCTCTTTCATGCGTCCTGCAAGTGCTGCCAGGATTCCTCCGATGATCACAACCGGTATGGCGATCAGGAATATCAGCAGTCCGGTCGGTATGGGATCTTGTGTATTTGCCCACAGCATAAGCCCTATCACAAATCCCATAAACAGGATCATGACTACTGCACCAATGATCGCTCCTGTCCTTCTTTTCTTACGGATATCTGTTTTCTTTATATCCATAAACCTTGCACCCTCTTTCTCCATCTGCTCGATTTCTTCCAGACAGTTCTCGGCATTCAAGGTATCCAGGGACTGATGCTCTGCGATCAGGCGTTCACACATTTCCTGCATTTTCACAAGGCCCTCCCTGCGGCGTTCCAGTTCTCCCAGGTGCTGTTCCAGACAGAACTGCAGGCTTTTCCTCTTTTCAAAAAGAGCTTTCATCTCTTCTATTGAAATATCCATCTTCCGGAATAATTTGATTTCCTGAAGTCTGGCAATGTCTGCCCTATGATATTCCCGGTATCCGTTCTCTGCACGCTCCACATTCAGGAGACCCTGCTCTTCATAAAAACGGATATTCTTTCTGGTGATGCCTACCAGCTCTTCCACCTGTTTGATCTTCATACTGCTACCTCTTGCTTTCCTGACAGCAGATACAGCTGATCCGCTACTCTACTGCCCTGTCTGTGCTTCCTTTATACTGCTTCCACAAGGAGGAAGGTCAAGTATTTTTTGAAAAAAATCGAAAAAAGTATAGCTTCCGGCAGGGGGAATCTTTTAAGCTCCTGTACGGTCTGAACCTCTCATGATTGTGATCAGAGAGCTGACCAGCAATAACATGGGGTAAAACAATTTCGGCATGATCTGAAATGCAGAAATCTCACCACCCAGTTCATTCACTGCTGATATCGCAACCAGCATCTGTGCACCATATGGAATCACTCCCTGAAAAACACAGGAAAAAGTATCCAGTATGGAAGCTGTCTTTCTCGGTGTAATTCCATACTCCTCTGCCATTTCCTTTGCGATAGGGTTTGCCATTACGATCGCCACTGTATTATTGGCAGTGGCAATGTCCATAGTTCCTACCAGAAGTCCCATTCCAAGCTGTCCGCCTTTCTTTCCGCGGAAAATTTTATGGATCCAGCCAAGAAGCGCATCGAATCCACCATATTCACGGATCAGCGCACACATTGCAGCTACCAGGATTGCCACCATACAAGTCTCAAACATTCCGGATACACCGGATCCCATATTTTTCAGGATCTCTACAGGTGTGATATGTCCTCCGATCAGCATGATAAATGCTCCGGATACGATTCCTGTCAGCAATACCACAAACACATTGATCCCAACAATTCCTCCGATCAATACCAGCACATACGGTATTACCTGTGTCAGATGATAGGGCTGGAGCACACGACCCTGAATTTCTGTCTGAAATGACAGGATCAGGATTAAAATCAGTGTGGCGCCGGCTGCCGGAAGAGCGATCCAGAAGTTCTCCCTGAATTTGTCTTTCATCTCACATCCCTGACCATTACATGCAGCAATCGTCGTATCTGAAATAAAAGAAAGATTGTCCCCAAACATAGCTCCACCCATAACAGAAGCCACACAAAATGCCAGATCAAATCCTGATGCTGTGGAAACTGCTGCTGCAATCGGTGTCAGAAGTGTAATGGTTCCCACAGAGGTTCCCATAGCCACAGACACAAAACAGGCAACTATAAACAGCACAGACACTGAAAATCTGGCAGGTATCAGACTCAGCATACAATATGCAACACTCTCAGCACTGCTTCTTCCCACAACCCCTACAAAGGAACCTGCTGCAAGGAAGATTAAAAGCATGGTGATGATATTTTTGTCCCCCACTCCCTGTGCCATGATCTCCAGTTTCTTATCAAAATCCAGTGCTCTGTTCTGCAGACAGGCAACCAGGATTGCAGCAAGAAATGCTACTACGATCGGCACATTATAAAATCCCATGGGGATTTCCATCACATACTCAAACAAAATGCCCAGTCCAAGGTATAATACAAGAAATACACCAATGGGAAGCAGGGCAATTCCTTTTCCTTTTTTCATCTTTTATCCTCTTTCTACCATAAGGTAGTGTCAAATTTACTACCTATTTTTTCTTTAAAAACCTTTATTTTCGGGAGTTTCAAATAAAAAGAGCATTGACCTCCCTTTTGAAGTATAATGAATTCACCACAAACCATTATCA
>NZ_JAHLQG010000032.1 GCF_018919065.1 Blautia sp. MSJ-9 | reverse complement strand
CCATATCTGGATATAGATGTAATTCCATATCAAAGATTGATTAGAGTAGCTGCGAAAGAACGTAGCAGTTACTACAGATTAGGAGGAATTTATCATGTTAGTAAGTGCAACAGAAATGCTGAAAAAAGCAAAAGCTGGTCATTATGCAGTTGGACAGTTCAACATCAACAACCTTGAGTGGACAAAGGCTATCCTTTTAACAGCTCAGGAACTGAACTCTCCTGTAATCCTTGGTGTATCCGAAGGTGCTGGTAAATACATGACTGGTTATAAAACAGTTGTTGGCATGGTTAACGGAATGATGGAAGAACTGAACATCACAGTTCCAGTAGCTCTTCACCTTGACCACGGCAGCTATGAAGGATGCTTAAAATGCGTAGAAGCAGGATTCTCATCCATCATGTTCGACGGATCTCACTATCCGATCGAAGAGAACGTTGCAAAAACTAAAGAACTGGTTAAGATCGTTGCTGAACACGGAATGTCTCTGGAAGCAGAAGTTGGTTCCATCGGCGGTGAAGAAGATGGTGTTGTAGGTATGGGCGAATGCGCAGATCCTAAGGAATGCAAGATGATCGCAGACCTTGGCATTGACTTCCTTGCAGCAGGTATCGGTAACATCCACGGAAAATATCCGGCAAACTGGAAAGGCTTAAGCTTTGAAACTCTTGACGCTATCCAGCAGTTAACAGGTGATATGCCACTCGTTCTTCACGGCGGCACAGGTATCCCTGCAGACATGATCAAGAAAGCTATCGACCTTGGTGTATCCAAGATCAACGTTAACACAGAGTGCCAGCTTTCCTTCGCAGCAGCTACACGTAAATACATCGAAGAAGGCAAAGACCAGCAGGGCAAAGGATACGATCCACGTAAACTTCTTGCACCTGGCTTCGAAGCAATCAAAGCTACTGTTAAAGAAAAAATGGAATTATTCGGATCAGTTAACAAAGCTTGATGATAACCTCATAAGCAATAAAAAATCTCACATCCTCTGCGGTGTGAGATTTTTTTGTGCTATTTTAGGCTAGAAGATTGCCTTATGTTTTGAAGAAGTGGACAAAAAAAGTAGATTTTACAAATTGATTTTTTATCTTCTGTATAATAAAATAACGTTGAAAATAAGAATGATATAAATAGCAGGAGAACAAACGATGGAGGAGAAGAAAGCTTTTAACAAAAAGAAGCTGAAAGTGGTTCTTGCGTTGTGCATTGTGGCAAGTGTGATTGCTGGAATTGGACTGTTGGTTTACATACATCATGTAGACACCACTACACTTGGAAGAAAGATCAGTGTATATGGTCTGGATGTATCGAAGCTTACGGTGGAGGAAGCACAGCAGAAGATATCTGAAACATTTCAGAATAAAACAGTAACACTGAACGAAGATGGAGAGGATATTTACAGTACTTCACTGGCACAGATGGGATATAGCCTGGATCAGGATGTATTGAAGAGTGCGTTGGAAACGCTTCAGCAGCAGAGAAGCCAGAAGTTTCAGCTTCTTGCTTTACAGAAAGATTATCAGATAGATTACCAGATTTTTAAAGATGAGGCACAGGAGCAGACGGCACTGGCAGTGGAGAATTTTAATAACAAAGAGAGAACAGATTCCACAGATGCACATATTCGATACAGTAAGAAGAAACAGAAATATGTGTTGGTGGAGCAGGTTGTGGGAAATCAGATTGATGAGAATCGATTGTTAAGTTTTGTGGATGATACTCTGGATGAGAAGTTTAAGACAGAATTATTTGTGTCAGAGGCAAAAATCGTGCTGAGTGAGGATGTTTACTGTCAGCCGGATATTGAAGCATCCGGAGAAATGAAACAGCAGGTTAAGAAGCTGAATTCTCAGCTGAAAAAATACCGCAGTACTACAGTTACTTATGTTTTTGGTTCAGAAACACAGGTGCTGGATTCAGAAACAATCAGTTCCTGGCTGAAGATCAAAAACAGTGGAATGAGTATTGATCAGGATGCAGCGGCAAATTACATATCTGAAATGGCAAATAAATACAATACGATTTACGTGCCGCGTACATTCCATACATCCCTGGGAACAGATATTACAGTTTCTGACAATGAGTATGGATATCGGATCGATCAGGATGGGGAACTTGCACAGCTTCTGGAGGATATGAAGAGTGGTGAAGATATATCCAGGGAGCCGGTATACAGCAGCAGTGGAATGCAGAGAAATGGTACAGATGATCTGGCTGGCAGTTATATAGAGGTCAGTCTGGATGCACAGCATTTGTGGCTGTATAAGGATGGTGCACTGATCACAGAGACAGATATCGTCAGCGGATCACCAACTGCAAAGCGTGAAACATACAGAGGTGCATGGCCGATCGCGTATAAAGCAAGTCCATTCACTTTGAGCAGTGAGGAATATGGATATGCGACAACTGTAAAATATTGGATGCCGTTTGTATATGGCCAGGGACTTCATGATGCATCATGGCAGTCTTCTTTTGGCGGTAATCGCTATAAGACAGGACACGGCAGTCATGGATGTATTAATCTGCCGGAAGATCAGGCGGCGCTGATATATAATACAATTGACGGAGGATATCCGATCATTATCTATTAGAGAACATTATTAAAGAAATATTGTGACGAAAAAAGCTGAGAGCAGGTATAGGATATGAATGCTCTCAGCTTTTTTGCGGAGAGAATAGTCAATGAAAATACTGTCACCATATAAAAAGGTATGGTATAATAAATTAATATCTTCTGTACAAGCCCAGGTGACATGGAGGTATACATTTATTAGGGAAAGAGAGGGCTATTTATGACAAAACAAAAGAAAAAAATGTCACTGGCCATGCAGATTTTTATTGCGCTTGTACTGGCGATTGTGGCAGGACTGCTGATGCAGAAGTATGCGGATTTTGCACAGTCGTACATCAAACCTTTTGGAACGATCTTTTTGAATCTGGTTAAGTTCATTGTTGTTCCGATCGTATTATTTTCCATTATGTGTGGAATCATTTCCATGCGCGATATCAAGAAGGTCGGATCTATCGGACTGAAAACAGTTGTATATTATTTATGTACAACTGCATTTGCAATTACGATCGGACTGGTTGGTGGAAACCTGTTTAAGAGGCTTTTCCCGAAGGTTGCTACTACAGACCTGACTTATGAAGCAGCAGAAGCAACTTCATTTATGGATACTATCGTGAATATTTTTCCATCCAATTTTATTTCTCCTATGGTAGAAGCGAATATGCTTCAGATCATTGTGATGGCATTGCTGCTGGGATTTGCCATTATTATGATCGGGGAACAGAAGAATACACGTGTTGTGAGAGCATGTAATGATCTGAATGATGTATTTATGAAATGTATGGAGATGATCCTGAAGCTGTCTCCGATTGGTGTATTCTGTCTGTTATGTCCAGTTATTGCGTCAAATGGACCTGCGATCATCGGCTCTCTGGCAATGGTACTTCTGGCTGCTTATATTTGCTATATTGTTCATGCAGTTGTTGTATATTCTATTGCAGTAAAGACAATGGGTGGATTAAGTCCGGTGGAATTCTTTAAAGGGATGCTTCCGGCGATCATGTTTGCATTTTCAAGTGCATCATCTGTAGGTACTCTGCCGATCAATATGGAATGTGTGGAGAAGATGGGAGCTTCTAAGGAGGTTACTTCATTTGTTCTGCCGCTGGGGGCTACTATTAATATGGACGGAACTGCGATTTATCAGGGTGTCTGTGCAATCTTTATTGCTGCATGTTATGGAATTCAGCTTACTTTACCGCAGATGCTGACAATCATTCTGACTGCTACACTGGCATCTATCGGCACTGCCGGAGTTCCGGGGGCAGGAATGGTAATGTTGGCAATGGTACTGACATCTGTTGGTCTGCCTGTAGATGGTATTGCATTGGTTGCAGGTGTTGACCGTATCTTTGATATGGGAAGAACTACAGTAAATATCACTGGCGATGCAAGCTGCTGTATGATCGTTTCCAATCTGGAAAAGAAAAAGGAAGCAAGATTAAAACGAAACTAAGAGAGAACAAACACAGATAAGACGGAATAGGAGAACGCAAACATGGAATTTCAGAATCTGATCGAGAAGAGAAGAACAGTTCGCAAATATGCAGAGGGTAATACGGTAACAAAAGAGGATATTCTTACTATGATAAAGGCGGCTCAGGAAGCTCCCTCATGGAAGAATTCTCAGACAGGACGTTATTACTGCATTATGGATGAGAAAGATGTGAGTCAGTTCAGAGAAGAGTGCCTGCCGGAAATGAATGCCGGGAAATGTGAGAATGCAGTATTGATCATCAGTACTTTTGTTCACAACAGAGCGGGATTTCAGAAAGACGGGACTGCAGATAATGAACTGGGAAATGGATGGGGATGCTATGACCTGGGACTCCAGAATGAGAATCTGATATTGAAAGCTGGGGAACTTGGATACGGAACTCTTATTATGGGAATTCGTGATGCAGATAAGATTCGAGAGATGTGCTCTATTCCGGAAACAGAAACAGTAGTTGCAGTGATCGCGTTAGGCGTTCCGGGGGAACAGCCTAACCGACCAAAGAGAAAAGAAACAGAGGATATTGTAAAGTTCTTATAAGAAGAATTATTTTTCTTTTTTAGAGATATCTTTTAACTTCTTTTCTATAAAAGAGAGGACTGTGTGGATCAGAAAGCCAGCGAACAGTACCAGTGGTGAAAGGATGAAGCAGAAGCCGATCAGAAATATGGTAATGATATCCATATTTGTGGAGAAGCGGCGGAGTATCAGAAATCCAATAGCTGCTGGAATCAGGAGCAGGAACCATTTTAAGGTATTTAGAATGTTGTTTCCAGTGTGTTCAGGCTGAGTCATGACAGTCCTCCTTTTTATATTTTTAACCGAATCAAGCAAGTAGCGAAGCGGATTGCGAATATCCGCTTGACTAATATTAGTATAACATTGGAAAAAAGTTTGTCAAATTATGAAATTAACTGTTGACATTAGTCATTTCTGGTGTTATATTAGTTGAGCTGTCGGAAATAATTGTTTCTTGAAAAGAGACAATTCAAATAGATTTCTGAAAGAAAAAAGAAATTTGAAAAAGTGCTTGACAACTTAAAACAAACGTGTTAAAGTAATCAAGTCGCTTGAACAGAGCCGACAATCACTGATCTGGAGAACAGTTCGGAAAGCCGAAAGAGTTCGAAAAACTTTGAAAAAAACTTGAAAAAAGTGCTTGACAAAGAAAAAGAGATGTGATAAAGTAAACAAGCTGTCGCAAGACAGACAACCTTGATAACTAAACAGTGAAACACATACGATTCTCGAAAATTCTTTACATTTTTAAGAACGGTTGAATAAACCAAAAACAGTAAAAACGAGAGATAACTAAGCTAGTTGGTTG
>NZ_JAHLQG010000007.1 GCF_018919065.1 Blautia sp. MSJ-9 | reverse complement strand
AGCCCAAGGAGGTATCCCGCTATACCGATTGCTCTTAACATTCTAACAGCTTAAGCAACAAGATGGATAATTCCTTACTGGCTGTAAGGGATATTAACCATAAATATATTGTAATAGGAGGTTCCCCATGAATCATTCAGAAGAACTGCGACAGCAGCTCCATTCCATAAATCGAAAAAGTTACCCTGCATATAAAAGTCTGAAAGGAGTCTATCAGTTTGGAAATTATCTCCTCTCCATCGACCATGTTCAGGGCGACCCTTTCGCATCTCCCTCTCATGTAAGCGTTCAGATTTCTCACAAAAATGCCCGATTTCCCGAAGAATATTACAAAGATCCTCTCACCCGGACAACTCTCTGTGATTATCTCACACGTCAGTTTGAAAAGCAGATCAATCATTTCAGTTTCCGCGCCAAAGGCTCCGGCAAAAGCGGACTGATCACTGTCAGCCACTGCAGTCAGGAAGTTCTCTCAAGAACAGCCTGTGAAATAAATGAAAAAGAAATCACTGCCCGTTTTTTTGTAGGATTTCCTGCTAACGGACGAACTATCAACGCCACAGAACTGGAAAAGATTCTTTTTGACTTTCTGCCTGTATGTATCCAGAAATCGTTCTTCTATTCCAGCCTGAATGCACAGGAATTACGTAACTATATTGAACTCGCTGAAGATCAGGATTTTATCCGTCATGAACTGTCTAAACGAAATCTCTGTGCCTTTGTCGCAGACAATTCCATCCTCCCCAGGGAAAGCGGTATTTCCTCCCGTCCAATGAAGGACTCCATTCCGTTTACCGCTCCCGAAAGTCTGTGTATTTCCATGAATCTTCCACACAAAGGAGCCATTACCGGAATGGGCATTCCGAAAGGAATCACTCTGATCGTTGGCGGCGGTTATCATGGCAAATCCACACTTCTGAATGCTCTTGAGCTTGGTATATATAACCATATCCCGGGGGATGGACGCGAATATGTGATCACAGATGACACAGCCGTCAAACTTCGTTCTGAAGATGGTCGTTTCATCAAAGATGTTGATATTTCCCTGTTCATTAATGATCTTCCAAATAAAAAAAATACTCTTTGTTTCTCCACCCTGGATGCCAGCGGCAGCACTTCTCAGGCAGCCGGTATTGTAGAGAGCATGGAAGCCGGCAGTCATCTTTTTCTTCTTGATGAAGATACCTCTGCCACAAACTTTATGGTCCGTGATACTTTTATGCAACAGGTGATTAAGCGTGAAAAAGAGCCGATCACTCCATTTCTGGAGCGTGCCCGTGACCTCTACGAAAAAGCCGGTATCTCCACGATCCTGGTTGCAGGAAGTTCTGGTGCGTTCTTTCATATTGCAGACACAGTCATTCAGATGGACAACTACATTCCAAAAGATATTACTGCGACTGTCAAAAAACTCTGCAGTCAGTATCCTCTGCCCACTGTTCAGGCTTCGGAATTCCATCTTCCGCAAAGTCATCGAATCATGACTAAAGCAACTGTACCTTCTAGTCGTCCTCAGCATAATGGTCATAAACATGGATCTGATTCCTCTTCCAGACCTGAGCGTCTGAAAACCAAAGTTTCCAAAACAGATGGTTTCTCTCTTGGCAGACAGGAAATTGATCTTCGCTATACAGAACAGCTGATCGACACCGAGCAGACTGCTGCATTAAGTCTCCTGCTGAAATACGCAGTTGAACACCTGATAGATGGTAAACATACTCTGCCGGAAATTGTAAAATATCTGCAAAAAAACCTCACATTGCATGGCCTGTCATTCTTTGCAGATAACCAGAATATTGCCTGCGGCTATGCCGTCCCAAGACTTCAGGAGATTTATGCCTGCTTCAATCGATACAGACGCCCTTAACTTAAAATAAGCATGTTTACCAGATTTTTACACCTGTATATATAACAAAATCACCGCTTCTCCGGCGATCTTGTCGGTTAAGCGGTGATTCACTGTTCATTTTACACTTTTTAGGGAAAGGAAAGATTTTCTCTTAAGGTCTGTCATTTCCTTAAGATGTAAATATCATAACTTATAAATGTGAGAGAAATTTGTCTAATTTCTAATAAAAGTATAAAATTTATTAAAAAATAGCAAAAAATGTTGATTTTACAGGATTCTTGCACATATGTGTCAAAATATCCTACAGGATAGTGATGTATAAACAGCAACATCCAAAATGCTGACACATCTGGAATTTTGCAAGAATCGGTTGCATCTATCTTTTAATCCGTTATAATATTAAATAAATGATTGCTGTTCACATACCACTATTCCGCGACATACAGCGCAGCTTTATGCGATCATCATAAAGCCTGTGTATTGCGAATCATATTACCGTGTGTAGAGTGAACAGTGACAATAACTGTATACCTGTATTCAGATATACAATGAAATGTTAAGAAAGAGGAAAATAGATGTTTAGAAAAATAGATAAAACCAGCACATTTAACGATGTTCTGACACAGATCATCGAGAAAATACAGAACGGTGAACTGAAACCGGGAGATGCACTTCCGGCAGAACGTATTCTGGCCGAAGAATTTGGCATTTCCAGACCAGCACTGCGCGAAGTACTGAAAGCTCTTTCCCTGCTTGGAATCACAGTCAGCGTACATGGTGGTGCCAATTATATTGCAGCAGATCTTCGCAACTGTCTCACTGAACCGTTATCCATTCTGTTTCAGATGTATAACAGTAAGATTCAGGATGCATTACAGCTTCGAGGTGCACTGGAAAGTAAAGCTGCTTTTCTTGCTGCCCAGAACTGCACACCACTAGATGCTGCAGAACTTCAGCTCATCATCGCCAAACTGGACAGTACCCAGGATGAAAAAATCCGCGGTGATCTGGACCGTGACCTGCACCTGAAGATTGCACAGATTTCCGCCAATCCATTGATTCTGAGTGTACTAAACGCTTCCTCACAGCTTACCGAGAATATGATCACGGGAATCCGCTCCTATTTCATGCAGAAGAACAGTACAGCACCAGAAATAGACTCTCAGCATGCACGGCTCGTCCATGCCATCACCGAAAAGGATTCTTCTCTCGCCGAGAAAGTTATGAATGAACATATGCATACAATTGAGCGTCTTTTAGGAGAGATCAGCATCGATGAACTTATAAACTCAGATACGCTCAATGATAATACCCCTGCAACTAATTCAGATCCCGTTTAATAGAGAATCTTTCAATCTGTACTAATTTATCTGATCCAAATCCAATTGGTTCAAGCATCTGTTTTGCAATTTATTTAAAAATTATATTTAAAACCAATAATATCAGATACTATATTTATCAGTATCTGATATTATTAATTTACTGATATTCTTTTATCCTTGTCTTAATTCTCTTTTTCTATCATCTGTCTTTTCCATCATCTGCTTCTTCAGACAAAATCTCACACATCAATCTGGCACCTGTTTTAAATCCTACTGCAAAACTCTCCTCCAGTTCCTGTGGATAAATTTCCAGTTGTTTATCCATTAATAAGTCCAGTTCCCCTGCCAGATCTTCGCTCAGTTTATCTCTGAGCTCCCGATAACATTGATAGGCAGCTTCTTTTTTCTCTTTGCACAGATTTCCTGCGATCTTTGTCACCATTTTACTATCTGTCCCACCATTTTCATTCATGTACACATCGTACAATTTCTGGATCACACTTTTCATAAATTTTATTCTTGCTCTCTAAAACATTTAATCAGGCGGATAAAATTTATCCACTTCCGCATACTGATAATATAAGCATTCCCCGTTTTAGAGCGTGTTTGAAAAATCATTCCCAAAATCTCCCAAAAATTGTGACGCACATCTTGCAGAAAGCCTTTTTCAAACATGCTCTAGCGCTTATAAACAGCATTTCTTCGTATTATAACACTAATAAATATTATAAATTTGTGTTATATCAATGTCAACAAAATGTGATTATACTTTATATTATAACGTTATAGTTGTTACTGTTCATCTTTTATACAGTAACACACTTCCTGATGCATCAGAAGAATCATATTATACAGGAGGGATACTTATGCCAAACAATGAATTATTTATTGTCCGGCCAAAATCTGCTGATAAAAAAGAGGATAAATCTATTACTATGACCATTCGTCTTGAACGTGAACTTCAGGAAGAATATGATAAATTATCTGCCAAAAGCGGACGTTCCAGAAATGAGCTAATGTGCATGGCTCTTCGCTATGCTCTTAACAATCTGAAATTTGTAGAATAAATTCTATCAATTATAATTGGTATATCATCAACCATTAATATTTCTGGCAGCCCTTTACAACATTCCTGCGTAATTTTGTCTATTCGACCTTGGAATGTTCCTGGAAATATCTGAATAAATGAATAGTTATTCAATTATTGTATAAAATAATGTTATAATTGACGAACTGGCACTTGTAGATATACAATTATTTCAACAATAGAAACAAATTATCTGACATTAACTTTTAGTAGTTTTATGGTAATCCGTTTCCATGTGTCTCTGTCAATTTCAGGTATCTGTTTACGTATACCTGCACCAGGTAAACATTACTGTTTACTCTGTTCTCAGCAACAGGTAAGCTCTATTTACCCGTCTTATTTTATGCAAGGAGGTTGTTTTTATGCATTCATTATCAAAATCCAGTCAGGGAAACACTTACACAATTAAATGGATGTTCGGACTGCCAGAAGTTATGAAAGCTATGCGCGATATGGATATCCACGAAGGCAGCACGATCCGTGTTCTCCAGAAATTCCACGACTCATTGATCATTTCCTCTGCAGATCGTAAGATTGTTCTCGGAAATGAAGTCGCAGACAGAATACAGGTATAAATTGTAAAAAGTAAAGCAGATGTGCTTATCCTTGTTATTGATCTAACATTGATATTCGCATCTGCTTTATTTTTTCGGCAAATATGTCCAATAAGCAAAAAAATAAGAGAAACGCTGTAAAATCAACGTTTCTCTCACTTAAAATCATGCCGCAGACCGGAATCGAACCGGTACGGGAGTATAAGTCCCGCAGGATTTTAAGTCCTGTGCGTCTGCCAGTTCCGCCACTGCGGCATATGGAACCTATAGGGCTCGAACCTATGACCCTCTGCTTGTAAGGCAGATGCTCTCCCAGCTGAGCTAAGATTCCATAAAAAGCAATTAGTAAATTCGTCAGCCAATTGCTAACGACCCAGAAGAGACTCGAACTCTCGACCTCCGCCGTGACAGGGCGGCGCTCTAACCAACTGAGCCACTGGGCCAAAATAATTGAAAAGTGGACCTTCGGGGACTCGAACCCAGGACCGACCGGTTATGAGCCGGTTGCTCTAACCAACTGAGCTAAAGGTCCAAAAAGCCGATGATCGGACTCGAACCGATAACCTGCTGATTACAAATCAGCTGCTCTGCCAATTGAGCCACATCGGCATGTTGTAACAGAATCAAGCCACAAAAATCTCATTTTCCATTATTTAAATGACTCCAAGGGGATTTGAACCCCTGTTACCGCCGTGAAAGGGCGGTGTCTTAACCGCTTGACCATGGAGCCAAAAATTAAATTGTAAATACTCGTTTCCGAGAACTCCCCCTGTTGGACTCGAACCAACGACACTGCGGTTAACAGCCGCATGCTCTACCGACTGAGCTAAGGAGGAATAAAGGTTTGCACCTTCAAAACTACATACATGTTGACATTTCC
>NZ_JAHLQG010000021.1 GCF_018919065.1 Blautia sp. MSJ-9 | reverse complement strand
AATGCATGCATTCAACAGAACATCCGAAGATGGAAAGAAAGTATTCAGCAAATGGTCTAACCTGAAAAAGGCTACCGTTAAATAATCCATTTGGGTAAATAATACAGATTCCTAAAAAGAAGGCTCCAATCGAGAAGATTGGAGCCTTTCTTTTTAGATAAAAGTTCCAAAATAATAAAAATATGCTACAAGAGCAAGATAAAACTTAGAAAAAAATCTCTTTGATGCTGATTACTTTTCTTTTTATCTCTTGACATATGCAATATGTAGATGATATAATAATTATCAAATAAACATCTGATAATTATTAAGAATGGGGGATTTTCATGAAACAGAAACTTGGTCCAAAACACCGTTTGATGGCATACGTTCTCAGTACAGATGCCGATTTAAACAGTAACAAAAATATCACACAAAAAGAAATTGGGCATCTTTTTGGGGTTTCACAGTCTACAATAGCACAAGCTGTGAAAGAGACAAAATTACAATTGAAAATTCATGAATTAGAAGAAGAATTATCACAAGCCAAAAGTGATGTTGTAGAAATGGAAGATGTGAAAAAATTGGGAATTCCTGATTTTGTTGAATCAAAATATAAGAGGAAACCTTGAAAAGTTAGTTAAGCGGATATTCGCAATCCGCTTCGCTATTTACAGTCATAACCAAATAACTGATCTGTTCCGCAGTGTATCAGAAAGAGCTTGTACTCCTTCTGATACAAGCAAGTTCCCCACTGCTTATTGCTTTTCGCAATTGAAGTAGGAGACTTGCTCGATTTGGTTAAATACAATTATGAATCTAAGAAGAAAGGAATTTAAAAGAATGGAAAAATATAAAAATTTTAATTCCGATGATGAACATGAAAATTATTCAAATAATCTATTTGACGATATAGATATTGATACAGAAAAGGAAAATATGCTGTCTCAACTTCGTAATTTTCGTGATGAAGACGAATTAGATGTTGATGAAGATTCATCGTATGAGGAAATAAAAGAAATATTCGATGAAATGCAGGAAGAAAACGAGATTGGATATGATGCTCTCTTTCCTAATGGAAGAGATTTCGATTCAGAAGATGAAGATTGGTGAATATAAAGTAGTAGTATAAAACAGTTTGTTTTTGGTAAAAGTTCAGATATAACACTTTTTATCAAAAAGTATTTTTTCAGTCTGTCACTAATCAAATTTATCAAGTTTTATGTCATTATCATTTTTGTATAATCCGGCAGTTTTCCTGCCGGATTGTCTGTTTCATTTCAACACATTGAGAACTGCTCGAAGTCTAGCCGCCGAAAGAATTCGGAAAGCAAATAATTTCTACATAAATAAACCTGAAGTTTTTGTAAAATAACATCTATATTTTCTCAGAGCTATTCAAACCATGAGGTTTATTCTTATATCGTCTATTTCTCTCAAGAAATATGGTCAGACTTCAAACAGAATCAAAGGTTAAAAAGATCACTATGTGTACCCGTACGAGAAAGCGTAAGGACAAGAACCTCTTCTTCATAACGATAAATTAAAAGCCAATCCGGCTGAATGTGGCATTCTCTGTGTCCTGTCCAGTTTCCTGATAAGGAATGATCCTTGTGTTTGGGGTCAAGTGTTTCACCATTGGCAAGTTTGGTAACAATATCTTTTAGAAGATTGAGATTCAGTCCACGGCGTTTGGCTAATTTGTAATCTTTTTTAAATTGAGTGGTGTTTTTAATTTCATATTTTGTCATGCATCAAGATCTGCAAAAAATTCATCGACATCATGGTATCCTTTAACAGTAGGATCTTTTGCAATCCTTTCTGCCTCGAGCATTGCTGAGACGGTTTCTTTATTGGGTGTTCCCTCAGTGATTCTAAAAGGGATACCTCTTTCACGAAGAGACTGTCTGACAAAAATATTAAATGCTGTACTTAAATTCATGCCAAGTTCTTCATAAAGTGCTTCAGCAGCAGCTTTGAGATCGCTGTCCATACGGATACTAATATTACTTGTTGTTGATTTAGCCATAATATCACTCCTTTCATTAACATTATATATTTATTGCACGAAAA
Source organism: Blautia sp. MSJ-9 (assembly GCF_018919065.1). Taxonomy (GTDB): domain Bacteria; phylum Bacillota; class Clostridia; order Lachnospirales; family Lachnospiraceae; genus Blautia_A. Next base: position 6,211 of record NZ_JAHLQG010000021.1, on the reverse strand, counting down.
ATACAATGCAATGCACAAAAATAATATTATTTTATCTTGCTTAAATCTGAACATTGAAAAAATCACATATCATAATCTAAATCTTTTATTCATAATTGAATTCCTGACCACAATCGTCGATGGCATAATAATCGGTTCTGCAGGCACAACATTACATCTCTGTTCGATCATATCACACACCAAATTTGCAGCCGTCTCTCCAAGTTTTCGGCGGGGATGTTGGACTGAGGTGAGGTAGCAATCGCCATCCAGTTTGATATTCTGATTATCAAATCCCACAATTGACAAATCCTGCGGAACGCGGATTCCTTTTTGGCTGAGATCGTGATAGATTTCTTCTGCCAGCATATCGTTGTAGCAGACGAGAGCTGTACATTCCATTAGATCATCAAGAGAATACTCAAGACTATATTTATTCTGGATCCACATTTCATGGTTGGAATGAAACCACCAGATATGACGGTCATCAACCTGCAGTCCTGCTTCGAAGAGTGTTTCTGCATATCCCTGGAATCTTCGGATTCCCTGCAGATCGTCTTCTTTAAATATCCCTGCAATCTTTGTATGTCCCGCGTCCAGAAGCATTTGCGTAAGCTTTTTACTGGCCTGGATATCGTCCATTAATACGCATGGCGTCTGCAGTCCATTGTAATAATTATGGATAAATACAACAGGAATTCCCTGGCGGATAAGGTTCTGGTAATGGCGGATATAGGGATTTGGCAATGCAGATTTTGTTCCTTCAACAATCAGACCTGAGATCTTTTCCGGCGGCATTAATTCCAGACATTTTCCTTCCAGTTCAAATGAATTCTGAGTAATAGAAAGCTGCATTCCGTACCCACGCTCCATCAGAATCTGCTCGCAACCCATAGTAATACTGGAAAAAACATGGCTATGCGTATAAGACAGGATAACACCTACATTCTTTGCTTTATGTGATGTGATCTGCTTTTTCACAAAATTTCCGCTTCCACGGACGCTGTAAGTATATTCTTGTTTTTCGAGCAACTCATACGCCCTGCGGATGCTCTGGCGGCTGAGGCGATATTTGTTACAGAGAAAATTTTCGCTGGGAAATTTGTCTCCATACTGGTATTCACCATTATCGATCTGAAATTTTATTTTTTCTGCTACAATCTGATATTTGAAGTTTGTCATTCTACATCACCAATAGCCCGCACCAAAATAGTGCGGGCTGTATTCCTTTTAATATAACTTAAATATTCTTGCTGTTTTTGCTTCTTCCAGTAAGAAAGAAATCGTATGATTTTCATTTATATAAGCACAGTCCAGAGTATTTTGTGGATAGACTGGCTCTACGTGCTGATATTTCTGCAATTCTTCTTTTAATGGCACATTGAGGATTTTTTCACCGGAAATTCTCCAAACTGCAATATACGCACAATTGTCACATTCCAATCCAAAAGTAAACCATGGGTCTTCGAATTTCGGGATTCCTGTCAGCCAGAATGGAAGTCCTTCCTTGATGTCATTTCGAATCATTTTATAAACTTCAATTCCATTTTTCACCAGATTAAACTGATTAGCCGGAAGGGTCGCCAGATGTCCGCTCTGGTGAATTCGAAGCATCATTGCATTAACCATATTCATGATCGTTTCTTCCGGGTCAGCGCCGGATAAAGGATAGGACCAGATTGCGCACTGTTCCGGAGTAAGCGCTGTCGCACAGGATGCTGCAATCGCTGCATTTTTTATGTAATCTGTCTGGTCGCTGGATGACTGGATACTGTGGCGGCTAAGCATCGCATAATCCATTCTCATACCGCCAGAACCACAGTTTTCAATGATCAGATCCGGATATTTGACAAAAATGGAATCCAGCCATGCAAGATATGCACGGTTATGTTCCAGGAGCCCATCTCCAAGGCTGTCGGAATCTACCTCCGTACCGATTCCGCTGTTGATATTATAGTCCATTTTGATATAGCCGACACCATATTCATTTACCATTCTGTCAATTACAGAAGTTGCATAGTCCTGCACTTCCGGATTTCTGAAATCCAACTGATATCTGCACTGGTCGGATACAATCTTTCCATGTCTTCTGAAAAACCAGCTCTTCGGAATCTTGTCGATATTTGGGCAGTCAAAACCAACTGTTTCAATTTCCAGCCAAAGACCAGGAATTATACCTTTTTCGCGGATATATTTAATTGGTTTCTCAATGCCTCCCGGATATCTCTGCGCAGAAGGTTTCCATTCACCTACGCCAGCCCACCAGTTAGTGTCCGTGTACCATCCACAGTCAATGCAGAAATATTCGCATCCTGCATCTGCCGCTGCGTCAATAAGAGGAAGCAGTTTTTCTGTTGTAGAATCCCCAAACAGACAGTTCATGTAATCGTTAAAAATAACTGCAAGTTTTTCATTATCTTTATTAGGGCGGCGGATCTTACGGCGGTATTTCGTCATCTCTACAACTGCTTTTTCAAATCCTTCATTAACAACAGAGACGGCCGCCGGCACTGTGATAAAAGATTTACCCGGCTTCAGGCTTTTATGCCACTGGCTTTCCCATTCAGTAGGGCCGGATAACACGAAATATATTTCGCCGGATATTTCATTTCCGTCATTTGTGATCATCAGGTTATGGTCCTTTACTGTAGGGAACATTAATTCACTGCTCTCTGCAACTTCCCAGTACCAGGAGCCATTGTTCTCAATCTGTCAAAGAAATGTTGCACCGGTTTCTTCATTCTCAAGGCATCCCATAGGAAGAAATTCCTGGGTAGACCAGGAACCAAGATTCTGCTCATAAATACGTTTTGTAGACTGCGCAAGGTTGATCGGATTTAATCCCATTTCAGGCAGCGTGCGGGATTCCCAGCGGCACTCATCATACCATGAATTATGCGCTGTATGCAGACGCATTTTCCGGTTCCACGGTTTATTTCCGCCGACAGATGCATACTGGTATGCGAAAGAAGAAACATATTCAATCTCCCGTGTTTGCTCACTTTGATTCGTCACTTCTGTCCAGGAACGTATTGTCTGAACATTATCATAAAACTGATAATGACTGATCAGCTGCAGACCCTGATAATCCTGCACAATTTCAAGTTTTCGACCTTTTTCATTTTTGTAATCACGCATCTCACGATAGACAGCCCAACATCCGGGAACACTTCCTGTATGCTTTCTTCCGCGGTGATCTGCGCTGCCATATCCTGTTTCCTGATATTGCACCAGATATCCATTTTCCCATGCATTTTCCGGCATTGCTTTTTCATTAAACGGAGCCGTTCCAAGATGGATCAGACGGATCTTTTCATCGTCGATCAGAGCAAATACCATATAAATTCCATTTTCATTAATCTTAATAAGTCGAGTCATTGTTGTCCTCCTTTACATTCTGTTAAGTACAACTACAATACAACTTGACAATTGGCCGATTGTCTGAAGAAATATGTTTTAGTGATTATACTTATATATTAGAATATATAGGGAGATTTTCAATGGAATTTGTCTAATAACTTGTATTGATTCGAAGAAAAAGAAAAAATATTTGTACTTTTATTTGTTCGATATGGTGAAATTTTTAGCCATAGGGCGTTCAAAATAAAGCGCTCCTCTTTTCTGTAAATAGTCTACTCTGTAATATAATATTTTTTTACATTATCCCTCAATTTCTCAAATAAAGGATAATAGACATTAATAATATCCTGAAATTTTTCAGCTGCAAAAGTGCCGTCATAATCATGTGCAAGTTGATTTCTTGCACGCAACATCTGGAGCCATCTGTCATCGTCAATTATTTTATTAGTAAAAGACTGATGTAAAGTTTCCCTTGGTGATCCAATTGCAAAATCCAAAATGCCAAGCTGTTTAATAAGGATATCCTTCATTACTTTCCAGGAAATATCAAAAGTCAGGTTAAAATTCAACACAGTACCTTCCAGTACAAAATCTGCCTTCGGATCAGCATGTCTGCTCTTTTCAAGATTTTTCAGGCTGCTACAAAAAGTATTATAACGATTAATATATTTGCTTTCCATATTTCTCAATATCCTCCTTCAAGAATTTATTTTTTATACTTTCATATTCAAAAATATCAATTTTTCGAAGTGTATCAATATCTGCCAGTTCATCTTCCAGATGCAGGATATCCTTACATCCATATACAACAAAATCAATATCACTGGTCGGTGTCGCTGTCCCTGTTGCAAAAGATCCGAACAGATCTAAACGCTGTACACCGTTTCTTTTACATATTTGAGATACCTGATCAATTAAATCTGAAATTGGCATTACATTCAATGGTCTCACTCCTTTTTACTGCAGGTAATTCGATAATACTCTCTTTCAGTCCTTTATAATTTATAACAATATAATCCATAAACAAAAATCATTTTTTTTCAACTAATTCCTGTTATTTTCTGTTTATAGGAATTATAACATTGTTTAGACGCTATTGTCAGTATAAAGATTTCGACAGCGAAATTCCCCTTAGTGAATTACTCGGCAACTAAGTTACCAGAGCATCTGAATTAAAGCGGGATACCGCCTTTTTTCAGGGTGCATCCATGGCACCACTACTGTTTGCTCTTTAGAGCTATACAGCTACTTTTATTATTTCCGGTGTTTTCAGTCCGGTTACGGACAGTTCTTTTTTTACTCCGGATACGGAGTGATATTTTCTCAGGATATTATATGCGCCTACCGCATCTGCATTATAGACTCTGTTTCCATCTCTGTACAACCCTCTCTCTTTCCGGTTGGACGGTTCTGCATATCTTTTCCCTACTTCCGGTGACAGCGGACTGCACTGGCTGGTATAACTTTCTTCCTGTTTTACAAAACGGATCCCATATCTTTTCAGCTTATATTCCAGCATGATGTAGATCCTGTTATACGGCAGGCTGTGGAACTTCTGGTTTGTCCTGTGTCCCAGGTCTTTTTCTCTCCGGATGTTCCGGATATCCCCTGTAACGACACAGGTGATCCCCTGTTGCCGGCAGTATTCTGCAAGATATCTTGTGACTTTGTGCAGATAATCCGTTACTGAGTCATGTTTTCTCTTATATAACTTCCTGATATGTTTTGATGTGACCGGATGCTTGACTCCCTTTCCGGACTGCTGTCCATACCACTGGGCCTGCACCCTTGCGATTTCTTTATGGAAATATCTTTCCAGTTCAAGGTACTTCCTGCCCAGAATAAACGTCTTCCCATTTTCGGAATCATAACACGTCATAAGATTGTGAAGCCCCAGATCAATAGCCAGTTCATGTCCGTTCTGTGGAAGTTCTTCCTGGTCAGGAACTTCATAAACAACGATAATTTTACAGCTTTCCTTCTCCGGCGGGTAGATCCGCAGCTGTTTGATCTGATCCATGCCCCTGAAAATCTTATTTTCAAGGTAAAGAAAGTTTTCATGGATCTGATATGTTTCTTCCATATATTTTTTTAATGCCTTTGGAAGGGACAGGCGGACTCTGTCCGTATCCCGATCATGCACGATCCCCATCTGCATATAGGTAATGGGGATACTTTCCTGCTTAAACCGCGGCGGTCTGGGAGTCTCGATCCCCCCTGATCTTTTCAGAGCATAAAAAGACTTCCATGCCTTGTCCAGCAGCTTACAGACTTCCTGGGCAGTCTGGGACGGGAGCTGTTTATACCACAGATCCTCTTTATGGGCTTTTTTCTGATAATACCAGTCCGGATACTGCTCCATCCCTGTTTCTTTGTAATGCTGACGCTCGTAATTACAGACATTCCAAAGCTTGGATGCTGCATAGCACATATGCCCGATGAGATTCGCATATTCCCGGCTGACCTTTATGGATGTTTTCTTTGACAGCAGCATTTCCTCTCCTCCATAGTATCAGTAAGCTTTACTCTGATGTTCGATGTACCTGCGAATACGATTTTCTCCCTGCATTTAATATCTTCTGTTGGTATTTTTTACTGTCCATACCGTGGGATAATTAATATTACACGCAAGCACAGCAATATGTATGATTATTTTTCATACATATATCATAGCATAATATGAAAGATTCAGCAACAAAATATCGAACATATTTTCTTTTTATAATGCCGGATATAGCTTTAAAAGCGGTTAAGGTTAAATGTATTTTTAAATTCTACCTTGCAAGAGTAAATTCTATACCTGTAGAAATTACTTCTGCATGGATTTTTCCTTCTTCTTTTTATAAAATACTACTGCAGATGATCCCCTGCC
>NZ_JAHLQG010000016.1 GCF_018919065.1 Blautia sp. MSJ-9 | reverse complement strand
GCCGTGGAATAAATGTTTCATAAACATAAATACCCGCCACATCAAATCAGACATGGCGGGTACATTTAGAAATTCATTTTGAATATTTTGCTTGTCTACTTGACAAGGGGCAGATCACATCCTGACAAATGCTTTCATCATTATTTTTATTTTTTTCTTTCCTGAAACCTGGAACTTTAAATATGCTTTATAAGTTTTTTCCAATATTTTCAAGTTCTTTTATAGAATCCTTGTTTTTTGCAAGTTCATCACTGGCTGTTGCATAATATGATTTTTGGAAAATCATATCCCATGAAAGATATTTCGCCATGCAGTCGAACTGTTTGTCAATTAACTCATACTGGATACTGTCCACCGGGGATCCTCCCACAACGATTGTTCCAACTTTTTTATTTTTCAGCTGCAAACCGCGGCAGTAGCACTTATCAATGATAAGTTTCAACTGCGCAGACATTCCCCACCAATATACCGGAGTAGCAAAAAGAATCACATCTGCAGCAGTAATTTTATCAATCGTGGGATTTGTATCATCCTGATCAATACATCCTTTATAACATTGACAGACCCCGCATCCCTTACAAGGTGCTATATGAAGTCTGTCTGGTTGGATGATTTCAATCTCATTCTTTTCTGACGCCCCTTTTATAAATGCGTCAATCGCCGTCAGCGTGTTTCCCCTTCTGGCACTTCCGTTAATAATTACGATTTTCATGTATGTTACCCCCAGTTTCTGATTTCATGAAATCATTATACCTTTTTTCGCTTATCCTGTCATCATGTTTCACCAATCAGAACCTGTCAAAATCCTCCTGTGTGGCAACCTTTCTCCATCCTTTGTACTCATCATTCCTGCTCTCCACAAACATATCATTCACCATCCCGATAGTCAGCAGATCCAGATCCTGGATGGAAATCCCCAGCTGCACACACCGGAGAAGAAACAGGGGAGTTGTCATTTCGCGGTCTGTTGCATGAAGTTTTTTTTAGCCTCCACATCCGTCCTGATGTTCATTCCCCACAGCTCGATCAGCTTCGGCAGAACCTGATAAATACTGAACGTATTGAACTCATCCAGCCAGTCCTCCGGATTATCCGGAATCGACGAATCCGCATGCTTCGCCATCACATACGCAATGTTCTCAAACATCTCAAGGGAAAACAGATCCAGGGAAGACTTTTCCGGATCCCCGTCCCCGATACTCTTTTCCAGAACAGATAAATCCTTGTAGATATCCCTCTGGAACTTAATCCTGTAAATACGCGGAATGGCGGCAGAAGCCTTAAAAACAACCGCCTTCCCGTTAATCTCAATCTTCTTCATCATGCTCATATCCGAATCCCCCTCAGCTCAGTGCTTTTCCATTTCCTGAAGCATCCACAATAGACTTTCCACTATCAGATGTCTGCAAAGAAACCGGATCTGCAGCCGGCAGATACACCGACTTATACCAGTCTGCATAAACAGTTGCATCCGTAGTATTCCCTGTCTTTGCCTTCACCTTTCCATCCGACAGCGGCGTGGCTTTAATGGTCAGTGTTTCCGTCTGCACTTCCTTCTTCTCCTCATTGGTCTTGCCTTCAATCTTCGGACGGGAAGCCGAACAGTTATACATTACATGGCGGATATGGCGCACATCCCCGTCAAACTCAAAAAGCAGGGCAAACAGTGCCAATTCTGCATCCGAGTTTTCAATCAGAACGCCCTTGGCATCCAGTTCTTCTCTCAGCACATCCGTCCGGAAACTCTCCGGAATCAGTGCAAGCTCCAGATCCCCGCCATAGCCCATATTGTTGTTGATCACATAATACGCAATACCATCCGCATAAAAATTCTCCGGCTCCCCGTTGGCAGCCAGGGACAGTGACACGGATCCCGGAAGCGGCACCGGTGCTGCATAGGACACCGCCCCGTCCTCACCAATCGTCAGTAAAGCGTAATGCGCATTTTTCAGGTTATACTTTACCTTGTTATTCTTATCAGACATAATATCCCTCCATCATTTAACAAATCATTACAGTTCCATACTGTACAGCACCTCATACAGCTTTTCGCTCTGGATCCAGACCTCCGACTTATTATAAAAAATCCCGGCATCATCCAGAACTTTTTCCACCAGAGCTTCTGCCACGGGATCCTTCCGGTCCGTGTAAAGCTCTATCCTTACTTCACTGATCCGGAAATATACCCGCCCGTCTGCCGAAAAATTATCACTTCCAGGAAGCAGATAGCAGATAAACGGCGGATCCGGGCTTTCCCCTTCCGCAAAATGGTCATAGGCAAAAGGAAATCCCGTCTCTTCCAGCATCCCTGCCAGTTCTTCCAGTGTCATATGCTTTCACCTCCTGCCATCGGAATTCCTCCTTTCTCAAGTTCCAATATTTTCTATTGTCAAAACCATTATTTCTACATATAATAATTAAGAACACGAAGCAAATAGTGTTCCTCAAAAACTCGTTTTCTGTTGACTACGAGTATTTTTGTGATATAATGAAGTTAGAGGATAGCGGCGTTGACCAGCTATCGTGGTGTTGAAGCAATTGACTGTGTCGGCATGCAGTCGGTTGTGGAGCCTGACCTTGGGTTATGCGATAACCTCAAACCGAATAGGTTTTTCGGAACTGAATGAAAACGCTTTTTAAGGGCCTTGCATTGGCAGGGTCCTTTATTTTTTGCAAAGGACAAGGTATAATATGGATCTATTACAACAGTCTGCACAAGCCTGGAAAGAAATAATTGAATATAGATATTTGTTTACATATGGCTATAAGAAACAGCTGTATCCAATTAATCTTACCTTTTCTCTGGAAGATTATCCGCATTTAGCTGGCTTCCAGTATATGAAAGATATCTCTCTTCCAAATTATTCTTCTGCCAAAATTGCTGATAGAATTCTTGAGGGTAAAATACTATTTGAAAAAGTTCAAAAAGCAGCCCAGTACGAGGAGATGATAAAACCTCGACTTGAAGCTTTAGTTCACTTGAAAGAATCCCTTGATAACAAATTTAATTTATATTCATACATGCCACGCATGTATCCTTTCATCACAGGCATTAAAGCAGATTATTTAATATCCAGCCATTTTAGTGTTGATAATTTCATCTTTATCATCAAGGCAAATGCGCAAGGTGAATTAAAATATGATTTTCTTTGTTGCTCCATTTTCGAAAAAGGTGATCGCGATTATGAAACAAATCAAAAAGCTCGAACACTGATGAAGAAAGAACGAATACATATTCCTTCTAACACCACCGATATTCTATTGGATCGCTTATCAGCTCAAACAAGGCCAGAAGACAAAAACTGATCCTTCAGATAATACAGAAGCAAAATCCGATGTTTCACAATAGTACCATTTCCTCTGGGAGGTGGTTTTTTTCTGCTATCCCCCCTATTCAATTTTGCGACTGCACACGCAAGACCCACCCGCCGTTCTATGGTGAGCCGGTCTACAGAGATTTTGATACCCCCTACCGGTCATGCCAATGATCCCCACGTTTCGCATGAATCTGTGAATGACACGACTTACACAACGCAATCAGATTGCTCCGGTCATGTGTGCCACCTTCACTCAAAGGAAGCTTGTGGTGAATCTCCTCCACTGGAACCAGAACTCCTCGCTCGTAGCACTTCTCACAGAACGGATGACCTGCAGCATACTTATCACGAATCCTTTTCCATGCACGACCATATCTTCTCTTCGCATTTTTATCTCTTCCGTATTTCTCATAATCACTATTCACTTTTTTCGCATGCTCTGCACAGTACCGCCCTGTCACTAACGCAGGACAACCTGGATAAGCACACGGTTTCTTCGGCTTGCTAGGCACAGTTACACTTCCTTCCATGCACTCAAAACAAGTTTTCTCATTGTCGCGACATTCGTCAAATGTCTGCTCATGCAAGCATGGCAGCTACTTTCCTCATTACTCATGCAAAAAAGCCCCGGGAAAATTTCTTCTCTCAAGGCTCTGTTCTGTCATACACTTTCGACACTATCATAATAACATATATGCTTCCCTGATTACGCTTTGCCCTTTTGAGTACGGCTCTATAATCAGAAACAGCACTAAGAATAATGGCATTGGCAAGATGTTCATATGGATGTTGTAGAAAATGCTATCGCCTTCGATGAGAGATCCGAATCAGCTCTTATGGTAGCAATGAAGAATATCACTAACCTGGATAATCCAAACAGCGTAGTTCAGATGAAGCAATGGCTCTCTGATAACGGTGTCGAAACTGAATCCCTTGGTAAGAAGGATGTTGCCAGTCTTATTAAAGCAACCGATGGCGATATCAGCAAAGCACTTAAGCTGAGACTCCAGCTTGCAAAGTCCTCTGTAAAGAAATACCAGGCAAGCATCCCAAAGGAAGGTGCCGTATCCACCAGCACATAATCATATCTGTCTCTGATTGGCGCCAATACCTCTGCCAGCATCCGCTCTGCTCCCATTTCTGTTCTAAGCTTCGCCTCCACAGCAGATAGATAAATAGAAGAAGGAATAAAATCCACTCCATCCTTGCTCTGAATATAATGCTCCAGCTCTTCTGGTTCCTCTTCCTCAATCTGTGCCATCAGCAGATGACCAATCGTATATTCCAGGTCCTTTGTATTCTCAATGCCATAACAGGTGCTGAGATTTGCCTGACTGTCGAGATCAATGGCAAGAACCTTCTTTCCCATACTGCAAAGAGAATATGCCAGATTCAGCGTGGTCGTGGTTTTACCCACGCCACCTTTCTGTGATCCGATTACAATAACCTTACTCATAATTACCGCTCCTCCTTCTCTGCCATGTACTGTGCCTTTTTCTCAGCTACAAACTGCGCATACAGCTCTTCCTTTTCTCTTTGGAATTGCTTCTGCAGCTTCTTAGTTTCCTTTTCCATAAAATCAGCCTTCATCTGCTCCAGCTCCGCTCTTTCAGTATCCGGCGTAATCACCAGCTTCCCATTCTCACAGCTGACGGAAATATAATCTCCGATCGCAAATCCCATCTCTTCCAGCCGCTGGCCCTTCAGGATAATTGTTGGTGTCGCTTTATAATTTCTTCCATTCTGGGAATATACCTTCATACTTCTGTTTTTCTGATTCTTCATAAGCTCTGTCTCCTTTTTAATTTGGAATTTTACATGGTCTCATGTACCATTTTGTGTTATACTCTTCTTAGATCTGCAACAACACATAGTCGGAGGAAATACCATGAGGAGAGAAAAAACCACCTATTCAAAACTTTCAGAAGCTCGCAGACGAGCAAATAAGAAATACAATGATCGATTCGTTGAAATAAAAGTTCGTGTAACCCCGGAGAAACGTTCCATCATCAAGGAACACGCTGAAGCTATGGGAGAAAGTGCAACTGCCTTTATTAACCGAGCCATCGACGAAGCCATGAAACGGGATCTTTCCGAGTAGCGACATATAGCGGTATATTCGCATTTCGCTTCCGGAAAACAAAAAAATCCGGTGACGCATGGATACAATTCCACACATCACCGGACGATTTTTATCCTCATAAATTTTCTCATGAACAATCTCCAATGTGTACTTTTCTACATAAATAATATCATGTACAAGGCTTCCCATTTGATAATTTTTGTCTCATTTTTTACACATTTCAAATGGTCTAAACCTGGTCTAAGCTCAACCTTTCCCCTTTATCAAACAGCCGAAAAACCCAGTGAAATCAAGCGTTCCAAGCACTTCATTAATCCATTGCCAGTATATTGCCGTGGCATACGAAAAGTACTCGAATCATTGTTTTTTGAATTGTACCCTTTGTCAAGGACATTTTTAAATTTGAGTACCCATATTTTCAGACATGACTTTTTTAGTATATCCTGCCTGATTTCTCCTCTCAAATTGCCTTGAAATGCCGTATTTTGCAAGGTTTTATCAGCATTTCAAGGTATCGTAGTTTTCTTCTCTATAATGTACGTTTCTGAGAATGTTTCATGTATAATCACATCCTTTTTTGAGCAGGTTCATGGCTTCTTTTTACAATATAAGCATATCAAAAAAAGCTGGAGATATCTAATCCTTTTAGGAATAAATATCTTCTGCTTTTAAGTTAATGACATTGAATAAAATCAAGGCTTTTCACGGCATCCATTAAACACTGCCGTGACAGACAAATAACATACTTATCATTGCTTAAAACTCCTTGAAATGCTGTATTTACGCTGTTTGCAGGCATTTTCCGATAATCTTCAATCCTGTCATTTTCCCGTATATCACAGCATAAATTCGTATATTTTCTTATCCAAATTTAGTAACTTCTTAGTAATAATCAGCCTGGAAAACAGGCTTTCTAAGAACCTTATAATCAGATTATTTTTAATTCTTTTTTCTATTATTTTATCATACTATGCCAGTTTTGCAATCCTATTCATCTCTTCTTTTGCATCAATTAATCCCAGATGCGTATATACATTTAACGTAACCCCTATATCAGAATGTCCCATTAAATATTGGAGTGCTTTCGGATTCATTCCAGCTTTCGCCATATTGGAACAATATGTATGCCTACATACATGTGGATGTGTCAAGTATAGGACAAAAAAAATTTTATTTTTTTCTGCCGAAGACTATCTGACGCTTCCATCAGGTAGTCCCAGCACCTTTATTATCTTTTGATAAGTCATTCTTGTCCTGCTCAAGTTACCTCTGTTCCGAAAAAATATCGTCAAAATTCCATTCGATTTCAATTTCATCCTGACTATGAACACGAATCACCTTGATAATCTCACGCAGCTTCTCTGTATCGAACTTCTGAATTCCCAAGAAATCTTTTAGTTTATCAGAAAGTTCTTTTTGTTCAAGAAGCTTTTTGCTATTCTCCGCATCTTCTATCTTTCGTTTTATTTTCTCCAGCTATCCACTCATCTTTTCCGAGGTCAACTGTCGGATCTGTTTTTGCAATTCTGCAGTATTAATCTCTTTGTATTCGCATTGCCTTTTGGAAGATATTTTCTTTTCTTTTTCCAGCATTGACGCTGCATACTGATGAACAAGCCCAAGGATATTCTCCTCCAGCGGTTCCCGTCGGATCACCAGACTTCGACACACAGGATCTCCATTGGTTCGAGCATCTGAGCATTTTAGCAGATGCTCCGTTTCTTTTAGTAAAGAATGCCCACAGTTGGCACATAACAGCAATGCTGGCTGCTTTTTACGTCTTTCCAGAGTAAAATTGGTGCGTGATTCTGCAACAATTCTCCGTTTTTTCGGATGCATTTCATTTGCTTTTTCAAACAATGCCCTGTCTATAATTGCTGTATGATGATTTTCCAGGCGAACCCATTCTGTTTCATCATTCAGAACTGCTTTATGACCAGTATGCATACTGCAACGTGTTTTGCCCCAGATTCTGGTTCCAATATAAATCTCATCCCGGACAATTGCCGCTACTGTCGTAGGGCTCCAGTGTTTCTTTTTGATCGTGTCAAACCTCTGGAACTGCACCTGATCCCCTCTTGATAATTTCTGCTCATCACAAGTGGCAATCGCCTGTCTGTTCAATTCCCTTGTAATATCTGCAAAACTTGTTCCTTCCGCTGCCATCCGAAAAATCATTTTCACGACTTTTACAGCCTACGGATCAACTTCCAGCCTTCCATCTTTTCCTTTTTTATAGCCATATCTGGCATTTACCGGAAGACGTGTACCATTTTTTGTTCTCGTCTGCATTGCTGATGAAATTTTCTTGGACAAATCCAGGCTATACATATTGTATACCAGATTCTGCAATGCTACATTCATTCCACCAGTCATTCCGTTGCTTGCTGCACTGTCATAGCTGTCATTAATCGAAATAAATCGAATCTGTAGAAGCGGGAAAATATATTCAATATAAAATCCAACTTCCAGATAGTCTCTTCCGAATCTGGAAAAGTCTTTTACAACTACACAGCCGATTTCTCCGCTTTTCATGTCATCCTGCAGCTGTTGAAATCCCTGCCTTTTAAAGTGAGTACCGCTGACACCGTCATCCACATATTCCAGGATATCTGCCTCAGCAACACCCAACTGATCAATCACAAATGATTTTAACAGAATTCTCTGAGAAGTTACACTGTCGCTCTCTTTTTTGGCTCTGACATCTAAATTGTCATCTTCTGCGGATAAACGGATGTAAATAGCTGTTTTTCTATGATCTGTCATCTTGACTGCGCCTCCTTCTCTTTCTTTAATTTCTGTAAATCTGCAAACTAATCGTCATATACCAGCTTGATCTCATAATCATACTTACCATGTCTTCCAGCATTGCCTGGAATGCAGGACGCTCAAAATTAGAGCCTGAGTAGCCATCATCAACTCGGACTGAAACAACTTCTATATCTTTTTTGTCTTTCAGGAAATCCAGAATCAAAGCTTTCTGGTTAGAAATGCTGTTACTTTCCAGTTTTGCTGAACTGGAAATATCGCCATCTTCTTTAGATAATCTGACATAGATGACGGCATGATAGATTTTATTGATATTCTGATACATATCTTGTGTTGTACTTTTCTGCAATCTTCTCATAAATAGTTTTCTCTCTCATTCATTTTACTAAAGGATTGAATGAGCTGTGTGATTGGCTTGCCAAATATAACTGTACAGATGTTTGTATGGAATCAACCGGAAAATACTGGATCCCTGTTTTTAACATTTTAGAGCAACACAATCTATGGGTTACTCTTTCTCATTTTGTCATGTCCTTTATTTCTTGGTTGCCCTCTACTTATTTGTTTCAAACTTTTCCTCCAATATATAAGTAGAATTACACCTTGTTCTATAGAACCAATTTAACTTGTTGTGCTAGATAAAATAAATATAAAGAAACTTCAACAAAATGTGCTATCCTATTTGTAGGGAATACAACGAAAGGAGGCATCATTATGTTAAAGTTCCAAGATAATAATACCACTGTTATTGCAACTTTTGAAGACTTTATTTTGACCACTTACGTTATTATTGACGAATTGTATCATCAGTTTGCACCTCCAGAAGTTACCAGCCGACGACATATCCTGGATGCAAAATTGTCTGACTCAGAAATCATTACTATCAGTCTCTGTGGAGAATTGGCAGGTGTTGATTCTAAGAATGCCTGGTTTTCTTTTGTGAAACGAAACTACAGGCATCTTTTTCCACAGCTTTGCAGCAGAAGTCGTTTTAACAGAACAAGACGCGCTCTGATGCAGACAACAGAATTGTTACGA
>NZ_JAHLQG010000041.1 GCF_018919065.1 Blautia sp. MSJ-9 | reverse complement strand
GGCACATTTTTTCTAAATCTCATATCTGCCTCCTAATTAATGAGCACCTGATATCCATCAGTCTGCATTGAACTTTTGTCGATCAGTATTCTTTTGCCAATTGGATCCAGCAATACATACTTACTGAGTTCCAGTAACCGGTCACTGATCAGGGAATGTACCATGTTCTCCATGGCTTTTATACGGTCATTTCGATTTATAGCTTCCTCAGACCGGTCAGCTGTTTCGACTTTGTTTTCACAGAGAGCTTCTAAATTTAAAAAGATATCGTCTTCCTTACGGCTGTTTTTTGCAAGACCTTTTTGCATAAAATTGCAAAAACTTTTTGTAGGTCGTTGCAGCTGCATTTTGTAGGTAATTGCAAGCCCGGCTGGCAGTCATGGTACCTGCCAGCTATTTAAAAGGGCATTGCAGACATTCTTTAAATATTTTGCCTGCGCAGAAGCAGACTTTACTTTAGGGCAATTTACCCATTCTGACTGTTGATCTTTGAAAGTGTTTCATTAATGCTGGATTCCCGTAATCGGTTATTGACACCAGGAAACAGGATCAGTTCTACATGATGGGTCAGCCTGCCGATCAGTGCCGTTGTCATCCGCTGGTCGTAAAGAACATTCACCCATTGGGAGAATTCCAGGTTCGTATTCAGGATGACAGATTTCTGCTCGTGTATCTCAGACAGATAGTCAAACAGAAGCTGCGAACCATTCCTGTCATATGGAACATAGCCGAATTCATCCAGGATCAGGATCTGTGCGCTGTTTAATTTCTTTTTCAACGTACTGAGCGTACCTTTTCCCTGACTTTCAGAAAACAGGTTGATCAGTCCTGCAGTGCGATAGAATCTGACTGGGATCTCCTGATTGCAGGCCGACATCCCGATCAGTATTGACAGCATCGTTTTGCCGGTTCCTGTACCTCCGTACATGATGACATTTTTTCCGGCATGATAAAAATCCAGGTCAAGCAGGCTTTGAAAACTGATACCATCAGGAAAATCAATTTCATCTGTTTTGAATTCTTCTGCCCGGTATCTGCGTGGAAAACCGGCTGTATTAAGATATTTACTTTTTCTTTTTTCAATACGGTAGCTGATCTCATTTTCCAGAAGGTTTAACAGGTACTTTTGTGGGGTATCTCCTTCCAGCGTAAGTGCCTGTCCGGCAAAGTTCGTGGACAGCCTCAGCTGCTTACAGCATTGCGCAATAGAATTTTCTATTTCAGCCATGATTGAAGGCACCTCCTTTGTGTAGGGCGGCATCCAGTTTCTGAAGATCATTTCTAAAGGGAATGATCCTTTGTTTTGGAATATCAGGACCGGAATCCAGAGGCGGCAGGACTGGAACATCCGCATAAGTCCGCCTGTACAGGGTTTCAAGACTATCCGGATCAGTCGCATTCATGCGTACAGCTTCGTTGACAGTATTGACTGCACTGGTAAATCCGGTACGTTCTGTAAGCTCTGCAAGTACCTTAAGGATACGCCCACGATCCTTACTTTCGCAGCTGTCCATATACAACCGCATGGTTTGCGGCATCATATCGTAAATGCCGCTGTTACGCAGGGAACGTGGCTTCCTGGCTATATAAGCAAGATACGGTACCCAGTCCATGCTTTCGTGGTCGCTTCCGTAAAGCCGTTTGTGGCATACAATTTCATGCATATCCTTATCCAGGACAGTCACGGATGCTGATGTGATCTTCAGGTTTACAATAGATTCACAGAAGACAGGAGATGCTGAATAACGATGCTTTCCTGCATCCAGGGTGAACTTTCCGTATTTATCTGTTTTCGCAGTTATATAGTTTGCTGTGTCGAATGGGACGGAGGGAAGCGGGCGCAAATGCGCAACATCTTCTTCAAAAAGTTCACGGATGAAGCGACCATTGCCGTCCTCATAATGTTCACGCTGCATATCTGTTTCGCAACATACCAGAAATTGCTTATTTTGCTCTGTAAGGTCATCAAACCTGGGGATTGGGACAAGATGGTTACGGCGCAGGTAACCTACTTTATTTTCCACATTTCCCTTTTCCCATCCTGACTCAGGGTTCATGAACAGGGGTTTGATCCGGTAGTGTTCGCAGAAACGCTGGAATCGTTCTGTTATGTTCCGGCCGCCACCTTTTATGATCTTCGTTACAATAGTCCTTGTGTTATCGAACCAGATCTCAGTGGGCACGCCGCCTATGTGCTCAAATATGGCAACCAGACCTTCCAGCAGGCATTCCATGTTTTCTCCATAAATTAAGCTGGAAAAAGCCGCCGTTACTGTATGGGAAGCTGAGTACAAGATATTTTGCTTCGTGGTGGAGTTTCCCATTTTCGTAAAAATCTGCTGTACCGAAATCGGCCTGTGCTTCACCTGGTCTGTGCTCAAGAGGAATGTAACCAGTTGTTTTGTTAAGATTGAGTTCTTCTTTCCGTTGTCTGACATAAAGGGCAACCAGTCTGTAGCTGCAGGAAAAATCTTGGTTTTCGCTTTTCAGGCGCTTGTAGATCCTTTTGGCAGTATGGCGCTGTTTTCGTGGAGCAAGCTTATCCGCTTCCATCCAACTGTCAATCTGCGGTTTGAAAGGATCAAGTTTGGAACTGTGTTCCTCATTCCTAAGGGGAGCTGGTGGTGGGCTGCTAAAATCTTCCATATCCACATATTTGCGTACTGTACGCCAGTCGCAGTTCATGATGATTGCAATTTCGTTCAGATTTTTCCCTTGCTCATAGAAGAGTTCTCTGATACGATGAATCTGATCCATTGTAGTCATACTCCTTTTCTCCTTATCTTTGATGTTTTGGCTTACAACAAAGACAAGGGTAATTGATTATCTGTATGTCTGCAATGGATTTTTGCATTAGATCCAACTTAGGAGCTACCATCCGGCGCCGCCTGTTCCTAGGATTCTGATGCTTTGCAATTACCTACAAAATGCAGCTGCAATCACCTACATTTTTGTTTTGCAACTTTCTACATTTTTATTTTACAACAAACAAAAGGGCTCTTTGATAACATCAAACATGGATATCTGATGTACATGGTTGAGAAACATACGCAAATAAAATGGCTGATACTTTATATAAAACGCTGGCTTACAGTGCCGTTCATCATGAGTGATGGCTCGATTGCTGAACGCAGGTCAGGAACACCTCAGGGAGGATTATGCCGAGCTCGGCATAATCCACCTTATGACGAGATAAACGTTATGCCGAGTTAACGCTGATTATCTGCGTAAATACGGAATTTCTTTAAATTTATCTCGGCATAATACAAGCAAAAATGCTACACTTTGTTATTCTGTAATCATAAAAAAAGAAAGGAGTCAGAAACTCATGAATCTTGAAATGATTACAGAAGGACTAAAACAACTGTTGCAGGAAAACAACTATTCTTCTGCAACCATCCGCTTTTATGAAGGTGAATGGAATAAGATCCAGTGCTTTCTTACGGAAGAGTACGGAAATACCGAATACGATATGGAACGGGGACTTAAATATCTCGAAAAACAATACGGCTTCATTACGAAATATAATAATGGAACGCTTTCCCAACAGAGAGTCCAATTGCTCCGTGTTGTGCATATGCTGGAAGATTACCGTTTGCATCAGGTGCTTACCAGAAGATACTATGCCTCAAAAAATCCTATTACGTTGAATGCGTACTATTTAAATTTATATACGGATTATTTAGATTTTCTGAATTCTACGGAACTGTCAGCAAGTACAATCGGACATTATAAAGGGATTTCCAGGGCTTTTATGGACTATCTTCAGCAGAGGAAGATTGGAACTATAGAAAATATCACTATGGATGTTTGCAATTCTTATCTGAAAACGCTGGCAGGGTATAGTTTTAAGACCATAGAACAGAATGTTTGCGGGATCAGACATTTTCTGCGTTTTATTTATTCTATCGGAATACTCTCCACTGATTATGCTGAAAAGATCCATATGCCTGCTGTTTCCAAAAGTGCCAAAATACCTTCTGCATGGAAACTTGATGAACTGAAAGCAATGCTTTCGGTCATTGATCGGAACAGCCCTATCGGAAAACGTGACTATGCAATGATCCTTCTTGCATGTGTTCTTGGTCTTCGGATTGGAGATATCAAAAACCTGCGTTTCCAAAACTTTAACTGGGAAGATAAAAAGCTGTCTCTCATACAGCATAAAACACATAAACCATTAACTCTGCCAATACCTGATGCGGTAGGCTGGGCGGTGATCGATTATATCAAAAATGGGCGACCTCAGTACTACGAATCGGATCAGGTGTTCCTGAAACATATGCCGCCATTTGATCCTATCGGCAATGAAAACCATATGCAGCAACAGCTTGTAAGATACATGAGGAAAGCAGGTATCGACCAGCGTACAAAAAAGCACTCCGGCTTTCATTCCTTAAGACATTCTGCCGGCTCCATGCTACTGGAAATGGAGACACCGCTTCCGGTCATTACAGATATCCTTGGGCACTCTGATTCTGATGTAACGGCTGTTTATCTGAAGACAGATCTGCAGAAACTGGCCGAATGTGTGCTTTCACCGGAGGAATTCTGCCATGGATAAAGAAATCTATAACAGCATTTTTCAAGAGGAGATCCATGATCTTATAGCATTAAAACGTGCACTTGGATTCTCTTATGAATCAGAAGCAGGCTCCTTGCGACGCATTGACACCTTTTTATGTGAAAACAATCTTTCCGAAAAGCGTATCTCTAAAGAGCTTTGTGACCTATGGTGCAGAAAAAGGACTTATGAAACTGTCACAAATCAGGCGAGCCGTATCAGTGTCATGCGGGTTTTCTGCAGATATCTCAACGATATCGGGATTCCTGCACATATTCCGCCGAAAGGAATCACCCGGAAAAGGAGCAGATACGATGCACATATTTACACAGATGAAGAACTTCAAAGTTTTTTTGATGCAGTTGACAGAAGTCAGTCGGTGCCGGATTCCTGCCCGTATCGTGCTGATGTGATGCCGGTTTTTTTCCGTATCCTGTACACCAGTGGAATGCGCGTTTCAGAGCAGCGCCTTGCCAGAATCCGTGATATCAACCTCGGAGAAGGATATATCACTATTCACGAGGCCAAAAATCATAAAGAGCGGTATGTCCCCATCTATCCTTTACTTACAGATAAATGCAAGGAATTAAAAGAAAATATCCATGCCCATTCATCCGATGATGAATATTTCTTTATGCTGCTTCCGGGAAGACCGATGACTTTAGGAAATGTATATAAAAATTTCAGGCGCTATCTGGAACAGGCTGGGATCTCTCACACTGGAAAAGGTCCCCGTATCCATGACTTCCGCCATACTTATTGCGTAAATCTTCTCCGCAAATGGAGCGATGAAGGAAAAGACCTGATTGCGTATCTTCCATATATGCGTACAATGCTTGGGCATGAAAGTTTTGAGGAAACAGCGTATTATCTAAAACTTACGGCGGAACGTTTTCCATATATAAAAGAACGGATGATGGAATCTTTTCCTGATCTGATCAGGGAGGCAGTTATCAATGAACACGAATTCTACTGATTTTGCCTGTTTGGTCACAGGATTTTTAACGGACTATCTGCCGCATCATAGATGTTATTCCAGGAATACCATTCTCAGTTACAGAGACACTTTGAAACTGTTCCTTCGGTTTTTTAAAGAAGAAAAAGAAACCTCTCCGAATTCTTTTTATATCAAGGACTTCAAACGTGAACTGGTGATTGAATTCCTGGAATGGTACCGAAACAATGGGGCTGGTATACCTGCAGCAAATCAACGGTTGGCTGCATTGAAAGCATTCAGTGATTATGCACAGCTGGAACATATCGAGTACATTGCCCCTTTACAGAATGTCTCCGGGATCAGGGCAAAAAAGGCTGCACCGAAAGAAGTATCTTTCCTGACTGTGGAACAGATGTCATCACTTATAAACAGTCCGGATGTTAATTCCCATACCGGTTTCCGACACAGGGTGATCCTGACACTTTTGTATGACAGTGGGTGCAGAGTTCAGGAATTATGCGATATCACGATAGCTGATATATCGTTAGGTTCTGTTGCAACCGTAAGATTACATGGAAAAGGCAACAAATATCGTACAGTCGTGATAGCAGACGCGACAGCAAAGCTTGTCGAAAACTATCTTAGCCGGTACCGTTCATATGCTGTTGGAACTGATTTTTTGATCACTAACCGTTATCATCGAAAGATTGACCGCGATGGTATCTCTTATATCATAAAAAAATATGTAGATGCGATTCGCAAAAAAGATGCAACATTCCCAGAACATGTACATTGTCATATGTTCCGTCATTCAAAAGCAATGCATATGTTGGAAGCCGGTATCAATATCGTCTATATCAGAGATTTCCTCGGACATGAGGATATTTCTACGACGATGGTTTACGTGAGAGCTGATAACCGTCTGAAAAATGATGCGGTTAATGCACTTGCTCCAAAAGTTACTGAGGAAAGAGATTTTCCTAACTGGAACAAAGATAAAGATCTTTTACAGTTTTTAAATTCCTTAAAGTAGAGAAGTATTATGCCGAGTTACGCAAGTAGAAACACTGACAAAATCTAAGAATACTGAGCGTATCTCGGCATAACATCTATCTCGTCATAAGGAGGAGTTATCAGTCCTGTGCTTGCAAATCTATTTCTTCACTATGTATTTGATGACTTTATGACCAAAGCATATCCGAACATCTGGTGGGAAAGATATGCTGATGATGGAGTACTGCACTGTCAATCGTACAAGCAGGCTGTATTTATAAAGCAGAAACTGGAAGAACGTTTTCAGCAGTTTGGATTGGAACTGAATAAAGAAAAGACACGTATTGTCTACTGCAAGGATGACCGAAGGTCACGAAACTATAGTTGTACTCAATTCACTTTTCTGGGATATACGTTCAGACCAAGGCTAAATAAGAATAAAGAAGGAAAGTTCTTTGTAGGCTTTACGCCTGCGGTCAGTGAAAAAGCCAAAACTGCTATGAAACAGAAGATCAGAGGATGGAAGATACAGTTAAAGGCGGATCTCTCATTAAAAGATATTGGGAACATGATAAACAAAGTAGTGCAAGGATGGATTAACTACTACACACACTATTATAAGTCAGAATTTTATGAGGTGTTGCGTTATATCAATCAATGTCTGATTAAATGGGTACGACGAAGTTATAAAAAGAAAAACACGAGAAGCAGAGCCGAGTACTGGCTTGGTGCAGTAGCTAGAAGAGACAGAAACTTGTTTGCACACTGGAAATTTGGAATATTACCATCTGTTGGAGAGGGAGCCGTATGAGTCGAGAGGCTCACGTACGGTTCTGATGGGGACTCAAGGGGAGGTTCCTTGGGTCTACCTACTTTGTGGTAATATTCCAGTATAAATCGGATGCAGAGTGGTTCTATGAACATCTGAAACATAGAATGGGACACTTTGGATTAAGCCTCGAGGAAGAAAAGAGCCGTCTGATAGAGTTCGGGCGTTATGCAAAAGAAAGATGCAGAAAAGCCGGAACGAAACTAGGCACTTTTACTTTCCTGGGTTTTACACACTACTGTTCCAAAAGTAGGAACGGCAGATTCAGAGTGAAGAGGAAAACCAGTAAGAAGAAGTTTGCAAAGAAGTGCAGAGAAGTAAATCTTCTGTTAGTGAAGATGAGAACATGTAGATTAAAAGAGATGATTGCAAAACTTAACCAGATACTAACTGGTTATTACCATTACTATGGAATCACGGACAATACAGAAAGTATAACGGCATTCCGATATAACATCATGAGAAGCCTGTTCTACTGCCTGAACCGGAGAAGCCAGAAGAAAAGCTATAACTGGGTAGAATTTCTAAATATGTTGGATAACAGCTATCCACTGGTAAGACCCCGGATATATGTCAATATATACGAATGATAATGTGAACGATTCGTTTCGCAAAGAGCCGGATGCGGGAAAGCCGCACGTCCGGAATTCTGTGAGGGGTGTACGACCGTAAGGGGTACACCTACTCGACCCATGAAATTTTCTTATATACTGAACAAATATGTAGACCTTGCGAAAGAAGAGCATCCATCTCTGATACCAGAAACTGTATCACCACACGGTCTACGTCATAGCAAAAGCATGCACATGTTACAAGCAGGAGTTAGGTGCTTTGAATTTCCGAAAAGGTTGCACTATTTAAACGTAATATACAGGAAAGTTATCCACCATAGAAAAAAGCTCTTTCGCATTATCCACAAAAGAGCTTTCGCACATTGGGTCGAGTAGACGCACCCCTTACGGTCGTACGCCCCTCACAGAATCCGGACTTGCGGCTTTCCCGCATCCGGCTCTTTGCAAAACGAATCGTTCACATTTATCAATTATATACACTGACATATATTCGGGGTCTTACCAATGGATAGCTGTTATCTATCATATTCAGAAATTCTACCCAGTTGTAGCTTTTCTTTTGACTCCTCCGATTTAGACAGTAGAATAAACTTTTCATTACGTGGTATCGAAATGCTGTTATTCTTTCTGTATTGTCTGTGATTCCATAGTAATGGTAATAACCAGTCAGTATCTGATTGAGTTTAGCAGTAATCTCTTTCAGTTTCCATGTTTTCATGTGTCCCATCAGTTGATTTATTTCTCTACATTTCTTCGCAAACTTTTTCTTACTGGTTTTCCTCTTCACTCTGAATCTACCGTTCTTGCTTTTGGAACAGTAGTGTGTAAAACCTAGGAAAGTAAAGGTACCTGGCTTCGTTCCACTTTTACTGCATCTTTCCTTTGCGTATCGTCCGAACTCTATCAGCCTGCTCTTTTCTTCTTCAAGGCTTAATCCAAAGTGTCCCATTCTATGTTTTAAGTGTTCATAGAACCATACTGCATCCGATTTGTATTGGAATGTCACCACAAAATCATCAGCGTAGACCACCAGACCTGCATATCCCTTTAACATCGGCGTTACCACCTCTTTGAACCACCATACCAGCACATAGTGCATATAAATGCAGGAAATTATCGGAGAGCAGACGGAACCTTGTCCACTTCCTTCCTCTGTTGCTTCAAATTCATAGTTATTCATAATTCCTGCTTTCAGCATTCGTCTGACAAGGCGGATAATATTCGGGTCTTTGATCCTTGATTCTATAAAACGCACAATCCATTCATGGTCAAGATGCTGGAAGAATCCTTTTATATCCGCATCCAGAACATAATTCGT
>NZ_JAHLQG010000005.1 GCF_018919065.1 Blautia sp. MSJ-9 | reverse complement strand
ACTTCAGATTATGTATTGTGAGTACTGAAATTGCACGTCCTACATCTGTATCCTGGAAACAGGTTCTCAGATAAAGTGGTACTAAAGCTGCCTGCCAGTCATGACAATGTACTACATCAGGAGTCCAATTCAGATAATTAAGGGCAGCAAGGGCAGCTTTTGCAAAATAACAGAATTTCGGAATGTCATCTATGAGATTCGTATATGGATTTCCCCAGGAAAAGAACTCATCATTATCTATAAAATCATAGACAACACCGTCCTCCTGATATTCCATAATTCCCACATAATACTGCTTTCCATCAGAGCAGAGATTCATATCAAAGGAACCCCTGTATTCCATCTTTTCCTGAAATTTCTGAGGAATACATTTATATCTTGGAAGAATGACCTTAACATCAATGTTTAATTTTGCCAGACTCTTTGGCAGGGCAGACATTACATCTCCCAATCCACCGGTCTTAACAAATGGATAACATTCTGATCCAATGAAGGCTACACTTCTTCGCGGTCCCAGATCAGGCTGTCTCGTTGGAATGTTCTGTTCATTCTGTTCAACAGATGGCTCCTGAATAATTGTGGTTTGCTTAACAGAAACATTCTCTACTGTTGGAGCAACAGTCTTAACAGCTTTTTGAGGACTGTTTTTTGCACTGCTTTTTACGCTGTTTCTTGCATTGCTCTTTGTATTACTCTTTGCATTGCCTTTGGTACTGCTTTTGGTACTGCTTTTGGCACTGCTTGTTTGAACTGTTTTTTTTCTCATATCATTGATCTCCCTTTTGCATTTTACAAAGTCCGAAATTTATTATGCCTTAACTAAAATGTCCTCCGGTAAGTTCCTGATAAACATTCATTTTGCAGATATTTATCATTTCCTGTTAATTTCAATTATAACACAAAATGCGCAGAGTAACTATTATTATCTGAAATGCTTCCATCACAATACATTATATTTTCTGTTTTTTAAGTCAAACAAAATTTTCCCTGAGTTCTCCTGTTATTGAGTCCATGATAAATCCATAGATTTTAATATCCTGCGGCATCAGCGGATGGTTACGCAGGGCAAATATCATATCTTCGTGGATTTCCCGATCATTTTAATACGAAATTCTTTAATTCATCTCTCTTTTTTACATGAAGCTTGTTAAAGATATCTGTAAGATAATGCTTCACTGTGTTTAGGGATACCCCCATGTGTTCTGCGATCTCCCGGTTGCTCCAGTCCCGGCAGGCCAGCATGGCAATGGAAAATTCCATGGTAGTCAGAGCGTCTGTCACAGGGTTGTCTGATGCAGGATTGTGAACCGCCATCCATCCACGGCTGAAGGTAATAACTGCATCCGATATTTTTCTGTATATCTCCGGATTTTCTTTGCGGATGCAGGACTCCAGAAGTCCCTGGAGAAGTCCGTGGAGTTCGATAAACGGCTCGATAAGCTCATCCTTCACTGCCAGTTTCCATGCAGTGAGTATGGCTTTTTCTGCTTCTGCCTGATTCTTCAGACTGATTTCACACATAGCAGTTACACAGTAAAGATATATCATCCCAACAGGATAAATTTCTTTACAGGAAAACAGTGCCGCATCACAGATTCCCAGAGCCCTGCTGTATTCACCTTTCAGATAAAGGTCATGGGAAATTACATTGGCAGCAAAAATTCTCAGTCCCTGAGGCAGACTGCTCATATATTTCTTCATATCAGGCAGTTTCTCTGTAGAGAGATGTAAAAGAACCATTCCCATATATCCTGCAAATACACAGTATGCTGTATTTCTCTCAGAAGTGGGAGCTTCCATCTCTTTTCTCAGACATTCCCGGATGATCTCAAGGCCACGTTCGGATGCCTTCGCATTTCCCAGTGTAAGATTAGAGTACACATAGAGCATACATGCAGACAGCTTCAGTTCCAGCCGGGAACTCATAATATAAATCTCCACCAGATCACTGCATTTCTGCGCCTGCCCTGTGAAATAATAAAATTCTGCAATAGCGATCTCCCGGAAATCCCTGTCTGCAAAATTCTCTGCTGCTTTTCTTGCATTTCCTGGCTCAAATGCTGTATTTATCAGTGGTAATACTGTATTTTCCGTCATATATCCACTCTGCCATGTCCTTTCTCTCTGTATTTTTTTATATTACCACCTTTTTCTTGTTTTTTCTATAATACTTATAAATTCCCGGAACGAAAAAAATACCGGATCAGGCCTGTTTGGCTCAATCCGGTATGTTTTCATTTCACAGTTAAAACCCCCTCAGGATTATTTTACAGTGATTTTCAGAGCTTTGTATACGCCATTCTGTGCATATACCCATATTGTGCAGGTTCCTTTGCCTGTTGCTCTGATAAGGCCATCCGGGGTAACGGTGGCTACTTTTGTATTGCTGCTTTCGTAACAAAGTTTTCTGTGGCGTGCAATCTTCTTATCTTTCTTTACTTCTTTTGCTTTTATCTGTGCGGTTTTTCCCATTTTCAGGGTGATCTTTGAAATATTCTTCTTATTTCCAATCTGGGTTACGGAAACAGCTTTTGCATTTCCGTATTTACCGCCTTCGGTGACTGCATGTACAGATATGGACGTGTCTGTCACTACCTTTTTGCCATTTACCAGTCTGTAGGCTTTTACCACATATTTGTAGTAAGTACCTTTTTTCA
The DNA here is from genome assembly GCF_018919065.1 of Blautia sp. MSJ-9. GTDB lineage: Bacteria > Bacillota > Clostridia > Lachnospirales > Lachnospiraceae > Blautia_A. The sequence goes on along the minus strand of NZ_JAHLQG010000005.1, from coordinate 8,014 downwards.
GATCCTTCTGGGTCCATGTGCTGATATCTCCACCGGTGATGGTGGCAAGCTTCCTGTACTTGTAAGACTTTGTACCTGTATTACAGCGGTTGCCGTATACGAAATATCCATCTGCATCCTCAATGATGTTCCACTGCAATGTCACAGAAGTTTTTGTCTGTTTTACAGAACGGGCTCTTAACCTTCTGAAGCCTGTGGTCTTATTGATCGTGGGTTCATCCGGGACTTTCACTGTGATCATAATGGAAGCTGTAATTTTTCCATCCTCTGTTGTAACTGTGATCTCTGCAGTTCCATTTCCAACTGCTGTTACCTTGCCGTTTTCATCTGTAATGGCAACTTTTTCGTTATCGGATTTCCAGATCAGTTTCTGTAAATCTGCATTTTCAGGCTCAATCTTTACTTTCAACTCTGTGGATTCACCAATCTTTGTCAGGGTTTCTTTCTCTGCTTCTATGGTGAGCTTCTGGATTTCCACAGGGATTTTCACTGTTACGGAAACTATCGCTGTATAACTGCCGCTTACAGATGTTGCGGTAATGGTGGCAGTTCCGTTTCCAACTGCTGTTACCTTGCCGTTTTCATCTACAGTTGCTACTTTCTCATCGCTGGATTGCCAGGTTACACGCTTATTGTCTGCATAAGACGGTGTCACCTCTGCGGTAAGTTGGGCGGTTTCATCTTTCTTTGTTAAGGTAAGAGTATCCGGAGATACCTTAATGCCTGTTACCGGGTAGCTTGGGGAATAGTAGGTGTCTTTGTAAGTCAGTACATAAATAGAGAATTTATCTGACTTAAAGGTAAGCTCGTTAGTACTGCTGTTAAAGACAGGATCTAATATATCAACAGTTGCCTGATTCGTTGCACTGTCCTTATGCAGTCTGAGAATTTTATAATCCCGGATGGTATAAGGCTGATTATTAATCATTTTATCCGGGATTTTAATCCTGATATTCATATTGATACCCGGATCTGTAATAAGTGCCCTGTTCTCACCCGCAAGCTGTCTGTATAAATCTATGTCGAATAAAATCCGGTCTGCATTTTTTCCCACTGTCTTTTCTATTTCCGTGTTGATTAAATTCTGCCAGTCAGGATCAAGATTATTAACATGATTGATTTCAAGCCATACTTTAGCTCCTGATCCATTATTAATTCTGGTTTTATCACTTTCCGGGAAAAGTCCAAAAAGGATTGTTTCTTCATTGTCCAGAGCTGCTGCTGTGATTTCTGAGCCCAATATCTGGATATATTTATCTATTTTATCTGCATAGGGATCCGCCGGTTTTCCATCCTGTTTCGGGATGGCATCATATCTTTTCTGACCACAGCCCGGTGCTGTACAGGTTCGCTCCTTCATTCCTTCTGACCATGAAGTTGCAGGACTTAATATCTTTCCGTCTTTTGGCCAGTTATGGTCCTCAATTGTAAAGGTGCCTGTCTCTCGTGTGACAGTATAATTCGGATTTGCACCTGCTGTTTCTGTAGCTGTAATTGTATATTTTCTGGCATCCTCACCTGATTCTCTCTGCAATGTGATTCCAGATAATGTTTCACCTTCAACGATACCGTCTGTGGTATAAGTAAGCTTAGGATCTTTCTCTCCGATATGCTTTCGTAAATCATTCGGTTTCACTGTTACTTCTTTGGGTTTAATTTCAAATGAACCGGTTGCTTTTCCGGCATTATAATTGGCAGATTCCGGTATCTGGGCTTTTACATAATAGGTGCCTGCATTCTTCGGTACTCCACCTGCCGCTTCTGCTCCGTTTTCAGTTGAAGTCTGCGTGGTACATGCCCCATCTGTATAGTAAGTGTACTGGACTGTCTGATTTTCCGGGTTCAGGTCTGAAGCTATTGACGGTGCATTTTTCTTTCCATCATAGGAGCCATATGTCCATCCCTCGATATCGACTTTGGAATAGGAATCTGTAGCACCTGCTTTTTTAACATTAAAATCACAGGTAGCAGAAAATCCCTTATAATTCTCTGTTTCTTCCACCACTGCCTTTAAGGTATATTCTCCGGCAGAAAGTTTTTTCAGGCCTTCTTCCGTTATACCAGCATAAGTACTGTCATCCTTATCCTTAACTTTGTATTGATAGATCACCTTACTGTCGGATGGTGCCCCTTGCAATTTTATAACTGGCTGCTCGCCATATGTGAACTCATCTAAAACAACCGTTAAGGTAACCGGTGCTTTTTTTATTTCCCATGGATGTACGCTCTCGTCTTCGCTGAGGCTGTAATTGGTATTTCCGAGAGCTGTAACCTTTGCCGTGTACTTCCGGGCATTCTTTCCGGTATTTGTATAAATTTCATCAGCTACATATGTCAGTTTAAATGTATCGTCGGACAGGGCATTTCTCACCCTTGCAGTGACTGTCTGGAGCTGTCCATTATAAGTTAATTCTGAACTGCTCCAGTTAAGCTGTGCCGGACGTGGTTTTATTTCAAAATCAGCAGATATCTCTTTTGAGTTCTGTTCTCCAGGCAGTGTAATGTTTACTTTTGCTTTATATTTTCCAGTGGAAGTGGGAAGTACTGAACTTTCCGGATAAGTGGTCCCGTCACGGCCTGCATATATGATTGATCCTATTGTTGCCCCTATTTCTGACGGAAAAGTATTATCACATGTTACAGAATAGGTTCTGCCATATTCAGCACAGTTATTGTTATCAAATCCATTAAGCTTAAGTGAAACTGTTGCCTTTGCATTGTCAGAACCTGTTCCATAATATTCACATTTTGAATTTGTGTTTGAGCAATATGCCTTAAGAGTATCGCCACTTAAACTATAGTTCCAGGAATGCACATGAACCCATTTTGCATACAATGTTATTTCTTTTGAATAAGAAATATCTTGAACAGAATCAATTCTTTTTCCTTGACCGTTTTTTCCAGTATACCAACCATCAAATCTGTAACCTGTCTTTTTGGGATTTTTTTCATGGCCATTGCCCCATTGGCAATCCCTCGACCATACCCAGTCCGTTGGCGGTCCGTCCGTTCCACCATCTAAATCATAAACAACTTTTGTAGGATTAACAATATTTTCCTGTGCTGCTGCTGTATAATAATAATAATCTGCAACTGAACTTTTACAACAGAGATATATAGTAATATACTTTTCAGCTATCTCTATTTTACGATTAGCAGGAACAGATAAAGACTTAAATATTTGCATTTGAGACGTATCTTTACTCTCTGGATTCTTTCCATACGTTCCATCAATTTCGTCAGATCCTTGATAATACCTTACTGTATATTTTCCCGTATCCTTTTGATCTCCAATATAAACATCAGGATCAACTCCAATTGTCACGGTTCCATCATGATTATTAATTATATCAACTATCGTCTGTCGTTCTATTGGAAATGGATCAACATTTTTAATATTTACTCTATGTTTTTGACCTTGATTAATATTTTCTGCAGCTGTATCATTATCCACTAAACCACAAACATTTTCTCCGTCACTGAACCCATTTTCCACCTCCGGCACTCCTGCCGCAGCTACCGGCTGTTCCTTCTCTTCCTCTACCTCCGGCTCATCTGTAAATACCTCTTTCTCTTCTGACGCCCCGGATGCCTCCCCATCCGAGAATTCCGTCATGCTGCTGCCCCATGCTATGGATGGTGTCATGGAGAAGCACATTGTAAGTGCAAGTATTCCTGATAATAACCTTTTCTTCATTGCAATCCCTCCTTCTGATCCTGATATGGTGGATATGTGCATCCACTGTTTCCGCATACTCCTGACCGCAATGTCATTTCACAGTCCGGTCAGGTTTCTGTTACCTGTAATTATAACTGATTTCTTTTCATTTGATAATGCACTTTTCGGCACCAAAAAGTGCCCCCTGTATAGCAAAAGTGACGGCAGATATTGCCTGAAAAACCACCTGGGAAAAAGTTTCATTTTGATACTTTATATGTTAAAATGAGACATATCGTATCAAGTGAGGGGTTTTACAGATGTCTAAAAAGAAATATAATCTGAATACAATTTACATCTCTGAGCGTCTGCAGGAGAATCTGAAACCGATTTCACAATCTGCATTCACTGCTGTGACCGCTCCCATGGGATATGGAAAAACAACTGCTATCAACTGGTATCTGGACAAACAGAGCAAAAACGGAAATTCCTGTGTGATCCGGATCAGTATTTATTCTGATAATCTGTCTGTTTTCTGGCAGAGCGTTCAGAAGGCATTTGCCTTCGCAGGGCTTGATTTTCTGGATAATTATAGCTGCCCTTCAGATGCTGCCAGTGCCGGGATGCTTGCTGATGAGCTTTGTTATTCCCTGAGCAGTCAGACCTCTTACTACATTTTTATTGATGATTTTCATCTGCTGGGTGAACCTCATGTTGCAGATTTTTTTTGTATGCTTGCCAACAGACTGCCTGAAAATATCCACCTGATCGTATCCGGCAGAAATGCTTTTCTGTCCGAAAAAGAGATTCTCCGTCTTGGCAAAAAGTTATATCAGATCCATACCAGGGATCTGTGTCTGAATCGCCGGGAGCTTTCTGTCTATACCCATCGCTGCGGTGCCAGCCTGAATGAAGATCAGCTGAACACGCTTCTCTATTCCAGTGAAGGATGGTTCTCTGCAGTCTATCTGAATCTCTGTACCTTTTTTGAGAGCGGACACTTCCCTGACCATACTTCTAATATCTATGATATGTTTTCCTCTGCCATGATCGCACCCCTTTCTGATGCGCAGCAGGAATTTCTCACTGTTATGGGACTTGCAGATGAATTTACCGTTGAAATGGCACTTTTTATTACAGGGAATCCGGAAGCCGGACAGATTCTTTCCCTTATGACCAGACAGAATGCTTTTATCACTCCTTTGTCCGATGGAATCAGCTACCGTTTTCATCATATGATGAAGGAATGTACACAGCGTGCCTTTGCCATGCTTTCCTATGAAAAACAGACAGATTTCCGGAATCGTTACGGACAATGGTATGAATCTCATGGACAGTTCCTGCAGGCACTTGCTGCCTATAGCAAGGCTCTTAACTATGATGCTGCGCTTGCTGTTATCCAAAAGGATGCAGGAATCCTTCTGGCTTCTCTTTCGCCGGAAAAGGTTCTCGCATTACTTGATGCCTGTCCAACAGAAATCCTGAAGAGCAGGCCTCTGGCCCTTCTCGTATTAATGCGCCGTATGTTTACCTGGCATCAGATTCCCAAAATGCTGGAACTGAAGCAGCTTCTGACAGATACCATAGCTGAAGATAACACTTTGTCCGAAGATGGGAGAAAGAATCTCTCCGGAGAATGTGATCTTATTATGAGTTTTCTGATGTATAACGATATCACCGGTATGAGCGTTCTGCACCGTCAGGCCAGTTCTAAAATGACCAGACCTGCCATCAGTATCCGCAAAACAGGAAGCTGGACCTTCGGTTCTCCTTCTGTTCTGATGATGTTTCACCGCAGATCCGGAACCCTGGATGCAGAACTGACAGCTATGAATGAATGTATGCCCCACTATTACAGAATTACCCAGGGACATGGACAGGGTGCGGAATTGCTCATGAATGCAGAGGCAGCATTTATGCAGGGGAATTTTTCAGATGCACAGATTCTGCTGGAGCAGACTTATTCCACCATTGCCTCAAACGGACAGCACAATATTTCGCTCTGCTGTGATTTCCTTGCTGCAAGGCTTTCCCTTTTTCAGGAGGGCGTCACCTTTGTGAAGAACCCTGAAGTAAAGCGTAAGGAGCTTCTGTCTCTCCACAATATGATGTGGCTGAATATTTTTGACAGTACTTATGCTTACTACTGTGCATTAATTAGAATGCCGGAAAAGATTCCCGCATTATTTAAAGACCACATGTTATCCACTGTCAGCTTTCTCTCTCCCTGCAGACCTATGATGGAAATGATCGAGAATCAGGTCTTTCTTTCACAGAAAATGTACGCAAAAGTTATAGGCAGAAGCGAAACACTTCTGCCTGTCTGTGAAAAAATGCACTATGAACTTGTGTCTCTCCACGTTCAGATCCAGACCGCTGCTGCTTACGCAATGCTGGGCAAACATCATGATGCACGACAGCTTCTGCAGAAAGCCTTAGAAAACGCCATGCCGGATGGCTTTCTGATTCCGTTTGTAGAAAATTATAACTATATCAAGGACGTGCTGGGCAGTATTAATTCCATAACATCAAAGCCTTTCACAGACCAGATTCTTTCCCTTGGTTCTGTTTACGAACAACACTGTCTCCGCCTGTCCAGCCATAATTCCAGATCTGAGATTCTGAATGTGCTGAACAGCAGAGAAGCTGAAATCGCAGCTTTGATCACCGACCGTCTGAGCAACCGCGAAATCGCAGAGAGGTTATTTCTCTCTGAAGGCACTGTGAAGCAATATATCAACCAGATTTATTCCAAGTTGATGATCAACGGTGATACACGCACCAAAAGGAAACAACTGGCAGAGCTGATTTCTTCCATAAACAGGGGCCATGCCTGAATTCTTGCTTTTTTCTTGCGATTCCATTGATATCTGATGGTTACACCAAAAATCCCCTGTAAAATCAATAAAGCCGGTATTGGATCATCAATCCTACACCGGCTTTATTGATTTTAATTATCTCATTTTCTAATAATAGAATGACTGATTATCATCTTTAACTGGAAGTTATCAATTTCTTATATATTTTTGATCAGAGACAGGAATCGTATCTTCTGACTTATATCGCTCCACCTTCATGTGAAGATTATATTTATCTCTTAACTCTGCGATTTTTTTCATCATTGGCGATTGATGGTGAAAATCAATGCTTTCTTGATTTTCCCAACTATCAATCAGCAACACAGTTTCTTCATCATCCAAAGGAAAAAAGTAGTCATATTTAATATTTCCTGCTTCATTTCTAATTGCATCAACAGTACCACTTTAAATTCCAAATAAAGAATCAGTCGATGATTGATTTATAATAATTTCCAAAATCAGCCAGTGCGTCTATAATCGGCAACATTTCTTTTCCAAGTTCCGTTAATCCATATTCTACTTTTGGTGGCATTTCCTGATAATCATGCCGATAGGCAAGTCCATCATCAATCATTTGTCTGAGACTGTCTGTCAGTACCTTCTGTGAAATGCCCTCAATATCTCTCTGCAGTTCATTAAAGCGCCAGGGGCGTGTTTTTAGATTACGTATAATCAAAAGTTTCCATTTACCGCCTATAAGGGATACAGCCGTTGCCACCGGACAAGCCGGAAGTTCATCTTTTGTCTTCATTTCGTACTCACCTCCAACTTTATGATAACACATGTTTTTTATAGTGCATAGTTATAAAAAGGTGCGTACTTGTTTTTATATGCGGAAATCAGTAAATTATAGATAAGCAATCGGAAATTGCAAATAAAAATCTGGAGGTAACTATCATGGCAAATTATGCAAAAACAAATATTGGAAACGAAGGCAGAGTAGAACTTCACGAAACACTCGCATTAACAGGGGCTGAAATCAGCATCAATAAACTTCCTGCAGGAGCAAATGTTCCATTTATCCATTCCCACAAAAATAATGAGGAAATTTATGGAATTATTGCCGGAAAGGGAAAAGTTATCATTGATGATAAAGAAATCGATCTTGTATCCGGCGATTGGCTTAGAATTTCTCCAGCAGGTAAGCGCCAGTTCTTTGCTGCAAAAGATTCAGCACTCACTTATGTCTGCATTCAGGTAAAGGAAAACTCCCTTGAAGGATTTACTACCGATGATGGCGTTATTTGCTAAATTTCTTATAGAATAAAAAACGCTATTCCAAAATCAATAAAGCAGGTGCTGGATTCATTATAATCCTACACCGGCTTTATTAATTGTAATTATCTTATTGACTGATGATAGAATAAACCGATTGTTATGAGAGTATGAAACTTTTTCTGTAAAATAATGTTTATAAGGTTCTTCTATGATACAATAAATATCATTAGGAGGGCCTTTTATTATGGCAAGACAAAAGAAACCTGTACATCGTGTACAA
>NZ_JAHLQG010000023.1 GCF_018919065.1 Blautia sp. MSJ-9 | reverse complement strand
TTAGTAAGACGTTGTATCTTGATCCATCAATATCCCATTTTTTATCATAATCAAATCCTTCTGCTGATATTTTCATCAATGCAGTATTGGCAAATTGCTAAGTTAATGACATTGGTTCAGATGAAGGAGACCTCATTCACGAACTACCTGAAATACGATATTTCAGATATTGAAGAAATTACTGTAGGATGCAAAGAGGGCACCAGTATCTGTTATTCTTACAGATATGCCGGCAGACAGTATATTTCTAAGCTGCATTTGATTCTGCACAGAACTTTGGATGGAATGATACTGGAAGACACCAGTACAAACGGAGTGTTTGTCAATGACATCCGTGTAGAAGGAGAGCAGAGACTAATCTTTGGCGATCAGATCCATCTCTGGGGATTGGATATGGTCTTTCTTGGGAATATTCTTGCTGTGCGTAAAGGAAAGAATCTGACTGTCAGCGAGACAATCCCGGAATGGAAGAATGACCAGCTGGAGATTACAGATGATCAGGGAAAGAAATCCGGACGTAAACTCTATCACCGGGCACCCAGAAATTTGCAGACTTTGGAAACAGGAACAATTGAAATAGAAGATTTTCCGGACATAAAAGAACAGAAGGAAAATAACTTTTTGATGGCAGCAGGCCCGGCTATGGTAATGGCAGTACCTTCTGCCTTAAGTTGTATTACCGCGATTGCAGGCTCCGGAATTACGGGAATACCAATGGAAGCATTTATGCATGCTGGAATGGTTGCGGCTGTAAGTTCAGCAGGAATTGGTACAGCCTGGACAATGTATAACATTATTCACAACAGAAGTCTGGGAATGCAAAGCAAAAATCAGATTTTGCATAAATACGGAGAATATCTGGAAAAATGTGCGGCAGAGATTGAGGAAAAATATAAACACAATCTGGATGCTCTTGAAGAGATGTATCCTTGTGCAGCAGAATGTGCATCAGCAGAGTTTCAGAGTCAGAACCGTATGTGGAACAGAAATAGCACTCATAAGGACTTTCTACTTCACAGATTGGGAAAAGGTGAGATTCCATTTCAGATTGATATTCAGATCCCGAAGGAAAGATTTCAGCTGACAGAAGAAGAGTTTTCGTTAGCACCAGGAGTGATCAAAGAGAAGTACCAGTATCTGCATAATGTGCCAATTTGTCTGGATCTGTCAAAGGAAAGAATGATTGGAATTGCAGGAGGCAAGGATCTGGAAGGAGCTTATCCAGTTGTTCGTGAACTGGTGGCACAGATTGCAGCGCAAAACTGTTATACAGATGTAAAAATGGCTTTTGCTTATCAGGAAGAACAGGGTGAGGAAAGCAGCAGATGGGGATTTGCCAGATGGCTGCCGCATACCTGGGCGCCGGATAAGAAGATCCGTTATGTTGCATCAGACAAAAACAGTGCCAGTGATATTTTCTATGAGCTGACAAAGGTATTGCGTATGCGCAGGGAACGGCAGAAGAGTTCTGGGAAAAAAGGAGAACTTTGCAGACCACATTATATTCTGTTTGTAGAGAAACAGGAGTATCTGGACGGAGAACTTCTCGCAAACTATATTTATGGACAGGATGCAGATCTGGGTTTTACAGTAGTATTGCTTGCTGAACAGTGTGAGGATCTGCCAAACAGCTGTGAGTGTATTATCCAGAATGACGGGCAGTTCAGTGGTCGCTATGATGTAAGAACAGGAAAAAGAACGCCGATCATTTTTGATGAAGTAAGTATTCGTGAACTGGAGAAGATGGCAAGACGTCAGGCGGATACAGAGGTTAAGGAAACCGAAGTAGGAAGTGAAGTTCCTGAGCAGGTGACTTTTATGGAAATGTATGGAATTTCTCAGCTAAAAGATCTGCATATAGAAGAACGTTGGAAGAAGAACAGAACATACAGAAGTATGAAAGCACTGATTGGACAGAAGGCAGGTGGAACAGACTGTTATCTGGATGTGCATGAGAAATATCATGGTCCTCATGGACTGATCGCAGGAACAACTGGTTCCGGTAAGTCTGAGATACTGCAGACTTATATGCTTTCTCTTGCAGTGAATTTCAGCCCGGATGATGTGGGCTTTCTGATCATTGATTATAAAGGCGGTGGAATGGCGAAGCTTTTTGACGGAATGCCGCATATTTTGGGGAAAATATCGAATTTATCCGGAAGCCAGGTGCATCGTGCCATGGTTTCTATTAAGAGTGAAAATAAACGACGCCAGAGACTTTTTAACAAGTTTGGAGTGAATCATATTGATGCATATACTATGTTGTACAAGAATGGAGAGACAGATATTCCACTGCCGCATTTATTTATTATCGTAGATGAATTCGCGGAATTAAAGAGAGAAGAAGAGGGATTTCTCAAGGAACTGATCAGTGTGGCACAGGTTGGACGAAGTCTTGGTGTTCACTTAATTCTGGCAACACAGAAGCCGGAGGGTACAGTAGATGAGAATATATGGAGCAATTCCAGATTTCGTATCTGTCTTCGTGTTCAGGATAGTAAGGATAGTATGTATATGCTGCATAAATCAGATGCCGCTTATCTGACACAGACCGGACGTGCATATCTGCAGGTGGGAAATAATGAAATTTACGAGCTGTTTCAGTCCGGATGGAGCGGAGCTGCTTATGAAGAAAATGACGGCATAAATGGAAGTCATGTTCAAATGCTGGATGAGACTGGCAGACCTGCGCTTGTAGGAAATTATGCCAAAAGAAGAAACAGCGAAGTCCAGGAGTATTCGGAGAAAAAAGTCCGGACCCAGTTGAATGCAGCGGTCAGATATCTGGCTCAAATGGCAGAGAAAGAAGGGTATCGAAAACCGCAGCAGTTGTGGCTCCCTGTTTTGCCGGAAAGTATTACGCTGGAAAATCTCCAGGAATATTTCAAAGAGATATTTAATGGACAGAATGAATTAACGGACCTGAAGGCGAATAATAAAGAATTTTCTGATAAAAAGACATCTTATAGCAGGATAGAGATACCAATAGGACTCTGGGATGATCCGGAAAATCAGCAGCAGAAGCCATTTGTACTTAATTTTACAGAAAAGGGAAATTATGCAGTTTGTGGAATGCCGATGAGCGGCAGAAGTACGCTGCTTCAGACAACCATATATGGACTGATTCATGAATATACTCCAGATGAATTAAATATTTATATTCTGGATTTCTCCAATAAAATGCTGGGAGTATTTGAAGGTGAGTCGCATATCGGTGGGATTCTGTATGAAAATGACAGCGAAGGACTGGAAAGATTTTACCATATGCTGGAACAGATGATAGAAGAGAGAAAAGAACTGTTTAGCGGCGGAAGCTATCAGCAGTATGTATCATCTCATGCAGAAATATGTCCGGCAGTGCTGATCGTAATTGACAATATTGCCGGATTCAGGGAAAAAACAGAGTTCAGATATGATGAAAAAATGATCAGGATTTCCAGAGAGTGTGCGTCTTATGGTATTTATATGATCGTGACAGGAAGCGGTATGAAGAATTCAGAGTTTCCAATGCGTATGCGTGACAATTTCCATCAGATCATCTGTCTGGAACTGCCCGACAGAATTGCATATGGAGAATGTCTTGGAAGTATGAAGGATTCTGTACTTCCTGAGAAGGGAATCAGAGGCAGAGGCCTGGTACAGATCAATGGTAGAAATCTGGAGTTTCAGACTGCATTGGCTTTGGAGGCTGCAGACGATTATCAGCGGGGAGAAGAAATTCGTAGAGAGTGTGTGAATTTAAATAAGAAATGGACTGGAAGACCGGCAAGACAGATTCCGAAAATCCCACAGAATCCGGAATGGAATGAGTTTCAGAACAGAGAAGATGTGCAGGAAATTTTTGCCGGCAACAGGGATCTGCCAGTCGGATATGATCTGGTATCTGCAGAAATCTTTTCTCTGGATCTGTCAAGAAATTACTGCTTTCTGATTTCAGGAAAGTCCAGAACAGGAAAGCGTAATTGTCTGAAAGCAATGATTAACAGTGCGAAGCAGAAAGGCGGAGAGTTGATCATTGTTGAGTTTAATGGATGGAAATTAAGGAAAGCAGCAGAGGATGTACAGGCGGAATACATAGATTCTTATGAAGGATATATGGACTTTATGAGCAGATTTGTACCTGTATTCCAGTCAAGGAACCGTCTGAAGAAGTCTCTGATAAGCCAGGGACTGGAAGAGGAGGCGGTTTATATGCAGATGAGCAGAGAGAAACCGTATTATATTTTTATAGCGGATCTTGTAGAATATACGAAACTTATGCACAGTGAACAGGGAGTAAAGGACAATCTCAGCGGTGCAATGGCGAATCTTTTTGAAAAAGGATTCTTACATAATATCTATTTCTTTGCATGCATGAATCAGGATCAGAGAGCAGATGTTATGGGAAAAGATGTATTTGAGAAATTTATCAGCGGAAAGGCAGGGATTCATCTGGGTGGAAATGTGGCTGCACAGAGAATCCTGGAATTTACGGGAATGCCATTTGGTGAGCAGACAAGAAGTGAGAAGCCGGGAATCGGCCTGGTCGCATCTACGGATGGACAGGCATATCACAAAATTGTAATTCCGCTAGTGAAGGGACCAACAGTATTATGATTACATTTTTATCAGTTGCTTCAAAGAAAGAAGAGAATGATCTGATGAAGGAAGCTGTCAGGGAGCAGGCAGCTCTGCGGACAGACGAAATGTGGAAATTTCATATGTTTGAGCAGATACCGAAGGCAGAAGAATTTTTGGCAGAAGTGCCTCTGCTGGATATTATAAGCTGGGATGTGACGATGAAGGATTCCGTACCATCTCTGGAGAAAATCCGCAGGGATTACCGTCAGTCTTATCTGATGGTAGTTGCGGACGGCAGTATTTCACCAATGGTATATCTGCGCCCGGGAATCATGCCGTCGTCACTTCTGTTGAAACCGGTCAGCAGAGAGAATCTGGTCATGGTTGTCAATGAAATGATGGATGCTTTTACAGAGAAATTTGACAGCAAAGATGTTCCGGAGTCTTTTGTGATTGAGACCAGGGAGGGAAAACAGTACATTCCACTGAATCAGATCTATTATATAGAAGCAAGAGAAAAGAAGATATTTATCAGGACGAAGCAGGAAGAGTATGGTTTCTACGATACCATAGAAAATATGGAGAAAAAACTTCCGGAGAATTTCCTGCGTTGTCACAGAAGTTATATTGTAAATATGGCTAAGGTGACTGCTGTAAAGGTATCGCAGAGTCTGATCGAAGTTCAGGATAATCTGCAGGTACCGCTGTCAAGAAGTTATAAGAGGGCAGTGAAGGAATACAGCAGAAATTAGAGTATAAATATATACGCTGAAAATCTTTACAGGTCAATAGCGTATGGAAAAATAAAAACTACCAGGGGGAAATGTTATGGAGAAGTCTTACTATTTCAGTAAAAACGAACTGGTGCTTTTACTCGGAATAGGAAATGTAACTGAGATTTATGGATTTCAGATGCCGTCGGAGAATGAGTTTGATGATAATGCTTTTACCATGGCGCTGTATCAGCTGGTAAAGCGTGGATGTATAGAGATGGGATCAGAGCCGAAACTTTCGGAAGATATGAAATGGATGATGGAAGTTCTGCGTACATGTACAAAAGTCCTGTCTGTGGTATCAGCGGAGGGCAGTGAGCAGAAATGCTGGTATCTGGCACGGTCCGGGGCTGTGGTTATGGAATTGCCGGTACTCAGCGAAGAAGTCCGGGTGCGTCTGGTTTTACAGGAAAAGATTGCGGAGGAAATTTTCGCAGGGGCAGATATGCCGGAAAATCCATTGGAAAATGAAGCAGCAGGTCAAAAAATAGAAGATTCTCAGTCTGGAATAAAGAAAGAAGGAGCAGCGCTTCTGGAGAATCTTTCTATAAATATGGATACATCTCAGAAAGATATACTGGAAATGGAAGACGTGAACGGTATAAAAAATATTGTCAGTGTCTGGGATGTGGCAGATATGAAAGTTCATGCTCCTGTAGAGAGGCTGGTTTTTTATGAGGGAAGTCTTGGGTACAGAGTTTTGATATTGACAGATGAGAGCAGACAGGTTGTGTTTGACAGTATGGAATTTCGTAAAAATCTGCAGGAATCTCTTCTGGAAGAGGAGAAGAAATGGTCATTGTAGATGTAGTCGTACCTTCCATAGGAAGAAAATATAATTTCAGTCTGGATGAAGAAATTTCAGTTGCATTGCTTACAGAAGAAATTGCGGAGGCAATCTGTCAGAAGGAAAATTGTATTCTGGATGGAGAGAAAGAAAAGCTGAATCTGTGCAGTCTGGAACTGGAAAAAGTTCTTCCACCGGATTCTACACTGGAGCAGAATGGGATTACGAATGGCAGTCAGCTGATGCTGGTATAAACAGTAAAGGTTATTCGTCATGATAGAATGGCTGTTTGTCAGGAAATAAAGAGAGAATAAAAATATTTGATATAATCAGGTTATAGATCAAGGAGAGAAAAGATGTTTAAGGCAAGTTTGGAACCTATGACGGAAGTAACGAATGACTTGCACAGAAATGCCATGGAAATGGATGAATGTATTGATAAATTAAGCAGAATAAGCAGTGCTCTGAAAGAGTTTCCTTATCTGGAGGAGGTTTCGCAGCAGATCAGTTCAGAGAGTCAGAAGCTGGAACAGGCACTTTCCGGAACAGTACAGCTTGAGAGAACTTTGTATATGATACAGGAATTATACAGGCGTGCAGACAGAAAAGTTGCAGACCATTGTGAGGATGTACAGGCAGCGAAACGTATGGAGGCGGTAAGTTTCCATGATCTGAGCTGGATCGTCCGTATGGTAAAAGCGAAATTTGCAGGAAATCAAAAAGGAGAGTGAGCACAGTGGCAGAAAATGAAGTAGAAGTAAATCTGAGTGCATTATCTGAAGATATTGAAAAACTTCAGACGGCTGTGCAGCAGATGGATCATAAAGTTAAGAATGTATTTGATGCAGTCGGTGAACTTGGCAGAATGTGGGAAGGACCAGAGAAAGCCGAATTTCTGAAGCAGATAGAAAGTGATTATCAGTCCTGCCGGGAAATGTGTGAAATCCTCCGGGATCTGATAGGTGGATTGATTTACGCAGAAGGAGAATACCGGAAGTGTGAGCAGAGAATTGATGATCTTGTAGAAGCTATCCGGATATAAGAAGAGGGAAAGCGGATGGAAATGAACAGTAAAGCTATTAAAATGAATGTCCTGCCGAATGAACTGGATATGAAAGCACAGGAAGCTGCAACCGCAATCTTTGAAATGGAACAGCTGCTGGCAAATGTACAGGACACAATTAACAGAACAGAATATTACTGGAATGGAGAAGCGGCAGAACTTAATCGAAAAGTGTTTCTGGAGCAGAAAGAGGATATGGAAGAAATCCTTACCAGATTAAAAGAATACCCGGCAACACTCCGGAAAGTTGCGAATATTTACCGTGAAACAGAAGAGAAACCAAAGGCAGCGCCGTGGTCCAGTAATTTGATTGATTAAGGCTATTATGGCAATGGCATGTGCCTAGTGGAAAGGGGAAGAAGTCATGTGTGACAGACAGGAGATACAATACAATTTTCAACAGGCGTTAACACAGGCGGATAAGCTGGATGATGTAGCTGACTGTCTGCGCAGAATTTCAGAGAATTCTATGGAAGAATCCATGAAAACTCTGGCTTCCGCCTGGAATGGAGAAAGTGCAATAGCATTTTTGGGAAAGGAGGATTTGCTGAAAAATAATATTAAGGATACAGCGGTAAATATACGTTATATCGCAGACACTCTCAGACATCTGGCGAGGAATGTTTATAATGCTGAGATGGAAGCGTTGGGGAACAGGAAAGGGAGAGAGGGTAATTAGGAAAAACGCCAGATAAAAAGACTTTATAAACAGGAGGAAAAGAAAATGAAAATTAGAAAGAGATTAATTGCGCTGGTTATGATGGCAGTTATGGTGTTTGGACTGTTGCCAATGAATGTGCAGGCGGCAGAAAGTAGTGGATCAAGTGCATATTGGTTTAGTACTAGAACAGGTAATGTGAAATGTGATAAATATGATTTAGATGGTGATGGAAAAAAGGATGTAATTGAATATAAAAAGCCAACAAGCCGTTACTTTATAATATATATAAATGGAAAAAAACAGCAAATATCAAAACCTTCATGTGCGTATTCGTATTTAGTATTATTTAATGTCGAAAATGATAACACTTATTTAGTCGCTTCTACAATTTCACGTAGTGGCCAAGCGTCTACAAAAGCATATTATTATCAGAGAGGAGCATTTAGGTCAATCCGTCCTAGGAATTATGGAAAAATAGAATTTGAAAAAATGTATCCGAGATACACAAAAGGAGATATGCTTTACATGTGTTCTACCGTGGCGGAAAAAAGGAATTATGGAATGCTTGCATCATTTCGGGAATCAAAGCAGGATATTGGAATGCTTGTTTCATTTAGATTTGGAAATGGTGCAATTAGTATTAATTTACCGCAAGAAGTAGAAGTAAAGGATAAAAGTACTTTGAATTTTTACTCTATAAGAGGACTATTTACAAGTACAACGCCAGGTCTTGCTGATTATGATGGACCAGCTATAAGACCAGGTCATCAATTTAAAGTAGAAAAATTCTACATTGATAGGAATCTGAAAATTATATGCCAGGTTTCTTATAGGGGAGAAAAGGGTTGGTTTGATTGTTCTGATAAAAGTATTGTGATTAAAGATGCGAGATAGAAATTCAGCATACATAGAAGAGGCAGATGTGCCTCTTCTATGTATATATAAATATTTGTAGAATTTTTGTGAAAAGAGGGATGAAAAATGAATGTTAAGAAAAAAATACTTGCAGTACTTATGATGGCAATTATGGTGTTTGGCTTGTTGCCGGTAAGTGCACAGGCAGCAGATAATGGAATGGTAAAATTAAGTAAAAATACAACATATACCAAATATGATGTAACTGGAAATGGAAAAAAAGATACATTTAAATTTATGGATGATAAAACCAGAGGAGATGTTAGAATTTATTTAAATGGAAAATATGTACAGAAGATATTTATGGCAAGAGGTGGATGGTTTTATTTGTGTAATGGTGGAAAAAATAATGTTTATTTGATTAAGCATTATTTTCAATATGGTGGTACTTCGAGTGCCGCATATAAATATCAGAGTAATAAATTTGAAGAAATTTCTACATTTAAAGAGGAAATTACAAGTGATACCAGTCCGTTAAAATTTTCTGGAAATATATTATATATGAAGAAATATGAAAGAAAAGGAACAATGCCAATGTTTCCAGAAAAAGAATTTAATTTTCCGACGCCAATAACATGGATTTATAAATATACATTAAAAAATGGAAAGGCAACATTAATGTCAGACTATGCCACCATTGGAGGCAGCAAAACATGTGAGGCATTGAATTCTTTTTCAACAAGTAAATCAGTAAAATTAACAGATCAGAATGGCCCCAGGGTTAAAAGAAATGATACTGTAATTTTAAAAAAATGGTATAACAATTGTGTTCAGATTTCTGTAAATGGTAAAACCGGATGGGTAGATAGTTCTAAGATTCGGTTAAGAACAAAATGATAGGGAATAGATAGTTCGGAATTACTAAAGTAAAATTAAAGACGAAAAGGTTCTATGATATGCTCTCTTTTATGTAGTTATGGGAAATAATATATCTCATTCTGCTAGAAAGAGAGCATTTTATTTATTATAGAGATACTTATTTCTATATAAAACAGGTCATTCATCCGATAAACCAGTTATTTCAGCATAAAACACAGTCAAAATCACAAAAATATGATAAGATAAATATATCAAAAGATAACGGAGGTCTTATAAGATGAAGAGGAGAAAGGTAAGAATATTCGCCAGTGCACTGGCATTGGCTTTAACAGTGTCTATGAGTGGATGTACAGTGTCAATAAATATGGAAAACAAAAATAAAAAGGAAACAGAAACAACGGAGACTGCTGAGACAAAGGAAGAAACAACCAAAAAGGAAACAACAGAGAAAGAAACAAAAAAAGCAAAAGAAGAGACGAAAAAGGTAGATCCTACAGCAACACCAACACCGGAACCAACAGCAACTCCTGTGCCGCAGAAGGTAGAGCAGACAGCGCCTGTTGCCAGTCAGCAGACAACATCACAGAATCAGTATGTAACTTATTATGTAGTGAACTGCAAACAGAGCATTACTTTACGTCCAAAGCCGGATGTAAACTCTGGAGAAATTACTCAGATTCCATTAGGTTCTGCTGTAAGTTATGTAGGAGCAGCAGAAAATGGATTTTATAAGGTTATTTATAATGGAAATACAGGATATGCATTAGCGTCTTATTTATCCACAACAAAACCGTCAGAAACTGCAGCGGCAACTTCAGGGCAGATAAATACAGCAAATTATGAAACTTATTATGTAGTGAATTGTAATGAAAGCATCACTTTACGTCCGCAGCCAGATGTAAACTCCGGAGAAATCTGTCAGATTCCATTAGGTGCAGCAGTGTCATTTATCAGTACAGCTTCTAATGGTTTCTATTATATTTCTTATAATGGAAATACAGGATATTCATTGGCAAGTTATTTGTCATCATCTTCTGGTAATTCAAGCTATTCTACATGTAGAGTAGTGAATTGCAATGAGAGCATTACCTTACGTCCACAGCCGGATGTGGATTCAGGGGAGATTTGTCAGATTCCATTAGGTGCGACAGTAAGCTATGTAAGAACTGCGTCAAATGGATTTTACGAAATTTATTATATGGGAAATCACGGATATTCATTAGCAAATTATTTGGAATTTGAGTAAAAAGTTTTTATGAAAAGGATATTATATAAAAAGATTATATTTGGAGTAGTAGGAATGCTGTTGGGAATTTCGGGAACATTTACAATAAAGGCTTCAGAAATAATAATTCCAATTGTACAGGTAAGTAATCTAAAATATTCATACGACCAGATGCAGCAGGATCTGGCAGCTTTGCAGGAACGATACCCGGGACAAATGGTGGTGGATTCATTAGGGACAACAGCAGATGGAAGAGATATCACAGAAGTAATTCTGGGAGATGTAGATGCGGAGCATCATATTCTGATTCAGGCAACGATGCATGCGAGAGAATATATGAATACAGTGCTGGCTATGAATCAGATAGAGGATTACCTGAGTGGATTGGAAAATCGGAGTTATGCAGATCAGACTTGGAAAGAAATATTTGAAAATGTTTGTCTGCATATTATTCCGATGGTAAATCCTGATGGAGTAACAATTAGTCAGGATGGAGTAGATGGAATTTCTGATGACAACCTGAAGAGTAGGCTTGAAGAATGTTATCAAACAGATCTTGCGAATGGAAAGGGAAGTTCAGATATAACACAGTATTTTCGGACGTGGAAGGCAAATGCGGAAGGTGTTGATCTGAATAGAAATTTTGATGCAGGGTGGGATACTTATATAGGAGCATCTGGTCCTTCTACGGAGTGTTATAAGGGAACTGCTCCTGCAAGCGAACCGGAATCGCAGGCAGTGTTAAGTGTCGCACAGAATTATGATCTGGATTGCTGTATTGCATATCATTCTTATGGAAATTTAATTTACTGGAATTATGGCAGTCAGGGTACTGTATTGGATGCAGATCAGGAGTTGGCACAGTGTGTGTCTGGTGTAACGGGGTATGAAATGCATTCTACAGTGCAGGATTCTACAGATGCGGCGGGATGTAGTGATTATTTTGTACTGAATCTGGGGATTCCGGCGGTTACGATAGAGAATGGGGGGAGTGAGTGCCCTATGCCGATAGAGGAGTATCAGCCGATGTATCAGAGGAATCAGAATTTGTGGGCGGCGGTGGCTTGTTTGTATAAGAATAGGTGAATAGTTGAATAGGGACGCAAGTGCCAATAATTCTTTTCGGCTCGGTTTCGGGTCTTAAGAAAAGCTAAGCCTCGAGAAATCTGCTAAAAGCATTCGCAAATAACTCAAACTCGCTGCGCTCAGACAGTGAGTGATTTGCGAATAACGCAGATTTCCCGAGGCTAAGATTTTCTAAAGGCCCTGCAAATGTCGCCGAAAAGAATTATTGGCACTTGCTGGTTATTGGTTGGGACTGGTTGTTTGGGTGGTAGCTTTTTCTTATATATAGTATAGGAAGAAGCGGACTATACATATATGTGGTAGAAGAGGGGGATTTATTGGTAGATACAGGGGGAGGCATGAGACTAATAGATTTTTGGACGAAATAAAAAAGTTTGTCAAATTATGAAATTAACTGTTGACATTAGTCATCTCTGGTGTTATATTAGTTGAGCTGTCGGAAATAATTGTTTCTTGAAAAGAGACAATTCAAATAGATTT
>NZ_JAHLQG010000056.1 GCF_018919065.1 Blautia sp. MSJ-9 | reverse complement strand
AGATTACTACACCGAAAGGTGTGTTACTTGTTAAGTTGATTGAACCGCCGTGTACCGAACGGTACGCACGGTGGTGTGAGAGGTCGGGAAAATTTATTTAATTTTCCCTCCTACTCGATTGATATAGAAACAGCCAGATGGGTGAAATCACTCATCTGGCTGTAAATAATTTTATTTAATTATTTTTTGTTCTGCTCAACTTCTTTTAACATCATAGCACGAACTTTCAGTGGAAGTCCGAACAGTGTGATAAATCCGTCTGCATCGTGGTGGTCATAAAGGTCACCTGTTGTGAAGGATGCAAGAGATTCGTTGTACAGGCTGTATGGAGAAGTTGTACCAGCTTTGATGATGTTACCTTTGTACAGTTTGAATTTCACTTCACCTGTTACATATTTCTGAGTGGACTCAACGAATGCCTGGATTGCTTCACGAAGTGGCGTGTACCATTTTCCTTCGTAAACAACCTGTGCGAACTGGCTGCCAAGTTTCTTCTTTGTTTCCATTGTCTCACGGTCAAGTGTGAGTTCTTCGAGCTGTTCATGAGCGGCCATCAGGATTGTTCCGCCAGGAGTCTCATATACACCACGGGATTTCATACCAACGACACGGTTCTCAACGATATCAACGATACCGATACCGTTCTCGCCGCCTAATTTGTTAAGCTCAGTGATGATCTCGGAAACTTTCATTTCTTTTCCGTTTAATGTTTTCGGAACACCCTGTTCGAATGTCATTGTAACTTCTGTTTCTTTATCAGGAGCTTTCTCAGGTGTAACACCTAAAACAAGCATGTTGTCATAGTTTGGAGCCTGGGAAGGATCTTCCAGTTCCAGACCTTCATGGCTGATGTGCCATAAGTTTCTGTCACGGCTGTAGCTGTGGCTTGCATCGAATGGAAGGTCAATGCCGTGAGCTTTGCAGAATGCGATCTCATCTTCACGGGACTGCATTGTCCATTTGTCTGTCATACGCCATGGAGCGATGATCTTGATATCCGGAGCAAGAGCTTTGATACCAAGTTCGAAACGGATCTGGTCATTACCTTTACCTGTAGCACCGTGGCAGATAGCAACAGCGCCTTCTTTACGTGCAATCTCAACTAATTTCTTAGCGATTGCCGGACGTGCCATGGATGTACCAAGGAGATATTTATGCTCATATACAGCACCTGCCTGTACACATGGAACGATGAAATCATCACAGAATTCATCTACGATATCTTCAATATATAATTTGGAAGCACCGGAAAGTTTTGCTCTTTCATCCAGTCCGTCCAGTTCGTTTCCCTGACCGCAGTTTACACAGCAGCAGACAACGTCGTAATCAAAAGTTTCTTTTAACCACGGGATTAAGGCTGTGGTATCAAGACCGCCTGAGTATGCTAAAACGACTTTTTCTTTCATGATTGTATTCCTCCTGAAATTGGATTTTATTATTTTCTTAATTTGTAAAAATTTCCTGAGATATCCGTTTGCTGAAAGTAAATGAATAGGTCGGGAGTTCAGCGCATTATTTTTGAATAAATGCGGGAATTTCTGATTTAAATTTTTGAATAAATATTCAATGCGGAACAGGATGAATTCCTGCGACTCCGCTTAACAAGTGATAATATACACCTTTTTTTATAAATATGCAATAGAAAAATACAAAAAAGTTTTACTCATTTTTGCATAAATATGCAACATAATATAGGTAAAAACAAGGTAAAATGAACAATCTAAATTAAAATCCATGTAAAAACATTGGAAAATGACTATTGCATATTATGCAGGTAAGATGTATAATTAGTCCAGCGCTCTGATAAAGTAAAGTTTTACAATGCTGTTGAACTTATTGCCGGCAGATATAGCTAGAATGGCGTCAATAAAAAAGAACTTCACAGATAAGAAAAAAAGAACTAAGATATACTCAACAGCATGAAATAGAAGAGCAAAAGAAAAATGGAAAATAAACCTTGCCGATAAGGCGAAAGATGGAGGAAATTATTATGATTAAAGCAGGAATTATCGGTGCCACAGGATATGCAGGTAACGAGATCGTGAGACTGCTTCTGGGACATAAAGATGTAGAAATTGCATGGTATGGTTCAAGAAGTTACATTGACCAGAAATATGCGGATGTTTATCAGAACTTTTTTAAACTGGTAGATGCGAAATGTATGGATGATAATATGGAAGCGTTAGCTGATGAAGTAGATGTGATCTTCACAGCAACTCCTCAGGGACTTTGCGCTTCTTTAATTAATGAAGGAATTCTTTCCAAAGCGAAAGTCATTGACCTGAGTGCAGACTTCCGTATTAAAGATGTGAAGAAATATGAGAAATGGTATGGTATCGAGCATAAGGCTCCGCAGTTTATTGATGAAGCTGTTTACGGATTATGTGAGATCAACCGTGAGGATATCAAGAAGGCAAGACTGATCGCGAACCCTGGATGTTATCCGACTTGTTCTACACTTTCTATTTATCCGCTGATCAAAGAAGGACTGATCGATCCGTCCACGATTATTATTGATGCGAAGTCCGGTACTTCAGGAGCCGGACGTGGAGCGAAAGTTGCGAATCTGTTCTGTGAAGTAAATGAGAACATCAAGGCTTATGGTGTTGCAACTCACAGACATACACCGGAGATTGAGGACCAGCTTGGATATGCATGCGGTAAAGAAGTTCTGATTAACTTCACACCACACCTGATCCCGATGAACCGTGGTATTCTGGTAACTGCTTATGCTTCTCTGACTAAGGATGTTTCTTATGAAGAAGTGAAGGCAATTTATGATAAATATTATGAGAATGAGACTTTCGTTCGTGTGCTGGATAAGGATGTGTGTCCGCAGACTAAGTGCGTGGAAGGAAGTAACTATGTAGATGTGAACTTCAAGATTGATCCTAGAACTCACAGAGTAATTATGATGGGCGCTATGGATAACCTTGTAAAAGGTGCCGCTGGACAGGCTGTTCAGAATATGAACCTGCTGTTTGGATTTAAGGAATCTGAGGGACTGCTTCAGGTACCGATGTGTCCGTGATAGATAATTGACTTAAAGGGGACGCTCCGAAAATTATTTGTTTTTGAACGCGGTTTCGGGGCTTACTAACTCTAAGTGTTCGGGAATTTGCTAAAAGCATGAGGCGTCTTGTCAAACTCGCGCCGTTGCAAACTTCGTTCAGACAGTGATGCAGCCGCCTCATAACGCAAATTCCCGAGCACTAAGAGTTACTACAGCCCCTGCAAATGCGTTCAAAAACAAATAATTTCCGGAGCTGATTTTTCCAGTAACTGGACGGGACTGCGCAGGGAACCTGCGGCAGGTCCTGAAGAGAGAAGTTGTGGAATTTTAGGAGGATATGTAATTATGAAGATTGTTGAAGGTGGCGTTACAGCGGCGAAGGGTTTCCAGGCAGCGGCTGCAGCGGCTGAGATTAAATATAAGGGCAGAACTGATATGGCAATGGTTTACAGTGAGGTGCCTTGTGTGGCAGCGGGTACTTTTACTACAAATGTTGTGAAGGCTGCTCCTGTTAAATGGGATCAGGATATTGTTTATAATCATCCGTATGCGCAGGCTGTGATCTGTAACAGTGGTATTGCAAATGCATGTACTGGTGCGGAAGGTTATGGATATTGTAAGGAAACCGCAGATGCTGCAGCAGAAGTTTTAAATGTAGCTGCTGATAGTGTGTTGGTTGCTTCTACTGGTGTTATCGGTATGCAGGTTCCAATCGATCGTATTAAAAATGGAGTAAAGATGATGGCTCCGAAGCTGGATGGTTCTCTGGAAGCAGGTACAGAAGCTGCGAAGGCAATTATGACTACTGATACAAAGAAGAAAGAAGTTGCTGTTCAGATTGAAATCGGTGGCAAGACAGTTACCATTGGCGGTATGTGCAAAGGATCTGGTATGATTCATCCGAATATGTGCACGATGCTTGGTTTTGTTACTACTGATGCTAAGATTTCCAAGAAGATGCTGCAGGAAGCACTGAGTGAAGATGTAAAAGATACTTACAATATGGTTTCTGTAGACGGTGATACTTCTACAAATGATACCGTTCTTCTTCTGGCAAATGGTCTGGCTGAGAATCCGGAGATTACAGAGAAGGGCGAAGATTATGAGACTTTTAAGGCTGCACTGAATTATATCAATACTTCTCTGGCTAAGAAGATTGCCGGTGATGGTGAGGGTGCGACTGCTTTATTTGAAGTGAAGATCATTGGTGCTGAGTCTAAGGAGCAGGCGGTTACATTAAGTAAATCTGTTGTTACTTCTTCTCTGACAAAAGCTGCTATCTATGGCCATGATGCAAACTGGGGAAGAATTCTTTGCGCGATGGGATATTCAGGTGCGCAGTTTGATCCGGAGAAAGTTGACCTTTATTTTGAAAGCAAGGCCGGAAAGATTAAGATTATTGAAAACGGTGTTGCTACAGATTACAGTGAGGAAGAAGCTACTAAGATTCTTTCAGAGGAAGCTGTTACAGCGATCGCTGATGTGAAGATGGGTGATGCTACAGCAACTGCATGGGGCTGTGATCTGACATATGATTATGTAAAGATTAATGCAGATTACCGTTCATAATAAAGGAAATGGATAAGCTGCTGTTGACTGAGACAGAATGAAATGATTCTGGTCAGAACAGATAGGATGGCAGTCAGATTGTAAAATAGATTACAAAGATTCGTCTGAAAAACAGAGATTGGTATTTTTCTATGGTAAAAGAAAGATTTATTTTTCAGACAGATACAGGGAATAAGGAGAAAGATAAATGGTTAATCAGAAATACTTGGACAAGGCAGAGGTGCTGATCGAGGCGCTTCCTTATATTCAGAGATTTAATCGTAAGATCGTAGTTATAAAGTACGGCGGAAGCGCTATGCTGGACGATGAACTGAAGAAGAATGTTATCAAAGACGTAGTTCTTTTGAAACTGGTTGGTTTCAAACCGATCATCGTTCATGGCGGTGGCAAGGAAATCAGCCGCTGGGTTGGCAAGGTTGGTATGGAGCCGAAATTTATTAACGGTCTTCGTGTCACAGATAAAGATACTATGGAGATTGCAGAGATGGTTCTTGCGAAGGTGAACAAGGAACTGGTTGCCATGGTGGAATCTCTTGGCGTAAATGCTGTTGGTATCAGTGGTAAAGACGGTGGTCTGCTGAAATGCCGCAAGAAACAGACAGAGGGCGGAGATATCGGATTTGTTGGTGAAGTTACAAAGGTTGAGCCGAAGATCCTGGAAGATCTTCTGGAGAAAGATTTCCTGCCGATCATTTTCCCGGTAGGTTATGACGATGAGTTCGCTACTTATAATATTAATGCGGATGATGCTGCATGTGCCATTGCAGAGGCTGTTCATGCTGAGAAGCTTGCATTCCTTTCTGATATTGAAGGCGTTTATAAAGACAAGGATGATCCGTCCAGCCTGATCTCTGAACTTCATGTAGATGAAGCACAGAAACTGATCGATGACGGTTATGTAGGCGGAGGTATGATTCCGAAGCTGAAAAACTGTATTGATGCCATTGAAGAAGGCGTTAACAGAGTCCATATCCTTGACGGAAGAATTCCTCACAGCTTACTGCTGGAGATCTTTACAAACAAAGGTATTGGTACTGCGATTCTGAGAGAAGACGGGGAGAAATATTACAATGAACATGAATGAACAGATGAAGGAATCTGAAGAGAGTATCCTTCACACCTATAATCGTTTTCCTGTTGTTTTTGAAAAGGGACAGGGATGTTATTTATATGATTCCGAGGGAAAGGAATATCTGGATTTTGCAGCAGGTATTGCTGTAAATTCTCTGGGATATCACTATCCGGGATATGATGAAGCATTAAAAGATCAGATTGATAAGCTGATGCATATTTCCAACTTATATTACAATGAGCCGATTATCGAAGCAGGTGCGAAGCTGGTAAAGGCAAGTAAAATGAGCAAGGCATTCTTTACCAACAGTGGTACAGAAGCAATTGAAGGTGCTTTAAAAGCAGCTAAGAAATATGCATATGTACGTGACGGACATGCAGATCATGAGATCATTGCCATGAACCATTCATTCCATGGAAGAAGTATCGGAGCACTTTCCGTGACAGGAACTGCTCATTACAGAGAGCCCTTTGAGCCTCTGATGGGTGGTGTGAAGTTTGCGGATTTCAATAACCTTGAGAGCGTAAAGGCTCAGATCACAGATAAGACCTGCGCAATTATCACTGAGGTTGTTCAGGGTGAGGGTGGTATCTATCCGGCAAAGAAAGAATTTCTGGAAGGTCTGCGTCAGATCTGTGATGAGAAAGATATTATGCTGATCTTCGATGAGATTCAGTGCGGTATGGGAAGAACCGGACATTATTTTGCATGGCAGGCATACGGTGTACAGCCGGATATTATGACAAGTGCCAAGGCTCTTGGATGTGGTGTGCCGGTAGGTGCGTTTGTACTGGGCGAAAAAGCTGCCAAAGCTTCTCTGGAGCCAGGTGATCATGGCACTACTTATGGCGGAAACCCGTTTGTATGTGCTGCAGTCAGCAAAGTATTTGACATTTATGAGAATGATAAGATCATTGAACATGTACAGGAAATGACTCCATATCTGGAACAGAAACTGGATGAAATTGTTGCAAAACATGAATGCGCTGCAACAAGACGAGGCATGGGCTTCATGCAGGGAATCGTGATCCAGGGCCGCCCTGTAGGTGAAGTTGTAAAGGCTGCGCTGGCAAAAGGACTGCTGGTGATTTCCGCAGGCAGTGATGTACTGAGAATCGTACCTCCGCTTGTGATCACAAAAGAACATATCGATAAGATGGCTTCAATTCTGAATGAGTGTATGGAATAATTTTTCAAACACGCTCTAAGGCTGTTGCGTTTTGCAATGGCCTTCTTTTTTACAGAAGATATAATTGATATACAATACAGGAATATATGGATGAATTTTAGTTGTTGTTTTGGGAACAAGTTTAAATGGACGATATATTGACAGGATGATGATAGATGAAGATTTTTGATAGTCCTAAAACTAAATGGGTAATCATATGGAGCATTTGGGTGTTTGCTGTTATTTATAGTTTTTATATTTCAAATTACAATTATTTCACATGTCATAATAAAAAAAATACTTTACAGGAAATAACAGCAGTAACAGACCGAGGAATTACAAACAAATATGGTGCGAATTTTTCAAAATTTCATGTCGCTGTATCATTTAAATATAAGGATAAGCATTATCATGTCAATGTTCCGAAGGATTTCAGGGATTATTCTACGGAAAACATTAAAGTTTATATTTATGAACCGTTGGATTTATCTGGAACTATTAAAATTGTAAGAAGTAAAATAGTTATTCCCTTTATATGGGGGGATTTATTTATAATTGGTATTCTATTAATAAGAGCTGTCCAGATAGAGAAAAAAAGAATAATAGGAACATAATCCTTTTTGGCTTGGCAGATTGATTTTGTAGGGTTACGTTATACATTGGTAACATTATACAGACACTATGAAGTATTGTTTTTCACTGTAGATAATAGATTTGGCGCCATTGATATTCTGAAAGAAGATAAGACCGGCGATGATGATTACAGAATTGAGTATTTTCGTGTAAATATTGTTGGGAAAAAAGTGGTGAATTAGATTAAGCAGGTACTTGAACAGGTACCTGCTTAATTTTTATATCCTTGCTCTAAAATACGAAAAACACAACTGTTGTTCAGATAGTTGTTTCAAAAATAGACTGGTTCAGATCAGAATCTTTAAATGCATTGTTTAAATCGTTAGACTGTTTAGGAAGAGAAAAAGTTTGTCCGGGAAGTGCAGAACAGTGAGATGGAAGAAAAGCAGGAGAAAGTAACGATTTCTGAAAGGGAAAATATAGTGACGATCATGCGAAAAGCGACCCGGGTGGATTATTATGTGTATGATATTAAAAAAATCGTAAATCTAAAATTTTTATTCGGTCACAATTGACTCGGATGCAACCGAATAAAAATTGACATTTGTATGTATCTCGACTAAGGGAAGTGTATAAATAAAAGGCTGATTCCAGTGCCCGTATGGATAGTATAAGTAAATACAGGTCATCTGCTGTCGGAGCAGAAAAAACTGCAAAGTAGTGCTGAGTAAAGATAATAAAATCAAATACTCAGCATAACTTTTGCAGAGAAAATCCCGTTTTCATAGGTGAAACTGCATGCACCGCCGTTTTTGTCGGTAATGTGGCGGACAGATTCGATTCCTATTCCGTTTCCGGAGTGTTTGGAGGATTGGAAAATATTGTTTTTTTGCTGTATTTTGCCATCGAAGGTATTCTCCACATGGATCAGAAGGAGATGATTATGGTGGGGATAAACTTCCACATTAATCTTTCTGCGGGCAGGTTCTGTTTTTACACTTGCCTGGATGGCATTTTCCAGCAGATTGGAAAACACAAGGCACAGATTAATCTCATCTATGGAAAGATCAGCAGGCAGGGAAACCAGTGCATGAAAAGGAATGTTTTCTCTTTCTGCAAGGGTGGAATAATATCCGAAAACACTGTCAACAGCCTGATTTTCACAGAAATGCAGGTTATAGTCAGAGATTTTTCCGGTTGCAGCGGAGAGATATTTTTTGATCTTTTCCATGTCACCCTGTTCTGCCAGAGAGGATAACTGCACAAAGTGATGCCGGATATCGTGACGCGCCTGTCTGGCTTCTTCAATAGCCATGCAGAGATTCTCGTATCTTTCCTGCTGGAGGGAAAGAAAATGGTTCTCCTGCTGAAGTCTGGCATTTCTGTTCAGGCTGACTGCCATCATAAGAAACATGGCATAAAACAGGAGCAGGATTATGAGCGATACAAGACTGAAAACAATATAGCACTGCAGGACACGTCCGGTATATAAAGTACTGCGGTATTTAGGAATCATAAAAAGATTCACTCCGATGAAGATTACCGGAAGAATCCAGAATACGTACCAGGTCTGGGCAAAGTTCTCGTCTGTGATCATTGTCTGTACACAGTGGCGGGCAGGATACCAGGCTGCCAGAACAAAAAGCAGACAGATCACGTTATAGAAAATCCCGGCACCGGTGTGAAACCACAGTTCATTTTCTGTAATATGCAGGTCTGCGGTCATAAGTGCATTAACTGCCCGGGACAAACTTTTGACACATGTAAAAACTGCGAAGACTGCAAGAAAAATACTGACAGATTTCCAGACAGAGATTTTCAGCGTTTTGTGATAAATGAGCATAATCACAGGCAGCAGAGGAAACAGGAACCATCTGGTGGGAATTTGCAGGGTACAGCAAACCGCTCCTCCCAAAATACAGATTCCCAGAAGAAGAGGAAGAAGCCATGCTGTCAGCTTAAGCGGTGTCTGTCTCAGATAGCTTTTTACAGGCAGATATGCCAGCAGTATACCGGGAATGATTACGGAAAGTTCAAGTACAGGGCGAAGTATGTCAGTCATTTCAGGACCTCCTTTGGAACAGAAATTCCATAAATGTCTGTCTGGCGTTTTTCAGTAGCTTCCTGCTTACCGGGACATTGCTTCCGTTATCAAGGCGAAAGCCTGTTTCCTCAAAATCAACGGCATGTTCCAGATTGATCACAACGCCCCGGTTACACTGATAGAAACGTGAGTCCATTTTCAGGGAGGTTATGAAGGAGTCAAAGGACTGACGGGTGACCAGTTCCCTTTCACCGGCAGTGTGGATGTGGATCATATGGGAAAAATGCTCTGCGTAGATTATTTCCCGGAAAGGAATCTGAATATTGCTGCCGTTTACCTTTACATCTATGTATTTCCCGGAATCCGGGATGCGGGAAAGGATTTCATCTGCCAGTGCGGAAATATCATTTTCACTGTAGGGCTTTACAAGATAGTGCAGAGCCCGGACCTGGAATCCCTCTAATGCATGGTCGGTAGAAGTTGTTGTAAAGATCAGCAGACAGTCAGTATCTGATCTGCGAAGTTCTTTTGCTGTATCAATCCCGTTGGATCCATTCATATAAATATCCAGAAACACCACAGTGAACGGACATTCCTTTGCTGCTGTCAGGAAAGTTTCTCCATTTTCATATTCCAATATATCTGTATGGACATTGCGCCTGGAAAACTGAGATTCCAGTCTGTTTCGCAGCAGTGTCCGTTCTTCTGAAATATCATCAACAATTGCAATTCGCATAGTAAATCTTCCTTTGTTTATAAAATGATGTTAGGGTCAAAAGGCATTTTGCCCCTAACTTGATATCTACGAATTGCTTCGCTGCAAAGCAGCTCCCGCAATTTTCATAAAATTCTGCTATAAGTATATCACAAAACAATACCATAGATTTACAATTCGTGCCATTTTCTGCCGTTTCGTGACAGAATTATTGAAAAAATTTATGACTTTTTTATAATGAGGATAACAAATGGGAGTACAGCAAATGGAAGAGGAGGGATGTCGTGTATTGTATTGCCATATTGACTGATCAGGAACAGGAAGGACAGAGCTGTGCGGAATACATCAGAAATTACTGTACAGAAAAGAAAGTTTTTCCATTGATTGAAATCTATCAGGATCAGGAACAGTTTTTTGGGCGGACACGAAAAACAGTACCGGCAGTGGTGTTTCTTGCATTGCCAGGGGTGTCCGGGCTGAATGCGGCAGAACATCTCCGTTCCCTGTATCCGAAATGTGGGATCATCTGGTGCAGTGATCTTGATTTTTCGCTTCATGCGTTCAGGATGCGGATAGAATATTTTTTTATGAAGCCTGTGGAAGAGCAGAAAATAAAAGAAGGACTTTCCGTCTGGTTTGAACGAAGAAAAGTAATATAACAAAAAACACTCAGGAGGAAAAAATAATATGAAGAAAAGAGCTTTAATTCTTGCAATGATCGCTTTTATAACAGCTATAGCATCTGAACCGGCAGTAAATACGGTATATGCAGAGGAAACACAGACAGAAGAAAGTGCTGGTCAGGCATCAGAACTTCCGATCAAGGCACTTACACCGAAGGCTATGGATGTGAATCCATATATGGCAGCAAGTGATTCCAATATTCATCATGACTGCTATAATACAGATTCAACAGATGAGGTATTGCCTGTTGATATTTATTCTGAGATCAATGTTTCTTATGAAAAAGTTAATCCCAATGCTTCCCCGGCAGTCTTTTTTGATTCCTATGGACATTCTGTGGTTCCGCTTCTGGGTGGCCTGGCGATTCGTGATATTAATGCAGATGAGGCACAGACCTTGGGCTATTTTTCACCAAAACAGCATGACAATGGAAGCTATCTGATACAGAGTTCATATTCTTTTGTAGATGAGAGCAATCGCATTGTGTGTCCGACGAACGATAATCGGGTACTTATGCTTAAGGCTACAGATGAGGAGGGAAATGTACTTCCGGAATTTGAGAAGGTTCTGGATATCGACATTAAAGCGGCAGCAGAGGCAGCGCTTGGAAAAACACTGGATCAGAACTTGTTATCTGTAGTTTTTGATTATGAGGGAAATCTCTGGTTTGCAACAGGAGGCTTCCGCATTTATCCCGACAGAAAACAGCAGGGAACCTTTGGCTATGTTTCACGTGCAGCTATCGATAAGATCTTGAATGGAGAAGATGTGGATCTGTCAGATGCAGTGTTTGTATATGAACTGGAACCGGGAGAGGGTGCAGAGAATGGTATTGCGGCATCTAAGGAGGGTGCGGTCATTCTGACAAATTTGAAGTGTTATCTGCTCCAGGCGGATAATGGTGTGAAAAAAGTCTGGGAAACTTCCTATAAAAGTGTGGGTGCCAAGGAAAGCAAAGAAGGCGATGAGACGACAGGTGGCGGTCTTGCATGGGGAGGTGGATGTTCCCCGTCTCTGACCAAAGATCTGGTTATGTTTACAGATAATCAGGATCCGGTAAATCTTATTGCGGTGGATATGAAAACAGGAGAACAGGTTGCGAGTATGCCTGTTATAGATGAGCTTCCGGAAGGTACACAGGTGTCTGTGGAAAATTCTGCAATTGTATATGATGATGGAGAGGGAACAGTAAGCACGATCGTATGTAACTGGTTTGGTGCAGGAAGTGCGAAGCTTGGAGAAGCAGATAATGATTCCTCAATACAAAGCTATGAGAATATTTATGATGTGGGCTGGCTGAGACAGGGCAATAAAATGATCGCGCCGGGTATAGAACGAGTAGATACGATTAAGACTGAGGATGGATACGAAATGAAGAGTATCTGGTGCAGAAGTGATCTGTCAGATACTTCCATGATGAAACTATCTACAGCAACCGGATATATCTACGGATATGTACAGAATCTGGAAACTGGTATGTGGCAGTATATCATGCTTGATTTTGAGACAGGCGAGACTGTATTTACCATGGATATTTCTGACAAACCGGGATACAATAACATGGCTATCGGTATGTATGCCGGGAATAGCGGAAATTCACTTTATTGTCCGACCGGTTATCTGGAACTTCTGAGACTTCAGGACAGGTTTGTATATCTGCCGGAAATGCCTTACCGCAAGGTGGATCTGGATCAGGCAATGCGCAATGTGTTAAGCCAGGAGAAATTTGAAGCAGACGGCGGCCAGGGAGATGTGGAAGGATGGCTGAACACGATCACAATTGAGAATGTACATCCGAATACGACCGTTGCAATACGTATGAAAGGAATCTCAGGGGAAACAGGTTCTATGAAGCTGTATGCATATGGCGCAGATGGTACCTTGAAAGAAGTTCCGGCAGAGAAATGGCATATCCAGACAGAAGATGGTGAAACACCGGATACATTATCCGAAGACGTACTGTATGAGGTACACATGACTGTGGAAGATGGTGGTGACTTTGATCTCAGTGAAACGGAAAAAGAGATTAAGATATCCGCTGTTCTGGGAATCTGAAGGAGATTCGATACAATAATATAACCTGATTTTCCGTTTTTGGGAGCTGTTTCGGCAGCTCTCAAATTTAGTACCATAAAAGTGTAGTTGTTGGAGAGTAATTAACTCTGACAGCTGCACTTATTTTATTATAATATAGGGGAGTAATTGGTCTGACGTAGCTCTATTTGGATCATTGCATCCGT
>NZ_JAHLQG010000048.1 GCF_018919065.1 Blautia sp. MSJ-9 | reverse complement strand
AGTAATAACGCCGCATATTGAGGAGTATTTGTCAAGTAATATTTTAGAAAATATCAAGTAGGTATCAGAGAGATCATTGCCCGTTTAACAAGCAACAATCTCTTAAGTTAATGACATTGGCAGTGAACAGTAACAATAAATGACCTGTGATCCTTTACAGGAGGTTTTGGAAACATTACAAATGGCAGGGTGAAAGATCCCTGCCATTTCTTTGGGAGAAAGGAGAGAAATTCATGAAACAGAAGAATGGATTTGTTCGCTGGATACAATCAGGAAAAGTAAACCGTAATCTCTGTATTTTTACATTTATGCTGGTACCACTGCTCCTGCTTATTGTATTTACTTATATTCCATTTGGAAAAATGGTACAGTTCAGCTTCTATGATATGAAATATATCGGAGCACGTAAATTCGTAGGCTGGAAAAACTATATTGATGTGTTTACCAGAGATGATTGTTTCCGGGCTTTGAAAATCAGTATTTACTACATATTTGCCTCTTTTATCCAGTTGGGACTTGCCCTTTATTTTGCAACTATTCTGAGTTTCAAAACAAAATGCAGCGGTTTATTCAAAGGATTTATGTTTTTCCCATATCTGGTATGTGGTATTGCAGTAGGTTTCGTATTTAAATTCTTCTATACCAGAGGCTTCGTTCTTGATACCGTACTTCAGTGGTGCGGCTTTCAGCTGGATAATCTTCCTTATTGGCTGAAAGATACACGTATTAACAATATTTCGGTAGCTGCAACCTCTATCTGGAGATATATGGGACAGCAGATGGTATTGTTCATCGGTGCGATCATGTCTGTGGATTCTTCTCTTTATGAAGCAGCTGAGATTGACGGTGCAAACGGATGGGCGAAATTCCGTTATGTAATCCTTCCAAGCATTAAAACAATCGTTGTATTAAATATGATTCTTTCCATTACTGGTTCTCTGAGTGTGTTCGAGCCACCTTATGTTATTACAGGCGGTAACTTTGGAACAGGAAGTTACTTTGTAATCATGAATAAACTGGCACATGAAAATCAGAAGGTTGGTCTTGCATCTGCAATGGCGATTGTATTGTTGGTTCTGATTATGATCGCCACAGCTATTCAGAAATGGGTTGAAAGATACTTCTTCGGAGTTGGTGATCAGGAGGCAATCAGAACAGTCAGAAAACGTGAGAAACGTCTGGCTATGGAAGCGAAAGGGGGCACACACTGATGACAGCAGCGAAATTAAAAAAAGGAATCCTGGTTGTGTTAAAGTATTTCACTTTGATCCTGGGTGCATTTGTGTCAATACTTCCGCTGGTCGTGTGTGTGATCACAGCGTTTAAAAATCCGGAAGAGTATGCTTCCACCAATGTTATGACACTTCCCAAGAGCTGGACATATGTTGAAAACTTTATCCAGGCATGGAAACAGGCAAACATGGGTGTTGCTTTCAGAAACTCTTTTATCATTCTGGTATTTGTACTGGCCGGTTCTATCCTGACAGGCTCTATGATCGCATATGTACTGAGCCGTTTTAAATTCAAAGGAAACGGACTGATCAGAAATCTGTTCCTTTTTGCATCCCTGCTTCCTGGTATTGCCATGCAGGTATCCGTATATCAGATCATGTATACCATTGGATGGATTAACTTCCTTCCGGGATATATTGTAATGATGTGCGGAACAGATATTATATCTATCTACATATTTATCCAGTTCTTTGAAAATATTTCCATTGCACTGGATGAATCAGCAATTATGGATGGATGTACCTATTTTGGTGTATTCTTCCGAATTTTATTCCCGCTGCTGAAACCGGCAATCATAACAGTTATGATCCTGAAAGGTGTTGGCGTATATAACGAATACTATAATGCGAACCTTTACCTGCAGGATAAAAACCATCTGGTTACAGTAGCTACTTCACTTTTTAAATTTACAGGACCGTTGGGAAATCAGTACAACTACATCTGTGCAGGTGTCATTATCACTATGCTTCCGGCTCTGATCGTGTTTATTCTCTGTCAGAAGCAGATTTACAGTGGACTGACACAGGGTGCTGTAAAAGGCTGATATTACTATGAATACTAACAATAATTAACAGGAGGACTATTTAAATGAGCGAAGTAAAGATCATCGGACCAAACGTTCCTAATATGCCATGGCAGGACAGACCTGCTGACAAAAAAGATAAATCAGAAATCCCGGTATGGAGATACAGTGAAAACCCGATTATCGGACGTAATCCATCAGAAGGTGTTGCACGTATTTTTAACAGTGCAGTTATGCCATATGAAGGAGAATTCATCGGTGTGTTCCGTGGAGAACAGACAAACGGTATTCCATATATCTACCTTGGAAGAAGCAAGGATGCCATCCACTGGGATTTTGACAAAGAAAAAATTCCTTTCAAGGATGAAAACGGAAATGATTTTATGCCGAAATATGCATACGATCCAAGACTGGTAAAGGTAGAAGACACTTATTATATCATCTGGTGCCAGGATTTCTATGGCGCAGCAATCGGTATTGCAAAAACACAGGATTTCAAAACCTTTACAAGAATTGAAAATCCATTCCTTCCATTTAACAGAAATGCAGTTCTTTTCCCGAGAAAGATCAATGATAAATTCATGATGCTTTCTCGCCCAAGTGACAGTGGACATACTCCATTTGGTGATATCTTTATTTCCGAAAGCCCGGATATGGAATACTGGGGTAAACACCGCCATGTAATGGGAAAAGGAAGAGAATGGTGGCAGAATGTAAAGATCGGCGGTGGTGCAGCTCCTATCGAAACTTCTGAAGGATGGCTCCTTTTCTATCACGGTGTAACAGGAACCTGCAATGGATATGTATACAGCATTGGTGGAGCAATTCTTGATATTGACAATCCATCTGTTGTGAAATACCGTTGCGATACTTTCCTCCTCACACCGGAAGAATGGTATGAAGAACGTGGATTTGTTCCGAATGTCACATTCCCATGCGCAACAATCCATGATGCGGAAAGCGGAAAGATTGCTATCTATTATGGATGTGCAGATACTTATGTAGGTCTTGCATTTACAGAAGTTGATGAGATTGTTTCCTATATTAAAAAACACAGTGTTGTGACAGAAGAAGATACAGAGATCGGAAAGAGATAATCAACCTACAATTATAAAACAGGATGAGACAGGGGCGTCGTGCCATGTGTGATGGCGTGAGGCTCCTGTTTTGCCTTACCGGCTAGTACAGCGAATATAGCAGAAACTTAATTTTCGCTGTACTGATCAGTAATATGGGAGATTATGAGATTATAGAAGACAGAGGGCAGGAAGAATGACAATTTTAGCAGATCATAAGAAATTGATTTACAGTGGAAGAATTGACTGGAGTAATCCGCTGGAACCGATTTTTGTATTTCCGTGTACATTTGTAAAAATGAAATTTACAGGAAACGTTTTGAAAGTTCATGTGAAGAACCATAATGCTTATTGGAACAATTATTTGGGAGTGCTTCTGGATGGGGAGCAAAGTTCCGTTCTTCTTACCAAAGAGGGGGAAGCGCTGTTGGATATTCCGGTAAAGGGATCAGAGAAAACGGAACATGAAGTGATGATTTTCAAGAGACAGGATTCCTGCCATGAACTTACTTTCCTGGGATTTGAGCTTGGTCAGGGAGCAGAAATCTTGGATTCAGATCCGTTGCCGGAAAGAAGAATCGAAGTGTATGGAGATTCTGTATCAGCAGGTGAGGTATCTGAGGCTGTGGACTACACGGGAAAAGAAGACCCGGAACATAATGGCGAATATTCCAACAGCTGGTATTCTTATGCATGGATGACTGCGAGAAGATTGAATGCGCAGATCCATGATGTTGCTCAGGGTGGAATTGCTCTGAGGGATCATACCGGCTGGTTTTATGAACCGGAAGCAATCGGAATGGAAACAGCCTGGAATAAAATACATTATAATCCACTGTTTGGGAATGCAACAGAGTGGGATTTCTCCAAATATACACCGCAGGTGGTAATTGTGGCAATCGGTCAGAATGATAATCATCCGGACGACTACATGAAAGAAGACTACAACAGTGAGAGATCAAAGCAGTGGAGAGAGCATTATAAGGCATTTATAGAAGGGCTGAAGAAACAGTATCCGGAAGCCAAAATTGTCTGCTGCACAACCCTGCTCTGCCATGATGAGTCCTGGGACAGATCAATCGGGGAAGTTGTGAAAGAACTGGATCATCCGGATATCACCCAGTGTCTTTTTACACGAAATGGAAAGGGTACTCCCGGACATCTGCGTATTCCGGAGGCAGAGGAAATGTCTCAGGAGCTGGCTGATTATATAGAGAAACTGAATGTGAAGGGATGGGAGAAGTGATGGAAAAGATAAATCTTTCAAGACTGAAAAACTGTATGGCAAGAGCGCAGAGAGGCGAAGAACTGACCATTGGTTTCCTGGGAGGTTCCATTACCCAGGGAAGCCTTGCCGCTGAGCATGAGAATACATATGCCTACAGAGTGTTTACCTGGTGGAAGGAAACCTTTCAAAATGGGAAATTTCACTATGTAAATGGCGGGATCGGAGGAACAACTTCTCATTATGGAGTTTCCAGAGCTGTTACGGATGTGCTGATGTATCAGCCGGATTTTGTAGTGGTGGATTTCAGTGTGAATGACGAACCGGATGAATTTTTCCAGGAAACCTATGAAGGTGTCATACGTAAACTTCTTCAGTGGAAATCAGAACCTGCAGTGGTAATCCTGAACAATGTATTTTATGACACAGGAAAAACTGCTCAGGATTTTCACAATGCAGTGGGTAACCGGTATCAGGTTCCTCATGTCAGCATGAAAGATACTCTGTATCAGGAAATGCAGCAGGGAAAATATACAAGAGAAGAACTGACACCGGACGGTCTTCATCCAAATGATAAAGGCCATAAACTGGTGGCAGAGAAGATCATTGCATTTCTGGAAGAGGTTCGAAGTCATATGGCAGAACCGGAAGATGAGCTGACGCTCCCGGAACCAATGACTGAGAATGCATATGAAAATGCCAGACGACTGACAATCCGGGAAATTTCTCCGGAGCTTGCAGGATTCCGGGCAGATACAGAAGAGAAAACAGGACATCTGGATCACTTTAAAAACGGATGGATTGGAAAGAAGCCGGGAGATAAGGTTGCTTTTGAGACAGAAGGCTCCTGTGTTGCGGTACAGTACAGAAAAACTATTCATAAGCCTGCACTACGTGCAAAGCTTGTGTTGGACGGGGACAGAGCCAATGAGATACTTCTTGATGCAAATTTCGATGAAGACTGGGGTGACTGCCTGTATCTGGAACCAATCCTTCACCATGGGGAAAACAAAACTCATACGGTAGAAATTGAAATCCTGCCGGATAACAATAAAGACGCAACGCCATTTTACCTGATGTCTTTGATCGTGGCGTGAAATAGCAGTTACATTATTACCGAATAATAGACAGGGAGAACCGATTATGGGATTCAGAGAAGATTTTGCATGGGGAACTGCAACCAGTTCCTATCAGATAGAAGGTGCTGTAAAAGGCGAAGGAAAGGGAGAACATATCTGGGATGTTTATACAAAAGAGCCGGGACATGTGTTTGAAGGTCATACAGGAGAAACTGCCTGTGATCATTATCACAGATATCCGGAAGATGTAAAGATCATGAAAGAGATGGGACTGAAGGCTTATCGTTTCTCCATTGACTGGACAAGAGTGCTTCCTGATGGATATGGAAAAGTAAATGAGAAGGGTATTGCGTTTTATAATGCACTGATCGACGAGCTTCTGGACAATGGGATTGAACCGTACATTACTCTGTATCACTGGGAACTTCCCTATGAAATCTATAAAAGGGGAGGCTGGATGAATCCTCAGATCGTAGAGTGGTTTGGCGAATACGCAAAGCTTGTAGCCGAACGATTCAGCGACAGAGTGACACATTATTTTACATTAAATGAGCCTCAGTGTTTTGTAGGACTTGGATTCCTGACAGGGGTACATGCTCCAGGGCTGAAATCACCTTTACGCGATACCTTTGAGATGGCACATAATGTAATGAAAGCCCATGGACAGGCAGTCCGGATGCTGCGTCAGTATGGCAGACAGCCGCTTGTTATTGGCTATGCACCTACCTGCGGTATGGTTTATCCGGAAACAGAGAAGCCGGAGGATATTGAGGCGGCAAGACAGGCAATGTTTGCTCTGCAGCCGGATGACAGTAACTGGACATGGAATGTTTCCTGGTGGTCAGACCCGGTTCTCCTTGGCTATTATCCGGAAGAAGGGCTGAAACGCTATGAACCATATCTGCCAAAGATTACAGAAGAAGATATGAAGCTGATTTCTGAGCCCATCGATGTTTACGGACAGAATATCTACAATGGAAGATGTGTCCGCATGGGGGCTGACGGGAAACCGGAAGATGTGAAACGCTATGCAGGTTTTCCGAGAACAGCTATCGACTGGCCGGTAACACCGGAAGTACTTTACTGGGGGCCGAAGTTCTTATATGAACGCTATCAAAAACCAATATATATTACTGAGAATGGAATTTCCTGTCATGATGTGATCTCGCTGGATGGAAAAGTCCACGATCCAAACAGAATTGATTTTCTGGCACGTTACCTTCACGAGCTGAAGAGAGCAGCTTCGGAGATTGACCTGAGAGGATATTTTCAGTGGTCGCTGATGGATAACTTTGAATGGGCAGAAGGATATGCCCAGCGTTTCGGGCTTGTGTATGTGGATTTCAGAAATCAACAGAGAATTCTGAAGGATTCTGCATATTGGTACAGAGATGTGATTCGGGAGAATGGCAATAATCTGTAAATGGTTTCCGGAAATGCTCGGCAGTATCTCTGAACTTTCGGGCGGAAAGGTGATGCAATGAAGAAAACAGCACTTGATGATGATGCTTATCTTTATCAGAAAAGAGAAGAAAAGACAGAAAAAGAAAAATGGTCAGAAATGAACCGACATCAGAGAATGCAGTATTTTCTGGATTACTATCTGGTGAAGCTGCTGGTTTTTACAGGAATTATCCTGGCAGTTGTTCTGTTTGTATGGAATTTTATAAGTAAGTCAAAAGAAGACACAGTACTCTATGTGGCTGTGGTTGATGAAGTCTTACAGACAGAAGGAACTGAGAAATTGAAAGAAGAGCTTACAGAATATCTGGGCGCAGATGGAAAATATCGGAAAATAATAATCGATGACAGCTTTTATATGGATGATGGAGGCCTTGAGAAGCTGGAAGTGTATCTTTATAATAAGCAGATTGATGTGGTCATAGCGGATGAAGCTGTGTACAAAGAACTGGCAGGTTATGTTTTTTTTCAGGATATCAGTACTGTTCCCGGTGTTTCTTCAAAATATGCAGATCTGTATGTGAAAGCAGCCGGATATAAAGATGAAGATACAGATTCTTTTGAGGATCATTCAACCGCAAAAGGTGAGGAACTTCCTTATGGAGTGGACATTTCCGCAAGCAGGATCAGTGATATTAAAACAAAGATCCAGACGCCTGTACTGTCAATAGCGCAGGGAGCTGAGAATATGGAAAATGCAGTGAAATTGCTGGACTTTATTTACAAACAGAGATAAGATGAAGATAAAAAGCATCTGTAAAAATAATTTAACCAAATCAGGGAAGTCCCCTGCTGAGTTTGCAAAAAAGCAATAAGCAGTGGGTGGGGACTTGTTTGTATCAGGAGGAAGAAAATGGGTACATTTGCAAAGGAAATTGAGGAAGAATTAAAGCAGAAGCTCATCCCTTTCTGGGAGAATCTGAGGGATGAAGAGAATGGCGGATATTATGGCTATATGGGTTATGACCTTAAGGTACAGAAGGATTATGAAAAAGGATGCATTTTAAACAGCAGAATCCTGTGGTTCTTTGCCAATGCCTATATGACTTTGGGTCAGGAGAAGCTGAAAGAGGATGCAGATCATGCATATGCATTTCTGAAAGAGAAATGTCTGGACAGAGAGTTTGGTGGAGTTTTCTGGTCTGTCACATATGACGGAAAACCGGCAGATACTATCAAACATACATATAATCAGGCGTTTGCAATCTACGCTCTTTCTTCCTATTATGATGCAACAGGAAATGAGGAAGCGTTGGAGATCGCCAGAGAACTTCAGAACGTGATCGAGGACAGATGTACAGACGAGTACGGATATCTGGAAGCATTTAACCGTAAATTTGAGCCGGAAGAGAATGACAAGCTCTCTGAGAACGGCGTTATCGCAGAGAAAACAATGAATACGCTTCTCCATGTTTTTGAAGCGTACACAGAGTTTTATCGTGTGACAAAGGATGAGAGAACAGGCGACAGACTCCGCTTTATGATGGATATTTTTGCTGACAAAGTTTACAACAGGGAACTTGGCAGACAGGAAGTATTTTTTGACAGAACATGGAACAGTCTGATTGATCTGTATTCTTATGGACATGATATTGAGACATCCTGGCTGATGGACAGAGGTCTTGAGGTACTGGGTGACGAAAAATATACAGCGAAGATCGCACCAATCACAGCACAGATCGTAGAGAATATTTATAACAGAGCTTATGTGGATCATTCTCTGATGAACGAGTGTGAGAATGGTGTGAATGATACAAAGAGAGTCTGGTGGGTACAGGCAGAGACAGTGGTCGGATTCCTGAACGGATATCAGAAACATCCGGAGAAGAAGGAATATCTGCAGGCTGCCGAAGATGTATGGAATTACATCAAAACTTATATGCTTGACCCGAGAGAAGGCTCTGAGTGGTTCTGGTATGTGAACGAAGATCACACACCTGCAGAGGAACCAATCGTGGAACCATGGAAATGCCCGTATCACAACGGACGTATGTGTATGGAAGTTATAAGGAGGATGAAAGATGCTGAATAAACAGTATTACGTTGAAAAAGCGAAAGTAGAGAAACTGATCGCAAGAAAAAATCAGAAGACAGATTTTTACAATGGAATTTATGACCGTTACGAATATCCGGTACTGACAAGAGAGTTCGCGCCGGTTGAATGGAGATATGACCTGAACCCGAAGACAAACCCGAATTTCCAGGAACGTCTTGGAATCAATGCTGTGATGAACTCCGGTGCCATTGAACTGAACGGTAAATATTATCTGGTTGTCCGTGTAGAAGGAAATGACCGTAAATCTTTCTTTGCAGTAGCAGAGAGCGATACAGGAATCGATGGATTCCATTTCTGGGATTATCCGGTACAGCTTCCGGATACCTGCCCGGAAGAAACAAACGTATATGACATGCGTCTGACCAAACATGAAGATGGTTGGATTTATGGTGTGTTCTGTTCCGAGAGTAAGGATAAAACAAATCCGGATCTTTCCGCAGCAGTTGCAGAAGCAGGTATCGTAAGAACAAAAGACCTCAAGACATGGGAGCGCCTTGATAATCTGAAAACACTTCATTCTCCGCAGCAGAGAAATGTGGTTCTTCATCCAGAATTTGTAGACGGCAAATATGCATTCTACACACGGCCTATGGACGGTTTCATTGAAACAGGAAGCGGCGGAGGAATCGGATTTGGTCTCTGTGATGATATTGAACATGCAGTGATCGATGAGGAGAAGATTATCAGCAAGAGAATTTATCATACTCTGACAGAGTCCAAGAACGGTGCAGGTGCAGTGCCGATCAGAGGTAAGAAATGCTGGATCAATATTGCTCACGGTGTAAGAAATACAGCAGCAGGACTTCGTTATGTCCTCTATGTATTCGGAACTGATTTGAATGATCCTTCCAAAGTGATCGCTGAGCCATCCGGTGTATTTCTTGTACCACTTGGAAAAGAGAGAGTCGGAGATGTTTCCAATGTAGTATTTACAAACGGCGCTATCGCAAAGGAGAACGGAGATATTTATATCTATTATGCATCCTGCGATACCAGAATGCATGTGGCAACAACTACAATTGATAAACTGGAAGATTATCTGTTTAACACACCAAGAGATCCTCATCGTTCTCCTGACTGTGTAAAACAGCGCTGCGAACTGATCATGAATAATACCTATCAGCGTTGGTGTGAGGATGAGTATTTTGACGCAGATACAAGAGCCGAGTTAAAAGCCATCGCAGATGATCCTCAGGAGATCAAAGAGAGATTTTACAAAGATCTTGAATTTGGTACAGGCGGACTGAGAGGAATCCTGGGTGCCGGCACTAACCGTATGAACATTTATACAGTAAGAAAAGCAACTCAGGGTCTGGCAAACTTTATTATCAAAGAAAATGCACAGTCAAAGGGTGTTGCCATTGCATTTGATTCCAGACATATGTCACCGGAATTTGCAAAAGAGACAGCTCTCTGCATGGCAGCAAACGGAATCAAAGCTTACATTTTCCCATCCCTGCGTCCGACTCCAATGCTTTCTTTCGCACTTCGTGAGTTAGGCTGCACAGCTGGTGTGGTAGTAACTGCAAGCCACAATCCGCCACAGTACAACGGATACAAAGTTTACTGGGAGGACGGCGCGCAGATCACAGCTCCTAAGGATAAACAGATTATTACTGAAGTTCAGGCAATCACAGATTTCGCCCAGGTGAAGACAATGTCTGAAGAAGATGCAAAGGCAGCCGGTCTTTATGAAGTGATCGGTGAAGAAATTGATGACAAATACATGGAAGCTCTTAAGAAACTGGTTCTCCGTCCGGAAGCCATCAAAGAGCAGGCAGATAAGCTGAAAATCGTTTACACACCTCT
Source organism: Blautia sp. MSJ-9 (assembly GCF_018919065.1). Taxonomy (GTDB): domain Bacteria; phylum Bacillota; class Clostridia; order Lachnospirales; family Lachnospiraceae; genus Blautia_A. The sequence continues at coordinate 4,292 of NZ_JAHLQG010000048.1, read as the reverse complement.
TCACGGAACAGGTAATATTCCGGTAAGACGTGTACTGAAAGAACTTGGATTCAACAACGTTTATGTAGTAAAAGAGCAGGAACTTCCTGACGGAGATTTCCCGACAGTAAGCTATCCGAACCCGGAAGACAAGAATGCATTTACACTGGCTCTGAAACTTGCGAAGGAAGTAGACGCAGATATCGTTCTGGCTACTGACCCGGATGCAGACAGACTTGGAATCTATGCAAAGAATGAGAAGACCGGAGAGTACGAAAGCTTCACAGGAAATATGTCCGGAATGCTGATCCTGGAATATCTCCTTTCCCAGAGAAAAGAACTTGGCATGCTTCCTGAGAATGGTGCAGTTGTAACAACTATCGTTTCCGGAAAAATGGCAAGAGCTATCGCAAAAGAATACAATGTAGAACTGATCGAAACTCTGACAGGATTCAAATATATCGGAGAGCAGATCAAATTCTTTGAGCAGAACCACGATCATGAATTCCTCTTTGGATACGAAGAAAGCTATGGATGCCTGGAAGGTACTCACGCAAGAGATAAAGATGCAGTTGTAGCTGTTATGGCTCTCTGCGAGGCCGCAGCTTATTATAAATCAAAAGGAATCACACTCTGCGAGCAGATGCAGAATCTGTACCAGAAATATGGCTTCTACAAAGAAAGCCTCTTCTTCCAGACATTCCAGGGAATGGAAGGAAAAGCAAAGATTGATGGTCTGATGGACGCACTGAGAAATGAGCCTCCGAAACAGGTTGGTCCATTCAAGGTAACTGCACTGGAAGACTATAAGAAGAGCGTCCGCACAGATATCGCAACAGGCGAGACTTCAGCACTGACATTACCAGAATCTAATGTACTGTACTTTGAACTGGAAGATGGCGCATGGTTCTGCGTAAGACCATCCGGAACAGAGCCGAAGATCAAATACTATGCAGGTGTGAAAGGTGCAGACGCACAGGATGCCGAAGACAAGCTGGAAGCATTATCTAAAGCAGTTGTTGAACTTTAATTGTGTGATTTCAATGTTATCCAGAGAAGATTATGAGTCAGTTGCAAAGAGTCAGTTTTCTCTGGCAGGCAATGATATGAATGCGCAAAACGAAAAGTTAAAATTAATTGCAGATAGAGATTGAAATATCTGTCTTGATAAGTAAAATAGTAGACAGGTAGCAAAGTAAAAAGGGCACGCAGGGGAACTTCTCAGGCGTGCCCAAAAGTAAATGGAGGAATTTACAAATGGCAATTTTTAAATTAAAACCAAGCTGCAAGGATTATCTCTGGGGCGGTACAAGATTAAGAACAGAGTTCGGGATCGAATATGACAAAGATCCTTTGGCAGAATCCTGGGAACTGTCCTGCCATCCGGATGGACCGAGCTATATCGTAAACGGCGAGAATGCAGGAAAAACTCTGCAGCAGTACATTGATGAGAACGGTAAAGAGATTCTGGGAACAGACTGCCAGTCCTTCGAGCAGTTTCCGGTTCTGATTAAATTTATTGATGCAAAGAAAGATCTTTCCATTCAGGTACATCCTGACAATACCTATGCACTGAAAAACGAAGGCCAGTATGGTAAAACTGAAATGTGGTATGTAATGGATGCTGCAGAAGGTGCAAGTCTGCTGTATGGATTTTCCAGAGAAGTTTCCGAGGAAGAATTCGAAGAACGTATCCGCAACAATACTCTGCCGGAAGTTTTGAACAGAGTAATGATCCACAAAGGGGATGTACTCTTCATTGATCCGGGCACTATCCATGCGATCGGTGCCGGAAGTCTGATCGCTGAGATTCAGCAGAACTCTAATGTTACATACCGTGTCTACGATTACGGACGCAAAGGACCGGATGGAAAAGAGAGAGAACTTCATGTAGATAAAGCTCTCCGGGTAACAAAACGTGAGCCTGCAGCTACAGACAGAGATTTCGGACCACACGTTGCATCCTGCGAATATTTTACAGTAGACAAAGTAATCCTGGACGGTCTGAGAAGAAAGAAACTGACAGGAGAAGCTGACGGTACTTCTTTCGTAAGTGTACTGGTTATGAGCGGCGCAGGTAAGATCACTGCAAGCGGCGAGACAATGGAAGTGAAGAAAGGTGACAGTATCTTTATTACAGCAGGTTCCGGCGAATATGAGCTGGAAGGTGATATGGAGGCACTGCTTACCACTGTATAAATAAGCGTATTTCTTAAAAAATTATTGAAGAAAAAGTTTTTACAGAAAGCCTGTGAAGCCTGTAAAAGCTTTTTCTTTTTTCGCTTATCAGACAGGCGAATCAGACCGGATTATTTTGTGTTTTTTAAAAAACATATAAATATATGAAGGAAAACAGCAGGATTTCCTCAGAAACAGCCTTGCAATTTGTGATGAATACGTTATAATAAAAAAACGTAACGAACCTGGATTGGTTAGACCAATATGAAGGAGTTGAATATTTGAAAAGTAAAAAAGAACGAGACTGGAAGTTTATTATCGGTATGATTGTTCTGATTGCCATTTTTGCCGTAATGGGAGGTGCTTTCTGGAATATGGTGGGAAAGCAGGCACAGATGGTCAGGGAGGAAGAGCAGAAAGAGGAAGCAAATGCTATTTCTGCAATCTATATCGAGACAGGAGAATTTCTGAAGACCGGAGTTTTTGTGGATCTGAACAATGGAACTATTTTCAGCGCAGACATACCGGCAGAGGGCATTTACAATAAGAAAGGAAAATTAATTTCCGATGATGTATTGGAAAATGGGGATAAAGTAAAGATATACGGCGATGGAATCATGTTGGAATCTTTTCCGGGACAATATCCTGGCGTAACAAAGATCCAGAGAACCGGACGAGCATCTCTTGAGGAAACCCAGGAGTATGAAGATCTGGTGAATGGGATGATGAAGCCTGTAGCAGTACAGTAAATTCTGTGATTATGGGATATGTTAATATATGAACAGTAACAGTTTTGAACTGCTAAAAGTCGTAGAATAAGAGACCAGACAAGAGTTTCGGCAGAAGTATTTATATGCTTATGCAAGAACGAAAATTAGAGGAGACTGAAAATGAAATACGTAAGACAATTCTGGATTATTTTACTGATATCCGCAATGGGCGAAGGACTGCATGTCCTGATCCCGCTTCCTGTACCTGCAAGTGTGTATGGACTGGTGATCATGCTGATCGCATTGGGAACACACATTATCAAGCTGGAACAGGTCAAAGAAGCAGCTGAATTTCTCATAGAGATCATGCCGGTCATGTTTATCCCGGCAGGTGTTGGACTACTGACAGCATGGGGCGTACTGAAACCTGTATGTGTGCCGATCGTTCTGATCACTGTAATTACCACGGTTGTAGTTATGATTGTGACGGGGCGTATTACTCAGACAGTTATTCGTATGGACAGAAAGAAAGGACAGAAGAAATCATGACACAATTTATGAGCAATTCCATATTTTTTGGCGCAGCGATCAGCCTGATCGCATATGAGGCAGGACTTCTTTTAAAGAGAAAATTCAAGATGGCGATCTTTAACCCGCTTCTGATCGCGATCATTGCGGTAATGGCAGTTCTCTCTTTATTACACATTGATTATGATACTTATAATCAGAGCGGCCAGTACATCAGCTATCTGCTCACCCCTGCGACTGTCTGCCTGGCAGTTCCGTTGTATCAGCAGATAGAGCTTCTGAAAAAGAACCTCAAAGCAGTAGCTATCGGAATCATCTCTGGTGTGATCGCAAGTATGGTCAGCGTGCTACTTCTTGCCAAGCTGTTCAGACTGAGCCATGAGCAGTATGTTACACTTCTTCCGAAGTCTATTACAACAGCCATCGGAATGGGCGTTTCCGAAGAACTTGGCGGTATCGTAACGATCACAGTTGCAGTTATCATCATCACAGGAGTTCTCGGAAACATGATCGCAGAGACAGTGATCAAACTGGCACACATCGAAGAGCCGATTGCCAAAGGCCTTGCACTTGGAACTTCTGCCCATGCCATTGGTACAGCCAAGGCAATGGAACTTGGTGAAGTAGAAGGTGCTATGAGTAGTCTTGCAATTGCAGTTGCTGGTCTGCTGACAGTTGTCGGGGCATCTGTATTTGCGCAGTTCATGTAGAGAGTTACAATATAATTAGAATAATGAAATTGGATAAGAGGATTGTTGTGTTAAGTGATTAGCATGGCAGCTTGAATGAAAAAGTAAATTCTACATTCTAACATACCTTGATTTTATGCGGGATTAAATTCTATTTTCGGAGATACACAACTTAATTTTTTTAGTATATAATGCTTTTATACGGCAT
>NZ_JAHLQG010000013.1 GCF_018919065.1 Blautia sp. MSJ-9 | reverse complement strand
TGGGTGCTTACAGGTTTATTATAAGGCAAAAAAATGGAATTGTTAAGGTGCAAAGTGGAATTTAATCTCGCATATTTACTGAGATAATCCACAGATGGAATTTAGTTTTTCATTTAAGTGAATGTGCAATTCATCCCATCACCTATAAAGGTGAGGGAATTCTTGCTACGGTTGTTAAAATGATAATTTTACAAAGCCTATTACTTGTTGTTAGTTCATAATTTATGTATAATAAAATTCATATAAGAAATACACGCTCAGCATGTGGTCTGAAAGATAGATAATCCTCATGTTTAGCGCTATACAGGGAGGAAATTCTCATGGGTAAACAATCCACCCGGGAAAACAAAACAATTTATCAGCTTTGCCGAGAAGCGGCAGGACTTACAAGAGCAGAGGCCAGTGAAAAAATGAATGCTGTCTCTGCTTCAAAAATTGAAAAATTTGAATATGAAACACAAGAACCTACGCCTTATGATATCCTTCAGATGGCAGATGCCTACAAAAGACCAGATCTTTGCAATTATTATTGCTCTCACAAATGTGAAATTGGCTATCGTTATGTTCCAGAAGTAGAAGTGACCGATCTGTCAAATATCATTTTGGAGACAATTGCCAGTCTAAATGAAATCAACCCTCTTACCGGTCGTCTGATCCAGATTGCCCGTGACGGTAAGATCAGCGATGATGAAATAAAAGATTTTGCTTATATCAGTAAAAAACTTGATGAAATTTCTTTGGCCATAGACTCTTTGAATCTTTGGGTAGATAAGACAGCTGGAGAACAGAGGCTCAATCTCAAACTCTTAAATGCTGAGAAAGAAAAATTAAAATAATCCTTTTTCTTCTCCTGTTCCATTATGAATGTGATGTTACCAATGCTATAATACCACCGACAATCAACAATGGAAAAGCAATGTACAGCAGTCCACCTATAACCATACCAATCAATATTACCGGAAAGAAAATAACTGTACAAAGCAGTTTCATAATTCCCCAAGATGCTCTTAACCCAAAAACAAAAAATTTTCCTACAAACCAAATCATACAAATTGTAAATAATAATGATAACATTTTTATTCCTCCTGAAACTCATTGTAATATATGTCTTTCATTTATTCTTTTCTTTTTCTGTTAAATATTCTCCCCTATCACACGGGCACCAAAATCAACTATTTAATTCCTGGAACATTTTTCTGCATCAATCGCAAGTACAAACATCAGAGCATCCAACGCATTTCCTGTATCCGGCACATCAATAACATATGTATCAGTCATATGAAACAATTCTTTACTAACCTGTGCAATTGAATAACCGCTTCGATCAAGAATGCTATAATCCCATTCCATAATTGTTCCATCAATATGCCATCCATTATAATCAATATTATAATGTGGTGTCAGGAATGAGAATTCTTTGCTTAAGCATCCGATATAACTGCCGTTTTTATAAATTTCAAATTTAGGAAGGAAGGTAAGAACTTTCTGAACAACCATTCCTACTTCATTTCCATAAGCATCATAAATTGCAAGTTTATGTCCCCAGGACAACTGGCCCTTTACTACATAAACAGTGTTGCCTGCTTCATCATAGATATCATAGCTGTCAAACCATGAAAACAGCCTTTGTTTAAATAATAGCTTCATAACTTTTCACCGCTCTCTCCAACAAACATAATAGGTTCTTTATAAGTACCATAATACCATGCCAGAACACCTTAAAAAATATGTAAATCGAAGAATTAACCCATCTTATTTCACAGATTATGATAAAACGTATATTTCCAGCTATACATTTCTACTTGTTCCCAAAAAAATATAAAAAAGACCATTTACTGTTTTACGGTAAATAGCCTTTTCATTTCCATATTCAATTTATATCATAATGAACCGCTTATCATCCCTGTAAATTCCAGTTTACACATCAAATCGTTTTCTTTATTCTATCACAGCATCTATTATTCCGCCATCTATCGTGGATAACAGTAGACGACCTCAAGTTATATACTTTTTTATGATGTTATTACTTTGTATTTGTGTTTTAATGCTTTTGACAGTGCAACATTTGTAAATGGAACAATCTGATCATTTTGCAAGCGGCCAAGGACAATACCTGGATCTCTGTCAATTCTTTCAGCAAATCTGCGGATAGCATTTTCGCTAAACTCATTCATTTTAACAAAAGCCTCATATTCTCCTGGAGGAATCAATTTATCTTCCGCATATTTATCTGCTGCATCCTCCTGTCCAACATGCTCATTTTCAAACGTAATTCCATAATCACCATTAATAATATGGCCAATCTCATGGAACAGAGTAAACCAAAATGTATCTGAATAGAAACGTCTGTCATTCACCATCAGCATTACATTCTGCCCAATTTTCTTGGTTGCACCATTTATTCCTGAACCCGGAAGATTTGGAAGTATTACGAATATTACTCCCGCATCTTCAAAGGCCTTCCTAATCAATGGATAAAAATCACCATGCTGTGTTGTTAATGTCAATGCATAATCAACAGCTTTTTCAAACTTCTTTTTGTCAAACTTAGGTGCTTCTATCTTCAGTGCCTGATTAATTGCAATCTGAACCATTGCATTTGCTCTGGCAATATTAGCCTCTTTCATATCCTCAGATGCACTTCGGAAACTAACTGCCATATTTTGCTTTGTGAAAACAGATAATGATGCAACATTTAAAAATTCACGCAGGCACTTAATCTGCTCATTTATTTTTCTCGGAAGATCAGGCAGTCCAAAATTCTCTCTGAAATATGTGTACTGAAAGTACTTGAATATTCTTCTTTCCTGTTCTAATTCCTTGGATAATTCAAACTCAGCAATCAAAGCGTCATAGCTCTTCTGAAGATTCAGCCAGTATTCAACACTAGTCCCTAACATTCGAGATAATTTCATGGCTATATCGATTGATAAGCTTTGCTCCCCACGTACCAGAATACTTAAATTCTTTGGCGTGGTATCTAATCGTTTTGCAAAATCTTTCTGAGAAAGTCCACTTTCTTCAATGATTTCTTTGATATAGTATCCAGGATGAAAAGCAATCTTATCATTATATTCAATATAGTTACTCATAATGGTTACTTACCTCCTTTACTTCAACAATTCTAACCACACCAGCAATTTCATCAATATTACAAGGATCATAAGGTTCTTCATTCTCATCTAATGGCTGAATAATAATACGCCATGGATCTCTCCTCGTTTTTACGTCTATAGCAAAAAATCCATCCATGTTGCCATTCAACTTATGAAAATGAAACGTCGGCATCATTACTATATCCTTAATTACATTCGCCTGCTGCATAGCATTTATTCGGGCAAATAAGCTGGTTGCTAATGCAGCATTCCCGCCAAACAACTTTTTTGCAGTTTTTAAATCGGTACATTGTTTCTGAACTTTGCTGTTATTGTATAGTAGCTGCACGTTTGCCCTCCTTTTTAAATTACCTGTTGGGTAATTTAAATATACCATTGGAAGCCACTCTAGTCAATAATTCACACACTCTTTTCACAATTATTCTTCCATTTCCTTCTGCTTTCTGGCTTCAACCTCTTCCGGCTTAGTAGTCATGAGTGAGTAAAGCTTTAATGTCTTATCGAACTTATCCTTGAACGGAATGATAGTGCTTCCATAGAACAGAAGTCCTTCACCTTCACCGCTGTTGGTTACATAGGATAACTGATAAGGTGAGATATTAAGCTGCAAAACGTTATATGTGATATAGTGGTAGTAACAAAACAGCAGGAGGTGTCGAACGCTGGAACAAAATAAAGTAAAACCAGATACCATACTAAAAAAACCAATGGTGCAGACTGATAACAGTCAAAGCCATTGGTTTTCTTTATCCAAATATATTCTTTGGTTCTTCTATAATTTCTATTTTACTTTTTCTAACTTATTATTCGCATCAAGGCAAACCTTGTTCCCTTCATTGATGTTACATTCATAGAGCATGGCATCCTCTGCTTTTATCCTTATTTCTTCGCCTGAAGAATCCATAAGCGTCACTATTGCCATGACTGGCATGCCTTTCGGTCGCTCTTCACAACCGAAGTCCAGGTCTTCCTCAATTCGTTTTACTGTGTATATCATAACTATTCCTCTGAAAATAATGTTAAAAATCAGTTCTCCATGCTCCTTCGAATTTTCTCTATCAAAGTGACATCTGCCGCATCCCTATCAGAAAGCTACTTACAGATTCTTAATTCGTTCAATTGCTTCCAGTGTATTCTCATGTGTTCCAAACGCAGTGAGACGGAAGAATCCCTCACCATGAGCACCAAATCCTGAGCCTGGAGTTCCTACGATGTTGGCTTTTTCAAGGAGATAGTCAAAGAACTCCCAGGAAGTCATCTTATCAGGTGTTTTCAGCCAGATATACGGAGCGTTTACACCACCGGATACAGAATAGCCTGCTGATGCCAGACCTTCATAGATAGCTTTGGCATTGCTCATGTAGTAACCTACCTGTTCTTTCAGCTGTGCTTTTCCTTCAGGAGAGTATACAGCCTCTCCTGCACGCTGTACGATGTATGGCGCACCGTTAAATTTTGTGCCATGACGTCTTGCCCAGAGACTGTGGAGATCTACACCGTCACGAACCAGATCCTTTGGTACAACTGTAAAGCCGAGACGGACACCTGTGAAACCTGCATTTTTGGAGAAGCTGCGCAGCTCGATGGCGCAGGTTCTTGCTCCTTCGCACTCATAGATGCTGTGCGGTACATTTTCTTCGGAGATGTATGCTTCGTATGCTGCATCATAGATAATTACAGAACCGTTTTTATTTGCATAGTCTACCCATTCCTGAAGCTGCGGTTTGGTGATCGCACCACCGGTCGGGTTGTTCGGGAAGCAAAGGTAGATAAGATCCGGTACTTCTTCCGGGAATTCCGGAAGGAAGCCGTTAGATGCTGTACATGGCATATAGATTACGTTATCAAAGTTGCCACGTTCTTTGTTGTATTCTCCTGTACGGCCTGCCATTACGTTTGTATCTACATATACTGGGTATACAGGGTCGCACACTGCAATCTTGTTATCCAGTCCGAATATTTCCTGGATATTTCCGGAATCGCTCTTTGCACCGTCAGATACAAAGATTTCGTCTGCTTCAATGTCACAGCCTCTGTCTTTGTAGTCATTCTTTGCAATGGCAGATCTTAAGAATTCATAACCAAGATCAGGTGCATAACCATGAAATGTAGCTGCATCACCCATTTCATCTACAGATTTATGAAGTGCCTCAATGATCGCCGGAGCCAGAGGCTGAGTTACGTCACCAATTCCCAGTGAGATCACGTTTGCCTGTGGATTGGCTTCTTTATATGCTTTTACTTTTTTTCCAATTGTGGAAAACAGATAGCTTCCCGGTAATTTCAGATAGTTGTGGTTTACTGTTACCATGTTTGATTTCCTCCCTGGCATGTTTCGCAGTTTTTATATACCTGTCTACAACAGGCTGCTGCTTTGCCTTTCCATTTCTATTTGTGTCTTCTTTGCAAATATATTTTATTCGAGTTTTATTATACTTAATTATTTAATAATGTAAAGTCTCAAAGTGTTTTCTGAGCATAATTTTTAATATTAACATTCCTGTTCACTGGTAATATCCCGCGAGGTGTTTTTTGTGAGCGAAGGTCACAGAAAACCCGAGACATACTGCGCGAATTTATGCGATTAGCATAAATTAAGTTTGCGAAGCAAACGATACTCCTTGTGCTTTGTACAAGGAGGTTCATATTTTTTGCATCGCGAAGCGTGTTGCTGTGAACAGAGTGAACAGTAACATTTTTTACCCCGGGCATAATGTCCGGGGTGATTTATTTTATTTACGCTTCTCTACTTCTTTCATAAGTGTCTCGCGCGCACTTGCAGGATTTGCCTTGCCTTTCATCTCTTTCATGATCTGGCCTACAAAGAAGCCCATGACTTTATCTTTACCTCCCAGAAGTTCTGAAAGTGGTCCTGGGTTAGCATCCAGGATCCTGTTGATGGTTTCTTCCAGAAGTCCTGTGTCTTCTACAATCTTCAGACCATGTTCCTCAATGTAGGCTACAGGATCAATGTCTTCCGCAAAGACTTTCTCAAAAACTTTCTTGGCATTCTGTGGGCTGACTTCGGATTTTTCTACCATTACCAGAAGATCTGCAAGATGTTTCGGTGAGAAAGATACCTGTTCCGGATCCATAGCTTTATCTTTCGTCAGGCGGAGTACCTCACCCATAAACCAGTTTGCTGTTTTCTTGGCATTTCCGTAAATAGCTGCTGTTTCTTCGAAAAGTCCTGCCAGATGACGGGATTCTGTAAGGATTCCTGCGTCATAAGCCGGAAGTCCGTATTCTTCCTGATAGCGGGCCTGTTTTGCTTCGCGAAGCTCCGGCTGCTCTGCCTTGATTTTTTCGATCCATGCATCAGAAATATGAATCGGCGGAAGATCAGGATCAGGAAAATATCTGTAATCCTTGGCATCCTCTTTGGAACGCATCGCATAAGAATATTCTTTATTATCATCCCAACGGCGGGTTTCCTGTGTGACTGCCTTACCTTCTTCAATCAGCTCAATCTGGCGCTCTCTTTCACCTTCGATAGCTCTGGCAATCGCTTTGAAAGAGTTCAGATTCTTCATCTCTGTTCTGGTACCGAATTCTTCTGCTCCCACTTCACGGACAGAAAGGTTAACGTCTGCACGCATGGAGCCTTCCTGAAGCTTACAGTCTGATACACCCAGATACTGCATCATACAACGGAGTTTTTCAAGATAGGCGATTACTTCCTCAGAGCTTCTCATATCCGGCTCGGATACGATCTCGATCAACGGGACACCGCTTCGGTTATAGTCTACCAGAGAGCAGTCTTCCCATTCATCATGAATCAGTTTACCTGCATCCTCTTCCATATGCATTTCATGGATGCGGATTTTCTTTTTGCCTGCAGAGGTTTCAATCTCTACCCATCCGTCATGACAGATTGGCAGATATAACTGAGAGATCTGATAGTTCTGTGGGTTGTCCGGATAGAAATAGTTCTTACGGTCAAATTTGCAGTACTGATGGATCTGGCAGTTTGCTGCAAGACCTGCTTTCAGGGCAAACTCTACTACTTTCTTATTTAATACAGGCAGGGAACCCGGCATACCTGTGCAGACCGGGCATGTATGTGTATTGGGTGCTCCTCCGAATTCAGTGGAGCATCCGCAGAAAATTTTTGTTTTTGTTGCAAGTTCTACATGGACTTCAAGTCCTATGACTGTTTCGTACTGTTTCATTATCTGGTGCCTCCTTCTCCTGGCACGGCAAAGGAGCCGCGGCTGGTTTCATAGGCGTGTGCTGCACGCAGGATTTTCTTTTCCATGAAGCAGTCCCCGATCATCTGGATCCCGATTGGGAGACCTTTGCTGTCTTTTCCGCATGGAACTGTGATTCCCGGAAGGCCGCAGAGATTGACTGCTACCGTGTAGATATCTCCAAGATACATGGCAAGGGGATCTTTTAAGCTTTCACCGATCTTCGGTGCTGTAAATGGAGATGCAGGTGCAAGGAGCACATCATATTTGCCAAATGCCTGATCAAATTCTTTCTTGATCAGGGCTTTTGTGCGGAGTGCTTTCAGATAGTATGCATCATAATAACCGGAGCTTAATACGAAGGAACCAAGCATGATACGGCGTTTTACTTCTTCACCGAAACCTGCTGTTCTGGTCTTTTTGTACATGTCGTGAAGACCTTCATATTCTGCTGCACGGAAACCGTACTTCACTCCATCGAAACGTTCCAGGTTGGAACTTGCTTCTGCACTGGCGATAATATAATAAGCCGGAATCATGTATTCCATGGTTTTGATAGAGAAGAATTCTACTTCTGCTCCCAGTTCTTTCAGCGTATCAAGAACACCCATAAAAGATGCTTTTACTTCCAGATCAAGTCCCTCTGCCAGATATTCTTCAGGAACTCCGAATTTCATCCCCTTGATATCTCCTGTCAGTTCTTTGGAGAACTGAAGATCTTCTCTTTTCATGGATGTGCTGTCTTTTGTATCATGTCCTGCGATGATCTCCAGAAGAGCTGCACAGTCAGATACGTCTTTTCCTACAGGACCGATCTGATCCAGGGAAGATGCATAAGCTACAAGACCGTAACGGGATACTGTTCCATAGGTTGGTTTAATTCCGGTTACACCACAGTAGGAACTTGGCTGACGGATAGATCCGCCTGTATCTGAACCAAGTGCCAGATAAGTTTCTCCTGCTGCTACTGCTGCACAGGAACCACCTGAAGAACCGCCTGGTACATGTTCCAGATTCCATGGGTTTCTGGTGATGCCGTAAGCGGAGGTCTCTGTTGTACTTCCCATGGCAAATTCATCCATGTTTGTTTTTCCGATAATGACCAGTCCGGCTTTTTCCAGACGATCAATGACTTCTGCATTATACTGAGGCACAAAATTCTCAAGAATCTTTGATGCACAGGTAGTTTTCTTTCCATTAATACAGATATTATCTTTGATTGCGATCGGTACGCCTGCAAGAGGACTGGTATAAGTACCGTCCTCAATGCCTTTTTGTACTTCTTCTGCACGTTTGTATGCTTCTTTATATGTGTCAAGATAAGCGTGTACTTCTGAATCCTGTTTCTCAATCTGTTCAAAAACAGTTTTTACTCCATCCAGGACGCTGACCTGACGCTGTTTTATTTTTTCCCCAAGCTGCAGGGCTGTTAATTTCTCCAACTCCATTGTCCTGTCTCCTATCCTATGGTTTTCGGAACCTGATACTGTCCTTCTTTTGCTTTCGGTGCATTTGCCAGCATTGCTTCTTTGTTGTCTCCGTTTGTGACAACGTCCTCACGAAATACGTTTTCGTCCTGAAAAATATGGGACATAGGCTCTACTTCCGATGTATCCAGTTCATCCAGTTTCTCTACATAATCAAGCATTTTCTGCATTTCAGCTTTTGCTTTTTCCTTTTCTTCTTCCGAGAGGGAAAGCTTGGCCAGGATGCAGACATTTTCCATTGTTTCATCATCTATGATCTTTGCCATGATTTTCTCCTTATATATACTGCCTGTAACATTCTATATTGCTTTTATTTCTTTCTGCCCGGAATCAACCTGCCGTTTCCGGTCAATATATAGACAGCTTTCCAAGTTTCTGACTTATTTACGGTTCCAGACGATTCATATCTCGCGGGAAAAGACAGGTTTCACGAACATTCTCTTCACCGATAAGCTGCATGGTCAGACGTTCCAGACCGATTCCCAGTCCACCGTGAGGCGGCATACCATGTTTGAAGGTATCCAGATACTGTTCCATGCCTTCCTGCGTCATACCTCTGTCTTCAATTTTCTGTACCAGCATGTTGTAATCATGGATACGCTGTCCGCCTGTTGTGATCTCAAGGCCTTTGAATAACAGGTCAAAGCTTAAAGTAAATCTTGCGTCTTCCGGATCATCCATTGCATAAAATGGACGTTTCTTTGACGGATAATGTGTGACAAATACGAAATCTGAGCCATATTCTTCTTTGAAATACTGTCCGATCAGTGCTTCTTCTTCCGGCTCCAGGTCAAATGGATTTCTGATCTTACGGTTATATTTCTGCGATACCAGTTCCTTGGCTACATCGAAACGGACTGCCGGGATTTTGGATACATCCGGGATCTCAAGCTTCAAAATCTGTACTTCTTTTGCATATTCTGTTTTCAGAAGGTTCATGGCATACTGGAGGAATCCTGTTTCCATTGCCATGATTTCTTCGAAGCTGTCAATATATCCCATCTCGAAGTCCAGACTGGTGTATTCATTTAAGTGACGTTTGGTATTATGTTTCTCAGCCCGGAATACGGGGCCTGTCTCAAATACTCTGTCAAATACGCCAACCATCATCTGTTTGTAGAACTGTGGGCTCTGCGCAAGTACTGCAGGTTTGTGGAAGTAGCTGAACTTGAAAAGGTTTGCTCCACCCTCTGCTCCTCTTGCTCCGATCTTTGGAGTGTGAATCTCTGTAAAACCCTGTCCGTAGAGATAATCACGAAATGCCTTTGTCAGTGCCTCCTGAATTTTAAATTTGGAACGCTCCTGAATATTTCTCAGGGAAATCGGTCTGTAGTTTAATTTTGCTTCCAGGGAAGTGTTCAGTTTCCATTTGTCGATTGCCATTGGAAGTGGCTCTGCCGGTGTTGATAAAATATCAATATGACGAATACGAAGCTCTCTTCCGTGGGGTGCTCTCTCCTCTTCATGCAGGATTCCTTTCACCCTGATCGTCATTGCTTCCTTCAATTCATGAATGGAAACATTTGCCATTTCATTTTCATAGACTGTCTGGAATAAGCCTTCCCTTCTTCTAAGAATGATAAATGCCACATCACCCATATTACGGATGCTGTGAACAGCGCCTTCGATTACGGCTTCCTGGTTCAGGAGATTATTACCTACGAGTTCCTCCCAGGTATTGATTTCTTTTTTCCATGTTCCATCCATAAATTCCATTTCCTCATCCTCCATTTCTTCATTTCTGAAAACCTTTGTGATATCTTCACTGGTTTCAAGTTCAAAAGGCTTTTCGTGCAAGCACAACGACTTTTTGGCTTAAAACCCTGGAATATCAAAAAGGCGTAATCAGAAAATCCGGAGACACTTATCCCCTGGACTCTCTGATTACGCCTTTGTAATCATTCTTCCTGTTATTATCTATTTTATGTTTGTTTGTGTTCTTTCTATATATAATATAATGTTAGGGTTAAAATGTATTTCGCCTCTAACTTGATATGAACAAAAATATATTCTGTATATTACCACATATTCTGTCAAAATAATATCGTCATTTTTTACAAAATTTTCCTTATTATTTTCGGATATTTTATTTAGAACGTGTTTGAAAAATCAAATCTCATCATACATCAGCATGAGCAGCATCTGTGCAGTTTCTACCATGTTGGTTCCTGAATCCATGCTGCATTTCTGGATGTGTCGATATGCTTCCTCTTCTGTCATCTGGTTTTTTTCCATCAGAAGGCGTTTGGCATTCGAGATATAATTCTGTTCTTTTTCTGATCTGGGCTTTGGTTTCTTCTTTTCTTTTTTGATCCGGCGTTCCAGATGATAGAGCATGTCATTGACCGTATCTATCAGTACGCTTGCTTTCATCGGCATCTGTACAGTGCTGACGGAATTCGGTGCTTCATCTATAATACGCTGAGAAGCCAGAAGCAGCATTTCAAAATACTGTGGCAAGTTATCGAGAGCGTCTTTATAATAGGCATCTGTCAACTTATACCCACATATCAGAACACCACTGTCAAGCTCTGAGATACTGGCCAGCGCATTAGAGACAGAGCTGCAGACAGAGGCTACTGTGAGCCCATGTCTGTTAAGTATTGTGCGGATTTTCTTTGCGTCTTCAATTTTCGGTAACGCAATCACAATGCTGCTGCTCATAACTCTGCCACTCCTATTTCTGTTACAGTCTGAGTTTCCGTCTACTGCTTATTGCTTTTTGCAACCTCCGCAGGGGACTTGTTTGATTTTGATCAAGCGGATATTCGCAATCTCCACAGGGGACTTACTTGATTCGGTTAAATTCTGTATAAGTATTCCTCGATTTCCCAAGCTGAAATTTCTCTTGTATAACGCAGCCATTCTTTTTTCTTGGCTGCTGCGTATTCTTTACAAAATTCTGTTCCAAGTACTTCTTTGATCCAGTCACTCTGTTCAAAGTAATCACTTGCTTCGTTTAAATTTCCCGGAAGATTCTCAATCTTCATTGTTTTCTGGTCTGTTTCAGATAGCTCTCTGCTGGAGGACTTGGTCGGATAAATCTTCTTATGGATTCCATCCAGTCCTGCTGCCAGACATACTGCAAATACCAGATACGGATTTGCTGCTGCATCCGGACTTCTCAGCTCGATCCTTGTTTCCATCCCTCTGGATCCCGGAATTCTTACCAGGGAATTCTGGTTATTCTTTGTCCATGTCAGTTCTGTCGGTGCTTCATAGCCTGGAACCAGACGTTTGTAGGAATTTACGATAGGATTGGTGATCAGTGCCATCTCTTTGCTGTGAGCCAGAAGACCACCTACAAAGTAATAAGCTTCTTCACTTAATTCCTGGGGATTTCCCGGATTGACGAATACATTTCTTCCATCTTTAAATAAGGAGAAATGAATGTGCATTCCGGAGCCGTTTACTTCTGCCCGCGGTTTAGGCATAAATGTCGCATGAAGTCCATGGCGTTTGGCAATGGTACGGACCGTCATCTTAAATGACATGATCCGGTCTGCAATAGTACGGACTTCACCATATTTGAAATCTACTTCGTGCTGTGCAGGAGCAGTTTCATGGTGAGAAGATTCTACCTCAATCCCCATGTCTTCTAGATTTAATACAATATCACGTCTTGCGTTTTCACCCAGATCCACAGGACTGACATCCAGATATCCTGCCTTCTCATGTGTTACAGTGGTCGGAACTCCGTTATCATCTGTATGAAAAAGGAAAAATTCACATTCCGGATCTACCAGACAGGTATATCCCTCCTTCTTTGCCTCCCGGGCGGTTTTCTTCAGGATATATCTCGGACTTCTCTCATGAGGGGTTCCGTCCGGACAATAGATGTCGCATAACAGTCTGGCAACTTTGCCCTGCTGTGGTCTCCATGGGAGAATTGCAAAAGTGTCAAGATCCGGTCTTAAGTACATATCCGGTTCAGATTCTCCTGCAATTCCTGCGATAAAGGAACCATCTACGATACATCGGTTATCCAGCGCACGGGGAAGTTCCCGGGCAGTTATGGCGATGTTTTTCAGCGTTCCGAACATATCTGTGAACTGGAGACGGATAAATTCCACGTCTTCCTCCTCAGCCATCTGTAATATTTCTTCTCTGGTATAATTCCCCATTTTCATTCACTCCTTGTCAGCATAGTTTCTGCTGTTTTTGCTTTCTTAATGATTCTTCGATACAGTTTTGTCCTGTCTGGAAGTTTTATAGATTCTTTTTATAGTGATATAAAAAAGGACGCACTTTCTACAGTTACTTTTCTATAGAAAGAACGCCTTTGTTCATGTAGGCAATTATAACAATGTACCTGTTCTTTGTCAACTGCTTATTTTTTCATCGGCTCTTTCCATGTTACTGTGCATTCCGCTCTCAATAACATGTTTTGCTGCTTACTTATAATTGCTATTTTGAGAATACCGCATCATTCCTCGAAAGAAGATATACGCAATACTGATTCATACTGATTCCCTCGGTTCATGGATTTCTACCCCTTCTTCTAATGCAGCTTCAAGCCATGCTTTTTTTGCATCCAGGGCATTTGAAATTGCACTTTCCACTGTTTCTCCACAGGTAATGCAACCAGGGAGATCCGGATACGAAACTACGAATCCTCCTTCGGTTTTATCTTCTACAACTTCCATACGATAGGACATTGACATATAATCATTCAGCGTCTTCATGATTCTTCGCCTCACTTTCTACTATTTCCCTTACCATTTCTACATATACTTTCTTTATCGGCTCATGTTTTGGTATTGTAATAGGCATACACCCAGATTTTGTGAACTACTCGGCAACTAAGTTACCTGCGTATCTGAAATCTGGCGGGATACCGCCTTTTTCAGGGTGTGTCCATGACACCAATACTGCTTGCCTTTCGGCTATACAGCTACTTTTATTATTTCTGGATTCTTTAGTCCGGTTACAGACAGTTCTTTCTGTTTTCCGGATACGGAAAGATATTTCCGCAGGATATTGAATGCTCCTACTGCATCTGCATTGTATCTTACTCCGTCAGCTACATACATGCCCCGCTCTTTTCGGTTTGATGCTTCTGCATAGCTTTTTGATACTTCTGGTGATAATGGACTGCATTGGCTGGTATAACCTTCTTCCTGTTTTATCAACTGGATCCCATACAGTTTCAATTTGTATCCCAGCATGATATACAGCTTATTATAAGGCAGTCCGTGAAACTTCTGGTTTGTCTTGTGTCCCATATCGTTTTCTTTACGGATATTTCGGATATCTCCTATAACCACACTGCTTATACCTTCTTTCCTACAGTATTCCGCAATCCATCTGATCACCTTGTGAAGATAATCCTTTACTACGTTCTGCTTTTTACGATAAAGCTTCTGGATATGTTTCGAGGATTTCGGGTATTTTATACCTCTTCCCGACTGCTGTGCATACCATATCGTTTGAACTCTGCTGATTTCTTTGTGAAAGTATCTTTCAAGTGAAAGGTATTTTCTTCCCAGGATAAAAGTCCTGCCATTTCCAGAATCATAACAGGTCATCAGATTGTGAAGTCCAAGATCAATAGATAAATAATGGCCATTCTGGGAAAGCTGCTCTGGTTCTTTCATCTCATAGATTACAATAATGTCACATTTTCCATTTTCCGGCGGGTAGATACGCAGCTGTTTTATGCGATCCATGTCCCTAAAAATCTTATTTTCAAGATATAGAAATTTTTCATGGATCCCATAAGCTTCTTCCATATAGTTTTTCAAATTCTTAGACAGAGACAGGCGTAATTGGTCTGAGCCTTTCTCATGCCGGATCCCCATCTGCATATATGCGACCGGTATATTGTCCTGTTTAAAACGGGGCAGATTTGGCTCTTTGATCCCGCCAGTCTTCTTCAGGACATAAAACGATCTCCAGGTTTTATCCAGCTGCTTGCAGGTCTCCTGTGCCGTCTGGGCAGGAAGCTGCCTGTACCACAGATCCCCTTTATGTGCTTTTTTCTGATAATACCAGTCAGGATACTTTTCCATTCCAAGTTCTTTATAATGGCGACGTTCATAGTTGCAGACATTCCAGAGTTTGGATGCTGCATAGCACATATGCCCTATGATATTGGAATATTCCGGACAGATTTTTACTGATGTTTTGTGTGACAGCAACATTCCACTTCTCCCTTCGGACAGTCATTCGGATGGATATTCACGCTCCATTTTGAATTAATACGACTTACTCTGATGTTCAATATAACGGCGGATATTTTCCTCAGATACAGATCCGATCGTTTCCACATAATAGGAATGGTTCCACAGCTCTCCCTTCCACAGCTGGTTTCTTATTTCCGGAAAACGTTCGAATAATTTCCTGCCGGTGATTCCCTTCAGATACTTGACGATTGCTGTTATGGACAGCTTAGGTGGTGCTGATACAAAGCAATGGACATGATCATCTTCCCCACATTCAAATAAATGAACGGTAAAACTCTTATCCTCAGCAATCTGCTGCACCAGCTTCTGTAGGTATTCTTCAATTTCTGGGGTTAATATCTTTCGCCGGTATTTCACTGACCATACCATATGGTAGTTTATATTGCATACGCAGATTCTATAATATATTAGATTTTCTTTCTTACACATAGTATAACATAGCGAAAGAAAATATGCAGCAATTAATCGAACATATTTTCGTTTTGCTTATATGCCGGATACGTCATTAATATCCTTGGGGTTAAATGTATTTTTAAATTCTACCTTGCAAGAGTAAATTCTATACCTGTAGAAATTACTTCTGCATGGATTTTTCCTTCTTCTTTTTATAAAATACTACTGCAGATGATCCCCTGCC
>NZ_JAHLQG010000019.1 GCF_018919065.1 Blautia sp. MSJ-9 | reverse complement strand
CCATCAAGATTTGAACCATGTGGACTTACACAGCTTATAGCCATGAGATATGGTGCAGTTCCGATTGTAAGAGAGACCGGAGGACTCAAAGATACGGTTCAGCCTTATAATATGTTTGAAAATACAGGAAACGGTTTTACATTTGACAGATATGAAAGCGGGCTGCTTTACGATGCGATCAACAGAGCAAAGACTCTCTATTTCGAGAACAGGAAATCCTGGGATGATATGGTAATCCGCGATATGAATAAAGATGTTTCCTGGGAAAAGAGTGCAAAACAGTATAAAGATATGTATGTAGGATTAACAACAAGAGATTAGAGTGTGTTTGAAAAATGCTTTACGCAAGATGATCCTATGTCAAGAAAAAGTACAAATTAAGAATGACTTTTTTCCATCGTTAAAAATAAAAGACATCAGCATAAATTCGCTGATGTCTTTTATAAATAGTACTTTATTGTTTATAAATAATTTACTTTGTGTCCTGCAGTGCAAGATAACCTTCTTCGCCTGTACGGATTTTAACAACATTTTCAATATCATATACAAATACTTTACCATCACCGATCTGGCCTGTATGAAGGACTGCTTTGGCAGTTTCAATAACTTTCTGTACAGGTACGAGGCTGACAACGATTTCAATCTTGATCTTAGGAAGAAGATTCATCTCCATCTCAACACCACGATAGTAGGATGGAGCACCTTTCTGTACACCGCATCCGAGAACATTCGTAATAGTGATGCCTGTAACACCGATCTCGTTCATTGCCTGCATAAATTCATCAAGCTTATTCTGACGGGTGATGATAACAACTTTTGTAAGCTTATGAACGCCTTCTTTCGGAAGTTCAGGAACTGATTCAGCAGGAGCGGAAGGTCTGGCTGTAATAACAGGAGCTTTTACGGAAGTTCCCATAGGAGTCGGAACACCTGCCATTGCGAAACCGTCATAAGCACTTGCAAGACCATGTTCTTTGGAGTCAAGACCTGCGATCTCTTCTTCAACTGAAACACGAAGTCCAATTGTATGTTTGATTACCTGGAAGATAATTGTCATAGTAACAACAACCCATGCGATTGTGATGATCATACCTGTGAACTGAACACCAAATCCGTGGAAACCGCCGCCTGTAAGAAGTCCTTTCCAGTCTGTGCCTGAACCGTCGGAGAAAAGACCAACTGCAAGAGTACCGAATGCACCGTTTAAACCATGAACACCGACAGCACCAACAGGGTCATCGATTTTCAGAACCTTGTCAATAAATTCAATACCAAATACTACGATGAAACCGGAAGCAATACCGATGATTGCTGCGGATGTAGGTGAAACTGTGTCACATCCTGCTGTAATTGCTACAAGTCCTGCAAGAGAACCATTCAGAGACATGGAAACATCCGGTTTTTTGTAACGTACCCATGTGATGATCATAACAGTTACAGTTGCAACAGCTGCTGCAAGGTTAGTAGTAACGAAGATTTTACCTGCGCTTACAATTGCATCGCCTTCCATGCTGACTGTGGAAGCACCGTTAAATCCGAACCAGCAGAACCAGAGGATAAATACACCTAAAGCACCAACTGTAAGGTTGTGTCCCGGGATAGCTTTTGATTTGCCGTCTTTTGTATATTTACCGATACGAGGTCCAAGGATGATAGCACCAATCAGAGCTGCCACACCACCTACCATATGTACTGCACAGGAACCTGCGAAATCATGAAATCCCATCTGGCTGATAAATCCACCGCCCCAGATCCAGTGTCCGGATACCGGATATACAACAAGACTGATCATAAGGCTGTAGATGCAATAGGAAAGGAACTTGGTACGTTCTGCCATTGCACCGGAAACAATTGTTGCGGATGTTGCACAGAATACTGTCTGGAAGATTAAGAATGCCCAGAAAGGAACTCCGTCAGGAAGCATTCCTGAACCATAGTGTGCTTCTGTGGCAATACCACCGATCTTTCCGATAAATCCATTACCTGCACCAAACATCAGACCGAAGCCGACCAGCCAGAAGATCGGGGTTCCGATACAGAAGTCCATCAGGTTTTTCATAATAATGTTACCTGCGTTTTTGGCTCGTGTGAAGCCTGTTTCTACCATTGCAAATCCGGCCTGCATAAAGAAGACCAGCGCGGCGCCGACCAGCACCCATATTGTGTTTACTGCGGAAAATTCCATAATAATATTCCTCCCTCATAAAAATTTCCTCATATTTTATAAAATGCAAAAAGCGCGATGCCTGGAAATGTAGCCAGTTCATCGCGCTTTTGCGAATATAAAATCCATATTTATTTTATAGTATATTGCATAACTGATGTGATAGAAAGACATTTTGTGTGACTGTATGCAATGCACCTTAAAATCAATTATATGTAAAACAGGGGAACATCAAAATATCGTGTGATTAATGGATGAGGAAATCGATAATGAATTATGAAGTAGAGTTCATAAAGATATTCCCCTGTTATTACCTGTTAGTTAAACGGAAAACAGAAGCTTGTCATATGTAGGATATGGAAGCAGTGCATCCGGAATCAGAGTTTCTGCTGCGTCTACAGACTTTCTGAGTTCATCCATATCAGAAAGAACAACTGTCTGGTATGCTTTTGCATTAGCCAGAGGATCTTCTGTAGCAAGCGCTTTGGCAGTGTCTGCTTTTAAAGTCTCAAGACCTGTGGAAATCTCATCAGCAAGCTGTGACAGCTCTTTGATCAGTTTTCCTTCAGAAGCTGTGCTGACATCTGAAACAACTGATTTTTTAGCAACAGCAGTAGCTGCAACTTTGTCGATATATGCGAATACAGATGGAAGGAAATTCTTCTGTACCATTTCAACCATAGTATTGGACTCAATGTTAAGGATCTTGGAATAGGATTCCAGCCAGATCTCATAACGAGATTCAATTTCTTCTTTTGTGAAGATATGATATTTGGTAAAGAGTTCAATATTCTTATCTGCGATCCACTGAGGAAGAGCATCCGGTGTAGATTTCAGGTTAAAGAGACCACGTTTCGTAGCTTCTTCAATCCATTCGTCTGTATAACCGTTTCCGTTAAAGATAACACGTTTATGATCAATAATTGTCTTCTTGATCAGTTCGTGGATTGCATCCTCCATCTTGTCTTCCGGTACATCTTTTAACTGTTCTGCAAACTGGTGAACGCACTCAGCAACAGCAGTGTTTAAGATAATGTTCGGGTTTGCAACAGAAGCTTCGGAACCAAGCATACGGAATTCGAATTTGTTTCCTGTAAATGCGAATGGTGAAGTACGGTTTCTGTCTGTATTGTCTTTTACGAAATGTGGAAGTACTTTTGCACCGATATCCATCTGGACTGCGCGGCTTCCTGCAAAATATTCGTCATTTTCGATAGATTTTAATACTTCTGTCAGTTCATCGCCCAGGAATACGGATACAACAGCAGGCGGAGCCTCGTTTGCACCAAGACGGTGATCATTTCCTGCACTTGCTACAGAAATACGAAGTACATCTGCGTATTCATCAACTGCTTTGATAACAGCTGTCAGGAAAATCAGGAACTGTGTATTTTCAGCAGGTGTTTTTCCCGGATCAAGGATATTTACACCGGTATCTGTAATCATAGACCAGTTGTTGTGTTTACCACTTCCGTTGATTCCCTCAAATGGTTTCTCATGAAGGAGGCATACAAGTCCATGCTTGTCGGCAACTTTCTTCATTACTTCCATTGTTAACTGGTTGTGGTCAACTGCAACGTTTGTTGTATCGAATACAGGAGCCAGCTCGTGCTGTGCAGGAGCAACTTCGTTATGTTTTGTTTTGGCAGGAATACCAAGTTTCCAGAGTTCTACATCCAGGTCATGCATATAAGCTGCAACACGTGGTTTCAGAGCACCGAAGTAATGATCTTCCATTTCCTGGCCCTTAGGAGCAGGAGCGCCAATCAGTGTACGTCCGCAGAATACAAGGTCTTTTCTCTGTTTGTATAATTCCTTGTCTACCAGGAAGTATTCCTGTTCAGGACCTACAGTTGTATTTACGTGTTTGACATCTTTATTTCCTATTATATGGAGAAGGTTTGTAGCTTCTTTATCAAGTGTCTGCATGGAACGAAGGAGAGGAGTCTTTTTATCAAGAGCTTCTCCGCTGTAGGAGCAGAATGCTGTAGGAATGTAAAGAGTTCCGTCTTTGATGAATGCCGGTGATGTCGGATCCCAGGCTGTATATCCTCTTGCCTCGAATGTGGCACGAAGACCGCCTGACGGGAAACTGGAAGCATCCGGCTCACCTTTTACAAGTTCTTTACCGGAGAAATCCATGATCACCTGACCATCTCCTGTAGGAGAAATGAAGCTGTCATGTTTCTCGGCAGTTACGTTTGTCATTGGCTGGAACCAGTGAGTATAATGAGTAGCGCCGTTCTCGGTAGCCCATTCTTTCATTGCAACAGCAACGGAGTTGGCAACATCAAGTTCAAGGTGTGTACCGCTCTCGATTGTTTTCTTTAATGCTTTGTACATGTCTTTTGGCAGTTTACTTCTCATTACTTTGTCGTTGAAGACCAGGCTGCCATACAGTTCAGGGATATTCTGTGCCATATAGGTACTCTCCTTTCGGTTTGCAATATTTTCTGAATATGTGTAGTGCCGCTGCAAATCACCTCTGTGACTGCCTGCGGTTTTCGTCTCATAGAAAATTCCTCATCGAACATTTTCTATGAAACGAAAGTTTATAAAACGAAAAAGGCGCTCTGGATGAGATCTCTGTAGATCTTTCCAAAGCGCCTTTGCTTTATGTGCTGTACTATAAACGAAATGAAAACAGATGTCAAGCACTTTTTTTGAAAAAATTCAGAAAAAATTTTTGAGATATGGCAAAAAAAGGATAGGTTGACAAATTTGTTTCTATTATTATAATTTGATTTTGGAACCCGCCAAACATAAGAAAACAATGTCAGCGGGTTTTGAAAGTAAAACTAAAGTCAGACAAGAGAATACGATCGGAGGAAATCAGATGGCTGGAATAAAAGAAGAGTGCGGCGTCTTTGGGATTTATGATCTGGATGGCGGCAATGTAGTTCCGTCCATATATTATGGACTGACTTCCCTGCAGCACAGAGGACAGGAATCCTGCGGACTTGCAGTTTCTGATACTAAGGGAGAGCGTGGAAATGTGAAGTTTCATAAGGATCTGGGACTTGTAAGTGAAGTTCTCAGACAGGATGTTGTCCGTAAATATGAGGGAGATATTGGTATTGGTCATGTAAGATATTCCACAACAGGAGCTTCTGTTGCAGAGAATGCACAGCCCCTTGTTTTATCTTATGTAAAGGGAACTCTTGCACTTGCACATAACGGAAATCTGGTTAATACGCCGGAACTGAAATGGGAACTGATCCAGAATGGAGCGATTTTCCATACAACTACAGATTCAGAGGTTATTGCGTTCCATATCGCAAGAGAACGTGTACATTCTAAAACAGTAGAAGAGGCAGTGCTAAAGACTGCAAAGAAGATCAAAGGTGCTTATGGTCTGGTAGTTATGAGCCCGAGAAAGCTGATCGCAGTCCGCGATCCATATGGACTGAAACCATTATGTCTCGGCAAAAGAGGAAATGCTTATGTTGTTGCTTCTGAGAGCTGTGCACTGACATCTGTAAGTGCGGAATTTATCCGTGACATTGAGCCGGGTGAGATTCTTACGATCACAAAAGACGGACTGAAGTCCAATAAAGAGCTTGCGTCTGCTGCTGCAAAACGTGCGCATTGTGTGTTTGAGTATATATATTTTGCAAGACTTGACAGTACCATTGATGGGGTGAAGGTCTATGATGCCAGAATCCGCGGCGGTAAATCTCTTGCCAAGTCTTATCCTGTAGAGGCAGATCTTGTAACTGGTGTACCGGAGTCCGGACTTCCTGCTGCAAAAGGATATTCCGAAGCATCAGGAATCCCGTTTGCATTTGCGTTCTATAAAAACAGCTATATTGGAAGAACATTTATCAAACCGACTCAGGAGGAACGTGAGTCCAGTGTTCATCTGAAACTGAGTGTGCTGGAATCTGTTGTAAAAGATAAGAGGATTGTTCTGGTGGATGATTCCATTGTTCGTGGAACAACCATTGCAAACCTGATCCACATGTTAAAAGAGGCGGGAGCAAAGGAAGTACACGTACGTATCAGTTCACCACCATTTTTACATCCATGCTATTTCGGAACTGATGTGCCGTCAAATGACCAGCTCATTGCAGCCAGCCACAGCACAGAGGAAATCTGTAAAATGATCGGAGCAGATTCTCTTGGCTACATGCAGACAGATTATCTGGAAGGAATGGCGGGCGGCCTGCCCTTATGTAAGGCATGCTTCGATGGAAATTATCCGATGGAGATTCCGGATTATACAAATGCGGAGTTTGCAGATATTGTGAAGTGTTAAGCCGCAAAAATTCATAAAAAATGCAGAAACCTGTCGATGATATATGGAATCAATCTCACATAATGGTAAAACCAATATAGGGCGGAACTATATATAGTGCATAAAACAATGCCGTAAAAAATATATAAAACAAACAAATTATACAATAAAACCCCTGCGTTTTATGAAAATTGGATAAATTTAAAAACTTGACAAATTCTGAAATGTGGAACATAATATGGGCGTCTGATAGAAAAAAACAAAGAATGTTTTCAGAAAGGGTGATCACGATGTCACAGAGTAAAATCAAGTTAAATGCAACTGAAGAGGTGCAGGAATTTGTGAATGCTGCAAGCAGATGTGATTTTGATATTGATGTTTATTACAACAGATTTTTAATTGATGCCAAATCAATCCTTGGTGTACTTAGTCTGGATCTGACCAGAGAACTGACAGTAGACTGCCACGGGGAGAGCCAGGAATTTAATCGTACATTGAAGAAATTTGCAGTTGCATAAATTTTGCATTTTTATAACCGAATAATTATTGCAGAGAAGACGGGTCTGGAAGATGAATTTTTACAGATTCGTTTTTTCTGTATTATAACTGTGTTCAGAGTAATTCCATAAAATATAACTGCTTCATAGTTTATCAGAAGGAACTTATTTGATTGTTACTGTTCACTCCGTTCACAGTAACGTAGCCAAAATTCATTCCAGATTGCCTGCGACAATGGAATTTTGGCTTGTATGTCTCGGGATTTTGGCATATTCATGCCAAAACACCTCGCGGGATAGTGGTGTGTGAACAGTAACCTTTGATTTGTTTTTGCTTAAAAAACGGGAAATTCATTATTGACAAACGAAAAAAAATGTTTTATAGTATAGCATATTTTTAAAGAAAGCCAATTGAACATATTATTATAGAAGATATGATGATCTGACAAAGGCGTCAGATGCAGAATACCAGATGGGTCAAGTGCCCTCTGATAGCTGCATCTGACGCTTTTTTATTAACAAAGGATGATGGAGGAGGAAATCAAAATGGCAGTGAAATACGTATTTGTTACAGGAGGAGTTGTTTCCGGTCTTGGAAAGGGAATCACAGCTGCATCTCTGGGGCGTCTTTTAAAAGCTAGAGGATATCAGGTAACCATGCAGAAGTTTGATCCTTATATCAATATCGACCCCGGAACCATGAACCCGATTCAGCACGGAGAAGTTTTTGTAACAGACGATGGTACAGAGACAGACCTGGATCTGGGACATTATGAGAGATTCATTGATGAGAGTCTTGATAAAAATTCCAATGTGACAACCGGTAAGGTTTACTGGTCTGTTCTTCAGAAAGAACGTCACGGGGATTTCGGCGGGGGTACCGTACAGGTAATTCCTCATATTACAAATGAGATTAAGAGCCGTTTCTACCGCGCCAAATCACCGGAGGAAAACAAGATTGCCATTATCGAGGTGGGAGGAACAGTCGGTGATATTGAAAGTCAGCCGTTCCTGGAAGCAATCCGTCAGTTCCAGCTCAATGTGGGACATGACAATGCAATCCTGATCCACGTAACATTAATTCCTTATTTAAAAGCATCTGAAGAACTGAAAACCAAACCGACCCAGGCAAGCGTAAAGGAACTTCAGGGAATGGGAATCCAGCCGGATGTACTGGTGTGCAGAAGTGAACATGAGCTGACAGAGGACATTAAAGAAAAAATCGCTTTATTCTGCAACGTACCTGTATCACATGTACTTCAGAACCTGGATGTGGAATATTTATATGAAGCTCCTCTTGCAATGGAAAGAGAGAAGCTTGCAGATGTAGTTCTTTCAAGTCTCCGTCTGGAAAACAGAAAACCGGATTTAAGTGACTGGGAGGAAATGGTAGAAAGTCTGAGAAATCCGAACAAAACAGTTAAAATCGCAATCGTAGGAAAATATACACAGCTTCATGATGCATATCTCAGTGTAGTAGAGGCACTGAAACATGGCGGAATTTCCTGCAGAGCCAAAGTAGAGCTTGACTGGATTGATTCCGAAGAACTGACAGAGAAAAATCTGGATCAGCAGCTTCACAATGTAGATGGTATCCTGGTTCCGGGTGGTTTCGGAAACAGAGGTACAGAAGGAATGATTCTGGCAGCACAGTATGCAAGAGTACATAAGATACCATATCTTGGTATCTGCCTGGGAATGCAGATGGCAATCGTAGAATTTGCCCGCCATGTACTTGGATATGAAGATGCAAACAGTATTGAACTGAATCCGGAAACTAAACACCCGGTAATTGCATTAATGCCGGATCAGGAAGATATCGAAGATATCGGTGGAACCTTAAGACTTGGAAGTTATCCATGTATTCTTGCAGAAGGTTCCAAATCCTATGAACTCTTTGGCAAAAAAGAAATCCATGAGCGCCACAGACATCGTTATGAAGTAAACAATGCATTCCGTAAAGAACTCCAGGAGAAGGGAATGAATATCGTAGGAACTTCCCCTGATAACCATATTGTAGAGATGATCGAGATTGCAGGGCATCCGTTCTATGTAGGAACTCAGGCCCATCCGGAATTCAAATCCCGCCCGAATCATGCACATCCTTTATTCAGAGGATTTATTCAGGCGGCTGTAGATTTCAAAAATAATTAATTACTTTTGAAAGCCTCCGGCGGATTGCAGAACTGCGCAGAGGTAAATGTCATGCAAAGCATGACGCGCAGCTTGCAGCAAGTACGCTGGAGCGTACTTGCTACTAATAAGTGAAGAACAGCAGAAAAAATAGAAAGGATGAGGAGATTATGAAAGAAGTGAGAGAACAGCAGCAACAGCAAGGTCTGTACCGGTCTGAATTTGAGCATGACAACTGTGGTATCGGAGCAGTTGTCAATATCAAAGGCAAGAAAACCCACGATACTGTTGCAAATGCATTAAAGATTGTAGAACATCTGGAACACCGTGCAGGTAAGGATGCAGAAGGCAAAACCGGTGACGGTGTAGGTATTCTTCTCCAGATTTCCCATAAATTTTTCAAGAAAGCCTGTAAGAAAGAGGGATTTGAGATTGGCGATGAGAGAGAATATGGCATCGCACAGTTTTTCTTCCCGCAGCACGAGATCAAACGCGCACAGGCAAAGAAGATGTTTGAGATCATTCTTGAGAAAGAAGGCCTGGAACTTCTTGGATGGCGTCAGGTCCCGGTATTCCCGGAAGTGCTTGGACACAAGGCAAGAGAATGTATGCCATGTATTATGCAGGCATTTATCAAAAAGCCGGAAGATGTGGAAAAAGGTCTTCCATTTGACCGTATGCTCTACATTGCAAGACGTGAGTTTGAGCAGAGTAATGATAACACTTACGTAGTTTCCATGAGCAGCCGTACCATCGTTTACAAAGGTATGTTCCTGGTTGGACAGCTTCGTACTTTCTTCGAAGACCTTCAGAACCCGGATTATGAATCTGCGATTGCCATGGTACATTCCCGTTTCAGTACCAACACAAATCCAAGCTGGGAGAGGGCACATCCTAACCGTTTTATGGTACACAACGGTGAGATCAACACCATCCGCGGCAACGCAGATAAGATGCTTGCAAGAGAAGAAAACATGGAATCTCCATATCTGGAGGGACAGCTTCATAAAGTGCTCCCTGTTGTAAACAGAAATGGTTCCGACTCTGCAATGCTTGACAATACACTGGAATTTCTGGTAATGAGTGGTATGGAACTTCCGCTGGCAGTGATGATCACAATTCCTGAACCATGGGCAAACAACGATACCATTTCACAGGCAAAGCGTGATTTCTACCAGTACTATGCAACTATGATGGAGCCATGGGACGGACCTGCATCTATCCTCTTCTCGGACGGTGATGTGATGGGAGCTGTCCTTGACAGAAACGGTCTCCGTCCATCCAGATATTATATTACCTCCGATGGTTACATGATCCTTTCCTCAGAAGTGGGTGTTCTGCCGATTCCGGAAGAGAAGATTGTATTAAAAGAGCGTCTTCATCCTGGAAAAATGCTTCTTGTAGATACTGTAAAGGGAAAAGTAATCGATGACAATGAACTGAAAGAGGGATATGCAAAAATGCAGCCATACGGTGAATGGCTGGATAGTCATCTGGTACAGTTAAAAGACATCAAGATTCCTAACGAAAGACCGGAAGAATATACACCTGAGCAGAGAGCGCGTCTGCAGAAAGCATTCGGTTATACTTATGAGCAGTATCGTACTTCCATCAGAAACATGGCGTTAAATGGTGCAGAGAGCATCGGCGCTATGGGTGTAGATACTCCGTTGGCAGTATTTTCCAAACAGAACAGACCATTATTTGACTATTTCAAACAGCTTTTTGCACAGGTTACTAACCCTCCGATCGATGCAATCCGTGAGGAAATCGTTACAAGCACAAGTGTTTATGTTGGTAAAGACGGAAACCTTCTGGAGCAGAAACCTGAGAACTGTCAGGTATTAAAAATCAATAATCCGATTCTGACAAATACAGACATGATGAAGATTAAGAGCTTTAAACATGAAGGCTTCAAGACAGCGGTTGTTTCTACCTTATATTATAAGAGTACGAAACTTGAGAGAGCCATTGACCGTCTTTTCGTAGAAGTAGATAAAGCATTCCGTGAGGGTGCAAACATCCTTGTTCTTTCAGACAGAGGAGTAGATGAAAACCATATGCCGATTCCGTCACTTCTGGCAGTATCCGCAGTTCATCAGCATCTGGTAAAGACGAAAAAGAGTACCTCCCTTGCAATTATCCTGGAATCCGGAGAGCCAAGAGAAGTACATCACTTTGCAACCTTACTTGGCTATGGCGCAAGTGCAATCAACCCGTACCTTGCCCTTGAGACCATTCATGAACTGATTGACAGTCATATGTTGGAGAAAGACTATTATGCAGCAGTAGATGACTACAATCATGCAGTGATCAGCGGTATTGTAAAGATTGCTTCCAAGATGGGTATTTCCACCATCCAGTCTTATCAGGGATCTCAGATTTTTGAGGCAATCGGTATTTCCTCAGATGTGATCGAGAAATACTTTACTGGTACAGTCAGCCGTGTAGGCGGAATCACTCTGGATGATATTGAAGAGAATGTAGAGAAGCTTCACTCAGAAGCATTTGACCCATTAGGACTTCCTACAGACCTGACTCTGGACAGCGTAGGCGCACACAAGATGAGAAGCCAGGGAGAGGAACATCGTTACAATCCTCAGACTATCCATCTTCTGCAACAGTCCACATGGACAGGAAGCTACGATCTGTTCAAACAGTACACAGATCTGGTAGATAAAGAAAATCACGGAAACTTAAGAGGTCTTCTGGACTTTAAGTTTGCCGAGACACCGGTTCCGCTTGAAGAAGTAGAGAGTGTAGATGATATCGTAAAACGATTTAAGACAGGTGCCATGTCCTATGGTTCCATTTCACAGGAAGCACATGAGACACTGGCAATCGCCATGAATCACCTCCATGGAAAATCCAATACAGGTGAGGGCGGTGAAAGTGATGAAAGACTGGATTCTGCAGGAAGCAGCGATGACAGATGCTCCGCGATCAAACAGGTTGCCAGCGGACGTTTCGGTGTAACCAGCCGTTATCTTGTATCTGCAAGAGAGATCCAGATCAAGATGGCACAGGGTGCAAAACCTGGTGAAGGTGGACATCTTCCTGCAAAGAAGGTATATCCATGGATTGCCAAGACACGTCATTCCACACCAGGTGTCAGCCTGATCTCCCCGCCACCGCACCACGATATCTATTCTATCGAGGACCTGGCACAGTTAATCTATGATCTTAAGAATGCAAATAAATATGCAGATATTTCTGTCAAACTGGTATCTGAAGCAGGTGTCGGTACAGTTGCAGCAGGTGTTGCAAAAGCCGGTGCACAAACTATTCTGATCTCTGGTTATGACGGAGGTACAGGTGCAGCTCCGAGAAGTTCTATCCACAATGCAGGACTTCCATGGGAACTTGGACTTGCAGAAACACATCAGACACTGCTCAAGAATGGTCTGAGAAACCGTGTCCGCATTGAGACAGACGGTAAGCTTATGAGTGGTCGTGACGTTGCAATCGCAGCATTAATGGGTGCCGAGGAATTTGGTTTTGCAACAGCTCCGCTTGTAACCATGGGATGCGTTATGATGCGTGTATGTAACCTGGATACCTGCCCGGTTGGTGTGGCAACACAGAACCCTGAACTTCGTAAGAGATTCAAAGGTAAACCGGAATATGTAGAGAATTTCATGCGCTTTATCGCACAGGAATTAAGAGAATACATGTCCAAGCTCGGATTCCGTACAGTCAGTGAAATGGTAGGCCGTACAGATCTCCTTGTTCAGACAGACAACGTACAGGAACCACATCAGGGCAAAGTAGACTTAAGTGCAATCCTGAACAATCCGTTCGCAGGCAAAGACCAGAAAGTTACTTTTGACCCGAAAGCCGTATATAACTTCGAACTGGAAAAGACCATAGATGAAAAGGTTCTGGTTAAAAAATGTGCAAATGCAATCAATAAAGGTCAGAAAACAGAGCTTTCTGTAAACCTGACAAACATTGACCGTACATTCGGAACCATCCTTGGTGCAGAGATTACCAGAAAGAATAAAAACGGACTTGCAGATGACACCATCACTGTATACTGCAACGGTGCCGGCGGACAGAGCTTCGGTGCATTTATCCCCAAAGGACTTACACTGGAACTGACCGGTGACAGCAATGATTACTTCGGAAAAGGACTTTCCGGTGGTAAACTGATCCTGAAGGTTCCGGAAAAAGCTGCATACAAAGCAGAAGAGAATATTATCGTAGGTAATGTTGCCCTCTACGGTGCAACCAGTGGTACTGCATTTATCAATGGTGTTGCAGGCGAGCGTTTCGCAGTTCGTAACTCCGGCGCATCTGCAGTTGTAGAAGGCGTAGGAGAACACGGCTGTGAATATATGACAGGTGGCCGCGTAGTCGTACTTGGTAAGACTGGCAAGAACTTTGCAGCAGGTATGAGCGGCGGTATCGCATATGTACTGGATGTGGATAATGTTCTTTACAAGAACCTGAACAAAGCTATGATTTCCATCGAAAAAGTGGAAAATAAATATGACAGAAAAGAACTTCGCGACCTGATTGAAGCTCATGTAGAAGCAACAGGTTCCAAACTCGGTGCGAAAGTTCTGGCTGACTTTGATTATTATCTGCCGCACTTTAAGAAACTCATTCCAAATGAGTACAAGAAGATGATTACTTTAAGTGCAAAACTGGAAGAAAAAGGTTTGAACAGTCAGCAGGCACAGATGGAAGCGTTCTACGAAAGTATTGGCGCCAAGCATTGATAATAATTGAATATATCGTGTGAGCTTATCAATGTTGTCATGAAATAAAAATGACATGGCTATACCATTATTGCCGCAGTCCGTGCGGCGAAAAGGAGGAAATCATGGGAAAACCTACGGGATTTTTAGAGTATAAAAGAGAGACGGCAAAGGTTCTGCCGCCAAAGGTCCGCATTGCAAATTTTAAAGAATTCAGGACCCCTTTAAATAAAGAAAAACAGAAACTTCAGGGCGCACGCTGCATGGCATGCGGCGTCCCGTTCTGCCAGTCAGGTATGATGATCGGCGGTATGGCATCCGGCTGCCCTCTGCACAACCTTGTACCTGAGACAAATGATCTGGTTTATACAGGCAACTGGAAACAGGCATTCTTAAGACTGAGCAAGACACACAGCTTCCCGGAATTTACTTCACGTGTCTGCCCTGCACTCTGCGAAGCAGCCTGCACCTGTAATATAAACGGAGAACCGGTGTCCACAAAGGAAAACGAACGTGCGATTATTGAGACAGCCTATGAGAACGGATGGGTAACTCCGCAGATTCCGGAAGTACGTACAGGCAAATCTATTGCAGTCATTGGAAGCGGTCCCTCCGGACTGGCAGCAGCCCAGCAGTTAAACAGACGAGGCCACAGTGTAACTGTATTTGAAAGAAAAGACCGTGTAGGCGGACTTCTCCGCTACGGTATCCCCAACATGAAGCTGGACAAAGCTGTTGTTGACAGAAGAATCCATCTTATGGAAGAAGAGGGAGTGAAATTCGTTACAAATGTAAACGTAGGAAAGGACATCAAGGCAGAAGAACTTCTGAAACAGTTCGACCGCGTCATCCTTGCCTGCGGAGCATCCAATCCACGAGACATCAAAGTTCCGGGAAGGGATGCAAAAGGAATCTATTTCGCAGTAGATTTCCTGGGACAGGTAACAAAAGCGCTGTTGGATTCTGACTTTGCCAAAGTTCCATATGAACTTGCAAAAGGTAAAAATGTTCTGGTCATCGGTGGTGGTGATACAGGAAATGACTGTGTGGGAACTTCCATCCGCCTGGGTGCCAAATCTGTGATCCAGTTAGAGATGATGCCGAAGCCGCCGGTAGAACGTACACCTTCCAATCCATGGCCGCAGTGGCCCAGAGTCCTCAAAACAGACTATGGCCAGGAAGAAGCTATCGCTGTATTCGGACACGATCCACGGGTATACCAGACTACTGTTACAGAATTTATCAAAGATAAAAACGGAAATGTCTGCCAGGCCAAACTCACGAAATTAAAGAGTGAAAAAGATCCGAAGACAGGACGTATGATGATGGTACCTGTAGAAGGAACAGAAGAAGTCATTCCTGTAGACGTAGTTCTTATCGCAGCCGGATTCCTTGGCAGCGAGAAATATGTAACAGACGCATTCAAAGTAGCCATCAACGGCAGAACAAACGTAGATACCAAACCGGAACAGTATCAGACATCCGTAGACAGAGTCTTTACAGCCGGCGACATGCACAGAGGCCAGTCCCTGGTAGTATGGGCGATCCGCGAGGGAAGAGAAGCTGCGAAAGCGGTAGATGAATCACTGATGGGATATTCCTATCTGTAAAAATAAGATAAAATATGACAAAGGTGCTATTGCCTGACGGAAAAGGACGTCAGGCAGTGGCACCTTTTTTTTGAAGTGATTTTCGGGTGTTTCGGGTATTACAATAATTGTAGTTTAGTTTAAATAAACAAAAATACTTAGTAAACCCAGCGTAGTCCTATCAGCGATTACACGGCGAAGATGTGATTACCACACCGAAAACAAAGAAAAGTAATCGTATGATCAAAATGCCGAAGTTCCTCTGTGAAGAAATGCAGGAATATTTGCAGATGCTTTACGGATTGAAGAAGAAAGACCGAATCTTTACGGTCACAAAGAATATCGTAGAGGTGTATATCTGAATCTGCTTACAAGTGGAAGGTTGAATGATTATTTGGCTGATATAGAAGAACAGGCACAGAAACGCTTTGAAAGGATTGTAGAGCAGATGGCAGAGAGTGAAGGTATTACCGAACAACTTAAAGCAACTGATCAGGTGGCTTGGGTAGGAGAAATGAATAATATTTGGAGTAGAGCAAGAGAGGTTGTGAATGCTGAATTGATTTATAATTAAAAGAGAAGAGATTTTGGATAAATGCTTGACTGTAAACCTTGTTTATAGCTTATTCTTAAGATAAAATAGAGTTGTTTGAAAGGAGTGCATAACATGAAAATAAAAGACGTAGAAGAACGAACAGGTTTATCCCGTTCTAATGTTCGTTTTTATGAAAAGGAAAAACTCATTGAGCCTTCAAGAAACGAAAGTAATGGTTATAGAGATTATTCAGAAAATGATGTGGAAAATATAAAGAAGATTGCATATCTGCGTACATTAGGAATTTCTATTGAGGATATACGAAGCATCATATCTGGAAAAGTAACATTGCAGGAAACGCTTGAGAGGCAGAATGAAATATTAAATAGTCAGATTACTGATTTGAATAAGGCAAAACTCATGTGCGAAAAAATGTTGGGTGAAGAAAGTATTAGTTATGAAAAATTACAGGTAGAACAATATGTAACAGAGTTGCAGGATTATTGGAAAGATAATCAAACTGTTTTCAAACTGGATTCAGTTAGCTTTTTGTATATATGGGGAAGTATGCTTACTTGGATAACGATTACCGTACTATGCTTGATTATTGGGGCATTGTCTTATTCTAAGCTGCCGACAGAAATTCCGGTACAATGGAGTAAAGGTGTGGCAACATCTTTGGTGAATAAAAATTGGATTTTTATTTGTCCGGTTATCTGTGTTACAATCCGTTATTTATTAAAACCTTTTATCTATGCCAAATTACAGATGAACAATTTTTATGGAGAAATTATAACAGAGTATTTGACAAATTATATGTGTTTTATTGTATTGTCAGTAGAAATTTTCTCAATACTTTTTACTTTCGGGGTGGTAAAAAGTGTTGTTGTACTTTTATTTGTGAACACGGCAGTCTTTATGGGATTGTTAGTAGTCGGATTGACAAAAATGGATTTGAGAGGAAAAGAAATTTTATGATTCAAATTTCAAATTTAATTAAAAAATATGGTGAAACAGTCGTTTTTCGAACTTAAACTATACATTTGAATATACTTTCGAATTATGACAAAAATTATACGGGAGTAATTTCTATAGACGGAGAAAAAATGAACAAGGTTGATTATCTTGATATGCCGGTTGCCTATGCAATGGATCAACCAAGTTTTTTTAATGAGTTGACAATATATGAAAATCTTCTTTCACCAAGGATATTAAGCTTGAATGAAAAAGTAAATTCTACATTCTAACATACCTTGATTTTATGCGGGATTAAATTCTATTTTCGGAGATACACAACTTAATTTTTTTAGTATATAATGCTTTTATACGGCAT
>NZ_JAHLQG010000044.1 GCF_018919065.1 Blautia sp. MSJ-9 | reverse complement strand
ATACTTTTTTTCTCAGACCGGCATACTGTGGCGGTCTTATTGAGATACCTATTTTTCAACCTGTATAAAATTTTCAATGTTCATCAAAATAAGCTTGACTTTTTATTTGCAGGCTTGTTTATTGTAGTCTATTGATAAAATATGACTGTTTTCACCACCAGCTTCTAGCCATGTATATATGACCTTTGCATTACACTTTTGTTCTTTCAGTATCTTATTCATTTCCCACTGAACAGTACTTGAGCCGACTGCAAAAAGAATTAAATCTGCTTTTTTCATCTCTGCAACAAGTAAATTCTTATCTATATTCTTTTCAACCGCATTAATATGAATCTCTGGATGAATACGCTCTAATTCACATTTCAAGCCAAACACTTTTGAATAATCCACCCACAAATCACTTATTGTATGCCTTAACAGATTTTCTTCTTCCAACAGTTCTTTATCGTATACCGTAAGCTTTCTCACTCCAGTTTTCACAAGCTCTTTTGCAATATAGCTTCCTAAAGAGCCTGCACCTATCAATAAAACTTTTTTATTCAATAATGTAATTTCATTTCCTATTTGTTTACAAAGATGATAATAATCCGTTCTCTTACTTACTATCGGTACTACCTCAACAATTTCTTGCTTTAGCTTGTTTAACAATGTATCATTCTCTGTACTTCTAAATTCTATAATTGCTGCAAAATCAATATAATTTCCATTAATCTCTATCTCAAACACAAGTCCTATATGCTTAGTTTTTATTTTTTCCAGTCCTAGCTTCACGTAACTTTCATGCGAAATACGATTAAACTGTTTTCCATAAATAAGCATTACAATATTTTCTGCAGTCCACTTTTTATCTCTGGTTGGCGGCAATACTCTACGTTTATCTGTAATTGGAATATAAAATACTGGAAGTTCTGGTAAATGTCTCCATTTTTTGCTTCCATTAACTTTCTTATTTGCATCATTTAAGCATATTCCATTTGCAACAAACCGAACTGCTCCATCATTACTTTTATAAGCATTTAATTTTTGAAATTCTCTTTCTTTTCCAATATATAGCCTGCAGATTCCTGTGTCTTCAGCTGTTTGATTCCAATAAAACAAAAATTCCTTTTGAAATTCTTCTTCTTTTTCAATATCAGATAATGATAATAAATGTATCAGCTTTTCAATGATATCTGTTATCTTCTCCTCAAAACTTTGCAAAAAAGGAATTGTACTGTCATTCTCATCCAAGCATACATACCTATATTTGTTCGCAAAATTTTTATCCATCGGAATACTTGTTGGCAAAATATGAGGATAATCATATTCGGTATCATTTTTTACAAAAATGAACGGACTGCTAGTATCCTGATCTATTTCTGGATACCAGCAGCCATATTCTTTCCCTCCTATTTCAAAAAACACAATGTTATCCTGTTGATCTGTAATCGTAATTTCTTCATACGAATCTAATATCTGAAAAACTACTTTCTTTTTATCCAAAGCTGTGCTCCTTTTTATTTTGGGGTATTGGAGAACTTGTTTGTTTTGCCGGAACTTTAAATTCTTCCCCCAGCACTTTTTTCACATAATTTCCTGCATCATGCTCAGATTCAACATTAACAGCATCTGTTAAATTCTGTACCGCTGTTGAAAGCCGATTATAAAACGTTACTCCATAACTATCGCTGGCATCTTTCATCTTCTGAAAAACATCTGTAAATGGTTCTACTGGAAGATATCTTGAAATATCTGCTTTCACAAGTTTTTCATCTTCATATGTTAATGTAAACATACTTTTCATATTTGACATTGTTTGCTGCAATGCCATTAGGTCGTCCTCCCCTTCTGATGTAGCAGAAGAAACAAAACAATCACAAGCTAAATATGTAAGTCCAATACTTGGTGGAACTTCATGATCTAATGTGGAATTTTCATATTTATCATTTCTCCACTTTTTAATATACCGAATTACTCGTCGCAACTGTTCATTTTTATTAATTTTCCCACATAAGTCATCGTTTAATCCTTTGGGGTCTGCTATTTCCCATAAATATTTTTCAGCAAACTCTTTTCCTCTTGCTAAATACACTTTATCATCGGTTTTTGCATATAAGGGCAAATCTATATGCATCCGTTCTACGCCCTTTTCATAATATGAAACATTTACACACGGTTCTTTTATTTTTACTGTTCTTGTGGCAACATGATTCACCGCATCTCTAAGATATCCTTTTATCCTTCTTGGATCTGGATATTCTTTAATATCTAAAGAAATCATAACAGCAACATCTCTATCAATAACTGAAGATTTAATTGTTGTACTATATTTATAACTTCCCTGGTCAAAAATCTCAATGTCACTTTTTTTCAATTCGATACCGTGGTCTTTCATCTCACTTGGAAATTTATCTTCAATATCTTTTTGTAAAGTATCTCTTTTTTCTTTCAGATCTTCACTTTCTCCATGAATACAAATTTCATCATAAAAATCTTTAAATTGTTTTTTCAATTTCATCCTAATTACTCCTCCAATTTTTTATTAATTTCATTTATCCAGCGATCATCCTCTGACGACAAGTATTTTACTAATTTGTCAAAATTGCTACTTCCAATAACTGTATCATCATTTTGCATCTCACATATTCGTCTATACATATCTTGATAATTTTCCGCAGTTATATGCTTCATTACCTCTTTTCTTTGATCTGCTCGTCCTTTATAATTCTCTACCCCTGTAAATTCTTTAATTATCGATGCATTAACTTTTTTTGCTGGAGATTTTAGTCTCACATCGGTCCAATGTTCCAAAATAATTTGCATTGTACAGGGATTACCGTATATAAGCACTTCCTTTGCTGCATTATCAATACCATGAAATACATTAATTTTTCTTTTAATGTCTTCATATTGTTCATATGGTTTTTTCTCAGTATCACAAAACACTAATACCACTTCAAATGAGCCATTTTGATAACGATCTTGGTATCTTGCAGGAATATTACCATTACCATCAGCATTATCAAGGAATACCTCATATTGCTCACTCCATACGCTAAGTTCTTTCAATTTGTTAAGATAGTCATACTCTTCATCCCCTTCGCAAATAATACATATTTTATCTTTTGAAAGGAAAGCTGGTAATCTACTCTTCATCCACAACCTCTCCTTTCTTGTTTCCTTTAATATCTAATAACGAATTAATCAGTTCCGGATCAGGTAATGCTCCCAAAGCTCCTTTTCGATATTTTTCCATTATATCTGTAGT
Organism: Blautia sp. MSJ-9; assembly: GCF_018919065.1. Lineage (GTDB taxonomy): Bacteria > Bacillota > Clostridia > Lachnospirales > Lachnospiraceae > Blautia_A. Next base: position 15,151 of record NZ_JAHLQG010000044.1, on the reverse strand, counting down.
ATCTCTCACGCCTTGCTGTGCAGTAAAATCTGCTAAAGAATACACATACACTCCATCCTGATCTTTATGCACAAACCAAATTTGTTCCTTTCGGAACATTCTTTTACAATCCATAAGATTTATATCATGAACTGTAAATACCATCTGAGCATTAGTATTTAATTCATTATTAAACATTGCTACAATTGCTCTTGTAATTTTGAAATGAATACTGCTATCCAATTCATCCACTATAAGAATTCTTCCCTTTTCTAACCCTTCAATAATATAACTTGCTAACGCTGCAATTTTCTTTGTTCCGGTAGAATCAAATATAAGACTAGGAACTTTAACACCTTTATATGTTGAAACCAATCGAATCTGTTCCATTAATTTTTCTTTCATATTCAAAACTTCTTCATCTGGTTTTTCGTTTTCTGTTCGATCATCTACCTTTATCTGATCCATATCAACATATTCGAAATTATCCATATATAAATCGGCATTTTTTATAAATTCTACAACTTTTTTTTGTAAGTCACCTTTATTTTTCATTAACTCAATTGTTTTTTTCATTGGAATATTGTTCATATTGAGAATGTCTATTTTCTGAGCAAATTCAACAATTATTTTTTTCATTTTTTCTAAATGTTCAAATTTACTCGCATCAATTACATAGCAAAGAAGATTATTCGATGACATCAGTGGTATCATTAATAAAACATCCTGATCGATACAAGAATATCTTTGATTTACTATATCTTTTTCTAACCAAAGAATTTCTTTTTCATTCCCATACTGATCTTTCTGGATTTCTGAAAATTTTTCATACAAAAATTCTTCCTTCTGGGCATCGTAATGCAAATCATAAGAGAACTCTCTTCCTTCTGCTAAAAATGTAATCCCTAATTCGCAAACCGAATTTTTACTAAATAAATTAGGCATTAAATTCGTTTTTTTATTCAACAAGATTTTTTTAATTGCATTAAAACACTTAACAAGACATGTTTTTCCTGCATTATTAGGTCCATAAATCCCGGCAGTCTTTAAAATATTGAAATTGTTTTCTCTATACACATTAGATCCAAATTTCTTATTCCTCATATCCGCTTTCATTGAAAATACAATCTGGTCTTCAAACGAAAAACAGTTTTTTGCTCTTAATTCTATAATCATTATTCATTCCTCCAATTATGAGTGCTTTATAGTATTATAATATCACAAATTATTTTTTATGCAATATTTTTTCATATTTTTTATGCAATATTTTCCCATTATTAATTCCATCATCTAATTATTGATACAATAACTTATTTCTTTTAACACAATTTCTTCCGTAGCATTCCGAATATTATTGACTACAGCACCCATGCCATCTGATCACGGACTTTCAGTTCTTCTGTAATTGTCTGCCCTTCCATTCTTTCATTTTCCCGCTAATCTACTTCATTCAAATATGCTGTTAATTTGCCCGTCAGCAGATAGGAGGAATACACCCCTTGGTCGCTGAGATTGATAAGGATACAAAAGAGAACTTTCGTACACGTTCCCAGCAGATCAATATGATCCTGACCGAGTATTATAAGACCAGAATGACAACCAATCATGAATCCGATTAAACACTGAATCTCCTGAAAACACAGGAAATATCAGTGTTTTCTTATGTTTTCCCTTAATTATAAGGTTCATGGGATCCATAATTATTTCCAAAACTGAGATTAATTGCCATTGGCCGTCCCATAGTCAGTGCCTGCCGCACCAGATAATCAATCCCCTGTATCAGCTCCGTAGTCCTGGGAAAGGAGTTCTCTCTGGGAATTCCCATTTTCACAACCAGCAGATCACTTTCATAGGCAACTCCCTGATTCACCCCATCTGATGCCCTCCCATTTCCTGCTGCAATTCCCAGCACGGAAGTTCCATGTCCACTGTAATCTGAAGATGGAACAAGACGCCTGCCCTGGTTTTCTCCAAGTGCAAGCGCCTCATCGATCTGCTCTTTCGTATATTCAGTTCCTGTCACATACCCCTGAGGTGGATTTCCCTGTATGCTCTGATCCCATAAACGTAAAATTCTGCTGCTCCCATCTGCATTTCGGAAATCAGGGTGAAAATAATCCACTCCTGAATCCACAACTCCTGTCAGGATTCCTTTTCCCGTCAGTCCATTCCTGCCGGTCTGCACTGTGCGGATGCAGCTCGCTCCCTTCGCCTGAAACAATTCAAAATACAGGCGTTTGGGTTTCTCCATAAATTCCACCTGCACTCTGTGGGAATACTCATCAATCTCACTTTCCGGCAAAGTTACCACTGCATAACCGCCTAACAATGGCACTACCTGAATTCCATTTCCAGCCAGACCACTTTCCGGTCCGCTGTACTTTATGATCACATCCCATAGCCTGGTTGCAGGATCATATCCTATGTTAAGATTTCCTGACTTTCTACGCTCCTGTGGGGTTGCATCCATTGCAAGATTTAAAAGGTTATCTATTTTCTGGTCTGGCATAAATAATTCCTTTTCATTGTACACTTACTTATATTATATATGTATTCTATGAGAATTGCAGGAGCTACTTCATGGCAAAGCAATTTTCTAAAGGCGCAACTATTATTTTAGGATATTCACTTCTATCAGCATTCCAGTGTCTTTTTTCAGGTTTTTATTTTGATGTAAAAATATCAACAGTTTTATTTCATATATTATGCAGTCTGTTTTTCATCATTTTTTTCAAAAAGCTTCTTCACTCCCTGGATTGCTACCAATACACCAAGGATCAGCAGTAACACTGCAAAGATAAGCTGTAAGGTATTTCCAAGATCCAGGCCTGTGGTAAATAATGCTTTTGTAAGCTTACTGATGGTCATACCCAGTGCAGTAAAGGTAACTGCCATCATAAATACCATAGGAATCCAGAGCATGCAGCCCTGGCGTTTTGTTTTCTTTAAAAATACTGCGCAGGCTACAAGGGCAAGTACAGATAACAGCTGATTGGCAGAACCAAACAGTGGCCAGATTTCTGCATATCCAACCTTTGTAAGCAGATAGGCAAGTACCAGTGTAATGATTGTTGCAAAATATTTATTGGTTACTACTTTTAAGAACGGGCTCATATTTTCCTCGTCTGTATCAGAATCAAGGAAAAATTCCTGGAATGACAGACGTCCCACTCTGGCTACTGAATCAAGAGAGGTCAGTGCAAAGGCTGATACAGCCAGATTGATCAGTGTAAATACAAGTGAATGTGGCAAACCGATTACAGAAAGGAAGTTTGCAATAGCACCTGCAAATATCTGCGGCTGAGTAGTAAGTCCCTGTGCTGCTGCCTCACCATCTGCAAAGGATGCAACAGCGATCAGTGCAATAATTGCCAGCATACTTTCCATAAGCATTGCACCAAAGGAAACCGGAAGCATGTTCTTTTCATTTTTGATCTGTTTTGATGCAGTACCGGAGGATACCAGTGAATGGAAGCCTGAAACTGCACCGCAGGCAATTGTCACAAAAAGAATAGGGAACATATACTGTCCATCCACATTGAAGCTTGTAAATGCCTTAAGATTACAGGATGGATTGGCTGCAAATACACCGATAACCGCGCCAACGATCATAAAGATCAGCAGATAACTGTTCAGATAATCACGGGGCTGGAGTAATGCCCATACAGGGGCAACACTGGCTACCAGAATATATGCAAAGATAATAATATGCCAGGTTCCAAGACTTACATATACCGGGAATTTAAGTCCCAGCGCGATTGCAAGCACTAATAATAAAATAGCTACTGCAGTATTGATCCATTTGTTAAACTTCGAATATTTAAGGAAAAATCCCAGTCCCACTGCCTCAATGATAAATAACATGGAAGTCGTTGCAACTGCTCCGTTTGCTGCTACTTTGGTAACGGTTCCTGCATTATCTGTCACAAATCCGTTAAAGGTTCCTGCCACAACATCTGCAAATGCTGCAACAACCAGAATACAGAACAGCCAGCAGAATAAAAGAAATAATTTCTTTCCCAGTTTTCCGATATAGGCTTCAATGATATATCCGATTGTACGGCCTTTGTTCTTTACAGAAGCATACATGGATGCAAAATCCTGAACTGCTCCGAAAAACACACCGCCGACCAGGATCCAGAGCATAACCGGAAGCCAGCCAAAAATTGCTGCCTGGATCGGTCCGTTGATAGGACCTGCACCTGCTATGGATGCAAACTGATGACCAAATACCACATTGGTATCAGCCGGTACATAATCCACTCCATCCTCCATCTCATATGCCGGTGTTTTTGCTTTTGGGTCAATGCCCCATTTGTTCTGGAGATAACGGCCATACAGAAGATATGCTCCACCAAGCACTACAATGGCTATTATCATCATTACTATTCCACTCATAATATCTTCCCTCTTCTTTCTTTTATATTATATATATAAAAAAACGCCCCTGCTATCCAATTTCCAATTGAATAGCAAAGGCGGAATATTCCGTGGTACCACTTTGTATTATTATACCTGTCACCAGATACAATCTCTTAACACTGTCTGAGTCAAACAGCTTCTCCTGTAACGTGAAGACCACGTCCCGGCTTACTATAGATTTCAGCGGGATGCTCCCGGGTGATATCACAAAACACCATCTGCCGCATCTCACCTGCCTGCGACTCTCTGTAATCCGGTTCCTTCTGTGACCTGTCCTGTTCTATGCATTTCTCTTTTTTATTTATCTAAAGTTTTACTCTTTTTTTTATAAAATATCAAGAAATAATTTATATGTATTTTACAATTATAGATGTGTATTTTTATGCAATATATACAATTATGAAAACAAACTGCGCTTTTCTTGTACTGTCTCTGTCCTCTGCGTATAACAGAAACAGAAAATTTTACAGAGATTTTTCATTAGCGAGCATGTGTATTTTACAAACTGTTTCTATAATAGTAATCAAAGAATTGAAAGAGAAAAGAGGAATCATTATGTATCAGACATTATGGAATTCTATTAATCAACAGGTAAAAGCCTCACATGCTTCCGCAGCTTTTCTGGCTGTTTCACTTATCGGATGGACAACAATCGGTCTTCTGGCAGGATTTTTGATCTGCATGATCGGCGGTATGTCCTTCGTTACAAAGATAACTGTTGTCCTTTGCAGTGGCGGATATACAGGACTGATTCTTGGTTTCTTTGGCGGTATTTTATATCTGTACAGATCAGAACCCCGCCATTTGACTGACTCTACCACCTCACAGTTTTCCACTACTGTTTCTAAAATATCTCTCAACGCCAAAACAGCTGCCCGGTCATAAATCGGACAGCTATTTTGCTACATTCTTACTTATAATACAGGTTTTGTATAAACTTAACGATACTCTTCCAGCAATTTCTCTCCACAGGCAGAATCAATAATCAGCGTATTAATAAAACCACCTCGCAAAGCGCCAGCAACAGCAGCTGCTTTTGCTTCTCCATAAGCAACACAGACTACATTTTTACACCTCTCCAGATCATCATACCCAATTCCTATCATTCTGTCATTTAAGGAAGTATTGATTTCTTTCCCTTTGATATCATAGAAATGACCGCCAATATGTCCAATCGCTCCTTTATTTCCCAGAAGATGAAAAGTGCTTTCCCCAAGGTAATTCTCCCAGGTTTTATATTCCACAGAACCAACACTTGTCAGAATTACATCTGCATTCTGTGCAAGCTGCAGAGCTGTTTTAATGGTATCATCCTGAATAAGGATTTCTTTTAATTCTTTATTTTTCACAAAAAGGGGGGCATAGATATACTGATATGTTCCACCGTATGCAGAAGCCAGGTCTTTTGCCAGATCCATGGCATCCCGTTCCGGACGTTTCACATTTGAGGCACCCATAATCGGAACCACTGTAATAGGAATATTTTTCTTATTATTTGCATCAATATATTTCACTATATGATAAAGAGTATTTCCCCATGAAATTCCTACTACCATCTTTTCTTTAACAACAGAATCCAGATAATATGCGGAAACTTCTGACAGGCGGCTGGTAATCTGCTCCTTGCTGATATCTCTTGAGGAAACAGCTCTTACTGTTTTGACACCGTAAGTCTGCTGAATTTCTTTTTCCAGATTCAGGTCACGTTCCCAGGGTTCTTTAATGGAAATTTCTACAATACCGAGTTCTCTTGCTTCTTTCAGCATTCTGGAAATTTTGGATCTGGATGTATACATCCTGTCTGCAATTTCGTTTTGTGTCATTTCTGAATTGTAATATAAATTCGCTACCGTGGCCAGAATGCTCCATTTCTCCTGGACAGTCATATTTTCATATTTTTTCATGTCTTCCATTGCTGTTCCATATCCCTTTCCATTATATCAGTATCAAAAGAGGTTTTAACTCTGACATCATTATATTCGAAAAAAGGATAGTTTGTAAAGTCTCTGCAGACTTTCACAAACTATCCTCTATTTCTGCCTTTTCCATTTTTATGGTCTGACTTTTCTGATTACACGTGCTATATTACATTTCACACATTCTGTCCGTAGTATGCATTTGCACCGTGTTTTCTATAATAATGTTTATCCTGTAATTCCTGCGGTGCAGGTTTTACCTGTGGATTGATAAGTTCGGCATGCATTGCCATTTTGGCACATTCTTCAAGGACTACTGCATTGTGAACTGCTTCCATACCGTCTTTTCCCCAGGTGAATGGACCATGGTTTTTGCATAAAACTGCCGGAACTGCAAGAACATTTTTTTTCATTTTCCTGAATTCATTTACAATCAGAAGACCTGTATTTTGCTCATATGACTGGTCAATTTCTTCTTTTGTAAGGCATCTGAGACATGGGACTTCTCCGTAAATATAATCTGCGTGAGTGGTACCATAGCATGGGATGTCTCTTCCTGCCTGCGCCCAGCTTGTTGCATAGGACGAGTGAGTATGCACAATACCTCCGATTTCCGGAAATGCTTTGTAAAGTTCAATATGAGTCGGAGTATCGGAGGATGGATTATATTTGCCCTCAATTTTATTGCCATTCAGATCCATGATTACCATATCCTCTGGTTTCAGATTTTCATATGGTACACCACTTGGTTTGATGGCAAAATATCCACTTTCTCTGTCAATTTCGCTGACATTTCCCCATGTGAATGTTACCAGACCATGTGCCGGAAGCTGCATGTTCGCTTCATATACACGCTGTTTCAGTTCTTCTAACATTATCTGTTTTCCTTTCTATAATCAACTACATTATTCACTCTCTGCTGTCCAAATCATAAATAAAAAAGTTAACTCTGGCATCAAAAATCAAAGAACAGTTTTAACCTTTTTAGTCAAATTCATACATAGCAATCTCATTAATTTCACGGTTTGTAGAAATCACATAATCTTTCCCATCCTTATGGAATCCATAAGCATTGGCCGGACCACAGTCGTGATCTATCAGTTCTGCGTGATACTGTCCGTTTTCCCAGCAGAATTTCAGGAGATCTCTGTTTCCTTTTCTGTGACCGATCATGACTACCGGTTTTCCCTGGATTTCCCCGCTCCAGATTGCATGGAGAAATTCGATTTTCTCCGGATATTCATAGTCAAGTTCATATTTCCCGTCTTTTTCTCTGTAGATCAGAACAGTGTCACCGTGGAATGGAGATAATACCAGCAATTCATCTTTTCCGTCTCCGTCAAAGTCGATGAGAGTGGCATCGCTTGCAGGAGTTTCCAACAGGGTTTCTATTGTCCATTCCGGGTTTGCAGATGTGGGCGGATAGAAACGGAATACTCCACCATCACAACAGACGATAGATGACATTTTTCCATCTCTTACTACTCTGTAGTATCCGTGGTTTTTCAGCATATTATCTTTAATTACTTCCAGTTTCAGTTGATGTTTATCATCAAAGCTGCTGAGATCATCCGGAAGAAGTGCTACATATACTTTTCCAGGGCTTGACCAGTCATCCTTGTATTCATGCCCGGATTTGAGACAGCATGCGATCAGGTAATGTTTTCCCTCGCTTTCAATGATATCAAATCTGTGTACAAACGGCAGATCTGTCAGAGTGCGGATTTCCCATTCTCCATCCTTTGGTGTAGCGATGATAATCTTTGCTTCTTTGGAATCATTAGGAGAATAGAATTTATGGGTTGCCAGAAACTGTCCGTCTGTTCCCGGAACCTGCACCATTGTCATAACTCCGCCAGGACCCTCCCATACGGTCTCTTCTTCCTTTCCATTGATATCAAACAGAATACATCTGTCAGTTTTTTCTGCTGCTACCAGAATGTGGTCTGCATTTTTATAATGTAATGGAGCTATGGAATAACATTTTTCCAGATTTGCCAGTACTTTTTTATTCATTGTGATTACTTCCTTTCTGAATCAGATACTCTTGCCTGATTCATCTAAAAATAATTTTCTTTATCTGATTTTGCATACTGGATCTGCGGAACCAGAAGCATCAGTATGATAGCGATGATCGCACCTGGAAGTCCGAGACATTTCAGCAGTGCAGAAATTCCAAGCCATACAGTCGAGAAGTCAGTTGTTCCATGCCATCCGCCATATGGTACCAGTTCTACAAGCCATACAGTAACTGCACCCAGCAGTACCTGAATCAGGCCACAGATAAACGGGATGATCATGGCTGCTTTTACACCGCCCCGTTTGTTTGCAAAAATAGCGATAATAGCGTTATCAAAGAATACGGTAGTAAATCCCATGATAATGATAACCGGAGAATGGAACACGATGAGTCCCAGAATTGCAATCACCTGTCCTACCATTCCACAGAGAAATCCGATGGTTACTGCATTTCCCGGTGCATAGTTGAATGCAACCGCGCAGTCTACTGCCGGAACTGCACCCGGGAGAAGTTTATCTGAAATTCCCTTGAACGACGCTGTCAGTTCACCTACAAAGAGCTTCACACCCATATTTAAAATCTGAAGGTATACGGTAAAATATAATGACTGAATCAGAATATATACCGGAAAAGCCGTTGTTTCTGCAAATCCGCTGTCAATCTGGCGCATGAAATCTTCACCGAGGATTGCCATGATGGTTCCGAAAAACACAAGCATTAAAGTAGATGTTGCAGTAATGTTGTCCTCAAACATCTTGAGGAATCCCGGAAATTTAAGGTTTTCAATGGAGTTTTCTTTTTTTCCGAATATGTGTGCTACTTTATCCGTGATCCATACTGCAACCATCTGCTGATGCCCAATTGCAAATCTGTCTTTTCCGTCTGTAAGGTTGAGACAGGCATCTACTGTAAGATTGGAGCTGACTGCCTGATAAGTACCTACCAGCATTCCTACCAGGATCGCACCTGTAATATTTCTCAAATATGGAATAAACAGAAATACGATCCAGGTAACTGTAGTAGCCTGCTGCACCATAATATGTCCGGTAAGAAGAAGTGTTCTCAGCTTCGTCCACTTTTTGAAAATCAGTAAAATAATATTCCATATAAATGCAATGAGAAGTGATGTCATTGCCCATGCAGCGGAACAGCCGATGCTCTCTAATGCTTCATTTGCAGCATTCAGTCCGAAATACGGATCAATTACAACTGCATTTAACTGAAATCTTTCATTTAATCCCACAAGAATCGGACGGAATGTGGTGATCAGTCCGTTGGCACCTACCATCAGGATCAGGTAGCCGATCACACCCTTAAAAAATCCGCCTACACATTCATACCATTTTTTTCGCTGAAGAATATATCCAAGTAAAATGATCAAACCTACAAAAAGCTCTGCTCTTGTCAGGATATTACTTGTTAAAAAATTAAATATGGAATTCAAACTTGCCATCTTTTTGCTTCTCCCCCCACGCTCTCTTATAAATACGGTTCATCTGTGCCCTGTATCTTTCATATTCCAGAATCTTTTTATCATCCGGAAGATAAATTTTCACTTCGTCTTGACGGCTGATACACTCAAATGCTTTTTCTACATTCTCAAAAATTCCCATTGCTGTGGCTGCGATCATAAGTGCACCTCTGGCTGTAGCATCTGCTTTTCCCCTGCGTATGATCTTCATACCATAGACATTGGTCTGTATGTCATTGAATGGAGCGCTGTTGGAAAGACCTCCGTTGATGTAGATATCAGAGACTTTTACATATTTGTTCATAATATCGATTCCATTGCGGATTTCATAGCAGATTCCCTCCAGAAGACTTCTCAGCATATCCTGCTTTGTTGTTCCGAGAGTTACATTTGCAAACTCTGCTTTTGCCATATTGTTCCAGTCCGGTGTGGATCTTCCCATAAAGTATGGAACACAGAGACATCCGTGTGAACCGATCGGTGTCTGTTCTACTTCACGGTTAATCTCATCAAAAGAACTGTCCGGATAGAACTGTCTTCTGAACCAGTCAAATGCAGAACAGCAGGTTAATACACTGGATTCCAGAATATACTGGCCTTTTACAGATGAGAAGTTGCAGATTGCATCCTGTTCCAGATTTTCCGGCACCTGATCTGTTGCTGTGATAAGATAGCCACCTGTTCCGGTTGTTACAGACATGACACCTTTTTTGACTACTCCCTGTCCGATGGCTCCACACTGCTGGTCACCTCCGGCTGTAATCACAGGAATTCCTCCCTGACATCCCGTGATCTCTGCAAAGGCTTTTGTAATATGTCCGCAGACACTTCCCGGCTCTACCAGTTCGCACAATTTTTCTTTTTCTACATGAAAAATTTCCAGAAGTTCATCATCCCATTCATGAGTACGGATGTTCATCAGAAGTGAACGACTTCCATATGTATAATCTGTGCAGATACGTCCGGTCATCAGATAAATGAGATAATCCGGGATGACCATGAATTTATATGTTTTTGCATAGATTTCCGGACGTTCTTCACGGATCCACATCATCTTGGAGCCTGAAAACACCGGATTGACTCTGGAACCGCATAGAGAAAATACCTTGTCATTCAGGTTTTCCATAGATTCGCAGATATGATTTGTTCTTTTATCCTGCCACATGATTGCATTACTCAGCGGACGGATATTCTCATCTACCGGAATTACAGAAGAACGCTGTGAAGTAATGGAAATTGCATCAATCTTCTCTCCCATATTCTCAGCTTCTGCTACGGACTGTTTCAAAATGCTGTATAGTGCATTTTCCCAGTCTGCCGGATTCTGTTCTACCCAACTGTTTTCCAGATAGGTTGCCTGATAGAATTCCTGTTTCTCTGTCAGACATTTCCCCTGATGTTCAAAAAGTATTCCTCGCATACTTGATGTTCCTACATCAATTACCAATACATTCATCCCAAATTTCTCCTCATATACTTTCTATTTTTCTCTCACATAATAAACCCTTACCGACCGTCTCCAGACAATTCTGTTTTTACAGGCAGGAACGGAACGGAATATTCTGCGGTGCTTCGAAGCAGTCTTCAAATCCTCTTCTGTGGTGATAGTAAATCTTGTCCTTGTCTGCCGGGTATGTATATTTGCCGCCTACCTGCCAGAAGAACGGATGGAATTTATATTCATTTCTGTCTTTCTTGAAATCATACAGAACCTTGATCTCATCGCAGTCTGCCTGGAAATTTGTCCATACATCCCAGTGGATCGGAACAACTACTTTACATTTCAGATTTTCTGCCATGCGAAGGATATCGATAGATGTCATCTTATCCTGCATACCGATAGGATTTTCTCCAAATGAACCGAATGCTACATCAATATCATAGTCTTTTCCGTGTTTTGCAAAGTAGATGGAGAAGTGTGAATCTCCGGAATGATAAATATTTCCGCCTGGTGTCTTTACCAGATAGTTAACTGCTTTGTCGTCCATGTCTGTCGGGCACACACCTGTAAGTTCTTCTCTGTCCGGACCTGTGGAATCTGTTGTTACGATACAGGTTCTGTCAAAGGAATCCAGCGCTACAATCTCGATGTCTTTGATCTTAATGGTGTCACCAGGTTTTACTGTGATGCAGCGTTCTGCCGGAACACCCCATTTCTGCCAGAGTTCTACGGATTTCTTTGGTCCGATAAATGGCACCGGAATTTCTTTTCCGTTTTCATCTGTAGTTGTCATTCCACTGTTGATCACATGTGCCGCCCACTCCGGTGACATATGATCCTGATGATAATGTGTGGCAAGAACTGCATCTACTTTCTTAAATGCAAATGGATCAATTACAAATGGAACGTTTCTCAGGTTTGGCTGCATGGCTCTTCCTCCACACATGTTTGCCATCTGATGTCCGACTTTCATTTTTCCATCACCGTGTGTACGTTTTCCGTTTCCGCACCAGAGGTCAATGGTAATGTTTGTGTCTGCCGGTGTCTTGAACCATACACCTGTACATCCTAACCACCACATTGCTACATTTCCCGGCGCTACTACTTCGTTCTCAATATCTTCTACTAACCACGTACCCCATTCCGGAAAAGTACTTTCAATCCAGCTCTGTCTTGTCATTTCACTAATCTTACTCATGAATCTCTCTCCTTTTGATTATAACGTTTTTCTCTTGTTGAGAGTATATTATCACCTGCATTTTTATATTTCAACATATTTTCACTATCTGCACAAATGTGCAATTTACATTTTTTCAGTGTTTGAACATTTGTAATTTACAGTGAACAAAAAAGAGAAAGAAAAGAACATCTATCATTCTTCGCTTTCTCTTTTATTAATTGTTTATGTTTCCAACTGCTTAATTTATGCTTCTCTGTCCAGAAGTGTACGCATACTCTGATTTGCAAAACAGATATCTTCTTTCCAGTTCTCTTTTCCTACGTCCCATAATTCAGTTACGTAGCGACGAACCCCCAGACTCCATGCTGTGTTGATGATTTTTTCAAACTGTACATGGCCTGTGAGGAAAGGAACTTCGCGGAAGATTCCCGGTTTTGTTTCTTTCAGATGGAGTGCGATCAGCTTTCCTTTACCCAGGGAGAGATCTTCGCATACATCGTGTTGATTCTCTACTGCTGCGTTTGTAATATTTCCTGCATCCGGGTAGATTTTCAGATATGCGGAATCTACCATGTTTACATACTGGACTGCCTTTCCGGTAGTGTTCATAAAATTGTTCTCCATGGTTTCAAATCCTACCAGAATTCCCTCGCGTTCTGCGATTTCTGCAATCTTTTTTACATTTTCCAGAAAGTATTTCTTTGTTTCTACAGTGGATTCTCCAAAGTAAATATCATATCCCGGAATCATAACTGTACGCACACCCAGATCAACAGCAAGCTCTATGGATTTCTCTGCAATCTGCATTGCTTTCTTTCGGATTTCTTCGTCCGGATCGCCCAGCGCATATTTTGTCAGGGCACTTACACTCATGGAACCAATCGGAAGTCCCGCCTGAAATACAGCTTCCATAATTTCTTTTTTTTCTGCTGTATTCATGAAGATGCGGTTGATTTTTTCATCTGTAGCATCTATACACATTTCCATATAATCATATCCACATTCTTTTGCACATCCTAGTTTTTCACTCCATGATAATGTATTTCTCATAGCTTTCTCATATAATCCAATCTCATACTTTTTCATCATGCAATCTCCCTTGTATTACCCCAACACTCATTTACTTGTGATTTCGATTGCATGATAGCATTTCAGATTCTGGTTTTCAACATATTTTCATCCAATGCACATATGTGCAATTTTAACATCTTCCACAGTTTCTGCATGGATTGCATTTGGCTTTTTTTATATGCGGATACCATTCATGGATTTCCGGTAATGGATCGCCTTTTTTCCATTCTTTTACACTATAGTGATCCGTAAAAAACATTTTTTCCCCAAAGTATTCTATTTCCAGTGGATAGATTGTAATTTTTTCAGGATTCATACAGCTTTGACAGATTCTGGGGGACAATATCTGATCTCCAAATGATACTGCCTGATCCATAGTAATGATCTGCATATGATTTTCGCTGATATATTCTATTTTTTGTTCTGCTACACATGTGTATGCTGAGGGAATTTTCACTTTGTTGATCGTAAATATCCCTGCAGGAGTTTCTGCTGTTTTCATTAATCTGCCACCTCTAATTTCTGTCTATAGCGATTCTCAGAAATAAAGCATTATTTTGATGATCACTATAATCCTATACAGCTTACTATAGTACTCTCTACATATTCTGTCCATAGTGCATTATTATCTGTTTATCCAAGTGCTACATCCAGTATCATCATCAGAGAGAATCCTATGGCAAAGAAAAGGGTTCCTATGTTGGAATGTTCTCCGGCAGACATTTCGGGTATGAGTTCTTCCACTACTACATAGAGCATAGCTCCGGCAGCGAAGCTTAAAAGATATGGAAGTGCCGGGACAATGAGGCCGGCGGCCAGGATCGTGAGAACTGCACCGATAGGTTCTACAATCCCGGACAGGACTCCTCCTGCAAAGGCTTTGGTTTTTCCCATTCCCTCAGAACGCAGGGGCATAGAAATAATGGCTCCCTCGGGAAAGTTCTGAATAGCGATCCCAATAGAAAGGGCCATAGCTCCCATTATAGTAATCTGGGCGTGACCTGTTAAATAGCCTGCGTATACGACTCCTACTGCCATTCCCTCCGGAATATTATGCAGAGTTACTGCAAGAACCAGCATGGTAGTTTTCTGAAGTTTGCTCTTCGGACCTTCTGCCTTGTTACTGTTCTGGTGAAGATGCGGGATCATGTGATCCAGCAAGAGCAAAAAAAGCACCCCTATCCAAAATCCCACTGCTGCCGGTACAAATGAAAACTTTCCCAGTCCGGAAGACTGTTCAATTGCCGGGATCAGCAGACTCCATATGGAAGCCGCAACCATAACTCCTGCTGCAAAGCCGGTAAGTGCCCTTTGGATCTGTTCATTCAGATTCTTCTTCATGAAAAATACGCAGGCAGCTCCTGCAGAAGTTCCAAGAAAGGGAATCAGAATTCCATAGAATACATTTATATCCATTGATTTATTCCTCCTATTTTTATTTGTATGCAAATAAAAGAAATATGTTCTTGTTATTTGTTTGATTCGGTTAGCCTATCCTAACTCTAATCAGTATATCAGATTTTTTGACAAATAAACCTGCTAACAAAAGTCAAGTACTTTTAAGCAGGTTTTTAAAATTATTTCTTTAATCTATTTTTGTGTACAACAAGAAGACTGGCGTTATTTCCAGTCTGTATAATTACATCAGATG
>NZ_JAHLQG010000038.1 GCF_018919065.1 Blautia sp. MSJ-9 | reverse complement strand
CAACCAACTAGCTTAGTTATCTCTCGTTTTTACTGTTTTTGGTTTATTCAACCGTTCTTAAAAATGTAAAGAATTTTCGAGAATCGTATGTGTTTCACTGTTTAGTTATCAAGGTTGTCCGTCTTGCGACAGCTTGTTTATTATATCACTCGTTTTTCATCTTGTCAAGAACTTTTTTATTTAATTTTTCAAGTTCTTTTTCGATGTTTGCTAATGTTCCATCAGCAACTCTGATATAATATCATGTCTTCAGTTTCCTGTCAACATCTTTTTTATCTTTTTTTCAACTTTATTCAACCAAATACTTTGTTGTCTGTTGAAAAAAATCCGCCTCATTCAGAAGCGGATTTATTATATCATTATTTTTTCTGCACGTCAAGCACTATTTTACATTTTTTTACACATTTTTTTACAATAACTTCAATTTCCCTGCCTATTGATAAAAAATACTCATAAATATCTTTATCAGGATATCCTGATCATACAGATAGCTTAAAATGTAGTCTTTCTTAACAATCTGAAGAACAGCTTCTCCTATCTCTGTATTGCATACAATCGTCAGTGCCAGAAACAGTATCCATATTACAATGAGGAACTTCGCTGCTCCCAGAAATGCTCCTGCTATCTTATTCATACCGTGGATAACCGGAAGTCTTGATACGAGATTGAGCATCCACGTCACACTTCGCACTAGGATAGTTGACATCAGCAACGAAATCAGAAAGGAAATCCCGTTTACTGCCATACGCGCCAGATACTGTGCAATATAATCAGAAAAAGTGGTTACGGCCAGATACTGGTAAATATCCGAATTGTTATTCTGAGCTAGCCCTTCGCTCAGGAGATCTGGCAGATTCATTTCATTTATAAATGCATCCTGATCTTCTCCGCTGTTTATCTGCATACTGTATTTCTTTTCTACAAACTCCTGACAACTGTCCTGCACTTTCTCATAAACAGATGTTGTCTCACGGATAAACTGATTTACATACGGATTCACAAACCATACAATAGACATCGACAAAAATACACATACAAGTGAAACAACCTCTCGTATCAGTCCCCGTTTATATCCCCTGACACAGGCAAATGCCAATAAGAGTGCAGCAATGACTCCAGCCCATGTTAAAGTCATTTGATTCCTCCTAACTCAATTTTATCACATCTACACCACTGTCAAGTACAAGGAGATATCGGTTCCATCCGATTTTAAAGAAATCTTTAATTGTCCCATCTACACTTCCAAGATATTTCTGAACTCCTCTGCTGTTCATTACACACATCTGAGAGCTGTTATACATTAAAATATTTCCACCACTCAGCTTAATCGTTGTATACGGAATGTTAAAATCCTGTGTGAATTTCAGATTACCATCTGTAGTGTATACTTCCATTGTATACTGTTTATCTTTGCTGTCATTTTTGAACACAAGACCAATCATGTCATTATCTAAAAAAGTACTTACAATTTCTTTGTCTACTTCTACGGTTTTCGTTTCCTTCGGAATCTGACTTCCCTGATAAAGGGTAAAACCATTATCTTTAAGTGCTACAGAACGGTTATTATCAAGATACTGAATCTGTGGTACTACTACGCCTTCGTATTTATAGCCACTGACGATTCTGTCATCTTCATTCTGTCCCACATCTCCAAAATTATAGAATGCAACATAACTGGTTGTATCGCTGCCATCTACAAACTGATATGTGACCATCATAACAACACCATCCTCAGATATGGCAATATCCAGTGGATATCCAGGATCATCCACCTTTGTCTGATTTTCAGCAATCAGACTTCCATCTGTACTGTAAAAATCAATCCAGGTATCATCTCCTCCATCAAGGATGGCCGCTACCAGGCCACTCTTAGAAACCCTCGCCTTAATAATACTGTAAGAAGTTGTCACGCTTCCTGTTTTTCCCGATTTATCATATATTTCCAATGTGTTTCCGTCTTTATCTGCAATCACTGCACGCGTTCCGTTCACATCAGCGATTGGATTCTGCATCTGATAGGTCTCACTCCAGAGCGTACTCATCTTATCAGAAACAAGAGAGACTTCATCAGAACTGTAACGAAGGATATCTCCATCCATTTCTACATAATTTGTAGATACAACATCTTCCTGTTCGCTGGATTGTACCACCTTATAGTTATGGTAGCTTCTCTTTTCTATATAGAATCCTACAGCAGTTACAGCAGCAGCGATTGCCACTACTGTAATGACGGTTTTCTTTACTATATTTCTTTTATGTCTGGATAATTTCCGTTCATAATCATCTGCATATTCATCAACAGACATTCCTTTTTGCTTTGCCAGCCTTTTCTTTTCTGCCTGAAGTTTTTTCTTTTTGTGTTTATTTTTCAATTTCCTGATTGTATTTGCCATTTTAGCCCTTACCTTATTTCTCAATTCATCTACATTTTTATTTATTCTTTGACTATGCTGTGATTTATAGTGTATTCCCAAATCCGCATTTTACAATATCAGAATCCAAACATCCTTGACCCTAATATCATTTTTTCGTTTCATTATAGCACAGTTTTCTAAGGTAATACAATTACTTGTCCGGGATAAATGATTTCATCTGCTGATATCCCATTCAACTGACAGATCTGGCTAATAGCTTCCACACTCCCATATCTGTCCATACATATCTGAAAAAGTGTGTCTCCAGGCTGGATCACATAAGATTCATGCGTTGTATCTGATGCGGCCTCCCTGTTCTCTTTTTCGGCAGCTTCCCTGACACGTTTCTTTGCCTTGCGTTCATCCGCTTCCTGCTGGTAAATTTGTTCTGTTTTATCTGCACTTTCTGTATTTTCTACTTTTGCCGCCGGTACCTGCTCGGTTTTATCTGATTTTGTTTCCGTCCCAACTTTTTTTGCTGCCATCGGAGTCGGAGAAATTTCCTCCCTGATTGTTGGAGTAACGGTTTCCTCTGCTCTGGCTGTCGGTGAAGGTGTAACTTCCTCAACGATCACAGAAGAAACTGTAGCAGCATCTGTTCCTGGCTGTGTTGTCTTCTGGTAACCCCTGTAGAAATTCACGCCCACAGACAAAACTGCAATTGCCAGGCACGCAGTTAATCCATATGAAAAAACAGAAGGAGCTGCCGACTCCTTCTTTGTCTCTTTTTTATCTGTAATTATTTTTCGGAAATCTTTTACAGCCTGATCCTCATAATGTTCCTGCACCTCCGGCTGAAGTTCTTTATTCTTATCGATCATATAAGTCTGCATACTGGGATTTTTCTCATAATAGAGATAGTAACCTCCAAGATGCACCATTTCATTATTCTCATAATGAAAAAAAGCATCCTCCCTTTCCTGCGGCTCCATAAGCATCAGTACTTTTTCGCCACCGAAATGTTTCATGTGTATCTTAGTCATCAGCTCTGAAACTTCCAGCACAAGCTGAGGCTGTGAAAAAAACCAACCTACAATTTCCTGCTCTGCAAAATACTTTTCCTGCTCTTTCTGTATCTTTTTCCACTGCTCCCCCGAAAAATCAATATGATCTGGTGCTGCATCCATATCCTCTGCCATCATTGCCCCTTTTATGAACAGATATGCAGTCTGGGAACGCCATTTAATCTCCCCTGTGAGAACTGCAACTTGTGCCTTCGTCTCACCTGATACATTCTCTGACCTGGCAAGTCTTACCAGAAATGTGTATACATAGTCTTCCATATAAATCTTATAATCGTCGCGTACAAGACCGATCTGCCGTATATTTCTGGGTAATCCGAACGGTTCTTCACCGCTTTTTGCGTCCTGAGATTCATCTTTATAGATTACTTCTATCATATCTCATCACCCCTTCGGGTATCAGAATAGCACAGGCAAATCGCAGATTTTAGCACTTTGTAAGAGAGATTTATAAGAATTTGGCGACAGATTTTGCACTGTGCATAATTTCTCTCTGAACGGGATATGATGAAACATAGATATTGGTATGGAAAATATTTCTAAGAACGTAAAAAATCATCCGGAGGACTGTATGGTATTTTATGTAGACTCGCAAAAAAGCAACTCTCCGCAGGAAATTGCTTCTTTTCTGAACAGATGCATTCTTCATTACCCCGGCAAGTGGTCGGAACTGGTCTTTCTGTGTATCGGAAGCGACCGGGTAACAGGAGACTGTCTCGGTCCGTATATCGGCCATCAGCTGACCGAACGACTAAATGTACATGACATTTATATTTACGGCACACTGAAATCCCCCGTACATGCCCTGAATCTGGAAAAAATTTCCCGCAGGATCAAACTTCTGCATCCTGACAGTCTGGTGATCGCTATTGATGCCTCTCTTGGACAAAAAAAGCACCTCGGGTACGTGACCATCGCAGATGGTGCACTGTACCCAGGTGCCGGAGTTCAAAAAGAACTTCCTCCTGTAGGTGATATTCACATTACAGGGATTGTAAACATCGCTGGACTTCTGGAGCAGTTGACGCTTCAGACTACCCGACTGTCTACTGTAATTTCCCTGGCAGATACCATAACACAGGGAATCTTAAATTATACGAATTCTTTGATCTGTTTGTAGATACCTTCAGCATCAAGACCATATTTCTCAAGAAGAGCTACAGCTGGGCCTGATTCTCCGAATACATCATTTACACCGATACGTTTTACAGGTACAGGAGCTTTTTCAGACAGGCATTCGCATACAGCTCCACCAAGTCCGCCGATTACAGAATGTTCCTCTACAGTTACAACTTTGCCTGTTTCTTTGGCTGCTGCAACTACGAGTTCTTCATCCAGAGGTTTAATTGTATGGATATTGATCACTTTCGCATCTACACCGTCTGCTGCAAGCTTCTCTGCTGCTTCAAGAGCAGGAGCTACACAAAGACCGTTTGCGATGATAGTAAGGTCTTTTCCTTCACGAAGGACGATACCTTTACCTAATTCAAATTTGTAGTCCGGTCTGTCGTTGATAACAGGAGCTGCCAGACGTCCAAATCTCATATATACAGGTCCAACATGCTCGTAAGCTGCTTCTACCATAGCTTTTGCTTCAATATCATCAGAAGGGCATGCAACAACCATTCCCGGGATTGCTCTCATAAGTGCGAAGTCTTCGCAGCACTGATGTGTTGCACCATCTTCACCTACAGAGATTCCACCGTGAGTAGCACCGATCTTTACATTGATCTTCGGATATGCGATAGAGTTACGAACCTGCTCAAAAGCACGTCCTGCTGCAAACATAGCAAATGTGCTGGCAAAAGGAACTTTTCCTGTTGTAGCCAGACCTGCAGCAATACCCATCATATTGCACTCAGCAATACCGCAGTCGATGTGACGTTCCGGGAATTCTTTCTTAAACATACCTGTCTGAGTAGCTGCAGCAAGGTCAGCGTCCAGAACGACCAGGTTGTCATGTTTCTTACCTAATTCAACCAGTGCAGCGCCGTAGCTTGCTCTTGTTGCGATCTTCTTTACTTCTGACATAATGCTTCACCTACCTTTTCTAAGTCTGCCATTGCCTGTGCATACTGCTCGTCATTCGGAGCTTTGCCATGCCATCCGGCCTGGTTTTCCATGAAGGAAACGCCTTTTCCTTTTACAGTTTTCATAATGATCGCTGTAGGCATTCCTTTGGTAGCCTTAGCTTCATCAAAAGCAGCTTTTAACTGGTCCATATCATTTCCGTCTGCAACATTGATCACATGGAAGTTAAATGCTTCAAATTTCTTATCGATCGGGTATGGAGAGCATACATCATCAATCTTACCGTCGATCTGAAGTCCATTGTTATCTACGATCACTACAAGGTTGTCCAGTTTTCTGTGACCTGCGAACATAGCAGCTTCCCATACCTGGCCTTCCTGAATCTCGCCGTCACCTAATAAAGTGTATACGCGATAGCTTTCGTTGCTTAATTTAGCAGAAAGTGCCATACCTACTGCTGCAGAGATTCCCTGTCCAAGAGAACCGCTGGACATATCAACGCCCGGGATATGTTTCATATCCGGATGTCCCTGTAAATAAGATCCCAGATGACGAAGAGTCTTCAGGTCTTCTTTCGGGAAAAATCCTCTTTCTGCAAGTGCAGAATAGTATCCTGGTGCTGTGTGGCCTTTGGAAAGTACGAAACGGTCACGATCAGCTTTCTTAGGATCCTTAGGATCGATATTCATTTCTTCAAAATATAAATATGTGAATACATCTGCTGCAGACAGAGATCCGCCCGGATGTCCTGCTTTTGCAGCATGTACTGCTGTAACGATGTCTTTGCGGACTTCGTTTGCAATTTTCTGAAGTTCTAATTTTTCCATTATGGTAAATTCTCCTTATTCGCCGAATACTGCTTTATAATCTTTCTGGAATTTCTCGATACCTGCATCTGTCAGAGGATGTTTTGTCATCTGTACGATTACGCTGTATGGAACAGTTGCGATGTCAGCACCTGCAAGTGCGCAGTCTGTTACATGGATCGGATTTCTTACGCTTGCTGCGATGATCTCTGTTTCGATTCCAGCAACTTCGAAGATCTCAGCGATCTCACGGATCAGGTCAACGCCTCTTGTGGAAATGTCATCAAGTCTTCCAAGGAATGGAGAAACATATGTTGCACCAGCTCTTGCAGCAAGAAGTGCCTGGTTAGCTGTGAAGATCAGAGTAACGTTTGTTTTGATTCCTTCTGCGGAAAGAACTTTAACTGCTTTCAGACCTTCTACTGTCATCGGGATCTTAACAACCATGTTTGGATGGATCGCTGCGATCTCACGGCCTTCTTTGATCATGCCTTCAGCGTCTGTTGTTGTAGCTTTCACTTCACCGCTGATCGGTCCGTCTACGATAGATGTGATCTCTTTGATTACTTCGTTGAAATCCCTTCCTTCTTTTGCGATAAGAGATGGGTTTGTAGTAACACCACAGATCACTCCCATATCGTTAGCTGCTTTAATATCTTCTACTTTGGCTGTGTCAATAAAAAATTTCATGTTCTTAACCCTCCTGATTTGGTTACTGTTCGCTTTTGACCATTGCCCACTCTTTGTGAGACAACGGTATGTGAACAGTAATAATTTTTGCTCACTTACAAGCGTTCGTTTGTTGATAATTTCATTATATCAAAGTTCTTCGGAAGGTCAAGTGTCCGAAAAATTATTAATAATTTTTCTATTAATAATTATATTTTTTATTAATTCTAATCACCTTGTGAAAGGATTATCAATCAGCATTTTTACAGCTTTCTACAGGATATCATATTTTCAGTTGTGTTCTGAAGTTCCAAATTATTATTAATAATTTCGTATGGCGTATTTAATTAATTTTCCCGGCAGGGTTCTTCCGGGTTCTTGCATATCCGGTTGTTCGCCTGGATATAAGCTTTGGTGTGTATTCGATATTGTAAAGACTGATAGGGGCCGAGTCTGTCAGGGCTCTCTCCCTGGTATCGATCTTGCGCAGGATGATGTCACATGCATCCTGGCCTTTCAGTGCTACGAAATGATCGATAGTAGTCAGAGAAATTCTGCGAATACTGGAATAAAAGATATTATCACATCCAATCACCGACACATCTCTAGGGACATGTACCTTTGCCTCATGAAGTGCATCCAGTGCTCCGATTGCCATCATGTCATTCTGACCGGCAATAGCAGTAAACTGTCTGCCCTCCTGCAGAAGTTCCATCGTAAGCTGATATCCCATGGAATACTCGGTGTCCATCCGGGGGATTCTGGAATCAATGGATTCGTCTGCTGCCTTGATGATCACATGGTCCTTCAGACCTTCCTTCTCAAATTCTTTTACAAAACCGTTTACACGTTTACTTCTCTGCCACTGCCTTCTGGTCAGCGGAGGAGTGATAAATGCTACATCTCTGTGTCCAAGATCAAGCAAATGTCTTGCCATCATTTTTCCCACCACTGTATTGTCCTGATTAATAGCATCTACTGTGGTGGTTTTCTCCTTGTTGCTGATAATAACAAGGGGGATACTCTGCGCCAGTTCCTCTACCTGCTGCTGGAAATCCGGATTTGGATTACAGCTGTAGATGATTCCCTGAGGCTGAATGGTGTGCATCATCCGAAGGTATTTCTCCTCCAGACGGGCATCTCTTTGTGTATTGCAGATAAAGACGCCATAGCCTTGCTTGTTTGCGACTGCCTCTACTCCCTGGAGCAGAAGTACATAATATGGGCTCGTCAGAGTTGGGCAAAAGACAACGATCAGTTTCTCCTTCCTGCTGTCTTTCTTGTTTTTGCGGCCCGGAAGCTGGTAGCCTAATTCTCTGGCTGCCTGTTCTACCTTCTCTACGGTTTCTCTGGAAAAAGATACATTGTATTTTTTATTCAGGACCATGGAGACAGTTGCCTGGGAGACTCCGGCTCTCTGGGCCACATCGGAAGAAGTTGCTTTCTTTTTTGACAAAAGTACTCCTCCTTTATATCAATTTTTTCGTCAAGCAAACAAATTTCGTTCGCCTGTTAAGTCAAGCAGTTATTCGCCAACCGCTTATTTGTTTAATTGTACAGGAAAGCTTTCTCCTGTACATTATAACTCTACTCGGCCCTCAAGAGCACGAAGCAGAGTTACTTCGTCAATATATTCCAGATCACCGCCTACCGGAACACCGCTGGCGATCCTGCTGACTTTAATCCCTGTTGGCTTGATCAGTTTGCTGATGTACATAGCTGTTGTCTCGCCTTCCAGACTGGAGTTGGTGGCAACGATCACTTCTTTTACATCGTCTTTGGTCAGACGCTGCATAAGTTCTTTCAACTTGATATCATCTGGTCCAACTCCAAGCATAGGTGAGATTGCACCGTGAAGTACATGATAAACACCATCAAATTTACCGGTTTTTTCATAAGCGGCAAGATCTCTGGTATTCTCCACTACCATGATCACAGAATGGTCTCGCTTGTCATTGCTGCAGATCGGACATATTTCCCTGTCTGTAAGAGTGTAGCAGCATTTACAATACTGCACATTCTCTCTTGCATTCACGATAGATGATGTAAGCTGGTCTACCTGATCTTTTGGCATATTCATAATGTGAAATGCCAGTCTCTGTGCTGACTTCGCACCGATTCCCGGAAGATGGGAAAGCTGCTCGATCAGCTTATTGATATGACTGCTGTAGTATTCCATCAGAATGGAAGTCCTCCACCAAGTCCGCCCAGACCACCGGTCAATTTGGACATAACAGCCGTGGATTCTTCTTCTACTTTACGAAGTGCTTCGTTTGTAGCTGCTACGATCAGGTCTTCCAACATTTCGATGTCGTCTGGATCTACTACTTCTTCCTGAAGTTTCACTTTCGTTACTTCTCTCTTACCGGAGATTGTCACTTCTACAGCTCCGCCGCCTGCAGTTGCTGTGAATTCTTTCTCTTCGAGAGCTTTCTGGTTCTCTTCCATCTGGCGCTGCATCTTCTGCGCCTGTTTCATAAGATTATTCATATTTCCCGGCATACCCATTCCCGGGAATCCTCCACGTTTTGCCATTTGTGGTATCCTCCTTGTTATTCATTCTTATTTATATTCTTGATATGTTTCATGTCTCATCAGGATCCAGTCATAACTGCCTGTCAGGCTGCCAGATTCTCAACCGGTCATTATTCCTGTGGTTCATCAGGATCTTCCTCTATAATAACGTCCATATGGATATTATCCCTGATTGCCTGATCCACGGTAATATCTGCCAGGTTTGTATGCTGATGCTGATTGGCTACCAGCATCTCAATTTCTACGGATTTTCCTGTCTGTGCGGCAATGATATCCTGAAGTTCTTTCTTCGCATCTGGATCATCAACATATGACTGACCCAGGAAATCCTGAAATTCTACATAAAGGATTGGCTCTCCAGTCTCACCATTATACTTCGGAATTGACTTTTGAAGCATCTGTTTGAACATCCCTGTTGTCTGACCTGTGATCACTCTCCATCCAGCTACGATCTTCTGCAGATCCTCTGGAGCTGCTTTTGCCGGAGGCTTCTTCTCTGCTGCCGCAACAACTGCACCAGTTTCTGCACCGGACACACTGTTTCCCTGCTGTACGATCACCTGTTGCACCGGGCGCTCATCCATACGCTGTTCCAGTACACGCAGTCTGTCCAGAACGGAATCCAGATTTGTCTCCATTGCAGGACGGCAGAGTTTGATCAGTGCAATCTCTACCAGAACTCGTTTCTGAGTGGCATAGCGGATCTGATTGGAAAGATCAGAAAAAATGCGGATATAGCGCATCAGTGTCTCCACATCCAGCATCGTGCTCTCTTCTTTCAGAAGCTTCATGTTCTCTGAAGAAACATCAATCGCTTCCTCCGGATCCTCAGATGTCTTCACAAGAAGAAGATTTCGCATATACCAGGTAAAATCTCCAACAAACTGGCTCAGTTCCCTTCCTCCTACAATCAGTTCCTCCAGGATATGGATGGAACCTGTCACATCTCCCTGGATTACTTTTCGCAGAAGTTTACTGAATACTTCTGTGTCAACAGCTCCAAGAACTTCCAGAACTTTATCATAGGTAAGTTCCTGGCCCAGGTAAAAGGCGATACACTGATCAAGAAGACTAAGCGCATCTCGCATAGAACCGTCTCCTGCCTTCGCTACATAGCGGACTGCTTTTTCCTCGGCTTCTATGCCTTCGACTTTGAGCAGTTCATCCAGTCTGGCAGCGATCGTATCTATGGTAATTCTGTGGAAATCATATCTCTGGCATCTGGACAAGATTGTAATAGGAATCTTGTGTGCCTCTGTTGTTGCAAGGATAAACATAACATAAGACGGCGGTTCTTCCAGCGTTTTCAGCAAGGCGTTGAATGCGCCTACGGAAAGCATATGAACCTCGTCTATGATGTATACTTTGTATTTACCTTCTGTGGGGCGGTAGGAAACCTCTTCTCTGATCTCTCGGATGTTATCTACACCGTTGTTGGATGCAGCATCGATTTCGATCACATTCATTGCAGTTCCTGCCTGGATTGCTTTGCACATGGCGCATTCGTTGCAGGGGCTGCCGTTTACGGGATGTTCACAGTTGACTGCTTTCGCCAGAATCTTGGCTACTGTTGTTTTACCGGTACCTCTGGTTCCACAGAACAGATAGGCATGGCCAATACGGTTGTGCTTAATCTGGTTGGTCAGGGTAGTCACGATGTGATCCTGACCTTTGACATCTGCAAAATTATCCGGTCTGAATTTTCTGTAAAGAGCAGTGTAACTCATGAACAAACTCCTCTCTTATTATCACAGCCGCCGCGGAAAAAATTCCCGCGGCGGTCTTTTTTACATCAGTATCTTATATGAAAAGGTATCTTCCAGTCAAGTACTGTTTCGTTATCAGTCACCGAAACTGATGCCGATCTGCTTAGCAGCCTGTACCAGCTGGTCTTTTGGTGATACCATCTTAAGTTTGCCAGCACACTCTTCAAGCGGTACTCGTTTGATCTTGCCATTTACCACGCCGATCATTACACCGTATTCACCGTCGATGATAGCCTGTGCTGCGCCTGCGCCGATTCTTGTAGAAAGAACGCGGTCATATGGGCATGGTTCTCCGCCTCGCTGTGTATGGCCAGGTACTGTGACACGTACTTCGCTTCCGATCTCTTTAAAGATCTGATCAGCGATCTCGTAGGAAACAGACGGATATTTCTTTGCTCTGGCTTCCAGTTTCTCTTTGTATTTCTTCTTAGGAAGTTCTGCGTCTTCTTTGGAGATCGCACCTTCTGCAACTGCAAGGATCGTGAAACGTTTGCCTGCTTTGGCACGTTTCTGGATAGCTGCTGTGACTTTCTTGATATCATATGGGATTTCAGGGATCAGGATGATATCTGCACCACCGGCAACACCTGCATGAAGTGTCAGGCTTCCTACTTTGTGTCCCATGATTTCTACGATAAATACACGACCATGTGAAGATGCAGTTGTATGGATGCAGTCAATGGCGTTTGTTGCAATGTTTACTGCACTCTGGAAACCAAATGTCATGTCTGTTCCATAGATATCATTGTCAATGGTCTTTGGAAGATGGATAATGTTTAATCCTTCTTCTCTCAGGAGGTTTGCAGTCTTCTGGGTTCCGTTTCCACCGAGGATTACCAGGCAGTCAAGGCAGAGTTTGTAATAGGTCTGCTTCATTGCTTCAACCTTATCCAGGCCATTCTCATCCGGGACGCGCATCAGCTTAAACGGCTGTCTGGAAGTTCCGAGGATCGTTCCGCCCTGTGTAAGGATTCCTGAGAAGTCCTTGGCTGTAAGCATACGGTATTTGCCATAGATCAGTCCCTTATATCCATCGTCAAATCCATAAACTTCTAATTCGTCTACATTGTTGGTCAGTCCTTTTACTACTCCTCGCATGGTAGCGTTAAGTGCCTGACAGTCACCGCCGCTGGTAAGCATACCTATTCTTTTGATCATGATAGTATCCTCCATTTCTGTGTTTATCAATATCCAATACAAGACACGCCGTATATTCATGGTTACTGGGCACGGAGTGAACAGTAACTATTTATGTGTTATTATCAGAAAATGAACCATAACACCATAACATATCTGTTTCCAGAATAAAGATAGTTTATTTCTATTTATTATATAATATTTACTGTTTTCACACAATAGTGTTGGAAAACTTTTGTAACACTGATCACTCCTTGCACAGTGTCACTTTTGTTCTTGACAAAAGCAGCTTCCGCCTATATAATCAAGAGTGCGCAGCCGGGGAGATAGCGGTGCCCTGTACCTGCAATCCGCTACAGCAGGGGTGATGCCAATCTGAGGCTTGTATCCTGTGGAGCTGCCCTTTATAAGTGGCGTTGACGTTTGGGTCTTACGCAACAGGAATCTGTGAACCGTGTCAGGACAGGAATGTAGCAGCACTAAGCAGAAGCTCTTGTGTGCCGTAAGGGTGCCTGGGCTGAGTTAACTGTAGAGGTAACGTCTGTGGGACCATTCCGAAGTGCGGCGCGCAAAAAAGAATATTCATGATGCAAGTCATCATATAATCAAAAGCATTCTGGATTTTATCTGCGGATAACTTCTGGAATGCTTTTTATTTCTTTGATTTAAAAAATCTTTATAGCAAAAGAAGCAAGGAATTTTCCTTGCTTCTTTTGAGTTTTTCTATTTGTTTCCAATATTAATCTTCTACTGCCCGTACCCGGCTTCTGTTCTTATATTTTTTCATCACATGGAAGTAATACGGAACCAGCGGAATCAATGCTGCGATCCATGCAGTCGGATCTGCCAGACATACACCTGCAAAGGAAGTACGTCCTGCGATCAGTACAACAATTCCGGTTCTTGCTACCAGTTCAAACACACCTCCAAGCATCGGCACAAGACCATATCCCATTCCCTGTAAAGTGTTACGGTACAGGAAGATGCTTCCCAAGAATGGATACGCCCAGAACACTGTTCTAAAATATGTAACAGATACTTTCACCACATCCTGTTCGGACGGATCTACAAAAAGATATGTCAGATACTTTCCGAAGAAGAACATCAGGAACATGACAAAGATGCTCCACCCCCAGATCATAAGCTGTGTATATCGCACCCCTAATTTCACACGATCCATTTTTCCGGCACCGCGGTTCTGTCCTACATAAGTTGCAATTGTTGCACCAAAGGATGTAAATACTGTAGCAAAAATATTCTGGATCTTACCGGCAGCTGAGAATCCTGCCATATATACAGGTCCGTAAATATTAACCGCGCTCTGAACAATGATCGTTCCGATCGCTGTAATAGAGAACTGTAAGCCCATCGGAATTCCCAGTTTCAGAAGTCTGGCAAAACTATCCCAGGATATCTCAAAGTTTTTCCGTTCCAGATGGAGGATTGGAAATCTTTTAATAATATAAATCAGACAGCATACCGCAGAAATTCCCTGCGCGATTACAGTAGCGTAACCACATCCCTCTACTCCCATTCCAAATACTGCAATAAACACTACATCTAAGATCACATTGATCACAGCTGAAATGATTAAGAAGTACAACGGCGATTTAGAATCCCCCAATGCACGCAGAAATGCAGCAAGAGCATTGTATGCACCTGTGATAATAAGACCTGCGTAAATAATTCCCATGTAAGCAGTTACATCGCTGAACACTTCTTCCGGTGAGTTCATCAGATGCAGGATCGGTTTATTTGCAATACTGAATCCTATTGTCATTGCAACGGAAAACGCCGCCATCAGATAAATAGACATCGCAACATAGTGCCGCATTCTATCATATTTTTTCGCGCCAAACATCTGGGCTATGATGATTGCAAATCCACTGCAGAGTCCGTTGAGCCATCCTGTCACAAAGAACATCAGTGAACCGGTACTTCCAATCGCCGCAAGAGCATTTACCCCGATGAATTTTCCGGCAACAATGGAATCTGCTATGTTATAAAACTGCTGAAAAAGATTTCCCAGACACATCGGAATCATAAATTTTATGATCAGACTCACCGGATTTCCGACAGTCATATCATTTGTTGTATCTCTTCTCATTATTTATCCGCCTCTTTCTCACTCTGCTGATTCTCAAGTTTCTCCCGCTCTGCTTTGCGGGCTGCTTTTTCCTGTTTCTTTTTCTCACGAAGTCTCTTGAAAAAATCAGACAACATCGTAGAGCATTCTTCTTCCAGAACCCCCTGCGTGATCTTTACCTGATGATTGAATCCTTCAACCTGCAGAAGGTTCATTACAGAACCAGCGCAGCCGGCCTTAGAATTCATACATCCAATCACTACCTCGTCGATTCTTGACTGAACAAGCGCTCCGGAACACATCTGACATGGTTCCAGTGTTACATACATTGTACAACCCTCAAGCCGCCAGTCGCCAAGTTTTTTGCTGGCTTTGCGGATTGCATTCAGTTCTGCATGAGATAGTGTGTTCTTATCTGTATTTCTTCTGTTATATCCGCGTGCAATGATCTTGCCTTCATATACGATCACGCAGCCGATCGGTACTTCTTCCAGAGCTTCCGCTTTCTTTGCCTGGCGGATAGCTTCTTTCATAAAACGTTCCTGATCTGTCAAACTTTGTCTCCCTTTCCATTTTAAACATAAAAAAAGCCCGGAATCTATTAATCTCCAAGCAAATTAAAATACAGTTACATACATTAGAACCTATCTGTAATTTAATACAATAAGTCTTTTGGATTCAAAAACAACGATAGCAGAAATTTATTACAAAATCAACCAATTCATATAAATTTACCAATTCTTTTAACCGACAAAAAATAAGGAGACCATAATCCATAAAATGAATTATCATCCCCTTACATATTGTAATATTTATGTCCTGTTTTGAAATGATATAATCAGTATCTTTCTTTTTTAGCGAATATTCAGAAAAGCATATCATTTTTATTCTTTATTGCCCGAATATGTCAGCCTATATATCTTACAGATACATCCTCCCATCTATCGCCGGTTATTTTTACTTTCTTTGTATCAAGTGTAAAGTTATTTTTATTGTTATAGCATACAACCGCAGAACCTTTCATTCTTACATCGATAGAGCCGCCTGTCATAGAAAATTTCTTTCTTGGACTTCCAACTTCGATTACAGATCCATTTGCTCCGCCAATAAATTTTCCGCCGGTTATAGATGTTGTACTATTAGCTCCGCAGTACAGAACATAAGAATTCTCAGATGTAAATGTTCCACCTTTAATAGTCATGGAACTGTAGTTCATGATCGCACCGCAGTCTCCCATATACTTTCCGCCGGAAATTGTAACTTTTCCTTTGTTATTATAAACAATGCCAACTACATTCTGAATATATGAATCAGCATATGTTCCACCTTTCAAGTTGATCGTTGCTTTTTCTGAATAAATAACCGGATAATTACATGTTCTGTCATAATTTCCAAACGTCCCACCATTAATAGTTACTGTACCTTTTTCTCCGTAAACACAGTTATATCTTGCTTTTACAGTTGCTTTTTTTATCACTAATGAACCACCATAGTTACAGAAAGCTGAATATTTTTTATTCACTATTTTTCCATTGTTAACTACCGTTTTTCCACTGTTAATGATCTGCTGATAAGTTCCGCCATTTACTGTTAGTGTAGCACCTTTTTCTGTAAATATCGTTCCATTTAAAGTACCATTGAGAATAGTTACTTTACCAGCTATGATATCAAATGTACCATCGTTTTCATCTGCTACCTTTGATATGATCTTATGTTTATTCATATCAAAGGTATAAGTCACATTCTTTTTGGATACAAGAGTCTTTGTCACTGTAATATCCTGGTTCAATTTGATCGTCTGACCATTCTTGACTGCTGTCAGTGCTTTCTGTACTGTTGCATAGTTTTTGCTTCCAATTGATGCCTGTCCGCTGGTTGCAGATACATTAATGCTGTACATAAGAACAAGTGTTAACGTCAGCAGCATTACTTTAAAAACCTTTCCTAATCTGTTTTTCATACTCTTTCTTCTCCTTTTTCGTATTTTTATATCCTGATATTAACAAAAAGAACAAGGGACATTCTTTTTACAGATACCGGATATTTAAATACATCTTACCTATCCCGATCCGATTTTTCAACAATATTTTTAAATTTTTATCAGATTTCTGTAATTATTCTTATATTTATATTTTAGAAAGATTTTTTTAGATTTTTATACGTAAAAAAGAATGGTTTTCCTTTTTATAACGCAAAAAAACCTGAAGACTTATCATCTTCAGGTTTTCTATGCTTAGTCGAAGCGACGGGATTCGAACCCACGACCTCTGCGTCCCGAACGCAGCGCTCTACCAAACTGAGCCACGCTTCGTCAATGCAAGTGCTATTATATTAATAAAATTGCAGTTTGTCAATAGATTTTTTCAAATTTTTTTAATTTTTTCGAATATTTTTTTTCGAGGGTCATATACATTATTGAATCTGGTTTTACGGAGGAAAGATTTTGGCTGGATATCGGCGTTTTATCGCATATGTATATGACTATGAAAATGGTAAGAAGGGCAGCAACTGCGGTTTTATTAAGGTAGAGGTGAAGGATCAGCAGTGTTCTGTGCAGGTGCATCTGCATTGTCCGGGGCTGCTGGAGGATGTGGGATGCAGGGTCTATGGATTTACAAGGAAAGATGGTTTGATCAACGGAGTTCTGCTGGATACCTGTGAGACAGAGAAAGAAATTATAGAATGTATGATCGTGACAGATGCAATGGATATGAATGCATCCGGCATTTCTATGGGGAAAATGGGTGGAATGGTCATTACTACGGATACCGGAGGCTTTTTCGGCACAGAATGGGATGACCAGCCAATCCGGCCGGAGAATTTCCGGGAAATAAAAATCACGCCGGCTGATGCAGTGCCGGAAATGGTTCCTGTCTCAAATAACGCAGATACTGTTTCAGAAGATGCAGCTTCCTCTGACATTGAAAGTTCTTCTATCACTGCTGCTATACAGGAGATTTCACTTCCTATTACTGAGCAATCACCTGAGAGTTTCCCTGAAACAATGTCATCTGATACGATTCCACTTAATACACTATCACCTGATACATTTGATACATTCCATGATACTGCTGATTTCGGAGAGAACCCTGAGGTTATAAAGTCCTCAAACACTGCCATATCTGAAGAACAGCTGAAACCAGCATCATCTGCTGAGTCAGAGTCTTTGAAAAACACTGTACCTACAGTACCAGACAATGTCTCTGAACATACAGAAGCACAGATACTTAACACCCCTGCCCAAAATACAGGAGCAACTCCAGACGTATCATCTTTGCAACAGAACCGCAGTGAATACCGTAAGCCTTCGTCTTCCTCTAATTCTCAGGTTTTCACTGAATTCACTCCATTCTCAGACGGCGAGCTTACTGCTGCATGGAAGATACACCTCAATGACCTGAAGCGCTTCCCACGGCACTACTGCGCTTTACGTAATAACCGTTTTATCCAATATGGTCATTATAATTTCGGGCATTTGCTTTTGGGACAAAGAAATAACGGACAGTATATCCTGGGCGTTCCAGGCGGATATAACCAACAGGAACGTTTTATGGCAAATATGTTTGGCTTTCCTTATTTCAAGGAGAGCAGCTACGTGGAAATACCCAAAGCGCGAGGCGGCTATTGGTACCGTTTAATCGATGCCCCGGATTCCCACAGATAAAATTGTCTTCTGAAGGATCTTCTGAAATTCCTGAAGTTCTTCAAAAGTATAACTTCCATATCCCGGCTTGAGGACTCCATCTGAGTCCTTATAAGCCTGGAGATAGTATTCTTTTGCTCCCTTGAGCCATTGACTGATCTCTTCAAAGTCTTTCTGTGTGTGCAGTTCCCTGACCACGGTAGTCCGAAATTCATAGTCCAGAGTTCCGTGAAGCAGGAAGTCTGCTGTTTCAAAGATACTGTCCATATCCGGTTTCTCAACTCCTGTTAGGTTCGCATAATTATCCGGGCAGGCTTTTATATCCATTGCCACCTTATCGATCAGGCTAGCTTCTGCAAGATGTTTCACGATCTTTGGACGTGATCCATTCGTATCCAACTTAACCGCATATCCCAATTCTTTAATTTTCTCTAAAAATCCTTCCAGGCCATCAGATAATGTAGGCTCCCCTCCGGAAATACACACCCCATCCAGAATTCCCTTTCTCTTTCGCAAAAATGCCAGCAGCTCCTCCTGGCTGTAATCCGGCTGTTCTCCTGGCGCCACAACCAATACCCCATTCTGACAGAATGGACATCGAAAATTGCAGCTTCCCAGAAATATAGTGCTGGCTACTTTTCCCGGATAATCCAGCAATGTTGTTTTGTTAAAACCACAGATTCTCATTATTTTCTCCCCCCTATACAAAAAGAACCCCGTTTTACCAAGGTTCTCTTTTAACTGTTCTATTATAATCTACTCTATTAATTCAGCTGATAAACCTCTGCTGACTGAAGTCCGAAGCTTAATGCTTCTGAATGGCTGTTGCAGTAAATATCTACGTGTCCGTAAGGAGTTCCCAGATCCTCTACTGTATAGACATTTCCATTGATCAGAAGCTGAGTTCCGAATGGAACACCTGCCATAGCTACTGTACGTCCTGCAGTCGGAACGGTTCCACTGGCTGTCAGGTTGCCTGCTGTACCGCAGCACTGTGCGCAGTTACAATATGCAGTCAGTGTAAAGTTACCAAGATATTTTCCCTGACCTGAACTTGAACTGTCTGAGGAAGACTGGCTGTCATCTGATGCAGAACTGTCTGCTGTGTCTTCATAGTCACTGGTGTCCTCACTCTCATCATAGGATGTATCGCTGTCTTCGCTATAAGAATCTTCGGAATCAGCTTCTTCATCATAAGATGTATCTTCAGAATATGTATCATCTGAGGAATCTGTATCAGAGGACTCTTCATAAGAATCCGTTTCATCATAGTTCTCAGATTCTGAACTGTCTGTACTCTCCTGCTCCTGTGCTGCCTGAGCTTCTGCTTCTGCCTCCGCTTTCGCCTGGGCTGCTTCTCTGGCCGCTTTTTCTTCCTCTGCCTGCTGTACCAGCTGAGCAATGCTGTTATCTGCATTGTTGATCTCTGCTGTCAGTGCTGCTGCCTCTTCCTGGCTTGCACTGATCTGATTTACATAAGAGGAAATATTATCACTTGTGCTCGCCGCAAGATCCTGAACCTCCTGCTGCTTGGAAGCTCTCTCTGTAAGAAGTTCATCAATAGAAGCTTTCTCTTCTTCTGCTGTAGCTTCCTGCTCCTTGATGGTGTTCTGAAGATTCTCACATTTCTCCAGCATATTTCTGTCATACTCGGACATCTTCGCAACGTTCTCAGCATTGTTAAGGAACTCGGACAGGTCTTTGGATGACAGTAAGGTTGTCAGTGCAGATGTACCACCGTTCTCATAGATATACTGGATACGAAGTTTCATATCATCGTACTGTTTATTTAATGCTTTCTTAGCTTTCTTTAATTCTGTATGGAGCTGATTCAGTTCGTTCTCTTTCTCCCCGGCCTGTACGCTGAGGTCTGAGATCTCGTTGGTCAGATCTTCATACTGTGTATTTAAATCAGACAGATAGTTCTCCAGCTCCTGCTTCTTGCTCTCAAGGCTGCTGATGTTTGCCTGCGCCTGTGCAAGTCCGGCTTCTGCTTCCTGCTTCTGAGCCTGCATGTCAGCGATTGCATCTTCGGTTGCGTATGCAGTTGTTCCCATGGAAAAAGTAAGCATTCCAGCCAGCAGTAATGAAAAAACTTTTTTCTTCATAAATTAATCACCTTTCTACTTGATCTGAATGCTAGTATACCATATTTCGTAAATAAATCAACACTTTTTATTAACTTTTGTAATAATTACGTAATATTTCACATTTTCAGAAACTCAAAAAAGCACTGCCCCATTTGATCTGCCCCTTGTCAAGTAGACAAGCAAAATATTCAAAATGAATTTCTAAATGTACCCGCCATGTCTGATTTGATGTGGCGGGTATTTATGTTTATGAAACATTTATTCCACGGCCA
>NZ_JAHLQG010000008.1 GCF_018919065.1 Blautia sp. MSJ-9 | reverse complement strand
TGGGTGCTTACAGGTTTATTATAAGGCAAAAAAATGGAATTGTTAAGGTGCAAAGTGGAATTTAATCTCGCATATTTACTGAGATAATCCACAGATGGAATTTAGTTTTTCATTTAAGTTGATTTTAAAAGAAAAGGAACGTTCAGTAATCGAAGATCTTCAGACACAAGAGAAAAGCTGTGTGGAAAAGTATGGAAAATACGCAGAACAGGCCAGGGACCCGGAGCTTAAAAATCTTTTCCGGAATATCCAGCAGGAAGAACAGAAGCATTATGAGTCTTTGTCAATGATTCTTTCCGGAAGTGTGCCTGAATGTAACTGTAATGACAGATCAGGCAAAGACTATCAGCCAAAAGCAGTCTATACAGCCATGAGTTCACCGGAAGATAAACAACACGATGCGTTTCTTGCAACAGACTGTATTGGTACAGAGAAGCTGGTGTCAGGAACATACAATGATGATGTATTTGCCTTTGGCGATAGTGGTGTACGCAAGCTGTTGGCTGATATACAGATTGAGGAGCAGAATCATGCGGAGATGCTGTATAAGTATAAAACAGTGAATGGAATGGCATAACAGCGAAAAGGATGTCGGATTTGCTCTCGGCATCCTTTTTATATGGGATTATACAGGATAAAATAGTATAAAAAAATGTCAAAATATTTTATTGAAACTCCTCGTGATTTTGCTATGATATAGTAAGATTATGTCGGCAGAAGGTCAGTACTATAGATATATAGTGAATCGGAGACAAAATTCAGAAAGGGGATTTTTACATATGTACACAGGAAACTATGAATGTCTGGAATTATTTGTAAAACCAGAAGCCGGGAAAAAAGGCAGTGTGAGTCTGAAGAAGGTAAAAGAAAACAAAACAGAAATAAAAGAACTGCGGCATATCTATGGGAACTGGATTAAGTTCCCGACAGATAAAGATACAGAATACGAGATTACTGCACAGGACTGCACCATTACCTTTGCTTATTTAAGCGAATGTGAAAATATCCTGAAGAATGGAATCTGCGTACTGAATACCACAGATAATTTTAAAGCAATGAATAAAGAAGAATTTTTTAAATTCATTGGCACTCCGTACAGAGAGCAGTATCATTTTTCACCAGTTGTGAACTGGAATAATGATCCTAATGGACTTTGCTGGTTTAAGGGTTATTATCATCTTTTTTATCAGCTGAATCCTTTTGGACAGGAGTGGAATAATATGTACTGGGGACATGCAGCAAGTAAGGATTTGGTGCATTGGACACATCTTCCGGTTGTATTAGAGCCTCAGGAAGAAATTCTGGATAATCTTGCGATTAAAGGAGGTGCTTTCTCCGGAAGTGCACTTCCGATGGGAGATGAGGTGTACTTCTATCTCACAAGACATATCGGACCGCAGGATGACGGATGGGACACTATTCAGTATCAGACAATGACAAAGAGTAGCGATATGATTCATTTTGAGCCGGAAAAAGAGATTATCAGGGAGAAACCGGAAGGTACTAACTATGATTTCCGTGATCCGAAAGCAATTAAAATTGGTGAGAAATATTATATTGTATTAGGTGCATGCGTAGATGAAAAAGGAACATTTCTTCTGTATGAATCTGAAGACGCAGAGAACTGGAAATACAGATGTCCTCTGATTACAGAGGAAACAAAGATCAGGACTATTGAGTGTCCGGACTTTTTCCCACTGGATGATAAATATGTAGCTATGGGCGCATGGATGAGCCATTATGATGAATACGGAAGATTCCAGCAGTGCAGGTATTATGTGGGAGACTGGAACGGTGATGCAATGGATGTCCATACGCAGCAGTGGGTGGATTTTGGAAGCAACTGCTATGCAGCGCAGAGCTTTCAGCATGAAGACCGCAGGATACTGATCGGTTGGATCAGTGATTTTTATGGAGAGCATATTGCTACAGAGCCGGGAGTTTATGGAAGCATGACTCTGCCAAGAGAGCTCCATGTGAAGAATGAACATGTATATACAAAACCTGTAGAGGAAGTTTATACTCTTCTGAGTGATACAGTATATGAAGGCACCGGCAGTGAGATTAAAGTCGGCTCTATTGCAGATAACAGATATTATGCATCTGTATCATTTGAAGAAACAGGAGATTTCAACATTCTTCTTGGTCAGGATGGGGATAAATCCATCAGTCTGACTGCAGAAGGGGGAAAAGTATTCTTTAAAATGGCTGGTGTGAAGAGTGATAAGGTACAGTTTGTTTCTTCTGTGGAGAAATGCAGAAATGCAGAAATTTTTGTAGACGGAAGAACAATAGAAGTATATTTAAATGATGGAGAAGATGCAGGAACCAGACTGTTTTATAATAGCAGCAGACAGGGGATTTTCTGTCTGAACAGTGAAAAAGATGCGCAGGTGAAAATTTGTGAAATGAAATCCATCTGGAAATAAATCAGAGATTTCAGAAATCGGAATCTCAGATTTTTTCGAATATCCGTTTAACTTATGGAATTGTTATAGGAATATAGAAAACGGGAGTAAATAGAAATGACCACATCTATGATAAAGGGTAATCCACTGAAATTGATGTTACAGTTTGCGTTTCCTCTATTATTAGGAAACCTGCTGCAACAGACCTATAATATTATTGACGCTGCGATCGTAGGCCAGATCCTTGGTGCAAAAGCGCTGGCAAGTGTAGGAGCCAGCAGCAGTATACAGTTTCTGGTACTTGGATTCTGTATGGGAAGCTGTACAGGTTTTGGCGTTCCTGTAGCTAAATATTTTGGCGCGGAAAAGATAGAGAAAATGCGGGATTATATCTTTAATGGAGCTGTGTT
Source organism: Blautia sp. MSJ-9 (assembly GCF_018919065.1). GTDB lineage: Bacteria > Bacillota > Clostridia > Lachnospirales > Lachnospiraceae > Blautia_A. The sequence goes on along the minus strand of NZ_JAHLQG010000008.1, from coordinate 23,505 downwards.
ATGTGCAGGAATTGCAGTGATCCTTACAGTATTATGCAGCGTTTTATGTCCTCAGATATTACATATTCTATCAGTACCGGAGGACATTTATGACAATGCATATAGTTATCTGCTGATCATTTTCCTGGGGATTCCCTTTACGATTTTATATAACTATCTGTCCAGTATTTTGAGGTCAGTGGGAGACAGCAGGACACCGTTTATATTTCTGGCGTTATCTGCTGTTCTGAACATTTTTCTGGATTTATTCTGTATCGTAGTGCTGAAACTTGGATGTGCCGGAGCTGCCATTGCAACAATTTCCGCACAGGCGATCAGTGGAATCTTGTGCCTTATTTTTATCATCCGCAAGATGAAACTCCTGTGGCTTAAGAAAGAAAACAGGGCAATAAAGGGGGATGCAGTAAAGGAACTTCTGGCAATGGGAATGCCTACGGGACTTCAGTTCTCCATCACAGCTATCGGAAGTATGGTTATGCAGTCTGCTAATAACGGGCTTGGAAGTACTTATGTATCCGCATTTACGGCAGCAATGAAGATTAAGCAGTTTACTATGTGTCCATTTGATGCTATCGCAACATCTGCATCTGTATTCTGCAGCCAAAATCTGGGAGCAGGACAGTCTGACAGGATTAAGAAAGGATTGCGCTGTGGTATTACAGTGGGAGTAGGATATGGTATTGCGGCGGGAATTTTACTGATTTTTGCAGGGCGTACACTTTCTATGCTGTTTGTTGGAAAGAGTGCGGTGGCAGTTTTGGATGCCTCTGCCAAATACCTCAGATGTATGGGATTTTTCTACTGGAGTCTTGGTATTCTGAATGTTGCTCGCATGGTAACTCAGGGACTTGGATATTCAGGCAGAGCCGTTTTCTCCGGCGTAACAGAAATGATTGCCAGAACAGTTGTCTGTCTTGGATTTGTAGGAACTTTTGGCTTCACAGCCATCTGCTTCGCAGACCAGACTGCCTGGATCACAGCAACCTGCTATATTTTCCCGACATGCCTGTGGTGTATCCGAAAGTCTACAAGAATGCTTGCATCTAATAAAAGTATGACAAAATAAGAAAACAGCTATGCAAGAGCAGCAGATAAAAATATCTGTACTCTTCATAGCTGTTTTTATGTATGGTTTATATATGGTAAAGCTATTGACTATATGGATATCAGGTTAAAAGAGCTTCTGCTCAGATGCTTTTTTATCCGTAAATGGTCCTGCGACAGTTTTGACATCTCTGTGATTTCCAAAGAAATCCTGATTAAAGATAATCGGGCTTTCGTCAGGATTTTCGTATTTCTGTTCCGGTTCGAATGCCATACCAAGTGTTTCCGTTGAGATGATACCGTCGGTTTCTTCTTTGATGATATCATACAGGTTGGTCTTCAGATACCAGCCATCTTCTTTCTCTTCAACAGAGATATCTACAGTGTGTTCTGTATCTGTGACTGCATCTGTTTCTTTTTCCCATGCACGTGCTCCATTGAAATAGAGATTGCCGGATGCCCATACAGGAAGATGATCATAATAGCAGTTGCCTGTTGTCTCAGAACCCATTCCGCAGTAACCTTCGAACTGTCTGTTCCATTCATCAAAGGTTGGATATCCGTTAAATTTGAAAGTTCCTGTGATCACATTGCAGTCATCCCACATATTTCCATTGTTACCCATAAGATCAGCCAGATCCTGCATACAAGGACGGATCGGTTTCTGAACGAAGATGTTGTTGTAGAATCTGTCATCTCCATGAAGGATGGTCATAAATCCTGCAACCTGAGTTCCGTGTTTGGTGTGATATGGAGTATATCTGGGAGATGGAATATCAGGTGCACCGTTGTCTGTACCGATACCAACAGAAACGAAGCCGCCGCAGATCAGGTTATGTACAAGGGCAACACCCTGGGTTGCAATTTTCAGTGCACGGTCAGACAGCAGGATATTGTGGTCGATCAATGTCGGACCATGGGAAACCTCAACGAAGATATCTTCTCCTACGCTTGTGACAGCGTCATCCCCTGCCTCGAAGTCATTAGGAAGAGCATTGTCATGGAAGAGATTTCCTGTAACGCGGGTTCCCTGTGCCTGCCAGTCAAGCCACAGACCACGGGTGCAGTTGTGGATATGGTTGCGGCGGAAAATAACATCGATAGCAGCATGCATTTTGATACCGCCAATCTCTGCTCCTGCCAGATTCTGCTTGTTATTAATGTGGTGGATATGGTTGTCTTCAATAACAGAGAATACGCCTCCAAGATGTCCTACAATACCTGTCTGACCGCAGTCATGGATTTCACATCTGCGCACAATATGGGAACCGATGTGTTCTTTATCCCATCCTTCATAGGAAGCCTGGCAGATGCAGTCGCGTTCTGTCTGAGTTCCGTCTTTGTATTTCCACTTTAACCATTTGTTATCATTTTCAGGCTGCAGATATTTACCAAGAGAAATACCGCTGCATTTGGATTCATAGATTTCACAGTCTTCGATGATCCATCCTTTGGACCAGTGAGGACCGACCATTCCCTCCTGATAAGCGGTAGGGGGAGCCCACTGAGTAGCAGCCTGACTGATGCGGAAACCGGAGAGAGTGATATATCCGATTCCTTCACTTTCTGGATAGAAGCAGTTTCTTCTTACACTGATCTCAACATTTTCTTTATTGGGATCTTTTTCATGGAAGTTTGCATAAATAATTGTCTGATTATTGGCTTCATCCTGTTCTGCGTACCATGTATATACAGAGAAATCCGGATCCCATGAGATAGTACTTTTTTGTGGATTTTTAACTTTATCCAGAGTGGTTACTTCATACATGGATTTTTCATTCAGATATACATCTCCTGTATGAGCAATAAATGTAGCGATAAACCAATCTCCGGATACCAGGGTAGTAAATGGGTTATAATCACCGAAGATTCCGTTCGGAATGACTGCTTTCCATACAGTGCCTTCTACATTTTCCCAGTCTTTGACAGCTTCACTTCCTGTAATGTGCGCCTGTCCTTTTATTGCAGAACGGTAGGTGATACGCTTGTCTGCCGTTCCAGCGTGAATCGGATTAACAGCTTCACGGTATAATCCCGGTGCAACGATGACTTCATCTCCCGGAAGTGCCTTTGCAGCGGCCTCCTGAATAGTTTTGAATGGATTTTCTTTTGTTCCGTTTCCGGTCTGGATTACGGATGCATCAACGTAAATAATCATTATAAAAACCTCCCGGCCTTCTGGCCTGAATCCTTCTGTTTGCGGGCGAAATGCCCATAAGATATGTAATCTAGTGTAGCATGTAGATATGCAGCGAAACAATGGAATCCTGTGTCATTTTGTATGAATTTTGTGATGATTCATTACTGTTCACACACTACTGTCCTGCGAGATATTTTGACATAAATATGCCAAAATACCGATACATACAAGCCCAAATTCCATTGCCGCAGGCAATCTGGAATGAATTTTGGCTACGTTACTGAGAACGGAGAGAACAGTAACACTTATTAACAATTTTCGAAAAAAGTTCACAAAAAACTTCTTGACCATCAAAGAAACACAAGTTATAATCCCCTATATAAAAATTTTCGTGCAAAGAGCAGACAATGGGGTCTGAGAAAGAATCCCATTGCCTGCTCTTTTTTGCGTACTACGAAGGTTTTTTCATATTATAATCCGCACAATTCGAGAGGAGGAATATCATGAGGCTGAATCCCAAAGAACAGGAAAAATTAATGCTTCATATGGCAGGAAATCTTGCAAAAGAGAGAAAGGAAAGAGGTCTGAAACTGAATTACGTGGAGGCACTTGCGTATATCAGTTCTGAACTCCTGGAGCTTGCAAGAGATGGTAAAACAGTAGTAGAGCTGATGCAGCTTGGAACCAAGATTCTTACAAAGGATGACGTAATGGACGGTGTTGCTGATATGATCGGTGAAGTTCAGGTAGAGGCAACATTCCCGGATGGAACCAAGCTTGTGACAGTACATAATCCAATTCAGTAAGGAGGAAAATGAGCATGAAAATCGGTGAAATTATGGCCGCAGATCGTGAGATCACACTTAATGAAGGCAAGAAAACAGTGACAGTAACAGTGGCAAATAAAGGCGACAGACCGGTTCAGGTCGGTTCTCATTTTCACTTCTTTGAAGTAAATAAATGCCTTTCTTTTGACAGGGAAAAAGCCTATGGATATCATCTGGACATTCCTTCAGGAACATCTGTAAGATTTGAGCCAGGTGAAGAAAAAGAGGTTCAGCTTACAGAAATGGGCGGCAGACAGAGAGTATTCGGACTGAATGACCTTACCCGTGCACAGGCAACTGACGATACAAAAGCAGCATCCATGGAAACTGCGAAATTAAAAGGATTTCTGTAAGGAGGGACAACAATGAGTACAAAAATTTCCGGAAGCAAATATGCGGCAATGTATGGCCCGACTACAGGAGATAAGGTACGTCTGGCAGATACAAGCCTTGTGATTGAGGTAGAGAAAGATTATACAACCTATGGAGACGAAGTAAAGTTCGGCGGCGGCAAGACAATCCGTGACGGTATGGGACAGTCTGTAAAAACCTGCAGTAAAGACGGAGATCTGGATTTGGTAATTACAAATGCATTGATCGTAGACTCCACAGGAATCGTAAAAGCAGATATCGGTATCAAAGACGGCAAGATTGCAGGAATCGGTAAAGCCGGAAACCCGGATATCATGGACGGTGTCACACCTGGAATGACAGTCGGCGCATCTACAGAAGCGCTTGCAGGAGAAGGAATGATCGTAACTGCAGGTGGAATTGATACCCATATTCACTTCATCAGCCCACAGCAGATCGATTGTGCATTATACAGTGGTGTAACTACTATGATCGGAGGTGGTACAGGCCCGGCAGACGGTACAAACGCAACTACCTGTACACCAGGACCATGGAATTTGAGAATGATGTTAAAGGCAGCTGAGGAATACCCGATGAACTTAGGCTTCCTTGGAAAAGGTAACTGCTCAGACGAAGCTCCTCTTATTGAGCAGGTTAAGGCCGGAGCTATGGGACTTAAGATCCATGAGGACTGGGGCGCAACACCTGCAGTTATCAATCACTGTCTGAATGTGGCAGATGAATATGATGTACAGGTTGCCATCCATACAGACACATTAAATGAAGGTGGATGTGTGGAAGATACACTTGCAGCCATCGGCGGCAGAACCATCCACACTTATCATACAGAGGGTGCAGGCGGTGGACATGCACCGGATATTATCCGCGCAGCAGCAGCTCCGAACGTACTGCCATCCTCCACAAACCCGACAATGCCATATACAGTAAACACTCTGGATGAGCATCTGGATATGCTTATGGTTTGCCATCACCTTGACAAGAGAATTCCGGAAGATGTTGCATTTGCAGATTCCCGAATCCGTCCTGAGACAATCGCAGCAGAGGATGTTCTTCATGATATGGGTATCTTCAGTATGATGAGCTCTGACTCTCAGGCTATGGGACGTGTAGGTGAGGTTATCACACGTACTTGGCAGACAGCAAGTAAGATGAAAGATGAGAGAGGCGCACTTCCGGAAGATGCAGGACATGACAATGACAACTTCCGTGTAAAACGTTATATCTCCAAATATACCATCAACCCGGCGATCACACACGGTATTTCCCAGTATGTTGGCTCCGTGGAAGAAGGTAAATTCGCAGATCTCGTTCTCTGGAATCCGGTATTCTTTGGTGCAAAACCGGATATCATCATCAAAGGTGGTATGATCATTGCATCTAAGATGGGTGATGCAAATGCATCCATTCCGACAACACAGCCGGTTCTCTATCAGCCAATGTTTGCAGCTCATGGAAAAGCTAAGAATGAAGCTTGCCTGACCTTTGTATCCCAGGCTGCCATGGATGAGAATGTAAAAGAGAAATACGGTCTTGAGAAAACTGTAGTACCTGTAAAGGGATGCAGAAATATCAGCAAAAAAGATATGGTATTTAACGACAGAACACCGGAACTGACCGTAGATCCGGAGACATATAAGGTTACTGTTGACGGCGAAGAAATCACTTCCAAACCGGCAGAGAAACTTCCGCTGACACAGCTTTACAGTCTGTTCTAAAAATTCTGAATAGTTACAATCTGGTTATCTGATCATAAAAATGATATTCGCAGGACTGTTATTTATGGAGTTTTGTGAGAACTTTTATAAGAACTTACCAAACAATATAATGACAGTCCTGTCAGTATAAAATTCTGATTTTTATATGAGAATAAGCAGGATTTATTCATCTTGTTATGCGTGTTGAATAAAAGTATTTCCACTTACGAAATATAAACAGAAAAATATACTGAAGAAGTAGGAGAGGAGAGAATGTTATGTTAGGAGTTTGTCTTTTATTTGTAGGAATCGTACTGATCAACAACGGTATGTGTTCTTTATATAATGTAGACGGAAAATCAACCGCCATCATGAATATCTTTACAGGTGGTCTTTCTTTATTTATTAACTTTGTCAATCTGGTGCAGGGCAATTATTATGCAGCAGGAACAGGATTACTGTTCTGCTTTACCTATCTTTTCGTAGCCCTGAGTAAATTCCTGAAAGCAAGCCCGATCCCATTTGCGTGGTTTTCTACTTTTGTAGCCATTAACGCGGTAATCTTCGGTACAATCGAGGGATTTACAGGAAGCACTGCACTGGGAATTACACCGGATCTGCGCTGGGCAGCAATCTGGTATCTGTGGGCAATTCTTTGGGGAACTGCTTTCGTAGAAGATATCTGCGGAAAAAAACTTGGAAAATTCGTTCCATATCTTCAGGTATTTGAGGGTATCGTAACCGCATGGGTTCCTGGGGTTATGATGTTACTTCAGATTTGGTAAGAAAATAAACCTGATAAGAAATTTTTATCGGATTTTGGAGGTAGAAAATAATGCTGTGTGAACAGGTTTTAGGAAAGCTTCATGATTTTGATACTACAGGAAAAACAATAGAATATGTAGATATTGAATGGCACGAAGCATTCAAGAAAATACATAAGAAAACAACAGACAAAGGAACAGAAGTGGGAATCCGCATGGATGATTCCATTCTAGCCAGAGGTCTGTATCAGGATGATGTGATCTATGCAGATGATGAGAAACTTGTAGTGGTAAATACACCGCCATGCGAAGTAATCCGCGTTTCTCTGACTCCCGGACATGAGAAAATGTCTGCAAAAGTCTGCTATGAAATCGGAAACAGACATGCACCACTCTTCTGGGGAGAAAATGATACGTTTATCACGATCTATAACGAACCCATGCTTGTCATGCTTCAGAAAATCCATGGAGTTCAGGCAGAGAAAGAAGTGTTGAAGCTGGACTTTGACAGGAGAATTTCTGCAAGTATTCATAATCATCATCATTAAATATGACTGTAAGGAATGTTATGAGCAAGTAGCGAAGCGGATTGCGAATATCCGCTTGACGACAATCAATGTTAATTATGGAGGTTCTTCATGTCAGAAAAACAGTTCTATCTTCTACAGGTAAATGATGCGCTGTTTCCCATCGGAGGATATTCTCATTCCCAGGGACTTGAGACTTATATTCAGCGTGGAATCGTCCACGATGCAGACACAGCCAGAGAGTACATTACTCACAAAATTAAATGGAATCTTGCATATACAGAACTTCTGGCAGCCAGACTTGCATATGAAGCTGCGGAGAAAAAAGACCTGCAGGAACTTCTGTACCTGGAAGAACTTCTGGAAGCATCCAGAATTCCTATGGAACAGAGAGAAGCTGCCAGAAAAATGGGTTCCCGTTTCGCAAAGACCATTGAAAAGCTTGGACTCTCTATCAGCGAAACAGGGATTTTCAGAGAATATCTGGATGCAAGAAAGGGAAAAGCAGTAAATCATTGCTGTATTTACGGAGTTTTTTGTGCGGAAATGCAGATTCCGCTGGAAGAAGCGCTGACACATTATCTATACGCACAGACATCTGCGATCGTTACCAATTGCGTAAAAACAATCCCCCTCAGTCAGACATCCGGGCAGCAGCTTCTGAGCGGATGCTATGGGGAATTTGATGAGATATTAAAGGATGTCATGAACAGAAGCGAGGAGGACTTATGTCTCTCTGCACCTGGATTTGATATCAGAGGAATCCAGCATGAGAAGTTGTATTCCAGGCTATATATGTCTTAGCTTGAATTTGGTATTAGGTTATTCCAGGCTCAAGCGTGGATAGAAACAGAATCATGTGTATAATATGAAATCTTCAAAAATAATATGTGGAAAGTCAGTAAACAGATTATAAGAAGCTATTAACAAGTAAAGTAGAAAAGAGGAAATCGGTTATGTCATACGTAAAAATCGGAGTTGCCGGACCTGTGGGTTCCGGAAAAACAGCACTTATTGAAGCACTGTCAAGAAAGATGGCAAAGGATTACAGCATTGGTGTCATCACAAATGATATCTACACAAAAGAAGACGCCCAGTTCCTTGCAAAGAACAGCGTTCTTCCTGTAGAGAGGATCATTGGTGTAGAGACAGGCGGATGCCCTCACACAGCCATCCGTGAAGATGCTTCCATGAATCTGGAAGCAGTAGATGAGATGATGGAACGCTTCCCTGATATTGAACTTCTTTTCATCGAAAGCGGCGGAGATAACCTGTCTGCAACATTCAGTCCGGAGCTGGTAGATGCAACAATCTTCGTCATTGATGTAGCAGAAGGAGATAAGATTCCGCGTAAAGGCGGTCCTGGAATCACACGTTCTGATCTTCTTGTAATTAATAAGATAGACCTGGCTCCATATGTAGGTGCAAGTCTCGAAGTAATGGAAAGAGACTCAAAAAAAATGCGTGGTGACAGACCATTCCAGTTTACAAATATCCGCGGAGATGAGAACGTAGATAAAGTGGTAGAGTGGATCAAGAAAAACGTACTCCTGGAAGGAATGTAAAGGAAAATGCCTATGGATAACAAATTCGGAAAAATATCCCGCATCAGCGCCTGCGCAGCCTTAAAAGACGGAAGGACTATTCTGGAAGATCTGTCTTTCACAGCACCATACAAGATCATGATGCCTTTCGAAAAAGAAAACGGTGGGATCCAGATCATGCCACTCTGTGCTTCTGCAGGAATTATGGCAGGCGATTCCCAGGAATTTTCCTATCATGTAAAGGAAGGCGCAGACCTGGAAGTCCTGTCCCAGTCCTTTGAGAAAATCCACAAAATGGACGAAGGCTCAGCCACCCGGACCATCGAAGTGCAGGTAGACAAAAACGCTACATTATATTACTATCCACAGCCGGTGATTCCTTTCGCACAGTCAGCCTTTGACAGTAAAATGACTATCCATCTGGAAGACGAAACCTCCCGTTTATTCCTGCTGGAGATCATCTCTTGTGGTCGAAACGCTCATGACGAACGTTTTCAGTACCGCAGATTCTCCTCAAAAGTCCTGCTGTACAGAGGAGACAAACTGATCTATCGCGACAATACCCGCTACGAACCGGACAAAATGCCCATGGAAGGAATCGGAATGTACGAGGGCTACACACATATGGCAAACCTGTTTCTCTCTAAAATCTGCAGCAGAGATGGTGAAAGTTGCAGTCAGGAATCCGGGAGTGTAAAACCGGCAGATTCAGCAATCAATCTGGAACTTCAGGAAAAAATCTGGCAGATTTTTGACGAAGATTCGGAAATAGATGGCGGAGTTACCCGTCTCACAACCGGAGATCTGGCGTTGAGAATCTTCGGTCACCGTGCTCAGAAACTACAGCAGGTAGCGGAAAAAATCAAGAAACTGTATGAAGAAGAACAGATATGAATATAGAATCAGCAAAAAACCATACATGGGGAGATGTTCATTAATCAGCTTTGTTGACGTCTGATGGCAGAAAAGTTATAATATGATATAGTCTTTAAGGTCAAAAATCAAATAAAGATTTCTGACCTTTTTTGTCTGATGAGGGATTATAAAATATGGAGACATTTTTTACAAAGGACAAAAATTTTTACAAGGTGTTTTTCAGGTTAATGCTGGTTGTGGCGTTGCAGAATCTGGTGGCATACAGCGTGAATATGTTGGATAATATGATGCTTGGGAGCTATGATCAGAATGCACTTTCCGGGGCAGCCACTGTGAACCAGATTTTCTTTGTTGTAAATCAGCTTGCTATTGCAATCGGAAATGCACTGATCGTAATGAGTTCCCAGTACTGGGGGAAAAAAGATACATGTGCAATCAGGAAACTGACAGGAATTGTACTGATATTCAGTCTGCTGGCAGCGATGATCATCCTTGCCATATGCTCGGCATTTCCGGAACAATTGCTTGGTCTGTTCACAACATCACCGGACATTATTATGGAAGGTCAGATTTATCTTAAGATATTGAAATGGACGTTTGTCTTATTTCTGATCAGTAATCTTCTGATCTCCATGTTGAGAAGTGTGGAGACAGTACAGATTTCATTTGTTGTTTCTGTGATATCTCTGATCGTAAACGGTGGAATTAATTATACATTGATCTTCGGATATTTTGGATTTCCGGAGATGGGAATTAAAGGTGCTGCAATAGGAACACTGACAGCCAGAAGCCTGGAGTTTCTGATCGTTCTGTTTTATGTGGCAAAAATTGATAAGAAAGTCAGGGTATTTCATGGTGGATTATTAAGAGGAACATTTACAGCTGAGAACAGAAAACTGTGCAGGGATTTTATTAAAGTATCTACCCCGGTCATTCTTTCAGGGTTAGTATGGGCAATTTCGATTCCTATGCAGACTGCAATACTGGGACATCTTTCTTCAGATGCGATTGCAGCGAATTCCGTAGCAACAACGTTCTTTCAGTATTTAAAAGTAATAGTAGTAGCGATCGCTTCTGCTTCCTCTGTAGTGATCGGAAAGTCTATCGGTCAGGGTGACAGAAATGAAGTGAAGGCTGTTGGACGGACGTTGTCAGTGATTGATATTTCCATAGGAATTATACTGGCAATAGTCTTACTTATGCTGAGAAAACCTCTGCTGTCTATGTATAATCTCACAGAAGAGGCAACAATCCTTGCAGACCATCTGATGATAGTCATGAGTGTAGTTATGGTGGGAATGTCTTATCAGATGCCGGTTTCTGTAGGAGTTATTCAGGGCGGTGGAGATACAAAATTCCAGATGTATATGAATCTGATTTCAACATGGGGAATTGTAATGCCCCTGTCTTTCCTGGCTGCGTTTGTATGGAAGCTTCCGGTGGAATGGGTAGTTGTAGCCGTCCAGTCGGATCAGCTGTTTAAATGTGTGCCTGTGTTCTTAAGATTCAGAAGTTATAAATGGATCAGGAAGCTGACCTGACACATTAGAGCATTTTTTAAACACGCTCCAGGAGACACATAATAGACATATCATAAATTGTAAAGGGCGATTTTGCAAGAGAATGTTATGGAAGAATTGTAAGGTCCAGGTTTTCATGTTAATATATCCATATACAAAAGAAAAAACAGTCCCAGTTCCCCGGAGAGGAGAAATCATGCGTGATGAGACGAAGATGGACGTATATACGTCTGGAGTGACTGGCGCAGAGTATGATGCAGGAATGAAACAGCTTATGAGTAATAAAGAGATTATTGTTCCTATTCTGCAGATGACAGTGTCGGAGTTTAAAGCGTGCTCACAAGAAGAAATTCTACAGTGTTTAGACATTTCTTCTATTACAAAAGATGATTTCGTAAGTGATATACCAAATGTAGAAAAGGATCTGAGATTAACAAAAGAAGACAGTGAACTCTCATCTCCTGTGGAGAAACTGGTGAGGTTTGATATTCGGTTTAAAATAATAAATCCAAAGTTATCTACAGAGAAAATAAGAGTGAATTTACATATTGATATGGAAGCGCAGAAAAGTTACCGACCAAGTAATCCGTCATATCCTATATTAAAACGTGCAGTATATTATGTGGCCAGAGACCTTTCATCTCAGTTAAGTACTATTACGCAGACTACAGATTATTCAAAGTTGGAAAAATGTTATTCCATATGGATCTGTGCGGAGGATGTGCCAAAGAAATTGCAGAATACATTGACGGAATACTCTTTTTCGAAGAAGGATATTATAGGGGTAGTAGATGAACCTGAGGAGGATTATGATCTCTTAACAGTAATTATAATCCGACTGGGAAAAGAAACAGAAGAAAAGGGAATATTTGATTATCTGAAAGGGCTTTTTACTGGTGATATAAAGAGAATACAAAGATATTCACATATAGAATGGTCAGAACCATTTCAGGAGGAGGCGAGCAAAATGACAGGATTTGGAGATATGATTTATGAAAGAGGAATACAGCAAGGAATGCAACAGGGAATGCAGCAAGGCCGTCATGAGGGAATGATTCTGGGGGCTCTTATGAGTGGAAAAACTCCAGAAGAAGTTTCGAAGATGTTGAACTTGCCTCTGGAAGAAATAAAAAAAGTTCAGGAACAGCAGATGACTGTGAACAAGTAGTGAAAGTAAATTACAGATATAAAATTAATTGGGAACTGGGATCATTAATCAAGCATAATTTGCCTGATTTACATTCAAAGAAAAATAGAGTATGATAAACCTGTGGAGCCTGTCTAAGGCTCCATTTTTTAGAGAAAGTATAAAGAATGAAAACACAAAACAATGATAAAGATCATCAAGCTAAAGCTAATCATAAAAGAGGCTATGCACATTACACGTGCATAGCCTCGATCCATTCTTTTTCTCTGAATCCGGTAAGTACAAAGTCATCCCCAATTACCAGCGGTCGTTTCACCAGCATTCCATCTGTGGCAAGAAGCTTCAGCTGTTCATCTTCAGACATATCTTTTAACTTATCTTTTAGTCCCATTTCCTTATAGATCATTCCGCTTGTATTAAAGAACTTCTTCAGTGGAAGACCACTTTTGGTGTACCATTCTTTTAATTCTTCATAGGTAGGATTTTCTTCTTTAATAGCCCGTTCTTCATAACTGATATTGTGTTCATCCAGCCATTTCAGAGCTTTCATGCATGTGCTGCATTTGCGGTAAATTAAAACTTTCATAGACATTCTCCTCGTAGATTTATCGTGACTATTTACAGGCAATTAATTTCTTCGCTGTCGTTTCGATAGATAATAAATATATCATAAATTGGAAAGTGCAATTTTGCAAGAGAATGTTATGAAAGAATTGTAAGAGGAATCAGCTATATTATTTCACATAGATATATCTCTAAATATATTGCATTAACTACAAAAAATTTGTATCTGGAAATTCTGCAAAAAATATGTTACCGCTTTCATAAAAACTGACGAAATTAAAAAACAGAAACTTAAATTCTGCACAAAAACAAATATATAAATTTGTATAATACGTAAAAATGCACTTAATATTTCCAGAACTATTGACATTTATTGGTGAAAAAGTATAATCGAAAATATGAAAGCGCTTGCAGAAAAATAAAACTAAGAAAACATGAAGAAGAGTCTAAGGAGGTTTATTATGGAGTATGTAATAGGAATTTTATTACTGGTTTCTTTCTTCGGACTGGTTGTATATGCAGTACGTGGCGGAAACCTGATGCTGGGGATTTTTATAATGGGTATTATATGGACGGTCCTGCCAATGATTGGCAATATGTTTGTTACAAATCCGGATTTTATAGCAGCAAATAAAGATGCGATCAGTATCAGTTGGACAGATGCACTTCAGAAAGTATTCCAGAGTGGTCCTGAAGGATGGGGACCTGTACTGGTAAATGTAGTGTTTGGTGCATGGTTTGGACGAGTTCTTATGAAAACAGGAATTGCATCCACATTAATTCGTACCACAACAGAATTAGGTGGTGACAAACCTGCGATTACATGTATTTTACTTTGCATTGTAACTACTGCATGTTTCTCATCTATCTTTGGAGCTGGTGCAGTTGTAGCGATCGGCGTCATCGTACTTCCGATTTTTATGTCTCTTGGTATTCCGAAAGTTCTGGCAACATGTTCATTTATGTTAAGCGTCGGAGCCGGAATGTTCGTTAACCCGGTTCTTTACGGACAGTATTCCGCATTCTTCCTGGGAGAGGACGGAAAAACATTATATCCTTATGAACAGCATGTATCATGGGGAATATATGCACTTTTAATTCAGGTTGCAGTTGTTATCATCATGGTTGTTGTACTCAGCAGAGAGAAAAAAGTTCACAGCTGGGCAGCTACCGCACCATCTTCTACAAAGAAACGCCGTGGCGACAATGCACCGGGAATTGCACTGATCGCTCCGATCATTCCGGTTGTACTTCTGATCGTGCTTAAGGTTCCGATCATTCTCGGATTTATTATCGGCAGCTTTTATGCATTATTTACCTGCGGAAAGATCAAAAGCTGGGGACAGACCTGCCGTATGGTCAACAAGGACTTCTTTGATGGCGTTGTAGATACAGCACCGTTGGTAGGATTCCTCCTCATGCTTCCTATGTTTAACAAAGCAGCAGAGCTCTGCGTACCATATTTCAATGCACTGCTCGGTGGAATCATTCCGAACAATACACTGATCATCAGTATCGTATTTGCAGTACTTGCACCACTTGGAATGTTCCGCGGACCATTCACACTGTTCGGATGTGGAGCCGCAACACTTGGTATCTTAAAAGGTATCGGATTCTCAACTGCATACCTTGCACCGTTGATCATCATCCCAAGTACAGTAATGAACGTATCCTGCTGTATCACTCAGTCCTGGATCGTATGGGGTGTTAACTACACGAAAGTATCTACAAAAGAATACCTGAAACTGAGCACAGTAGTCGGATGGATCATCTGTATTATTCTGCAGGCAATGGTATACGTAATGTTTGGTTAATCCGTACAGGATTTATGGAGGAAAAGAACAATGGGTAATAGAAAAGTGAGAATGGGAATCGACGTTGGAGGTACCCATACAAAAGCGGTGGCAATTGATAATGCGACACAGAAAATTATTGGAAAATCTTCAGTAAAAACAACTCATGACGATCAGTCCGGTGTAGCAGCCGGAGTTGTCCAGGCATTCCAGAACTGCCTGAAAGAGAATAATATTGACCCGGAAGATGTTGTATTCGTAGCACACAGTACAACACAGGCAACCAATGCTCTGATTGAAGGTGACGTAGCAAAAGTCGGTGTTATCGGAACTTCCCAGGGAGGGCTTGAGGGTGTCCTTGCAAAAGCACAGACAAAACTGAAGAACATTGACCTTGGTTCAGGAAGAAAGATTGAGATCTGCAATGCATTTATCAAAGAAAAAGATCTGAATCACAATACTATTAAGAACGCGGCAGAGAAACTGAAAGCAGAGGGTGCAAAGGTTTTCGTAGCATCTGAAGCATTCGGTGTAGATGATATGAGTGCTGAGAAAGCAATCTACGATGTAACAAAAGGCGAGATGGGAATGGAAACAAGTATCGCTTCTGACATCACCAAACTGTATGGACTGACCAGAAGGACAAGAACAGCAGCGATCAACGCAAGTATTCTTCCCAAGATGCTCAACACAGCAAATCAGACGGAACAGTCTGTACGTGGTGCAGGAGTAAAAGTTCCGCTTATGATCATGCGTGGTGACGGTGGTGTTATGGAGATCAATGAAATGAAGAAACGTCCGGTGCTTACCATGCTTTCCGGTCCGGCAGCTTCTGTAATGGGATCTCTGATGTACCTTCGTGCATCCAATGGTGTTTATTTCGAAGTAGGTGGAACAACTACGAACATCGGTGTTATCAAGAACGGACGTCCTGCTATTGATTATTCTGTAGTAGGCGGTCACAGAACTTATATCACATCTCTGGATGTACGAGTACTTGGCGTAGCAGGTGGAAGTATGATCCGTCTGAGCAAAAACGGAGTCACAGATGTTGGTCCTCGTTCTGCACATATCGCTGGTCTTGACTATGCAGTATTCACTCCGGAAGAAGAGATCGTAGATCCGCAACTGGAACTTTTCTCCCCAAAAGAAGGCGATCCATCCGATTATGTAGCGATCAAATTAAAGAGCGGAAAGAGAATCACCATCACAAACTCCTGCGCAGCCAATGTACTCGGCCTTGTAAAACCGGAACATTTCTCCTATGGTAATGCAAATGCAGCAAGGAAAGCAATGCAGCCGATCGCTGATTATCTTGGCGTAACAGTAGAAGAAGTTGCAACCCAGATTCTTACAAGAGCATATGAAAAAATCAGCCCGGTTATCCTGGAGCTGGCAGATAAATATAAACTGGAACATGACCAGATTTCTCTGGTAGGTGTAGGTGGAGGTGCTACATCTCTGATCGGTTTCTGTGCACAGAAGATGAACATCAATTACAGCGTTCCTGAAAATGCAGAAGTTATTTCCTCTATCGGTGTTGCTCTTGCGATGGTTCGAGATGTTGTGGAGAGAGTTGTTCCGAATCCGACAGCTGAGGACATCCGCAGTATCAAGGCAGAAGCAATTGATAAAGCAGTAGAGAGCGGTGCATCACCGGATACTGTAGAGGTACATATCGAGATCGATGCTCAGACATCCAAGCTGACAGCAATCGCACTTGGATCCACAGAAGTTAAGACAGCAGATCTGATGAACGAGTGTACAGAAGCAGAAGCCAGATCTCTTGCTGCAACAGACATGCGTAAGAAAGAGAACGAGATTGAGCTGGTTTGCCAGATTCCGAACTTCTATGTATATCAGACAACAGAGAAAGACAGAAAACCAATCCGTATCCTTGATAAGAAAGGATTTATCAAAGTACAGAGAACAGACGGAATCGCAGTTACTGCAAAAGTTGCTTCTTATAGAAGTGCTGTAACGAAGTTATGGGAAGAACTGGCAGTTTACAAAGCAGATGCGATCCTCAGACCAGACTATTATATCTGTGCCGGTGCACGAGTAATGGACTTTAATGGTTCCGGTGAACTGGAACAGGTACTCATGCTGATGGATGTAGAAATGCAGAGTCTGGATCCAAATACAGAAGTAGTGATCGTAGGCGCAAAAAGCCAGGTATAAAGAAGAATAAAAGCAGCCGGAAAGGAGGAAACAATGAAGTATACGATCAGAGAAATGATGAAAGAGCTGACAGGACTGACAGACCTTCAGTGGGGTGGATATGCTTTCTATCATGAACCTCTGGAGCGAAAATTTACTCCGGAGCAGAAGGAGAATTATACCCGTCTTGCAAACAAATGCGGTGAAGAGGAAGCAGAGAGCTTGCTGTCAGAATATCCGGAAAAGAGTATCGGGGAAATCGCCGGAGAACTGGGATTTACCGTAAAAACTCCGGATACTCCTACAGGTGGCGGACATGTACTCTTTGCGCAGTATGTGGAGCCAAAAGAGATCACAGTCTTTATGGACTGTATTGAAAAAGCAGAAAAACTGATAAATAAAGAAAAGCTTCAGAGTTTCTTTCCGGCAGCAGATCTGAAAGATGTATTAATGGCACATGAACTTTTTCATGGAATTGAATACAGAAAAAGGAAGCAGATTTTTACCCAGACAGAGAAGATTGAATTGTGGAGACGCCCGTTTTCCAATAAATCAAAAATCTTATGTTTAAGTGAGATGGCAGCAATGGCGTTTGCAAAGCGTATGACAGGGATCAGTTGCTCCCCATATGTGCTAGATGTGCTTCTCATGTATTGTTACAACGAAGAAGCAGCCATTGCTTTATATGAGGAAATCCTTGAAGCAGCAGGGATCAGAGAAAGGGAAGAAGAATGTTAACAACAACAATTGATCATGCAGAGAAATACAATTACCTTGGAGAACGTTTCAGGAAAGCATTTGCATTTCTGAGAGATACTGATTTCTCCGTTCTTTCAGAGGGAAAAGTTGAGATAGATGGAGAGAACATTTTTGCAGAAGTTCAGGAATATGTGACAAAACCGGAAAACGAATGCAGATTTGAATCTCATAAGAAATATTTTGATATTCAGTATATGGCAGAGGGCGAAGAATACTTCGGATTTATTCCTCTCGAAGAGCTGAAAAAGGATACAGGATATGATGAAACCAGAGATCTGGAATTCTACCAGTTTCCGGAAGTAAACGGAAGAATCCATCTGAAAAAAGGTGATTTTGCAGTAGTATCTCCGGATGATGGTCATCAGCCGAGATGTATAGGAAAAGCACCATGTAAAGTAAAGAAAATCGTAGTAAAGGTAAAAGTAGACTAAATCGTTTAAAAAGCAGGTAAAGAAAAGTCCGGATTCCCTGAAATCTTGAAAAAAGTGCCGCATCGTGTATAATATCTATAGAATTAGATGAGAGAAAGTTATTGGATACAAAGGAAACAGTAACATCAGAAACGATTAGGAGACAAAGACAAGGGAAAAATATGAATATATATGACATTGCCAAGGAGGCGGGAGTTTCAATAACCACAGTATCCCGTGTGATCAACAAAAAGGGATACGTCAGTGAGAAGACAAGAAAAAAGATTCAGGATGTACTTGACAGAAATGAATATCATCCAAGTGACATTGCAAGAGGTCTTGTTTCGGGATCTATGAAAACAGTTGCAATTGTTGTTGTGGATGTTCGTGTTCCCCATTATGCGTTGACTTCCTATATTATGGAACAGAGGTTATCTGATGAGGGATACATGGTTCTGGTATGTAATACCGGTGAGAAAGAAGAGGACTGCAGGAAATATTTATGTATGCTTGCAAACCGTCATGTAGATGGAATCATTCTGGTGGGATCGATCTTCAACAGACTTTGTGATGAAGAGACACTGAATCTTTTAAGTGACATTCCGATTGTTATGGCAAACGGAAAGATTGACAGGGACAATATCCATGCAGTTCTGGTTGATGAAGCATACGGAATGGAACTTGCCACCGAACATTTATATGAAAGAGGACGCAGAAAACTTGCTTATGTGATCGATAAGGATACTAATGCCGCTGACAGAAAGCGGAAAGGCTTTCTCAGAGAAATGAAAAGGCTTGGATATGAGGATCCTGAAAAAGATGTTTACCACACTTCCTATGGACTGGAGGGCGGAGCACAGATTGCAGAAGTTTTACGTGAGAAAGGATATGACGGAGTTGTATTCGGAGAAGATCTGACAGCAGTCGGAGCTCTGAATCAGTGGAAAAAAGACGGGGTGAAAATCCCGGAAGAGATTTCCCTGATCGGATGCAATAATTCGGAATATTCCTATGTATGCAGCCCTGCACTTACCACAGTAAACAATAAAGGTGAAGTGCTCAGTGAGCTGACAGTAAGAATGCTTCTGGATGTTCTGGAGAAAAAGAAAGAACTTGCTTCTTTGATCGTTCTTCCGGAACTGGTGGTGAGGGAGACGACATAATCCAGCCGGAAAGGAAATTATGTCAGAAGTTATATTATTTGGAGAGCCAATGGCAATGTTCGTAGCCAAAACCTGCGGACCATTACATGAAGTAGAAGAATTTACAAGAATGCTTGCCGGTGCAGAGGTAAATGTAGCAATCGGACTGAAACGCCTGGGACATTCTGTTGCATATGTAACCAAGCTTGGAACAGATCCATTTGGAACTTATATTGAGAATAAACTGAAATCAGAAGGTCTTGATGTCCAGATTTCAAAGGACGAAGATCATTTCACAGGTTATCAGCTGAAAGGCAAAGTAATGGAGGGTGATCCTGAAGTATTCTATTATAGAAGAAACAGCGCAGCATCCTGTCTTTCTGTAGAAGATATTGAGAAGGTGGATCTGGAAGGAGCAAGAGTCCTGCACATTACAGGAATCCCACCGGCACTTTCCAAAAGCTGCCGTGAAGCAACTTACCGTCTGATCGAACGTGCGAGAGAAAAAAACATGCTGGTCAGTTTTGATCCAAACCTCAGGCCAACTCTCTGGGAGAGTCAGGAAGTGATGATAGAAACGATCAATGACATTGCATCCAGGGCAGATATTGTACTTCCGGGAACAGCTGAGGGAAAAATCCTTATGGGAAGTGATAAACCGGAGGAAATCGCAGAATTCTACCGTAAGAACGGAGCAAAAGCCGTAATCATTAAAGCTGGCGGTGCCGGTGCTTACGCAGACTGGGAAGATGGAAAAGCTTTTTATCCCGGATATAAAGTAAAAGAAGTCGTAGATACAGTGGGAGCAGGTGACGGATTTGCAGTTGGAATCCTGAGCGCATGGCTTGAAGGTTTGCAGATGCCGGAAATGGTAGACAGAGGAAATGCTATCGGGTCTATTCAGGTATCTGTTGCAAGTGATAATGAGGGACTTCCGACAAAAGAAGAACTGGATACTTATATGAAAGGGGCAAAATAAAATGAGACTGCAGGTAGCGATAGACCGTGTGACAGTAGATCGTGCGGCAGAAATCATAGACCAGACTCATGGATGTGCGGATATCATTGAGGTTGGCACATCCCTGATCAAGGATTACGGACTTTCAGGCAGTGTAAAAGTTCTGAAAGAGAAATATCCGGAGCAGTGTATTCTGGCAGACATTAAGACCTGCGATGAAGGTGAATATGAATTCAGAAAGACCTATGAAGCAGGTGGAGATATCCCTACGATTATGGGATATTCTTCTGTTTCCACATTAAAAGCATGCCAGAAAGTAGCGGAAGAATTCCAGAAAGAGTACATGATCGATCTGCTGGAAGTATTTGATGACAAGCTTGAAATTCTGAAGAAAGAATTTCCGGAAGCAATCTTCTGTGTACATCTGCCCTCTGATGATCAGGGTGTTGGACTTGAAGAACTTGTAAAACATATGTGTATGAAACTGACGGGTGTAGAAAAGATTGCAGTAGCAGGTGGCGTGAAACTGGAGAATATCGACCTGATGAAACGTTATGGAATCGATACAGTAATCGTCGGCGGTGCAATCAGCAAAGCAGCAGATATCAGAGAAGCAGCAGAGGCATTTGCACAGGAAATCAGGAGGCAGAAATAATGGTAGAAGTATTACAGGATATTATGCAGGAAATCGAAGATGTCATTGATAAAGTAAAAGACGAAGAGTTACAGGCGGTTATGGCAGAACTTGACAAGAGCAGGAGAGTATTTGTTGCAGGAGAGGGCCGCTCCGGTTTTTCTGCAAGAGGATTTGCCATGCGCCTGATGCATATCGGATATACAGTATATTTTGTTGGAGAAACTATTACACCGGCAATGCAGGCCGGAGATGTATTTATCGGAGTATCCGGTTCCGGAAAGAGTGCCAGCGTGGTAAATGATGCAAAGAAAGCAAAAGACGCAGGACTTACTGTGATCGCAGTGACAAGCAAACCGGAATCCCCGCTTGCGGAAGCTGCAAAAACAGTACTTGTGATCCCTGGAACTGTAAAAGGAGATACAGGGGAAGCAAGAGGTTCTATCCAGCTCTTAAGTTCTCTTTTTGACCAGAGCCTTCATATTACTCTGGATGCGCTCTGCCTGCTTCTCAGCAGAAGAGACCATACAGCAAACGAAACAGCAACAAAAGCACACTGGTAAAAGGAACGCTCGGGAAAGCAGAGGTATGAGATGATTAGATTTGGCGTGATCGGCACGAATTTTATTACAGACCGTTTTCTTAAAGCTGGAGAATGCTGCGGGGAATTTAAACTTGTGGCAGTCTATTCCAGAACTATGGAGCGTGCAAAGGAATATGCACAGGTTCATGGTGCAAAATATGCATTTGACACATTAGAGACTCTGGCAGAATGTGAAGAAGTGGACGCAGTTTATGTAGCCAGCCCGAATGCATGTCACGCAAAGCAGAGTATTCTGATGATGGAACATGGGAAACATGTTCTCTGCGAAAAGGCAGTTGCGTCTAACAGCAGAGAATTAGAAGAAGTGCTGGCAGCGGCAGAGAAAGCGCAGGTTGTTTTCCTGGAAGCGGTACGTCAGATTTATATGCCTGGATTTCAGGCGATTCAGGAGAATCTGCATAAGCTTGGAACTATCCGGCGTGCAAGTTTTTCATACTGTAAATATTCCAGCAGATATGACAACTATAAGAATGGAATTATTGAAAATGTATTCAACCCGAACCTGTCAAACGGTTCACTGATGGATATTGGTGTCTATGGAGTCCACATGCTGGGAGCATTTTTCGGTATGCCAGAGAGAATCCAGAGTGCAGGACTGAAGCTTTCCAATGGTGTAGACGGTGAAGGAACAATCCTTGCTGAGTATGCCGGAATGTTGGCAGAAGTAACTTACTCAAAAATCAGTGATCTAAACATTCCAGCGCAGATTCAGGGAGAAAACGGAACCATGCTTATTGAGCAGATGACAGAACCTGTCAAACTTACGATCATCTCACGTGATGGAAGTGAAGAAGTCATCGAACTTCCGGAAACAGAGCCGCCTATGGTACATGAGATAAGGAAGTTTGCTGAACTTGCAGAAGCAGGAACTGTTAATCATAAATATCTGGAAAACAGCAGAATAGAAATGAAGATCATAGACGAGGCAAGAAGACAGCAGGGAATTGTGTTCCCGGCAGATACTCAGTAAGTCAGAGAATTTATCTGCTTAATTGAATCTGATAAGTGATTATTTTTTTACCTGTTGACGCGCGGCAAAGATATCTGACGCAGGATTTTACGCTCTGCTGGACTGGATTAAGATGCATTATTTGCTAGGATTGCTATAGATTGAATAGCAGGTTATGAATAAGTAATGAAGCGGATGATTTTATCCACTTGATTATTCTTCAATTAAGAAAGAAGGAATAAAAAATGGCTAATAAATTAATGGAAGAAATGAAAGAAAAGATCCATGCAATGAAAATTGTACCTGTAGTAAAACTCAACGATGCAAAAGATGCAGTACCTCTTGCCAAAGCACTGGTAGAGGGTGGAATCCCATGCGCAGAAGTTACTTTCCGTACAGATGCAGCTGTAGAATCTATCAAAAAAATGCTGGAAGCATATCCGGATATGCTGGTAGGTGCTGGAACAGTACTTACAACAGCGCAGGTTGATGCAGCAATTGAAGCAGGCGCCAAATTTATCGTAAGTCCTGGACTGAATCCCAAAACAGTAAAATACTGCCAGGAAAAAAATATCCCAATTCTTCCGGGTGTAGCAACTGCAAGTGAGATCGAACAGGCATTAGAACTGGGACTTGATGTAGTGAAATTCTTCCCGGCAGAAGTAAACGGAGGACTTCCTGCGATCAAAGCACTCTCTGCACCATATCACATGATGCAGTTCATGCCGACCGGCGGGGTAAATCCGCAGAATGTAAAAGAGTACCTTTCTTTCGATAAAGTTCTCGCATGCGGCGGAACCTGGATGGTAAAAGATGCCCTGATCAATGCCGGAGAATTTGACAAGATCAAAGAAATGACAAGAGAAGCAATTGAGCTTGTAACAGAATAAAGATTTTAATATAGGAATGGATTGTTTGCCCTTAGGCAGCTGCACTTATTATCGTGCAGCTGCCTTTTTAAGTTTGCGCGCCATGGGCGCGCTCTAACGGGTGCAAGTCCCGAACACGCCCGGATAGTGGGAAGTGTATAGCCGAACAGCAAGGGTGTCTATCGTGAGGTAGAATCTGAAGGAAGCT
>NZ_JAHLQG010000009.1 GCF_018919065.1 Blautia sp. MSJ-9 | reverse complement strand
CCCCTTCCGGTAACGGAAAGGTCTTTGCTGGAGGCAAAAGTCCCTCCGGTAAAGCGTAGAACCTCATGTGTTTATGCAGATCTGAAAGAACTTCATTTACAAATGGAAATCTTAAAGGCAGCATAAATGCAGGCAGATATACAGCGGACTACCTGCAATGTGGGAACTTGCCATATCTGGCATGGAAAAATGCGCATAACTGCGCTGACCTAAGTTACAGGCGTATCCGCCGATATTTAGTCTGACGCCTAAAGCGTCTGGAAGCACGCGACTTCAGTCGTGTGAGGATAAAGTTTTTAATTCACATCTCCGATATCTATAGGGGAAAATAAATAAGCCATCTTACCAAAATACTATACATAAAATTCCTTCAGAAAAATCCCTCTTGGTACTGTTATAGAAATGGGCGGTACTCAGAGGGATTTTTCATTTGCACACTCGAATCCGCATTCTGCGCGATTGGTATAATTATTTACGAAACGATGTACTAGTGTACTGACCACTTGTAAATAATGGTAAATATGTGGTATGATAAAAGAAAAATGAAGGTGATTATATGGCAAGAAAAAGAACCTACAAAATTCTTTTATCAGACGATGATAAGAAAATACTTAATGCTACTATTCATAATAAAAAAACATGTAAGATGACAATACGACGCTGTCAAATATTATTAGAACTGGATGAAAATGCACCGCAGCACCTTACTCAAATGCAGATAGCCAAAACATTTGGCGTCAGTAAATCAACTGTGTCCAATATTGTTGCTGCTTACGTAAAAGGTGGTATTCCTGCGATTATCAAAATCAATCGAAATCCTCGTTCAAATGCCAGACGCAAACTGGATGGTCGTATGGAAGCAGAAATACTTCGTATTGCCTGCGGCCCTGCGCCTGATGGTCGTGCCCGTTGGACATTGCGCCTTTTAGAAAAACAGGTACGTTTGGAATTCGATGAACCAATCGGACGAGAATCGATTCGGCTTGCTTTAAAAAAAATGAACTTCGACCTCACATGAATGACTATTGGTGTATTCCGCCGAAAGAAAGTGCTGAGTTTGTTGCAAATATGGAAGATATTCTTGATATCTACGAAATGCCGTACAATCCGGAACTTCCTGTCGTATGCATGGATGAAAAACCTTATCAGTGTCTGGGTGATGTCCGTGAAGCACTGCCGCTGCGCCCTGGAGATAATCAGAAGATCGACTCCGAATATGTCAGAGAAGGAACCTGTAGTATTTTTATCTTTACAGAGCCTTTGCGTGGCTGGCGTCACAGCAATGTTCGGAAAACACGAACAGCACTTGATTGGGCAGAAGAAATAAAGTATCTGTTGACAGAGTGCTACCCAGATCATTCAAAGAGTATTCTGATTATGGATAATCTAAATACACATATGATTGCGTCACTGTACAAAAAGTATCCTGCACGAGAAGCACGCAGTTATGCGAAAAGGCTGGAAATACACTACACTCCCAAACATGGAAGTTGGCTGAACATTGCTGAAATTGAGTTAAATGTAATGACAAGACAATGCCTTGCCAGAAGGTTAGATTCTATTTCAAAAGTACAGCAGGAATTAGTAGCATGGGAAAAAATGAGGAATGAGGATTGCGGGAAAGTATTGTGGCATTTTACAACTCCACAGGCCCGTACAAAACTGCTCTCACTTTATCCAAAATTTGAATCATCTGGGGATTAAAATCCCCAGATACAATTACCATAAATTACAAGTGGTCAGTACACTAGTGTACCAACAAGTTGATTTCTTGAACAATCTCGCGTCTAAATTTTTTATTTCAAGAATCAACTTATCGGTACACTAGAATTGCTATAGATAAAATTATTGTAGTTGCAGTAAAACAATAGAATCAAACACAT
Organism: Blautia sp. MSJ-9; assembly: GCF_018919065.1. GTDB lineage: Bacteria > Bacillota > Clostridia > Lachnospirales > Lachnospiraceae > Blautia_A. The sequence goes on along the minus strand of NZ_JAHLQG010000009.1, from coordinate 25,646 downwards.
CTCCATGATTAATCCACTGATAAGACCCATTATACCGTTGACAGATATCTTCAATAATAGAAAGCCCATATCCATGAGAACCCGGTTCCGATTTTGTAGTTTGGTGTGTAAAAGTCTGTGCCGGATTCTTTGTGTTATGCATATAAACCGTCAGAAATCCATTGGAAATATTTGCGGAAAGCCGAATCGCAGGATTGGAATTGCCGGATGCGTTACAGGCTTCGATGGCGTTATCCAGAAGATTAAAAAACACACTGCTGAGGTCAACTGTATCAATAGAAATCTTTTTCGGTAAAAGGATTTCATAGGATATCTGGATATGATTCTGTTCTGCGCGAATGCGTTTTCCCTCCAGGATTGCCAGCAGGAGATTATTCTGGCAATAAGGATGAAAACGCTCTTTCTGAAAAGTCTGATTCAGATTTCTAAGCGTGTCATCAGCCTGTTCGTATTTTCCCTGTTTCAGGAGTGTCTGGAAATCCAGAAGCCCCTGTACAGTTTTGAACTGAAAATCTTGAGTATTCTGTCTACGAATCTGAAGACTGTAGTCCTGCTCCTGCTTTAATTGTTTCTGCTTTTGAAGAAAAGACAATTCCGTTTCAATGTCAGATTTCTTTAATACATCAGAAAGCATACGGTATAGAAGGACACTGATAATGATCATAAACACAGCCAGGATCAGAAACATAGAATCAATTTTTTCTGTATAAATTGTGGACAGAAAATATAGCAGCTGGAATACAAAAAGGAAGAGAAATAAAGGAATCAATTTAATGTTCTTCTTCATGATGGGAATCCTCCTTCTGGCAGGTTTCTTTCCGGTTAAGATTAAGCTGAGACAAAACAGAAGAGATATATGTCCCTGCTTCCTCATACTTTTTCATATCCATCAGATACATGACAGACATGATGTGATTCTCAATGTCATGATTCCATTTTCGGAGATTGGAATATTCATTACTTAGCTGAACGGAATCGTTCATTTGTTTTTTCATTAATTCAATTTCCATTTTTTTCTGCAAATATTCTCTATGCTGCTGATCTAAAGAACGGACTGCACGCAGGAACAGCAGATAACTGCTGATACAGACAAACCAGTATATGATACTGAGTGTCAGAACTGCTTCAGACTTTTTCTGAATGGCAATTAGAACATTGAGCAAAACCGGAGCAACCAGTGGCAGCAACAGTTGTAAACATGTAAGCACTTTTAAATGATCAATACATTGTTTCAGGATTTCTGAAATTTTCCAGAGAAGAAACAGTCCAAGCAGAATATTGGAGAGTTCAATGACCAGATATTCAGCAGGTGAACAACTGGATATCAGGTTGTGGGGTGTATAGATATTGGTCGGTACAAAAAGATTATGAAGTTCAATGAAAACACTGGTACATAAAATTTCCGGACAGATTGTCAACAGCTGAAAAATAAAATAGACAGCTAATTTTTTCATTAAAGATGTCTGAAACAAAAAGATTATCACAAGAAATGCTGTAATTTGAAACAGAATTGTCATTTCATTATGATGTAACTCCCGCTTAAGCCAAAATAACAGAGTTTCAAATAGTGTCAGGCACAAAAAAAGTGGTAGTGAGATCCTTTGTCTGCAAGGCAGGATCCTGCAGCAAAAGTAAAGCAGACCAAAACACAGATAAAGACTGGATAGAATACACAAGAATAAATTAATCATATGACTACCCATTACTGCACCTCCCCGTGACTGGCAAGCATCATGAAAGCAAAAGCGTCTTTAAATTGCTGATAATAAGATCTGCTGACAGGAATCTCTGTACTATCAGAAAGCACAATTCCTTTGTGACTGTAAGTCCGCACTGCGCGGAGATTTACAGCAAAACTGTTATGACAGATGCAGAAATCCGGTTTCATTCGTTCAACAAGAGTCGTTAATTTCTCTTTGGTTGTATAAGTTCCGGATTTGGTATAAAGCGTAGTCTGCCGCAAATTACGTTCCAGATAAAGAATATCTGAACAGAGCACCTGATAATTACGTGAATTTCCGGAAAAATACAGATACTGTGTATGTAACTTTTCCAGTCTCCGGCAGGCAGCTTTTAAAGCCAGAGGAAGATATTCCTCAAGTTGCTGTTTGTGTATGAAATAGGCATGTTCTGTTTCATAAACTGCGGTAGCGTACTGCAAATACTGACTGATAAAAATAATCTGAGTGTCCGGACTCAGGTGATTAATCTTATCTGCAAGTGAGATACCATTCAAATCATCAGAGCCAAGATCAATATCCGTCAGAACAATAGAATAAGGACACCCCTCCCCCTCCACCACCCGAAGAAATTCATCACCGGATGTGAAATGCGTCACTTCAAAAGAATCCTTCAGATACTTCTTCAGGAGAGTATGTATCATATTATAATGTACTGGATTATCTTCACAAATTGCAAGTTTCAAAGTTAAGTAAAACTCCTTTTTCTTAAGTCTTCTGATAATCATACTACAAAAAATGGAATGGCGCAATTCGCTCTGAGAAGAGAAGGGAAAATTATGTTAAATATGTAGTAAAATATGTCTGTTTATGTGAAAGAAGGATATTGCAGAAGAGAAGGGGCTACGCACCAAATTGGTGTGTAGCCTTTTGGTGTTGATTATTATTTTTGTGGATAAAACAGAGTAACGACCCATTGTCCATTATAACAAGAACATTGTACATTATCCGTAGCAGAATGCTCTCCTAATTTGATATCTACAGAAAAGGTCTTTAATTCATCGGGTATAATTTGATCACTATAATTGGACTTATTTTTATCTAAACTTTGTATATCTGATATTTCAGTAATATTTCCATATTGCAGATCAGAACAATCGGATCCTTTCAGCGAATTTGTAAATGCTTCAGAATCTGAAATACCATAACCTGTATCGGTATTATAATCTACACCATCGCTCACCAAAGATAAATAACAGTTTCTTATGTCGTATATATTTTTGGATTTAGTTTGCTCTTGATTTAATAGATTTACTACTTTACCGGATAAGGGAATTTTGTTGTTAAGAACAACCTGATAGAGTCTGGATCTTTCTATTTCTTGTTTTAGATCTATATTCTGATATTGTAAAGTAGGACCCATTGAAGAAAGCGTATTTTCCAGATCATTTTGTTTTATGTTTTCAAAAAATACGTTTATTGCTTCCTCAGGAGTATCGTATCCTTCATGAACTGTTTCTTCAGACTCATAGTCTTCTGCCGATTCTTTTTGAGTAATTTCGTCAAGCATTTCCGTAAGATCGGTCGAAAACAGAGTCTGTGCATCTTCATCTTCTGATAGACATGCGGGAGTTATTACTTGCCGAAATGGGTAGCCTAAGATGCTAATGGGAAGCCCGCCTAACGTAAGAATTAACCACGTATCTTCATATTTTGCTACTTCCATGCACAGAAAGATTGGAAGATTATTCCAATTGCATTGAACAATTACAGGCACCCAGTCGTCATATCCATATTCTTCCTGATGCTCTTGTTTATAGGTGTTTATGAAATCATCGTAAGTTGTATTCGAAACACTACGCTTGTCATATAGTTCATGTATATCTTGAATCCCTGTAGCTTCGATGTTAAATATATCGTCTTCATTTTTTATCTTGCTGAAATCATTTATTATGTCTTCGCTGGTTTCATTTTCTATCATATCAAATGAAATAACGTTAGAATCAAAACAACTGGAGAGACTTAAATACAGACAGCGCATAGAGAAAAATATGTCACACTTTCTTTGAACAAGGTTCATATTCTGAGCAAAGGTATTATCGTCCATTGGCAGTAGAGACGTTGATATAGAATATGAATCTGAATTCAGAGATGCTGGTATATTGTAATGCTGTACATATGATTCTATTGCAAATAGATTAAGCATTTGTTCAATATCCGTATTTTTCATTGCATCTACAAAAGCTAGCGCTGTTTCTTCCGGAGTATCGTACCCGTTTTCTTTAAAATTTAACTCTTCAGCTTTTACCGTATATTGATTCCATGGTAAAGGCATAGTTAATGTGCTGACAGCAAGTGCCGCAGATAATATTATGCTAACTGTTTTCCTGTTCATAATTTTAATCTCCTTCTTCTAAGTATTTGGTACTTATTATCAATTATAAAATATTAATTTTGAAATGTCGATTTCAAAAAGGAATTTGTTGGGATTAAAAAGCAGATGAAAAATTCTTTAAGATTTTTTTATTTTATAACAAATCTGTATTTGACAGAAGCTACAATAGACTTATCAAAAGAAAAACAAAAGCGAAAAACTTAAAAAATAAAAAACGGAGGAAAAGAAAATGAGAGAAGTATCAAAAGAAGAAATGAGAGAGGTAACAGCAGGAAAATGGCAGTGCAATACATGTGGACGGAAATTTAGTCTTTGGATTAAACTCTGGTCTTGGGCAGCTCATGATTGCGTTGGATTCAAATATCATTGGGTTCTTTTCTAGGATTAAAAATTAAATATGAGTAGAACGGACAAAACAAGGGGCATATCATTCGATGGCCCCTTGTTTTCATGTAAAATATTCTCTATCTATAACAAATCTGCATTTCATTTGTGGTATGAAAGAATCAGGTAACTATAAATTTTGGATTGACTATGAGAAAGGAATGCCATGAACAATAAGAATATCGGAATATTAGAATGCTATTTTACTCTGGCCGGTGAGAAAAAATGGAGTGAAGCAAGGAAAGTACTGGAAAAGGCAGAGGAATGTCTACGCAGAGCAGGCGTTGAGAAAATCATATCAAATGAAGAACAGAATACATTAAACTTTAAAATCAGAGCAGGAAAGAACACAGATGCCCTGGCAAAATATGAGTTGGATATACTGCCAGGTGAACACAGAATGCGTTTAAAACAAATATTGTTCCAAAACAACGAAAGAAGTGCAATTAACTCAACGAAATGGTATATTAAAAGGAGAAATGAAAATATACCAAGGGGAATGAAATATTATTTATCACCGGTGCGTCTGGAATGCAGCATCAGCATGGCGGACGAATGGGAAAATGAGCTCCTGCGTCGGGTTATAGATATGATGTGCATTACAGGTGATGACTATGAATTCCTACGGTATTTAAATGAAGGAGTTGTGCCTGAAGAGATTCAGCGTACGATACGACAGGAATATAAACAATATGAAGGAGAAATTGCAAATGGGATCAGTATTCGAAAAAATGATTCAGGATTTAAGCGGACAGGACTGTAAAGAAATATTAGATGAATGCATGGGAAAGAATGCAAAAAAGATCAAGAACCGACCATTAAGATATCGTCTGATTGCTTTGGGATTTGTGACTCATATGACTCTGGAACAGTTGGACAAAAAATTGCAGGAGAACGGATGCGAGCAGCTGTATGCCAGAAACTTTATTGAAGCAACCTTAATTTATGCATTCAGTAATAAGATGACATATCAGGAATGGAAAGAGCTGGAGGAACTTTGCGAAAAGGAGATTTTTGCAAATTCACAGTTAGATCCATGGTTTAATGAAAGTGCCATTAGATACAGTGATCTGCGAAAATATCTGGAGAGTAATTCCCAGGCAGATGGTGATAAACTTAAAACATTATCTGTAACAAAAAACATGCGTGAACAGATTGAAAAAGAAAGTTCAAAGGAACAGTTTATTCGATTCGTAGAACTTAATCTGGAAGAGTTTCGCAGTGTAAGAGAGAAAGCAAGATATTATTACTGCAAGTATCTGAATTTCTACATTGAAGAGAAAATAGAAAGCTATCTGACTGCCTATGAAAGACGATTCGGTATGGAGCAGGCGGCAATGGATCTGGCAGTTCTGAAATGCAAAAGTGATCTGCGGAAAAAATCAGAAAGTGCAGAAGATGTGCGGAATGAATTGTTGGATTCAAGGATATCTTTCGGTAACATTTATGATGCATTCAACTATTTTTATTTCTCCTATATATCTGCAGACTGGATGGAGGTAATGCTGGATGGTTACAGCGATGATGTAGACCAGATCAGTGAGGAAGACCAGAGGAAACTTGCAGAAGCTATCCGTACTTATGAGCATGGATGGAAAGATCTCTCTGACAGAGAAGCAGTTGCCAGAAAAATAGCAGAGATGAAACAAAAAGAAGAAGAGTACGACAGACAATATACAAGAAATACAGATGTGGCACAGCGCGGCTATCAGAAAGGAAGAGCAGGGGAAAACTCTGTCAGAAACTACATAAAAGGAAATATCGACATCGACAGAACGACTCTGATCTGTTATCTGTTATTCTTTGGACAGGAAGGTATGAGACACAAAGAACATATAGTTGACCGTGAGCGTTTGGATCATATTCTGGGAGAATGCGGATACTCAATCCTGAGAAAACAGGACGGATTTGACAACTTTATCATGCAGTATCTGGAAGCAGAAAATAGAGCTGAATTTCTGGTAGATAACGTAGTTGCAGCAGCAGAGGAACAGAAAAACTTTTATCTATATAATATGTATCAGGGCGGAGCAAGTGAATATGAGAGATTGAAGGATATGATACATTAAATGCTAAATATGTAGCGAAATATGGTTATTTATGTGCTGTAATGTTATATTCAAAAACTACATGATATAATCAAACTATGGAAACAAAAAATAATTTTAAAAGTTTTTGTACGTGAAGAAAAAATTCCTTTGGTACTTTCAAATGTGGAACATTATAAAGACAATAAGGTTTCCATGGAAGAAGAGAAAATATTATAAGAAAGACAATCTGAGATTACTACGGATATATAGAGCATTTGAGAAGTACCGGGGAAAGAAAAAGAGGAGGGGTTGATGTGAAGAAAGTGAAAAAAATTTGTTTTAAGTTGTTGGCAGTTATTTTAATATGTGTAATGATCTGTCCAGTCAGTGGAACGGAAACGGTTCATGCAGCAAGTATTAGCAAGGATAGAGCGGAACAGATGTATGTTTATGTATTAAAAAAATGGCTAGCACAAGGAGTATATGTTACAGTTAATAATGATATTTCAAACTATGTAACAAATACACAAAAAAAGCCAACAGGAAGAATTCCACTCAGTACAATTTTTGCCCGGGATGATGGATATTATACGATCGAGGATTTAAATGGAGATGGAGTTCCAGAATGCGTTATAGGTTCGGGTGTTGGAAGAAGTGGATACATGATTATTCTTACAATATACAATAACAATATTGTAAGATTGTTGGGCGTATTTCGAACTACGGGATATGCTACACCTGGCGTTTACTATAATAAGAATAAAAATACATTTGCAATTATACAATTGACAAGTGCAAGAACCTGTGCAAGACATGTTTATCGAATTCGAAATAATAAATTAAGCAGAGTCACAACAATAGCGGATTCTGTAGGTCAAATGCTTGGAAACGGAAAAGTGCCAGTATTTTATTATGTGAATGGAAAGAAGGTATCAAAAACTACTTACATGAAGCGGTATAATGCATATGTGAAATATGCAAAGCAGTTAAAACAGGTAATTGTTTAGTAGGTAAGCTCAAAAGAATGTTGCATAGTATGGATAAATTTATAGATGTCAGGAAATAAAACTCCTGACATCTTTTTGCATATGGATGGGCAATATTTCTGATAGAGATCTGTGTTGGGAAAGTGGTTTGTGAATGGGATGTGATAAACTGTGAGAAAAATAAAATTTGTTTGTATTTCAGTGTTGATAGTTTGTGGATTTGTTCTAGTAAAAAAAGCAGATGATCGAGAAATGTCTTTGTTGTTAAACGAAGTACAAAATGAGGATAAATCAATCATCCAATGGGAAGATGAAAACTTTGGAGAGTCCATATGCAAAGCTTTTGGGAAGGACAATGTAACTTATACAGATATTGAATCTGTAACGGGAATTGATATAGACTCTCAGTATGTAGTAAGAGTATATTCGGAAAATAAAGAAAATGAATATGTGTTTAAGACAAATGACGGTGAATGTGTAATGCTTGCGCCACAGGAGTTTACGACATTAAATGATCTGAAAAAGTTTCCGAATCTTCGAAAGTTGTATTTAAGAGAATGTAGAGTAGAAAATAATGAAGCACTGGGAGAGGTAGTGGGATTGGAACAATTGAGTCTGGATGGATATGCAATAGATTCGCTTGATGTTTTAGATGGTTTGACTACGTTAACAGATTTGACGGTTACTAGAGCGGATCTTGGAAGTTTGCAACCATTAACAGGAATGACAGAAATGAAAAATTTATGGTTAAGCAGTGATAATATTACGGATATTGACGCTTTGTCCGGGCTTGTCAATTTAGAAGAACTGGTACTGTATGGAAATCAGATAAAGGATATATCAGCTCTGAAAGATCTTGAGAAACTTGAAAAATTAAATTTGGACGGAAATCTAATAGAGGATGTAGAACCCTTAGCCGACATGACAAATCTTAAGGAGTTATATCTGCAGGATAATCCGATTAAGAATATGGATTCACTCAAAAATCTTACAGGAACAGAAATAAACAATTGAAAAAATAAAATTTTCCTCTGTTTTCATAACAAATATGTATTTCCCAAAAGCTACAATAGGCTTATCAAAAGAAAACAAAAGCCAAACATTTTTGGAAATTAAAAATCAGGAGGAAAAGAATATGAGAGAAGTATCTAAGGAAGAAATGAGAGAGGTAGCAGCAGGAAAGTGGAAATGTAATAAATGTGGTAAGAAATTTACATTTTGGATTCAGCTCTGGTCATGGGGATGTCACGGATGTAATAATTTCAAATATCGTTGGGTTTTATTCTAATACATGGATTGACAGACTGTGCCAGCAGCCATATAGAATGTATTAGCATTACTTTAAGGGGGCAAGATGTTTGCCTCCTTATGTTTTGCTCTGGCAGGTAATATTTTTTGAGTGGTAATTTGTATCGTAATTGTAAAAAAGAATGCAGGAATGAGTGGAAATTTGGTATACTGAATTTGGTATAGAGCTGCGTAGCGAAGCAGATAAATTGAGAGACAAATACAGGGGAAGGATAAGACGGGTTATGAAATACATCAGACAATATGACGAGATGACATGCGGTGTAACATGCATTGCAAATATATTGATCCATTATGGAGAAGAAAATGTTGACATCAGCAAACTGATCGAGATATCCAAAACAGATAAAAATGGCGCGAATCTCTATGGAATAGCAGAGACTCTGGAAATTCTGGGATTTCAGGCGAAGGTTCTGAAGGGAGATTCGGAGGAATTCTTTAAGGCAGTCAGGGACAATGAGATATTGCTGCCGTGCATCATCCACACAAACAGCGAGAACAACGTGATGCATTATGTGATCGTCAGAGAAGTAAAGAGCAACAAAGTCAGTATTCATGATCCTGCGAAGGGAAATATCAGCATTTCTTATGAGGAATTCAACGATTTATTTACCGGATATGTTGTTACTATAAAGAATCCGGAAAACAGAAAGAAAGCATTCAGCAGAACTTCTGTACGGAAACAGTCTTCCTTTATGGAGTTAATGCCGCAGAATAAATGGGCGATTATATCAACGGTTTTATTTTCGCTGGTGATAGCTGGAATTGGAATTCTGGGAACCGGGATTTTTGAGCTGATCATTGACCGTCCAGGCGAAGTGAATCTGAAAATGATAATGATCGCATTGGCAGTGTTATATCTCTTTCAGGCATGCGTACAGATTGGCAGAACATTGATCATGTCCAAAATGTCCAGAAGAATCGATAATGTGTTACATAAGAAATATAATGAAGCCATTACCTATTTATCTTCTGAGAAATTAAGAATCCGGACAACGGGAGATTATCTGGCAAGATTTAATGAATTAACCACAGTCAGAGATGCAGTTTCCAGTGTGGTACTGGTTATGTTTGTTGATGGGATCATTATTCTGGGAAGTGGTGCTACATTATGGAGAATGAACAGCAAATTATTCCTGGCAAATGTAATTATTATGCTGATCTATGTTGGAGTTATGTTCATTTTCAGAGGGCCTATTAGTAGAAGCAACAATGAAGTAATGGAGAACAGCTCAGAGGCGCAGGGATATGTCAAAGAGTGTATTGACGGTGAAGAAACGATCAAAACTTTAAATGTTAAGAACTATATCTTTGCAAAGCAGACTGCAAAGAGTGATAAACTGACAGGAAGTTTTTATACAGCAGGAATGATCGAACAGATTCAGGAAACGATTGTTTCTGCAATAGACAGTATGGGATTACTGATCGTGTTGGGAATGGGTATTTTATATGTAGGAATGGGCGTTATGACTATCGGTGAAGTGATCACGTTTTATTCCTTATCAGCATATTTTTCCAATCCACTGAAGAACATTGCCAATCTCCAGCCAATCCTGCAGGAGGGAAAAATTGCGCAGAAGAGACTGGATGATATCATTGGTCTGTCAAAAGAAGCCGCAGATGGCGTTCCTTTTGAAGAAAAAATTAATAAAATTGAATTGAAAAATATTGATTTCAGATATGGAAATGGAAAGAAGATTCTGGATCATGTCAGCATTTCAGTTCGGGGAACGCAGAGGATCGCACTTGTGGGTGAATCAGGAAGTGGAAAGAGTACAATCACAAAGATCCTGGAGGGGTTATATACCCCAGAGAACGGAGAAATTCTTATTAATGGAAAGAATCTGCAGGGATATTCTCTGGAGAGTTACCGAAGCAAGATTGGCGTTGTCAGTCAGGATAATTTCTTATTCTCTGATACGATAAAGAATAATCTGCTTCTGGGAAGAGATATTACTGAGGAACAGATGATCGAAGCATGCAAAAAGTGCAATATTCATGAGATGATCGAGGAGCTTCCATTCGGCTATGATACAGTTCTGGAAGAAGGCGGAAAGAATTTATCCGGCGGTCAGCGCCAGAGATTATGCATCGCCAGAGCAATTCTTGGAAAACCGGAATTTCTGATCATGGATGAATCCACGTCAAGCCTTGATCGTCATTCTGAGAGAATTATTATTCAGTTAATAGAAGATTTACAGCTTCCATGTCTGATGGTAACACATAGGAAAAATGTTCTGGAGAGCTGCGAATATGTGTATTTTCTGAAGAAGGGAATTGTAGCTGGAGAAGGAACCTATGAAGAATTAATGGAGACAAATGAAGAGTTTTCTAAGGTAATTTAGCCAAACTGCGGAGCAGTTATTTGGTTATGAGCAATTAGCGAAGAGGATGATTTTATCCGCTTGATACAAGCTGCATAGAGAAGTAAATGATGGATGTCGGGGATAAAAACTCTGGCATCTTTTTTCTTGAAAATTTTTGCAAAAATCCTTTGTAAAAAAACAAATCTGTATTCCGGGAACTGTACAATAGGCTTATCAAAAGAAAAAAGTTATAACTTTTATCAAAATCTATTAAAGAATACAGGAGGAAGTTAATTATGAAGGCAAAGGAAGTTATGAAAAAAATCACATTATCACTGGTAGCAGCATCAATGCTCTTAACAGCAATTCCGGCATCTGCAGCGGAGTTTTCCGATGGTGGAGAATATGAAAGCAGCCTGGAGATGGACAGTAGCAGCACTGAACAGGCGTCTACAGAATTTTCTGATGGTGCAGGAGATGATACTTCAGATGTAAATGATACGCCAAATGTAGATGACACACCGGATGTAGAAGATGAGAATGAATTGTCGGCAAATAGTTACAGCTCTTATGCATGGGAGTACGAAAGCCTTCCGGCAGCTACAAAAAAGAACTGTGTTTCATTTGCGAGATACAAAGTTCCGTCACTGCCAGGTGGATTATTAACCTATCAGAATAAGGTAAACATTATTAACAGTCATGTGGCTCGTGTCGGTGCAATTGCAATTACAAGAGGTAATTCATCCTATGGACATGTTGCATATGTAGAAGCAGTAAATGGCAACAATGTTACCACATTAAATGGTGGATGGGGGAATGGACAGCACATTGGAAGATGGACAGGCACAGAAAGTGAGCAGGGAATTGTAGGATACTGGTATCCGGCATATATGAATACTTCCGTAAATGTAAGCTGGAGTGAGTGGGAAGTTGGAACTACCCAGACAAATTCTACAATTTATTCAAAGATTACTACATCACAGAGAGTTCATTTCACAGGTGCAGGAGTGAGCATCTGGGATGCATCCGGAAGACTGATCAAACAGAAATCCGAAACAACAAGCGTTAACAATACTTATATGAATATCTGGTATAATGTGAACAGCGAACTGGGAATGACCTTATCACCAGGCTCCAGTTATACATATCAGATGTATGCTGATTTTGGCGGAAAACGTTACTATGGAAACAAGAAAACATTCAGAACTAGCGCTCCGGCTTCAACGAACAACAGCAATAATACCCGTGTTGTCACACCAAATCCAACTGTCACAAGTATAAACAGCAGACAGGTTCAGGTAAGCTGGAGCAGATATAACAGTGCTGACAGATATCAGGTACAGTATTGCTACAACCGCTTTTTCCTTGGTGCAGGCAATAAATATATGTCAGGAAACAGACTTTATATCAATGGTGTAAGAAGCAGAAGCTACTATTACGTAAGAGTTCGTTCTTACAGACAGATTAACGGAAGAACAGTATATTCTGCATGGAGCAGTGTGAAGAGTGTAAGAGTAAAATAAAAAAGCTACAGATAAGAGGCAGGCTACTGTTCAGGTAAACTGGATTTAGGAAAAAAGAGAAGAATGCCGGGAGATATAAATCCCGGCATCGTTATTGAGTTATTATTCCACCTATGCTAAACTATCCATATGATATCAGGGTCAAAAGGACAAAGATTTATTCGTGCCTGCACGATAAGAAGTTTGAATCTGTGATCTGTTAAACATGAGAAAAATGAGACATTGAATTTCGTATCTGAAAGGGGAGATATTCAGGGATTGTTCTCGGGAGGAGGTTCCGATGGCGGGAGGAAAAATGAAAAATATGATATCTTTGAAGGACCAGGAAGTGAATGTAGGACGGCAGAGGGAACTTGATTTGGTAAAAGGTTTCCTGATGATCATGATCGTATTTATCCATTCATTCCAGACGATAGCAGGGGCGGAAGCAGCAGAGTCAAGTGTACATAAAATTATGTTTGCGTTGTTCATGCCGACAGGTGCCTGCCTGTATCTGTTTACTATGGGATTTGGAAGTGCTTTTACAAGACATTCCCAGCCTAAGGATATGGTGAAAAATGGCGTAAAGCTGTTATTCTATCAGGGTTTAAGTAATTTATGTTATGCAGCAATAATGACAATTTGCTTCAACATAAGAAATTCTATTACCGGTGAAGCGGCAGGCAGTAGAGAATTGTATAATGCAAATCTGTATTCTATGCTTACATTTGTAAATATATTCTTCATAGCTGGTATGTGTTATCTTGTGCTTGCAATATACAGGAAGTTAAATGTAAAACTGAGTGGATATATCATAAGTGCTGTAATAGTAGGAATTATCTCTCCGTTTACAGGTTTATTGGTTTCTGATAATCCGGCACTTAACTGGATTTTAGATATGACTTTTGGTGGAAAAGGTGAAACAAGCTTCTGCTTTTTCCCATATCTGAGTTATGTATTTCTTGGGTATGTTTTTGGAAAGGTGATCCGGAGAGTACCTGAAAATGAAAAAGGAAATTTCTACAAAAAAAGTGGAGTTGTATGTGGAACTGTAGCAGTAGTATGGTTTATCTGCTGTATCGTATTGCACCCGGGCATTGAAGGATTCTTTAATTATATGATAGGCCAGTACAGAGTGCCGGGGCTTGCAAAAGTAGCAGGAAGTTTCTGCAGTATTATCCTTGTATTCGCAATTGCATTCTGGATCATGCCGATAATGGAAAAATGGAAATTCGGATATAACAAACTGTGCTATTTTTCAAAACAGATATCTAAGATGTATGCAGTACATATAGGAGTCTATTGGGTGATAGGTGGTTTTGCTGCGTTTTACGAATTTGGTGTAAAAGGATGTCTGATATTGTCAGTAATCGTGCTGATAGCAACAGATTTGATCGTGCAGGGATATCTTATAGTTACAGACAAAATAAAAAGCAAAAAAGGGTAATGTAGGAAAGCTCTGACAGAAGTTGATTTTGTCAGAGCTGTTTCATTAGAGAAAGATTAGCCTATTGAAAAGGAGGCAGATAACGATGTTTAATTTTGATTCTACATTTAAAGAGATGATGCAGTCCCATAATCTTGATACAGTTATAATTCTGGGGCATATGAATCCAGACGGAGATGCGGCTGGATCTGTGATGAGCCTTGCTCATTATATTCATGTGAATTATCCTCAGTATAAAGTAATGCCGTATCTGGCAGAGACTTTGGAACGCGGACCGAAGAAACTGGTACTGGAAGATAAAGTATTTACTCCTTTTGAGAAACCGGATACAGATGGGAAACCATATTGTGTGATCGTATGTGACAATGCGACATTGAAACGAATGGTCGGACTGGAATATTTTCGGGCAGCAGCTGCGAGTATTGTTGTTGACCATCATGCTTCTAATGAAGGATATGGAGATGTGAACTGGACAAAAGTTTCGGAGGCGTGTGCAGAGAATGTCTATCATATGCTGGATAAAGATTTGCTGAGAAAAGCAGCAGAAGCAGAGACACATCCGACAGCAGCAGACTATATTTATCTTGGAATTCTTCACGATACCGGTGCAATGGCAAGAGCGAACAGAGGTATTTTACTGGCATTGTCAGACTTGCTTTCCATGGGTGTGGATCATCAGGAACTTATGAAGACCATGAACTGCGATACATTGGATATTTTAAATAAAAGGGGCGAGCTGGTCCGCAGCGCGAAACGTGTTCTGGATGGAAATGTGGCATATGTAATGATCAATGAGAAAGAACGGGATGAGAACAAAATAGAATATGAAGATTTCCGCAAGATCGGAAGCATTCTCAGAGACTGTGAAGATATTAAACTTGGATTTACCATGTATGAAGAAAGCAAAAACGTATGGAGATGTTCATTCCGCTCAGATGGAAAATGGATTGATGTGAATGAACTTTTGCAGTTTTTTGGTGGCGGAGGACATGTCTCAGCAGCAGGATTGAAATATAGAACCGATAATGTGGAAGGTCTTAAAAAACAGATCCTGGACAGGGTGGCAGAGATGACAGCAACAGTAAAAAGTTAAGAACGCTAAAAGTGTGTTATACTAATGTTCTGAGAGGTTGATTCTTCAAGAAACTATTTTGTCAGTACATTAATGTAAGATAAAAATATCGGATAAAATGTTGAGAAAGGATTTTGAATATAGATGGAAAGTTTAGATTTAACAAAAGATTTTGATGCAGCGAAGGAGGCTTTTGAAGCATATTTGGATGAATATGACCGTAAGGATGACAAGATTCATCTGAAGATTGTACATACTTATGGTGTAGTAGATGATGCAGAAGAAATCAGCAGAAGAATGGGACTTGCAGAAGAGGATGTGCAGTTGGCAAAGGTGATCGGATTATTGCATGATATTGGAAGATTTGAGCAGATTAAGAGATTCGACAGCTTTGAACCGGGAACTATGGAGCATGCGGCATATGGTGCACAGCTCCTGTTCGGACCGGAGAAAATGATCCGCAGATTTGTAAAAGATGACAGGTTTGATGATCTGATCTGTACAGCAATTGAGAAGCACAGTGACTTCAAACTGGAAGGAATTACTGATGAGAGAACATTACTTCACGCGAAACTGATCCGTGATGCGGACAAGCTGGATAATTGCAGAGTGAAGCTGGAAGAAGCAATGGAAACACTTCTCGGAGTAGATGAAAAAGGTGCAGGAGAGGGCGTGATCGCACCGAAAGTATGGGCATCCTGCATGGCAAAAGAATCTGTACTGTCTTCTGATCGTGTTTCTAAAGTAGACTATTGGGTTTCCTATATTGCACAGTATTATGACATTAATTTCCCGGAAACCTATGAGATTATGCGTGAGCATGATTATGTGAAAAAGATTGCAGACAGAGTTCCTTATGCATTGCCGGAAACTCAGGAGAAGATGGATATTCTGGTAGCAGAGATGGAAAAATATATGGATGAAAGAATCAGCAATGGCAGATAAAACAGAGAAAACTCAGGAGAGATTTACCTGTGGAGAATTTGAATATCAGGTAATAAGAAGCGCCAGAAAGACTATGACACTGGAAGTCCGCAGAGATGGAAATGTGATTGTCCGTGCCCCGCTTCGAACCGGATTGCCGCGCATTAAAAGATTTGTCAACCAAAAACAGGAATGGGTTCTGGGATGTCTGGAACGTACAAAAGAATACCGGGAACAGAAGCCGCTGAGTGCAGATCTGAGTGAAGCAAAGAGAAATGTTTATATACGAAAAGCAAAGGAAACAATCACAAAAAGAGTAGCTTACTTTGCGAAGTTAATGGGTGTTTCTTATCGGAATATCACCATCAAAGAACAGAAAACAAGATGGGGAAGCTGTAGCAGCGAGAAGAATCTGAATTTTAACTGGAAACTGATACTTGCACCGCCGGAAGTGTTGGATTATGTGGTGGTTCATGAGCTCTGCCATCTGAAGGAAATGAACCATTCGAAGGCATTCTGGGACGAAGTCGGAAAAGTGATGCCGGACTATGGAACACACAAATTGTGGTTGAAAGAGAATGGATGGAGGCTGTAATTAATAATGAAAATGATAGGAGATCTGCACATTCATTCCAGATTTTCCATGGCAACTAGTAAGGAGGGCACTCCTGAGAATCTGGATTTCTGGGCGAGAAAAAAGGGGATTTCCCTGATAGGAACAGGCGATTTTACACATCCAGTATGGCGTAAAGAATTGAGAGAAAGGCTTGTTCCAGAGGGGAATGGCCTGTACCGGCTCAAAGAGGAATATGTGAAAGAAGAGAGCAGGAAGTTTCCGGGAGAGGGTACACGTTTTGTTGTTTCCGGGGAAATCAGTTCTATTTATAAGAAAAATGGAAAAACCAGAAAAGTGCACAATGTAATCCTACTTCCAAGTCTGGAAGCAGCAGATGCCATGGCTCAGCGCTTGGAGAAAATCGGAAATATTCATTCAGATGGCCGACCAATCCTGGGGTTAGACAGTCATGATCTTCTGGAAATGATGCTGGATGTTTGTCCGGAAGGAATTCTGATTCCGGCACATATCTGGACGCCGCACTTTTCTGTACTGGGTGTGAAATCAGGATTTGATTCTGTAGAAGAATGCTTTGAAGAACTGACACCATATGTACACGCATTGGAAACAGGTCTTTCCTCTGATCCAGCTATGAACTGGAGAATTTCCAAACTGGATCGCTATCAGCTTGTATCCAATTCAGATGCACATTCTCCGTCCAAACTGGGGCGTGAGGCGAACCTCTTAGATATTGATTGCTCCTATGAGGGACTTTATCAAGCAATCCAGACTGGTGCAGGATTAGAAGGCACAGTAGAATTTTTTCCAGAAGAGGGAAAGTACCATTTCGATGGACACCGAAAATGCGGTGTATCATTAAGTCCGGTAGAAGCGGAACGTCTCGGCGGAATCTGCCCTGTTTGCGGGAAGAAACTGACGATGGGTGTAGACCACCGAGTAGAACAGCTTGCAGACAGAGCCGAAGGTTTTGTAAAAGAAGACGGCAAAAAATATGAAAGCCTTGTACCTCTGCCGGAAGTAATCTCTGCATGTATGGGCTATTCCACTGCGAGTAAGAAAGTGCAGGACTGTTTTGAGAAAATGCTGCAGACACTGGGAACAGAATTCGATATTCTGCGAAATGTACCGCCAGAAGACATTAAAACTTGCGCAGGAGAACGGATTGCAGAAGGAATTGAGAATGTAAGAACCGGAAATGTGAAGAGAATCCCGGGGTATGATGGGGAATATGGAAAGATTGAACTGTTCGTAGAAAATGATTAACGAGGAAATGGTATATGAAAAAAATAGGAATTATCTCAGACACTCATGGTCTGCTCAGACCGGAAATACTTGAAATCTTAAAAGGCTGCGACTGCATTATCCACGCAGGTGACGTAAACAAGCCGGAAATCCTGGATACGCTTCGTATGATGGGTTCCATCTACGTAGTCCGCGGAAACAACGACAAAGACTGGGCAGAAGGAATTGCAAAAACCTTACACTTCACCATAGAAGGAGTAAAATTTTTCATGACCCACAATAAAAAAGACGTAGACTGGGACTTGAAAGATACGCAGATAGTAATCTTTGGACACACCCATAAATATTTCGAAAAAATGATAGACAACCGCCTATGGCTAAACCCGGGAAGCTGCGGCCCCAGACGCTTCGACCAGGAAATCACCATGGCAGTAATGACAGTCGACAATGGAACCTATCAGTGGGAAAAGGTTGCCATGATTCCTGAAAAGTAAACAGAAGACAAAGTAGATTGGTCAGGAGAGAAGAAAAAATATACAGTAATGAAAGTGGTGATAATATGCACAAGTGGAATGAGATTACAGATGAGAATTCACTGAAAGAATTTATGGAAAGAGTGTCATTTTTCCATGATAGCTGTATCAAAGAGATGCATTATCTGAGTGGAGCATATGTTAATGAAAACCTGGATATGTATCCTGTCAACGATCGCAGGATTCTGAGAGTAATCATACAACGGCAGTATGAAGAAGATTCAATGATTGAAATGGAATTTCAGGGATTAAAATACTTAAAGTTATTTCCGGTAGATGAACGCTATTCATGCGAAATACTCGATTCCAATATAATTCTGAAAGAGGATTGTATCATCTGGAGCGACTGCGAAGATAAAACAGAGCTGGAAGATGGAGACACAGGAACTTTGGTATGTGCATCTAAACTTCGATGGCGTCCGATTTTCGGATATATGGGAGAGAAGAATTATTGGTAGGTGTGCCCTTTCCCACATTTCTTTTGACCCAAGGGGTGTGTAGCAGCACAATCTCTACTTCGATAATTCTTTGGATAAAGCCTTTATAATTTATGTAAAGTATATCGTATGTATTCTTTTTTGTAAAGTAGTCTGTTTTTCTCAATAAGTTTTTTTAGATTCTTATTTCGAATTCTGTAAAAAGTCATAATAGAATTTTTTAAATCCAGGGGAAGAATTAATTACTTTTTACAGATTTTATTATAATGAGTTTGGTAAAGATTTATCTGAAGTGATTGCCAGACCGTTCTGTGGCTCTCATGAAAAAATGCTTAATTATTTTGGAAAAGGATTTGAACTCAATGTTCCGGCGGCTTTGGAATGGCTAGACAAAGAAACGAATTCCCGAGAGAAAGAGGTACTGATGTATCAAATAAAAAAATTCAGAAAATATAGCAGGAGATAAAAGTAACGGTTAATTTTCGAAAAGAAGTTTTTTCTTTGTGCCATTTGTCAGTTTTTTCGCTCCTTTTTTGTTGGGTTTGTAAAACTTAAAAAATTAAGTTGACTGCGAATTAATAATTAAGTATACTGAAAACGAAAACAACAACAGAAACCACAGACAGAACCATCGCGGAATTGCTGTTTACAGTAGCCGCACAACAGAAAGAAAGGAGTAGAAATGGCTGTTCATTTTAATGAAGACAAGAAAATCTTCCGTCTGGATACGGAAACAAGTACTTACTTAATGGGATTAACTCCGGAAGGATATCTGGGACATATTTATTACGGAGACCGTTTATATAAAGTAGCAGAGAATTACATGCTGCGTATGGAAGAGCCGCCGTACACACCATCTGTAAACAAGAGAGAGAAATCTGCCTTTCTGGACAGTTTTCCCATGGAATACCCGACCGGAGGAATCGGAGATTACCGCGAGAGCTGTCTAAATGTGCGCAATGAAGCAGGACAGATGGGATGCGAGATCCACTATGTTTCCCACGAGATCTACAATGGCAAGAAAGCCCTCAGGGGACTTCCGGCATCCTTCGGCACAGAGGAAGAAGTACAGACTCTGGATATCCTATGTGAAGATGAGATTCTGGGACTGCAGGCAGTGTTAAGCTATTCTGTATTTGAAAAAGAGAATGTGATCACCAGAAGCGTGAAATTAATTAATAAGGGCGATCAGAAGCTTAAAATTGAGAAAATCTACAGCGCATGCCTGGATATGGACAATGAGAACTTCGAGATGCTGACACTTCATGGCTCCTGGGCGAGAGAACGCCATATTCAACAGGGACCGCTCCGTTATGGAAAACAGATGGTATCCTCCACAAAGGGAGAATCCAGTCATCAGGAGCATCCGTTCTTAGCTCTGATAACACCGGGAACCACTCAGCAGCAGGGCAAAGTTTACGGAATGCATTTCGTATATTCCGGAAACTTTATCGGACAGGCAGAGTTAAACCAGTTTGATTCTGTTCGTACAGTTATGGGTATCAACAAAGAAGAATTCGGCTGGATCCTGAAAGAAGGAGAAGAGTTCCAGGCACCGGAAGTTGTTATGACTTATTCTCATGAAGGCTTGGGAGAAATGACCAGAAGCTATCATGATTTCTACAGAAACCATATGATCAGAAGCAAATATCTTCATAAGAAGAGACCAATCCTGATTAATAACTGGGAAGCTACCTATTTTGATTTCAACACTGATAAGCTGTTAGATATCGCAAGAGAAGCGAAGTCCTGCGGTATTGAGATGCTGGTTATGGATGACGGCTGGTTTGGCATGAGAAACAGCGATAACTGTTCTCTTGGCGACTGGAAGGTCAACACAGATAAGATCACAGGTGGTCTGAAACATCTGGTAGATGAAGTAAATAAGATCGGTCTTGAGTTTGGTATCTGGTTTGAGCCGGAGATGATTTCTCCCAACTCTGATCTTTACAGGGCGCATCCGGAATGGGCAATCCAGATTCCGGGAAGAGAAGCAACACAGAGCAGACAACAGTACGTCCTTGATCTTTCCAGATCAGAAGTACTGGATTATGTATATGAGAGCGTGGCTTCTATCTTAAGAAGTGCCAATATTGCTTATGTGAAATGGGACATGAATCGTCAGTTAAGTGACCTGGGAAGCACTTATCTGGGAGCGGAAGAGCAGCAGGAACTTTTCCATCGTTATGTTCTGGGCGTTTATACACTGCAGGAGAGACTGATTACAGAATTTCCTGACATTCTTCTGGAAAATTGTTCCGGAGGTGGTGCGCGTTTCGATCCGGGTATGTTATATTATAGTCCACAGATCTGGTGTTCCGATGACACAGATGCCATCGAGCGTCTGATGATTCAGGAAGGAACTTCCCTGATCTATCCGCTGTCTACTATGGGCGCTCACGTCAGCGACTGCCCGAACCATACAGTTGGCAGGGTGACGCCCTTCGAGACAAGGGGACATGTGGCACTGGCAGGTACCTTTGGATACGAACTGGATGTGACAAAGATTCAGGAAGAAGACAGAAAGATGATCCCGGAGCAGACAAAAATGTACCACAAATATCATGAACTGGTACGTGAGGGTGACTACTACAGAATTGCTTCCTACAGAGAGAATCATCTGTATGACTGCTGGGCAGTAGCTGCAAAAGATAAGAGAGAAGTTCTGGTAACTTATGTGCATGTACTCAGCACACCCAATGCCCACAGCAGAAGAATCTTCCTGCAGGGATTTGATCCGGAAGCTGTCTATGCACTTGAGGGAACCGAAGAGAAATATACAGGCGAGATGTTGATGAAGTGTGGTTTCCTTGTGAAAGGATTCTGGGGAGACTTTAAGAGTAAATTGTATCATTTTGTGAAAGTGACTGAGTAAAGGGGATAAGAAAGGACATATAATGTAATGGGAAAAATAAGAATGGCTGATATTGCCGCAAAGGTAGGAGTCAGCACTGTAACTGTTCACAATGCTCTGTCCGGCAATAAGGGCGTTAGTGATGAGATGCGGGAGAAAATCCAAAAGGTGGCAGATGAGCTGGGTTATCATCAGATGACGGCAGCAGCCAAGCGTGAAAGAAATAAAGGTGGCCTGCGCAATATCGGTGTCATTATTTCAGAGAAATATTTGGCGGCATATACTACTTTTTACTGGAAAATGTATCAGGAGCTTGTTTTGGTTGCTACTGATAAGAATTGCATGGCTGCAGTGGAAATACTGAAGCAGGATATGGAGGAGAAATTTATCCTTCCGAGAATTCAGGAAGAACATACCGTAGATGCTCTGATCGTAATGGGGGAAATCAGCAGGGAATATATTCATTTTATGAAGAAACATACTGATGTGCCGGTAATATTTCTGGATTTCTATGACAAAGAGCTGGCTAAAGATGCAGTTATTGCAGATAACTTCTATGGAATGTACCTGATGACAGGCTATCTGTTTGAACAGGGATTTACAAAGATGGCCTATGTTGGTTCTATTCATGTGACCAGCAGTATCATGGACCGTTACTGTGGTTTTTATAAAGCACAGTTAGAACATGGACAGGTTCTGCCGGAAGAATGGCTGATCGAAGATCGTGATGAGAAAGGTGTTTTTATAAATATTAAGCTACCGGAACATATGCCGGAAGCCTTTGTATGCAACTGTGATCTTACAGCCGGAAATTTGATCGTGGAACTGGAAAAACAGGGATATCGTGTACCGGAAGATATTTCAGTAGTTGGATTTGACAATTATCTGTATCCGGGATTTCCAGATAAAAAAATTACCAGTTATGAGGTAAATACCCAGGTAATGGTGAAGGTTGCACTGGAAAAGGCATTGAAACAGATTAAGAACCCTGCTTCGGGACGAGGCCTGAGCGTTGTTTCCGGAAAGATCGTAGAGAAGGAAAGTGTACGGAAAAAGATTTAGCGGAAATTTGAAAACTAAATATAAAGCTAAATATAAAATTAAATATAGAACATAAAAACAAGTTGTTAAAAATTAAATATTAATAATTGAAGCTTGCAGGAAAATCAAGAAAAGTGGTTTGCCTGTGAGCTTTTTTATTGTGATAAATATACAAAAATAGAACTTAAATATTTCATAGTATTAACAAAAATGGTTATTTAAGCATTTTTGACTTGATATTTAAGTTAATTATGGTAAGATTAAATCAACTTAAATAAAGATATAGTTAACAAGGAATTTTGCAGAATGCCCGGGAGTCTGCAAGCTCAAAATCGAAAGGAGAGAAACATGAAAACAAGAATGTTAAGAAAAGCTGTTGCAACAACAGTAGCAGCAACAATGGTTTTATCTGTTCCGGTTTATGCAAAAGAGGATAAGAAGGTAACAATTGATCAGATTGAACTTGGAAAAGATTACACAGATATCAAGGCTGACCTGAAATTCCTTACACATAAGACAGATGTTGTGGATACTGTATTCAAAGGATATGTGGAAGAATTCCAGAAGCTGTATCCGAATGTAAATATTGAATATGAAGGAATCACAGATTATGCAAATGATGTTACCATGCGTCTTTCAACAGGAGACTGGGGAGACATCTGTATGGTTCCTACTACAGTAGATAAAGATGAACTGGAAAATTATTTTGTAAGTTTCGGAGATAAAGATTCCCTTTCAAAAATCTATGAAAGTAACATGCTGAATAATTATGCATTCGGCGATCAGGTTTATGGCCTTCCGTCCATGGCTAATGTACAGGGAATTGTTTACAACAAGGCAGTGTTTAAAGAAGCAGGAATTACAGAGCTTCCTAAAACACCGGATGAGTTCCTTGATGATCTTCAGAAAATCAAAGATAACACAGACGCGATCCCGATGTATACAAACTTTGCAGCAGGCTGGACTATGACAGCATGGGATGCCTACATTGACGGCGGTGCAACAGGTGATCCGGATTTCGTAAACAACGTTCTCTGTAAAGGAAAAGATCCATTCTCTGACAGAGGAGACGGAACTGGTCCGTATGCTGTTTACAATACACTTTATGAAGCTGTAAGCAGAGGCCTTACAGAGGATGACCCGACAACAACTGACTGGGAAGGAAGCAAAGGTATGCTTAATAACGGTCAGATCGGATGTATGGCACTTGGTTCCTGGTCTGTAACACAGATGCAGCAGGCCGGCGATCATGCAGATGATATCGGATATATGACATTCCCGATCACAGTAGATGGAAAACAGTATGCAGCAGCAGGCCCTGACTACTGCTACGGAATTAACTGCAACAGCTCTGAAGATCAGCAGATCGCAGCAATGTGCTACATAAAATGGCTGGTAGAAGAATCCGGATTTTCTCAGAGTGAAGGTGGTCTTTCTATTGTAACAGGCAGTGAATACCCTGAAGCTTTAAAGGATATGGAAGGTGTAGAGCTTGTTGTTAACAATCCTGCTCCGGAAGGGGAAGAGAACTTATGGAATGATATTAACAATGATTCTGAACTTGGTATTAATGTATCCGGTGCTGTTCCTACTGAAGTTGTAGAGTCTGCAGTTACAGGAGATAAGACAATGGATGATCTGGTACAGGAATGGAATGAAAAGTGGACATCCGCACAGGAAAACAACGGAATTACATTTGAATAAATGGTTACTGTTCACAGATAGTATCCCGCGAGGTGTTTTTTGTGAGCGAAGGTCACAGAAAACCCGAGACATGCCGCGCGAATTTATGCGAATAGCATAAATTCTGTGCATCGCGAAGCATGTTACTGAGAACGCAGTGAACCAATGTCATTAACTTAGCAATTTGCCAATACTGCATTGATGAAAATATCAGCAGAAGGATTTGATTATGATAAAAAATGGGATATTGATGGATCAAGATACAACGTCTTACTAAAATTTAGGTATAACAAAAAGACAAAATCAATATTTAACATTGAAATTTGTCTAAAGATGAAATATAGTAATATATGAGTTAATGCTAATGTCTATAACAAAAACTCATCGGAAGTTTAAACCTATGCTGGCGGGCAAAGGTTCTTCCAGGTCTGATCGGCTCAATATTTTGAGCGATCAGACTTTCTACATTTATCTTTGTTATCCCATCGTGAATCCTTAAGAAATCCCTGCATGTTTTAAGTGCGGATGAATAATTCGCCTGATATTCATAAGCACGATCTTCCCGATCAATAGTTACATTTATGATTATGCTGGAACTGAAATTATATAGAATAACTCTTGCCCATACTTCCTGCACAATATAATCATATTTTTTTGAGTGAAACGCTTTCAGACACAGGGAATATTTTAAATCCCGGAAAGAGTTTTCCTCCTGCCATCTCAGATGATAAAGAGCTTTGAAATCTTCAGCTTTAAACTCTTCTTCTGGAAGATTCGTAGCAATGTTTTCATAAGAGCCATCATCAAGCTGTACGCGTAACAAACGTAAAGTAAGGTCATATTCTGTTCTTTGATCATTGAGATAATCCATCGGAGCATTCTGATAAATGTACCGGTATGAAAAGAATAGTTCAGGCCTGGAATATTTGCTTACAGCTTTAGACCTTGTCAGTATAAGAGAGATATCTTCATCAAAAGCTGGCAGGGTATCAACCGGGTATCCCATCATTCCGGAAGCCCTTTTATCGTTACATCGGATAAGGAAGTACTGCCCCTTTTCAATCACATGGGCAAAGTTGTTGTAAGAAGTATAACCTCTGTCCCCAAAGAAAATGACTTTGGAGTGTTCAGGGATATCTGCAGAATCAACCATGGAACAAAAAGCAGAATACTCATTCCGCTTTCGGGCAGGCTGGACTAAAATATCAGTAAAACGCTTATCAAGTAAAGAAAACATAGCATTGAT
>NZ_JAHLQG010000050.1 GCF_018919065.1 Blautia sp. MSJ-9 | reverse complement strand
AGATTACTACACCGAAAGGTGTGTTACTTGTTAAGTTGATTGAACCGCCGTGTACCGAACGGTACGCACGGTGGTGTGAGAGGTCGGGAAAATTTATTTAATTTTCCCTCCTACTCGATTGTCATAGAATAAGGTTCCAATAACATTAAAAAGCCTTCTATGCAGGAGCTTTTTTGGGTGCACATTTACAGTTTATAAAAAGCTGCAATTTTTCATTCAAAAATTCACATGGAAATTGTATAATGGATTCATAATGAATAAGTAATACCTGCGGATAAGAAGTAGGAATAAAAGAAAAAGTATTCACAATAATGGGAAAGAGAAAAAGTATGGGAGAGAACAGTAACAGACCGGGCAGCAGTCAAAACTGCTATCTGCCCGAGAATACCATATTGGACGGCAGATATCGAATCCTGCGTGTCCTTGGAATGGGAGGCTTCGGTATCACCTATGAAGCAATTAATGAAAAAGTAAACCGTCACGTAGCAGTAAAAGAGTTCTGGGACAGAGATTACATGGAGCGTCAGGGGACAAAGGTTGCAGTTATAGATGAAACAGCCGGTGAACGCTTTCGTGATATAAAATCAAAATTTTTAAGAGAAGCCAGAAGACTGGGAGATTTCACTACAGAACAGGGAATTGTTCATGTACTGGATTATTTTGAAACAAATAATACCGCCTATATTGTAATGGAATATGTAAGTGGGATTACTCTGGCGCAATATCTGCAGCAGAGCGGACAGGTAGCACCGCAGGAAATGTTTCGCCTTCTTTTTCCGCTTATGGAAACCCTGGATAAGGTTCATAAAAACGGCGTCATCCACCGTGATATCAGCCCGGACAATATTAAACTGGTACGCACAGAGAACGGAGAAACCAGTGTAAAATTGCTGGATTTCGGGTCTGCCAGAGCCTATGCTGATAATAAAACCTATACCATTGAACTGAAAGAAGGATATGCACCACTGGAACAGTATTCAGACAGCGAACAGGGACCATGGACGGATGTATATGCACTGTGCGCAGTTATTTACCGCGGAATTACCGGAGAGAAACCCATCAGCGCTACTGTAAGAGCCATGAATGGAATACTTCTCATGCCTTCTCAGCGAGGTATCACAATAGATGCAAGACTGGAACGCATCCTGAAAAAAGGCCTGAGTCTGCAAAGAGAAAGCAGATATCAGTCCATCGAAGAAATGCTTGCAGAACTGAAACCAATCCTGGAACCAAAGAAGAAAAAAAGAACAGGAAAGAAAAATATATTTTTTCTGGGAATCAGCTGTGCCTGCTGTGTCCTGGGAGCTAGTGCTTTCTTTGGCTGGAACTACTACAAAACCCATCAGGCATTTTTCAAATTTCACGGAAAAGAAACAACTACACTCCTTCTGGCACCCTATGACAATGTAGGTGCACAGGACTACCAGAAAGATATCAAAACTATGAAAAGCAGACTGGATATTGCGGTAGGAGAAGAGAATTATATTCTTACGGAAAAAGAAGATGGATTGAAGCTGGAGATTCCGGTGGAGTTTTTTGAGGAACAGAAAGAAGAGGAAAACAACAGCGAGGACAAGGAACAGAGTCTGGAAGAATATATAAATGATTATATTACAGAAAAAGTGGCAGCAGCCCACAGAAAGGCAATTACAGTAATAGAACCGAAAGAAAATGGTTCTTATGATATATCCAGAGAAACATTAAACGATGATGACATAATTTCAGTAGAAAAAAGAAAAGGAAAGTTTCCAATAGAATATTATCTTCCGGCAGAAATTGGGAGTAATCCAGAGAAAGCAGAAAGTTATGTGGAAGTAAAAATTTCAGAAAAAGCTGCAAAAAGGATTAAAGAGAGTTTACAGAAACGGTTACAGTCTGGTAAGGGAGAAAATAGAAGCTATATGTTTTTGACAACAGATCCCTGTTATCCGGAATTAATGAATTACACTTTAGGTACTGATTTGAACGGGGATTGGACTACTTACTACAGACCACTTTTCTCAGATGATGATAAATGGAAACTTTTATGGCAGGATTTTACGTTAAGTGAAACTTATCAGGTACTGAATGCTGATAATATGGAAGCAGACTGGGAAGAACAAAGTGATATGTGGGGAGCTTTCCAGCATAAAGCAGAAGATATTAAGGAGCCATTTGTATGTGCCGAATATATAAGTTACGATACTGCTGACATAGTCAAAAAAAGGGGAGATGGTAATTGGCTGGAGACAATCTATGATCTGAAAAAAAGACTGGATACATTAGAGATTCCATATGCATTTGGTACATTTCCAGAAGGACGCAATAAATTTGCTGTAAAAATAGCACAGAAAGATGTGAGTAGATTTATCCTTGAGAAACTTCGTGCAAATTTGTCAAGTTCAGATCTTAAACTTTCAGCAGATGATGATAAAGGCGATGACTTTGATGACTGGGACTGGCAAGTGCAGTTTAAAGATTCTGATGATATAGCATTGAGATATGAACCGGAATCCGTTTATGAAGAAGCGTATGAACGAAATCAATTAAAGGAATGGGAAGAGTCAGTCAAAGACAGAATTGTTTTGAAGGTCTGGGACTATGAATTGGCAGCAGTAAATTTCGTTGATGTTGAGGCTGGGAAAGATTTAAAATTGAATGTAAATTTGCAGAATGATTCACATATTTTTGAAAAAAAGGACATCCCATTACTTAAATTTATAGTATGTGTGCAGAATCAATTTCCTTCTCCACTTTCTAATTATTATTTAACGAATGTAAGATACTTTTCAAAGAAGAATGAACCTGAAAAAGAAGCACAGGAAGAAAATAAAAATTATGAAGTAGAAATGGAAAGCCTGAAAAAATTGAAATCTATGCTGAGTGAAATTAATGAAGAAGCAGAGGCAGAAGAAGCAATTACGATATCTGGGCATGAAATAGAGATTCGTCTTAATCGGAATACATATGGTGAAGAGTATGGAGAGCAGACGGTGATGGATATAGAAGCTTTATTTAAAAATACAGATTGGCTAAAGGGAAATATTTCTTTAAAAATATTCCCTGGAAATCGAACGGATGGAGAGAATATTTCCATATATCAGGGATGGAAAGACGATAAGAAGGAATGGGAACTTTTTTATGAATATACAGATTCATCGAATGCGGAACAGCAAAAAATAGAGGAATTGCTTAAAAAAAGTAGTGTTTTGCAAGACTATGTAACAGAAAACAGTTTTGTTTATGGGGCGTTATGGTGGTAGAAAGATGGAAACTAATAAGGTATCAATAGGTAGTCTGCTGGATGAGCGATATGAAATAAAAAGAATACTGGAAGCAGACTCAGATACAGCACGTTATGAAGGATGGCATCAGCGTGTGCAGAAAAAAGTCCTGATCCAGGAGGTAGACCTTCAGAAAGAAGATATAGAAGAAATTCTTTTCAGAGCCCGTCAGCTTGGGGATTTTTCGGATATGTCAGGACTCTGCCATGTATCAGATCAGTTTGAGGCAGGAGATAAAGCTTATATTATCTATGATTACCCGGAGGGTATCTGCCTGAAACAGTATATGGAACAAAAAAAGCGGATATCAGAAGAAGAACTGACGGAGATGTTTTTACCAGTTTTGCGGAATCTGCAGAAACTCCAAAACGCAGGAATACGAAATCTTACTGTTTCCCCGGAAATGCTCTACAGAAGTGAGAATGGGGAATTGTGTCTTGTGCCGAAGATTGTGGATTATGAGACGGATGATGTTGAGTATACTTATTCTGTGAGTGAAATCTTTTATGAATGTCTTTCTGGAAAAAAGCCGCAGGACAGATTTATTCGTGTTCTTTTTGATGAAACAGAGCCGTTGGAAACATGCGATTTGAAGGGAAATGCAGAATTTCACAAAATTGTGGAAAAGGGAATGAATATAGATTCGGAAAGCGGATTTCAAACACCGGAAGAACTCTATGAAGCCTTGGTTAACTGGAAGAAGGATAATGTAAGTCAGAGGGGAAATTCCCTGTATTTTATTGGTGGATGTGTCCTGCTGGGAATTCTGGCAGTAGCTGTTTTGCTTGGACTGTGTAAGAAATATGAGGAACAGATTCGATTTCTGGGAGTAGATACAGAAACAATTATGCTGACTCCACCTGATGAAATGAAACAGAAAGATTACAAAAATTCTGTAGAAATCATTAAAAATAGAGTGAAAAAATTGTCGAAGAATAATAAGTATTGGGTTGAAGATGATAATGGTAAGATTCGAATTGTAATTCCTTATGAACTTTATGAAGAGACGAAAGAAGATAGTAAATTAGAAACATATTTGACCACACCATTGAAAGTGCGAATTGGAACACATGTAAATTGTTCTGGTATATGGGTACGGCAGGATGGAGATATAGAGCTTTCTCAAAAGGAAATTAAAGATATTAAAGAAATAGAACTTTCGAATGAAGAAAAACATGATCTGGAATCTGAAGAGGGATATGATTTCAGTAAGATAACTAAAAAACTTGAAGTAACAATATCAGATGAAGAAGCACAATTAGTGAAGAATACATTGATTCCTCAGTTAGTTTCTGGAGGAGAGAACAAGGTTGACCTGTGTGGATTTTTGGAAGACGATGGGGAGCGCTGTAAAGCTGAAATAAGTGAAGGCGATTGGCATAAAATATATATTTACGAATCTCCCCGGATGGAAATGGCATTTCCGGTATTGCTTGATAGTAGCTTAAAAAATGAGTTCAAAATGAAAGAAGAAATTCCTACAGACTGGCTAAACAGAAGTTCTGATCTTTTTACAAATTGGACAAGTGAAGATCTGATAGAGGAACCTTCTGTAAAATTGCAATATGGTACTTATAAATCCAAGCTGGATGAGGGAGATTATTATCATAATCTGGGAGATCTGGCAGGACGACTGGAATGCCTGGAAATTCCGTATGCAATAGGAACTGCGAAAAATAACAAAAACATTTTTGTGATAAAAGTACAGCAGAAAAATATTTCTGAATTTGTAGCAGACATACTTGGGGGAGAAGGAGGAACAATCCAGTATGGACTGTATGATCGTTGGGGGAATAAATTATATTTTTCGAATTATGAGCTGAAAGCAGAGGATGATAAATGGATTTTATGTTTTGAGAGTACTAATGAAAACATGAAAGAATTCATGGATCCTGTTCTTGAAGACGATGGAAATGTTTATTTAAAAGTAGCGAATAGTTATGAGATAGCAAAACTAAATTTGAAAGAGATGCCTGCAGGAACTGGAGAAGAGGGGGAATATGATAAAAAGTATTATGAATTTACATTTGATGATGCATTGATGAGTAAGTCTGGAGAATTCTCTGAAGATATGAAACCATTAGCGGAGCTTTTTAATATGCTTGGACAGGAAGGAAATATGAATGTAGATTATGACCTGAAATATAGTCAGTATAGCAGCAAAAAGCAGACAGTTTCTGAAAAAGAAGAAAGCAGGTCTGCATGGGAGTTTTATCCGCATGATGCAGTAATGACAAAAGAGACTATTGAACGGATAGATTCAGACGCAGAAGTTCTGATCATCAAGCAGCTCGATAATAAGTTGTACGTTAAATTTCATATGGACGAGAATTATGGCATAGAAGAAGTTTCAGAAAGAATATGGACAATCTGGAAGAAAGGAAAAATGAATAAGGGAAATTGTGAAGTCTGTTTTTACATAAATGATATAAGAGAAGGTCCATATATAAGTATTGACAGGAATCATCTGGAAAGAACATGGAGAGTAGGAATTTATGGCGACAGTTCTAATCCTGATGAAGGAAAGTTTAATGCTTTTAAGAAAAAAATCCAGGAAATCTTTTCACAGGAATCAGATGTAACTTTTCTATAAAATATCTGTTTGATTAAGAATGTAGATATGCTATATTTTTCGGTAAAGTCAAATTAATTACAGAAAATAATAAACAATAGGAGGAAAGTGTGTATGAGCAACAGCACGTTGGAAAGCAAGAAAAAGACAGAAAACGGCGTGAAGCGCATGGCTTTTTCTGTACTGGCAATTCTTTTTCAGGTTGGATTTATGTTGGTAGTTTTCAAGCGGTTAAATGCATATGCGGGAGTGATCGATCTGTTTACCCGTATTTTTGCAATTGTTCTGGTATTGAAGATTTATGGCAGTCATCAGACTTCAACTATGAAAACACCGTGGATCATTTTGATACTGGCATTTCCAATTATGGGTGTGACATTATTTCTGCTGATAGGTCTTAATGGCGGAACCTGGAAAATGCGGTCAAGATATGAAAAGATTGATGCAAAATTATTGCCACTGCTTCCAAAAAATAGTGAAATTCAGAAGAAACTTCAGGATAAAATTCCCAAAGCGGGAGGTATTTCTTCTTATTTATCCAGTTATGCCGGATATCCGGTTTATCAGAATACAGATATGATCTATTATGACGAGGCCATCAAAGGACTGAATGCACAGCTTGAAGATATGAAGAACGCCGAGAAATTTATCTTCATGGAGTATCATGCGATTGAAGATGAAGAGGCATGGCACAGAATTCAGAAAATTTTGGAAGATCGTGTGAAGGCGGGCGTTGAGGTGCGGGTTTTCTATGATGATATGGGATCCATCGGTTTTGTAAACATGGATTTTGCACGAAAACTGGAAAGTGTCGGCATTCAATGCCGTGTATTTAATCCATTTTCACCGGGCTTCAATATGTTTCTGAATAACAGAGATCACCGTAAGATTACTGTGATCGATGGAAAAGTAGGATTCACCGGAGGCTATAATCTGGCAAATGAATACTTTAATATCACACATCCTTATGGAATGTGGAAAGATACAGGCGTGCGTATGGAAGGAGATGCCGTGCGCTCACTGACAGTGGCATTTCTGGAAATGTGGAATGCAGCCAGCAATGCCCACCCGGATGAGATTGACATGGAACAGTATCTTCAGCCGTATTCATATCAGGCAAAGCAGAACGGCTATATTCAGCCTTATGCAGACAGTCCTCTGGATGGTGAACAAGTTGGAGAAGAAGTATATATCAGCATGATCAATAAAGCTGAGAAATACTGTTGGTTTATGACGCCGTACCTGATCATTACAGATGAGATGACTCACGCACTTTCACTGGCAGCTAAACGTGGCGTAGATGTACGGATCATTACACCTGGAATTCCAGATAAAAAGCTGATCTACAGTGTAACAAGATCCTTCTATAATGGACTGGTGATCAATGGAGTTCGTATCTTTGAGTGGACACCTGGATTCTGTCATGCAAAGATGTGTGTGGTGGATGATTGCATGTCTACCTGCGGAACCATCAATATGGATTATCGAAGCCTTTATCATCATTTTGAAAATGGATGTTTCATGGCGGGTTGTGATGTGGTACTGGACATCAGACATGACCTGGAACATACAATATCAGAGTGCAGAGAAGTAACTGATCAGTATAAAGAGGGACGCAGTGCAACACTCAGACTGGGACAGATGTTCCTGAGACTGTTTGCGGAACTGCTTTAATATTAAAAACGCTGTACTTGTAGATTTGGGGAATCTGCAGTACAGCGTTTTAGTATTATATTGGCCTATAATGAAATAATCTTTCCGATTATATCTGAGGCAGAGTATTTTATTTTTCCTCGTTTAATACATTCTCAAGAAATTTCACTGCATCTCTGACACAGTCATCACAGGAGCGTAACATTTTACCGGTTTCAACGCCCTTGAGATCTTTACAGATAACAGAACCATTCTGTTGCTTAAACTGATTCATGACAAAACGGACATCTCTGGAGGTTTCCGTTCTGTTCTGATTGATTAAACCTGCAACAACTGCAGCACCTGAAATTGCGCCGCAGGTACCGTCCATAGTTCCAAGTCCTGCTCCGAAGCCCTGGGTGAGACTGAAGAGGGTATCTTCATCCATGTGAGCTTCTTCACAGAAAGAACAGGCAACTGCCTGTGCGCAGTTATAACCACAGTGTTTCTTTTCTACTGCTGTTTCACATTTTGAATTAGACATAGGTATGTACTCCTTTGTAATTTTGAAAATTTAACTGAATCACATAAATTCTCTGTTTCAATTGTAAAATTTTTCGGACATAGATATTAATGAATTAATCCTGATGAGTTAATCACGTCGTCCCAGCTTACTCTGCTGTTTATTCTCATACATATATTTATCTGCCTTATCAAACAATGTACGAAGTGTACATTCATTATAATCTGTAGATAATGCCCAGCCATGGGAATAGCTGATCTTAATGTGTGTAACATGGACAGGTGTGTGAATGACTGTCCATCAAGTGTTATGATAGCACGATGAGGTGGGTTTTACAAGTAAGTGCAGTCTTAAAAAGGGGCTTTTCGTGTTCTGCATTACCGAAAATGGAAGAAACAGTAACAATACCTTTTTACAAAGATTTTACTTTAGCGTGGTTTTACATTTAACTTTGGATTCCTATAATAGCACTTGTAAATGAGGCAACAAGTTATAAAACATAAAAAATAAAATTAAAAAAGGAAATGAGCCATTTACTTTATTAAGAAACAAGGCTCATTGGAAGAGGAGAAAATTATCATGAAGAAAAAAATCGCAACAATCCTTACAGCAGCAATAATCGGAGCAACAGCTTTCACAACAATCGTAAGTGCAGCAAGCGGAGACATCACAGTTGTATCCCGTGAAGATGGTTCTGGTACAAGAGGGGCTTTCGTAGAACTGTTTGGCATTCAGGAAGATCAGGATGGCGAGAAAGTAGATATGACCACAGATGAAGCAAGTGTTACAAACAGCACATCTGTTATGATGACAACAGTTGCAGGTGATGAGAATGCAATCGGATACATTTCCCTTGGTTCTCTGGATGATACAGTAAAGGCAGTTAAGATTGATGGTGTAGAAGCTACTGTAGAGAATGTTTCCAATGACTCTTACAAGATCGCACGTCCATTCAACATCCTTACATCTGATAAAGAAAGTGATGCAGCAAAAGATTTCGTAAACTACATCATGAGCTCTGACGGACAGCAGATCGTAGAAGACAACGGATACATCAAAGAAGCAGCAGATGCAAGCGCATATGAAGCAGCAGACGGAGTTTCCGGTAAAGTTGTTGTTGCTGGATCTTCTTCTGTAACACCGGTTATGGAGAAACTTGCAGAAGGTTATGAAGCAGTAAACAAAGACGTAACAGTTGAAGTTCAGCAGAGTGATTCCACAACAGGTGTAAATATGGCAGCTGAGGGAACATGCGATATCGGAATGGCATCCCGTGAACTCAAAGATGATGAAAAAGATCTTGGTCTTACAGCTACAGTAATCGCAAGAGATGGTATCGCAGTTATCGTAAACAAAGACAATGACATCGATGAACTTACAAGCGACCAGGTAAAATCTGTTTACACAGGTGAGACAACTACATGGGAAGATCTTGCTAAATAATTAACCGGATAGACTGAGAGGTTTCAAAGCAGTTCGCCTGTGAATGAAATAAAACAGGCGAGCTGTTTGTATGTTGGAAATCATGGTGCTGGAATTGTTACTGAGAATGGAATGAACAGTAACCTGAAATTGTTTTGTGAGCAGAGAGCGCTTACAGGAATAAAAAAGATACCAGCGAGATTTTTGATACAGGGAAAGAAAGGTGTAATGAATGAACCACTTTAAAGAAAAAGCAATGAAAGGTGTATTTCTGATCGCAGCTTGTACTTCAGTGCTGGCAGTATTTCTGATCTGCGCATTTCTGTTTGCAAATGGTATCCCGGCTATCGGGAAAATTGGTCCGCTGAAGTTCCTGATGGGAACAAAGTGGAAGCCGTCAAATAATATTTTTGGAATTCTTCCAATGATCGTAGCGAGCATTTATGTAACTGCAGGTGCCATCCTGCTGGGTGTGCCGATCGCGTTGTTTACTTCCGTTTTTATGGCGCGTTATTGTCCGAAAAAAATCTACAGACCATTGAAATCAGGAATTGAGCTGATGGCAGGTGTACCATCTATTGTATATGGTTTCTTTGGACTGGTTCTTATCGTTCCGCTTATCAGACAGACTTTTGGAGGAACCGGAACAAGTATGCTGGCAGCCTGTGTTTTACTTGGAATGATGATCTTGCCGACTATCATCGGAGTTACAGAATCTGCCATTCGCAGTGTACCGGAGAGTTACTATGAAGGTTCTCTTGCACTGGGAGCAACGAAAGAGAGAAGCATCTTCTGTGTTATGCTTCCGGCAGCAAAATCCGGTATTCTGGCAGCGGTTGTTCTTGGAATCGGACGTGCCATCGGAGAGACAATGGCAGTAGTTATGGTTGCAGGAAACCAGCCGAGAATGCCGCAGGGAATCCTGAAAGGTGTCCGTACCATGACCGCAAACATCGTTACTGAGATGGGATATGCGACGGGTCTTCACAGAGAAGCACTGATCGCAACAGCAGTTGTATTATTTATCTTTATTTTGATCATTAACCTGAGTCTTTCTTTACTGAACAGGAGGGCAGAACATGCAAATTGAGACAGCAGCGACAATTGATTTGTCAAAAGAAAAAAAGCAGAATGAGTCTTCTTTCTCAGATCAGATGAAGGCATATCTGAAGCATCCGGGATCAGGAATCCTTGCACTGCTCACTCTTCTGGGAGCAGTTCTGACATTTGCATTGTTGTTTTTCCTGATCGGATATATTCTGGTCAAAGGTGTACCGTATCTGTCCACTGACTTGTTCAGTTTAACTTATAATTCCGATAACCTTTCACTGCTTCCGTCACTGATCAATACCTTTATTCTGACAGTGGTATCTCTTGTGATCGCAGCGCCTTTAGGAATTTTTGCAGCGATTTATCTGGTAGAATATGCGAAAAAGGGAAGCAAACTTGTAAAAGTGATCCGTATCACAGCGGAGACACTTTCCGGAATCCCGTCTATTGTATATGGTCTTTTCGGTATGCTGTTCTTTGTAACAGCACTGCATTGGGGTCTGTCACTTTTATCCGGTGCATTTACACTGGTAATTATGATCCTGCCTTTGATCATGCGTACAGCAGAAGAAGCACTGAAATCTGTTCCGGACTCTTACCGTGAGGCAAGTTTCGGACTTGGAGCAGGCAAACTTCGTACGATCTTTACCATTGTTCTGCCATCAGCAGTACCTGGAATCCTGGCAGGTGTCATTCTTGCGATCGGACGTGTGATCGGTGAAACAGCAGCCCTGATCTATACTGCAGGTACAGTTGCAGAAGTTCCGTCCAACCTGATGGGTTCCGGACGTACTCTGGCACTTCATATGTATGTGCTGTCAGGTGAGGGGCTTCATATGAACCAGGCATCTGCGACAGCAGTTGTTATTCTGGCATTTGTTCTTGTGATTAATTTCCTGTCCGGAGCGGTTGCCAAAAGAATTGCGAAAGGATAAGAAACATGAGTAATAATTCAAAAATAACAGTTGAAAATATGAATTTGTATTACGGAAAATTCCATGCTTTAAAGAATATAAACATGGAGATTCCGGAGAAAGAAATCACAGCTTTTATCGGTCCAAGTGGTTGTGGTAAATCTACTCTGCTGAAGTCTTTAAACCGTATGAATGACCTGGTAGAGGGATGTGTGATCACCGGTAAAGTACAGCTTGATGGTGAAGATATTTACGGCGATATGGATGTGAATCTGCTTCGAAAGAGAGTCGGAATGGTATTCCAGAAACCGAATCCTTTCCCTATGAGTATTTATGATAATATTGCGTATGGACCAAGAACCCACGGTATCCGTTCCAAAGCGAAGCTGGATGATATTGTAGAGAAATCTCTCCGTGATGCGGCAATCTGGGACGAAGTAAAAGATCGTTTAAAGAAAAGCGCACTGGGAATGTCCGGTGGACAGCAGCAGAGACTTTGCATTGCCAGAGCTCTGGCAGTTCAGCCGGAAGTACTTCTGATGGATGAACCTACATCCGCACTTGACCCTATTTCAACTTCCAAGATTGAGGAGCTGGCAATGGAGTTAAAGAAGGATTATACGATTGTTATGGTAACTCATAATATGCAGCAGGCAACCCGAATTTCTGATAAGACAGCGTTCTTTTTACTGGGAGAAGTCATTGAATTTGCAGATACAGACAAGCTGTTCTCCATGCCTGCAGATAAGCGTACAGAGGACTATATTACAGGAAGGTTTGGTTGATTATGTCAAAGTATTTTGAGAGACAGCTGGAAGAATTGCATGTACAGCTTATTACGCTTGGAAGTTATTGCGAAAAAGCAATTTCTTTCTCTGCAAAGGCAATCCAGAATGTGCAGAATGAGGAAATTGCCCGTCAGGTTTTTGAAACAGACAGGGATATTGATGCGAAAGAAAGAGAGATTGAGAATCTTTGCCTGAGCCTTTTACTTCATCAGCATCCGGTAGCAAGGGACCTGAGAGAGATTTCTGCGGCTTTGAAAATGGTTTCAGATATGGAACGTATCGGAGATCAGGCAGCAGATATTGCGGATCTGTCTTTATATATCGCAAAGAATACCAGCGCGATACCGGATACGATCACACGGATGGCGGAAGATACGGTGCGTATGGTGACAGAGAGTGTAGATGCGTTTGTAAAACGCGATCTGGATCTGTGCAGAAATGTCATAAACAGAGATGATGTAGTAGACAATGCTTTTAATGAAATCAAAGAAAAGCTTGCTGATATGATATATGGAGAGAAACTGGAAGCCAAGACCGGACTGGATCTTCTTATGACTGCCAAATATTTTGAACGTATCGGAGATCATGCGGTGAATATTGCAGAGTGGGTAGAATACTCTATTACGGGACAGCACAGGAATAATGAACATCAGGATTATAAAAATAATTAACTGATAAAATGAAGAGAATTTTTGTATCCGCAGGCGGGAATCGTTTGCGGATATTTGAGTATAAAAAAGCTGTCAGGTCAAATGCTTTATTTTAACTTTTGTATCTGATATCTGAAGATATTAATGTAACAGAGAAGGGAAAGGGAAGAGAAGTGACAAAGAAGATTTTTAAATCAACAATGTTGGTATGCCTTGTGGTTATGACTATGGGTCTGTTTATGGTTCTGGGAATTCTTTACGGGAATTTCGGTGGTCAGCTGCAGAGAGAACTGGCGAAGGAAGCTGCTTATCTGGAGTATGGCGTAGAACAGCAGGGAGCAGAATATCTGCAGAATGTTTCAGACAAAAATTCGCGTATCACCTATATAGATCAGGATGGAACAGTGCTTTTCGATAATGAGGCCGATGTTTCTGAAATGGAAAATCATAAAGACAGAGAGGAGTTTCAGAAAGCAGAGAAATATGGTGCAGGCGAATCCTCAAGATATTCCAGTACTCTTTCTAAGAAGACAATATATTATGCATTACGTTTGAAAGATGGGACTGTACTGAGAGTTTCCGGAACCCAGGATACGGTGCTTGCACTGGTTAAAAATCTTGTACTTCCTTTATGCTGGATATTATTTCTGATGCTGGTTCTGTCAGGAATTATAGCGTCTGCAATATCAAAGAGGATCGTAAAACCTGTCAATGAACTGGATCTGGAACATCCGGAAGAGAACCAGATTTATGAGGAACTTTCTCCGCTCCTGAGTAAGATACACAGACAGAACAGGGAGATTCAGAAACAGCTCGAACTGGCAAAACAGCAGCAGGAAGAGTTTGCACTTATCACAGAAAACATGCAGGAAGGACTGATCGTCATTGACAAATATACGATGATCCTCTCTGCCAATTCCAGTGCCTGGAATTTATTTCGTGTTGACCAAACGCGACAGGGAGAAAGCATTTACTGTCTGGATCGTGCAGAGGATTTCCGTCATGCGATTGAGCATGTCCTTGGCGGTGAGCACGCAGAACTAATCCTGAAATTAAACGGCAATGATATTCAGTTGATCGCCAATCCTGTGGTGCGTGGTCAGAAAACAGAAGGTGCGGTGATTCTGCTGGTAGATGTGACTGAGAAACTGGAACGGGAGAATCTGCGGAGAGAATTTTCTGCAAATGTTTCGCATGAATTAAAGACTCCTTTGACTTCAATTTCCGGTTTTGCGGAGATTATTCAGAATGGTTTTGTGCAGGAGCAGGATATTCCGAAGTTCGCAGGACGTATTTATAAGGAGGCACAGAGACTGCTTCAGCTGGTGGAGGATGTGATCCAGATTTCACAGCTGGACGAGGAGAAAACCCCGTATATCTGGGAACCTGTGGATATTTACCAGGTTTGTAAAAATGCTTTTGACAGTCTGAAAGAGAAAGCACAGCAGATGAATGTTCATCTTTATATCTGTGGAGAATCCATGAAGATCGAGGCGGTTCGGACACTGCTGGAGGAAGCGGTTTATAATATCTGTGACAATGCGATTAAATATAACAGAAATGATGGGAATGTAAGTATCTTCCTGACACAGAATGCGCAGGAGGCGCAGATTGTGGTTAAGGATACAGGAATCGGAATTCCGAGGGAAGATCAGGACAGAGTATTTGAGAGATTTTACAGAGTGGACAAGAGTCATTCCAAAGAAATCGGAGGTACCGGACTTGGACTTTCTATTGTAAAACATGCAGTCAGTACATTAAAGGGAAGTATTGTACTGCGAAGCGAAGAGGGAAATGGTACGGAAATTTGTATGAAATTCCCGAAAGTGCATAAGGAATAAATAATCCACCACTGCATCTGAGAAAAGATGTGGTGGTGGATTATTTTCCTGTAAATATTTAGAGTTTTCAGCGGTGTATTTTTCTGATAAGATGGGATTGGAAAAAGAAAATGCTTCTGTATAGGAAAGGAAAATACATGAACGATTATAAACTGGATTTAGAGAAATATGCAGCACTGGCGAGACAGGCAGCAGCAGAAGGCTGTGTGCTACTGGAGAATGAGAATCAGGCACTTCCACTGAAAATGGGAGAAAAAGTTGCTGTCTTTGGTCGTATGGCTTTTCATTATTATAAGAGTGGACTTGGTTCCGGTGGTCTGGTAAATACCAGATATGTAGTGGGAATCCTGGATGCGCTGAAAGAGTGTGAGGAAATTCACCTGGATGAGAAACTGATGGAGATCTATGCCGACTGGATGAAAGAGAATCCTTTTGATGAGGGACAGGGATGGGGCCGTGTGCCGTGGTGTCAGAAAGAGATGGAAATCACTGAGGAGATGCTGGACTGTGCACGCAATAATGATGTGTCTCTGGTTATTATAGGAAGAACCGCAGGAGAGGATCAGGATAACAATGCGAAAGCAGGAAGCTATTGCCTGACGGAAACAGAGGAAGATATGATCCGCCGTGTGTGTGAAGTCAGCAAACGTACGGTTGTAGTGCTGAATGTTGGTAATATTATTGACATGAGCTGGGTAAAGAAATATCATCCACAGGCAGTTCTGTATGTATGGCAGGGCGGTCAGGAAGGTGGTAATGGGGTTGCCGATGTGCTGACAGGCAAAGTCTGTGCATGCGGTAAGCTGACAGATACGATTGCCGGGAACGTCAGTGATTATCCGTCTACAGAGAACTTTGGAGATCCGTTTAAGAATTATTATAAGGAAGATATTTATGTAGGCTACCGTTATTTTGAGACTTTTGCAAAGGATAAAGTGCTTTATCCGTTCGGATATGGCTTATCATATACAAATTTTGAGACAAAAGCAGAGATTTTTAAAAATACAGAGGATGAACTTACTGTATCTGCCACAGTTACCAATACAGGCAGTGTAAAGGGAAAAGAAGTCGTACAGGTCTATGTAAAAGTACCGCAGGGCAAACTTGGTAATCCGGCAAGAAAGCTGATCGGTTTTGCCAAGACACAGGAGCTGGATCCGGGTGAGAGAGAGGAACTTATGATCATTATCCCGAAATACGATATGGCTTCCTATGATGACAGTGGGGTGACCGGTCACAGATCCTGCTATGTTCTGGAGTCAGGAACTTATGAGGTTTTTGTGGGCAGTGATGTGAGAAATGCAGAATCTGCAGGTACTTATGAAGAGGAATTACGTGTACTTGAACAGTTACAGGAAGCATATGCTCCGGTTGAGAAGTTCCGGAGAATGAAAGCAGTTCTTATGCCGGATGGTACTTATGAGGCAGTGACTGAGGAGGTGCCTGTACGTACAGTTGATCCACAGAAACGCAGAGCAGAGGAGATGCCGAAGACTTTGGATCATACAGGAGACAGGGGTTATAAACTGGTGGATGTGCTGGATAAGAAGGTTTCTATGGATGAATTTGTAGCCCAGATCAGCGAGGAAGATCTGATCGCGATGTTTAGAGGTGAGGGTATGTGCAGTCCGAAAGTTACAGCAGGAACTGCAGCTGCATTCGGTGGTGTTACAGAGTCCCTGCAGGCCCTTGGAATTCCGGTCGGATGTTGTTCTGATGGTCCGTCCGGTATCCGTATGGACTGCGGAACGAAAGCTTTTTCTTTTCCGAATGGAACTTTACTGGGATGTACATTTAATACAGATCTTGTAGGTGATCTATATGAAATGACAGGGAAAGAACTTCGTCTGAATAAAATTGACTCTCTTCTTGGACCCGGTATGAACATTCATAGAAATCCGCTGAACGGACGTAACTTTGAATATATTTCCGAGGATCCGATTCTGACAGGAAGAATCTGTGCAGCACAGGTAAAAGCGATGGCAAAATCCGGAATCGGAAGCACGATCAAGCATTTCTGTGGAAACAATCAGGAAGTAGGAAGAAGCACTTCTGACTCTGTAATGTCCGAGAGATGTCTGCGTGAGATTTATCTGAAAGGATTTGAAATTGCAGTGAAAGAGGGCGGTGCACGTTCTGTAATGACAACTTACGGAAGCGTGAACGGACTCTGGACTGCAGGAAGTTATGACTTGTGTACAACCATTCTCCGTAAAGAATGGAGATTTGACGGTATTGTTATGACAGACTGGTGGGCGAAGTCCAATTATGAGGGACATCAGGCAGAAGTGTCTGTGAAAGCTCCGATGGTTGCTGCCCAGAATGATATTTATATGGTGGTAAGCAATGCGAAAGCAAATCCGGAGAATGATGATGTAGAGGAAATGCTTCATGCAGGAAACATCACTTTGGGTGAACTGCAGAGAAATGCGGCAAATATCCTGGGATTCCTGTTAAAGAGTCCGTCTATTCTTCTTCTGACAGACAGAATCTGTGAAGAGGAGTTGGAAGCGATGAATACTAAAGAAGAGGATGATGTGGATGCCGGAAGTCTGGTAAATCTGGTCAGTGATCCGCAGACACAGGAAATCGTGATCGATGGATCTGTGCTGCATCCTGCGAAAGGAAATGCGGATGTGCTTGCAGTGACCAATGATTTTGAGGGCGATTTCACTATGAAATTTACTCTGAAATCTGATCTCGGTGAACTGGCACAGCTTCCTGTTTCCGTATTTTTGGATAATATTCATAAGATGACTGTTTCCGTACAGGGAACAAATGGAAAATGGGTGGAAGAAAGCCGTGTCCTGAATATGGGATTTGGACATAATCACTACATTAAACTCTATTACGGAGCAGATAATCTTGAAATTAAGGAAATTGTGCTCATCCCACAGAGGTAAGACCAATTTCGGGAATGCTTGCAAAAACTCAACCTTTATGGCATAATTATGAAATACTCAGAAACCGCTGGAAATGGGCTGTAATTATTTTATGACTGTATGTGGATGTTGTATATCTGCCGGACAGTAAGTGGTCAGCAGAGCGGGGAGTTCAATGGAAATGACAGCAGATGGTATTTATGACAATGTGAAGTGTGATGAGGAAAAGAGATTATGTCTGGATTTACAAAGGAAATAATTGCGAGAACTTTTACAGAATTACTGGATGAGAAACCAATGTCCAAGATTACGGTCAAGGATATTGTGGAACGGTGCGGAGTAAACAGAAATACTTTTTATTATCATTTTCGTGATATTCCGGATGTGGTAGAGTTCATTATGAAAAAAAAATGGGATGAGATTCTGGAAGCACCGCAGGAGAAATCATCTATTCTGGAATGTATGGAAGATATGGCTAATCTGGTCCGAAGCAACCGGAAGCTGATGCTGAATGTGTACAGATCGGTAAAAAGGGACATATTTCTTGTTTATATGAATGATGTTGCTTCTTATATTATTACAGAATATTTTAATAAGAACGTACATAAATTTAATCTGACTTCTCAGGAAATCCAGATGCTGATCAAATATTATAAATGTGTATTTGTAGGAGTCCTGATGGAATGGCTGGATCACGGTCTGGAAAGTGATCTGGCAGCCGAGATGCGTCAGGTGTCTGAGCTGCTTGAAAATCATCCGGAATTGCATGCGATTATGAACAGACCATGATCTTAGAACCCGGAAGCTGCTGATGTGTGCGTAACAGAACTTCTGATTTTGACATCTCAATTATACAAAGCGAAGCCCATGTCTAAATTTTGGACATGGGCTTTTCTTTGTCTATTTATTGTTAAAAATATCACAGTTATAATACAGGCATGAAAAGGGAAATGAAAACAATGCATGAAAATACAGAGAAAGCAATGTTTTCAGGAACGATATACAAAAGGAAGGAGGAAGGATAGATGGATGCACTGAAACAGTTGAAATTAGCAAAAAACGGGTACATTGTTATGTCTGTTCTGTTTATGATCCTGGGCGCCTGCCTGATCATCTGGCCGGATTGTTCGATGGCAGTTTTCT
Source organism: Blautia sp. MSJ-9 (assembly GCF_018919065.1). Lineage (GTDB taxonomy): Bacteria > Bacillota > Clostridia > Lachnospirales > Lachnospiraceae > Blautia_A. The sequence goes on along the minus strand of NZ_JAHLQG010000050.1, from coordinate 10,977 downwards.
GTACGGCAGTAGGGATTATGCTTATTGTATATGGACTCATTAAGATTCTTGGATATTTTTCCAGAGATTTCTATTGTCTGGCATTTCAGTTTGATCTTGCCTTTGGAGTACTGCTGGCAGCAGTAGGAGTCATTATTATTGTACGCAGGAATGTAGTTGTGAATCTTATTTTTGGAATTTTTGGTATCCTCATCCTTGCGGATGCATTATTCAAAATCCAGATGTCGATAGATGCAAAGAAATTCGGATTAAATCTCTGGTGGAGGATTCTGCTGGTGGCAGTTCTGACTGGTGTTCTGGGATTTTTACTTCTGGTAAGACCGTTCGAGGCAGCAGAAGTTATGATGATCCTGGTTGGTGTTTCAATCCTGTTTGAAGGAATCCTGAATCTCTGTGTAGCAATTTATACAGTAAAAATTATTAAAAATCAGAAACAGGATATCATAGATATGGATGAGTACTGAATAAGATGATAAAAAAGTTACTGTCTATTTCGTGTCAGTAATGACAAAAATTATACCTGACACATGAAATCTGAAATATGCAGATTCCGACAGAATGAGAATTGATTTAGTTATGCTGGAAATTCTACAGATTTATGTGTGCAGGTGTTGAGATATAACACACCACAACAAGGAGGAGTAATCACATGAAGTTAATGGACAAAGCAAAACAGGCTGCACTTGCGGCAGCAGTTAAGACAGGTCTTGGTTATCTGGAAAAGGACCCGGAAGTAAATATACCGAAGCTGATGGAACTTGTAGATAAATTTGTACCGGACGGATGGTATGAAGCACAGAGAAATGCAATCCGTAATGCGATTCAGGATAAAGACAGCAACTGGTATAAACTGATCCTGAGAATCTATGATCTGGATCCGGGTGTACGTGAGGCATTCTTTACAAACTTCATTATCAATGCCAGCTTAAAAGGAAGTGCACTTCAGGAAGAAACAGCAGAAGAGAACAACTGCAATGTTCCATGGGCAATCCTGCTTGACCCGACAAGTGCCTGTAATCTGCATTGCACAGGATGCTGGGCAGCTGAATATGGTCACAAACTGAACCTTGATTTCGATACCATCTGTTCTATCGTAGAACAGGGAAGAAAAATGGGTACTTACATGTACATATATACAGGTGGAGAACCGCTGGTTCGTAAGAAAGACCTGATGCGTATCTGTGAAAAATATCCGGACTGCGAGTTCCTTTCCTTTACAAACGGTACTCTGATCGACGAAGAGTTTTGTCAGGATATGCTTCGTGTGAAGAACTTTGTACCTGCTATCAGCCTGGAAGGTTCTGAGGAAGCAAATGATGGTCGTCGTGGAGAAGGTGTATATCAGAAAGTTATGCATGCAATGGAACTTCTGAAAGCCCATAAACTTCCATTTGGTGTATCTACCTGCTATACTTCTGCAAACGTAGACAGTGTAAGCAGTGAAGAATTCTATGATCACATTATTGACTGCGGTGCATTATTCGTATGGTTCTTCCATTATATGCCGACAGGAAATGACGCTGTAGTAGAATTAATGCCGAACCCTGAACAGCGTGAGAAGATGTATCACAAGATCAGAGAGTATCGTTCTACGAAAGCAATCTTTGGAATGGATTTCCAGAATGATGCGCAGTATGTTGGCGGATGTATCGCAGGCGGAAGACGTTACCTGCATATCAATGCAAACGGTGATGTGGATCCTTGTGTATTTATTCATTATTCCAATGCAAATATTTATGAAAATACTCTGCTGGAAGCATTAAAGAGTCCAATCTTCATGGCATATCATGATGGTCAGCCATTTAATGAAAACATGCTTCGTCCATGTCCAATGCTTGAGAATCCGCAGAAGCTGCGTAAGATGGTTGCAGATTCAGGAGCGAAATCTACTGACTTACAGTCTCCGGAATCTGTGGAACATCTCTGTGCGAAGTGTGATGCCTATGCAGAACACTGGAAACCGAAAGCAGAGGAATTATTTCCAACAAAATAAGTAACCTGTTAACTCATTAACCAGAAAAAAGCATTAACTCAAAACTTAGCCAATAGCCAGAAAGAGCTTCCTGTCCGGTCTCCCCTGTCCGGGTGGGAGGCTTTTTCCACCTCTCCCTCCAAATTCACCCGAAGAGAGAGGTGGCTTCGTGCTGTTAATTGACTGTGAAACATTTATTGTTAAAAATAACTTGCTTGATAATTCAACATGTATTAAAGTTATATCAGATTTATTGAGAAGATATTGGGAATATATTTGTGTAGGGCAGCAGGAGGAGTGGAATGTTAAAAACTTTTTTGGTGGAAGATGAAGTAGTGATCAGGGAGATGATCAAGAAGATGATTCCCTGGGAACAGTATGGGTTTGAGCTGGCAGGAGAAGCATCTGACGGGGAGATGGCGCTGCCACTGATATTAAAGAGTAAACCGGATCTTCTGATCACTGATATTAAGATGCCGTTTATGGACGGTCTGACATTGTGCAAATTGGTAAAGAAAGAGCTTCCTAATATTAAGATCGTAATTCTCAGCGGTTATGATGATTTTAATTATGCGAAACAGGCGATCAGTATCGGAGTTGAGGATTATCTGTTGAAGCCGATTACTAAGAATGCTTTTATTGAGCGTCTGGAGGAGATTCATAATCGCTATGAGCATGAGAAAATACAGATGGAGTATTATGAGAAGTTCAAGCTGGAAATGCAGGAATATGAAAGAAATGCAAGTCGTGATTTCTTTGAGTCTCTGGTGAGGGCGGATTCCAATCTGGAGGAGATTTATCAGAGAGCAGATCGTCTGAATCTCGATATTGTGGCAGAAGCATATAATATTTTGATTTTTACTCCGGATACTTCGGACAGCAGTTGTAATTCGTCGGAAGGATATTCCGACTGGGAGGCAGAAGTACATAAGAAGATTGAGAATTATTTCCTCAGTCATCCGGTTGCGATGCTTTTCAGACATCAGGTGTTCAGTTATGCAATTCTGGTCAAGGGACAGAGAGATACGATAGAGAAGAATACTCGTGAATGTGTGGAAACAATTCAGAAGATCATGGAAGAAACCAGTGCAAATGTGGACTGGTTTGTGGCAGTCGGCGAGGAGGCAGACCGTCTGAGCAGAATTAAGCAGAGTTATCACACGGCTGCAAGAACTTATGCATTCCGTTATCTGTATGACGGGCATATTCTTTATTACAATATGCTTGAACAGGTAAAGGAGAATTCAGCAGATACTTCAAAAACAGAAGCTGTTCAGTTGAAGAATGTGAATATCAATGCTCTGAATCCGGAAATCCTGCAGAAATTTTTAAGCAGTGGTCTGGAAGATGAGGTGGACAGTTTTGTGCATGACTATTTTCATGCTATTGGCAGGGAACCGATGGAATCACTGGTGTTCCGTAATTACGTGGTTTTGAATGTGCGTTTTTCTGTGTTGTCATTTCTTAAAAAGATTGGATATGATGATGCTGAATTGTCGAGAGAGGAAACGGATGATATTGTAGAGAAAACAAGTCAATCTACAGAGGCTTCTATTGCATATGCGGAGGATCTTCTGAAGCGGGCAATTGCGATCCGCGATGAGAATGCAGGTAATCAGAACAGAAGTGTGCTGAAGAAGGCAGTGGATTTTATTGACGAATATTATATGGATGAGGAGATTTCTCTGAATAAAGTGGCTCATGTGGCGAATGTCAGTGCCAATCATTTCAGTGCGCTTTTCAGTCAGAATATGGGACAGACGTTTATTGAATATCTGACTGAACTTCGTATGGATAAGGCAAAGGAACAGCTTCGCTGTACATCCAAACGTTCCAGCGAAATTGCAGGAGAAGTGGGATATAAAGACGCTCATTATTTCAGCTATCTTTTTAAGAAAACACAGGGAATGACCCCAAGCGAGTACCGCAAAACGAGAGGAGAGGTCTGATCCATGAGACAGAAGCAGGAGAAGCTGGAAACCAAAATGAAGTGGACACTTCTGAGCACTATGATTCCTATGGCAATATTGATCATAGTGCTTCTTGTTTTTTTCTGGCATTATACAGATAAATATAATCAGCTGTCCAACAATCTGGCTGTCAGCACCGAATATAATGCGAATTACAGAAGCTCGAATAATGATATGAGCTTTAAGGATGAAGTTGACATGGATATTTACTATGTCAGCATTGGAAGAAAAGGGCGTGACGGGTTGCCAAATGCACAGGTTGATAAAGCGATAAATACAGTAGAGAAGTTAAAGAAAACCACGACAAAGAAAGAGAGCCTGCGGTCTCTGAAATATCTGACCAATTATCTGGAGAATCTTCAGAAGCGGATGAACCAGCTTCTGGATATCAAGGATTACGAGAATCGTCAGGAATTTATGGCGAATAACACAGAGATTTTGACTACGCTTTTTGAGAAGGAAATGCAGAACTACATTTATCAGGAAGCGACAGAGCTTGTTCAGGTGGAGTCACAGCTTGCAGGAAATGTAAGGCTGACGATCATGACCATGTGTGCAGCAATCCTGATCGCTACATTTATTCTGATGCGGCGTTCATTCCGGCTGACATACAGCATCACGAAGCCGATTTCCGAGATCCTGCATAATATTAAGAAGGTCGGAAAAGGAGAGTACAAGACGATCGGTGCGGTTCCGACTGATTGTATTGAGATTCAGGAACTGGATGCCGGTACAAGAAAGATGGCGGGCAGAATTGAGGGATTGCTGGAAAATGTGCGTAAGGAACAGGATGCACAGCATCTGACAGAATTGCAGCTGCTTCAGGCACAGGTAAATCCTCACTTCTTATATAATACACTGGATACCATTGTCTGGCTGGTAGAGGGCGGTATGCAGCAGGATGCTGTGGATATGATCACAAGTTTGTCGGTATTTTTCCGGACATCTCTTTCTAAAGGAAAAGATATCATTCCGCTGGCAGAGGAGGAACGCCATACTTTGAGTTATCTGGAGATCCAGCAGTCCAGGTACAGAGATATCATGGAATTTGAAATCAATATTCCGTCAGAGCTGGACGGGGTAATGGTTCCCAAACTTACCCTGCAGCCTCTTGCAGAGAATGCACTTTATCACGGAATCAAAAATAAGCGTGGAAAAGGCAAGATTCTTATTGAAGGATTTGACCTGGGAGATGATATGATGCTGAGAGTAACGGATAATGGTCAGGGAATGACACCGGAACGTCTGCACGAAGTGCAGGAATCTATCCGCAGTGGTGAGCGTGCCGGATTCGGACTTGCAGCGGTATCGGAGAGAATCACACTTTATTATGGACCAGGCTATGGACTGAAGATTTCTTCCACAGAGGGAGAGGGCACAGTTATGGAAGTGTATATGGCGAAGAAAATAAACCTGGATAACAGTTTAAGATAAACAATGAAAAGGAAAGGCTGCATGAAGTTAAGATTTTTAACGGATATGCAGCTTTTGCTGTCTGTTCAGGTGGATATTGTAATTGAAACGGGAACTTACCTGGTTGGGTCAAGCGGATATTTGCAATTGAAGCAGGGGACTTACTTGATTTGGTTAAATCACAGAAATAGAAAATTTTGTCGACTAATGCCGAATTGTGCAATATGAATATAAAAAATAGTTGATAATTTATTCCTATATTTATAATGCATAATAAAAAATCTAACTTTCTAAATAAAAAAACAAACTTTGTATAATTTATGAACAAAATATGATAGAAGAATAAACTTTTTACGGAAAATATTCTATGGAATTTTCCTGGATTTTTACTATAATAAAGACATCTTAAATGAATCGGGAGGATTTACAAAATGAAGAAAAAAATCGTGTCAGCTTTATTAACAGCAACAATGGTATGCGGTATGTGTGTAGTTCCTACAATGGGTGTAGCAGCAGCGGACGACACAATTACAGTTGGTTTCTCACAGGTAGGTGCAGAATCTGACTGGCGTACAGCAAATACAGAATCCATGAAATCCACATTCAGCGAAGAGAATGGATACAACTTAATCTTCGACGATGCACAGCAGAAACAGGAAAACCAGTTAACAGCAATTCGTAACTTCATCCAGCAGGAAGTTGATTATATCGTACTTGCTCCTGTAACAGAAACAGGATGGGATACAGTACTTCAGGAAGCTAAAGATGCAGGAATCCCTGTAATCATCGTAGACCGTATGGTTGATGTATCTGATGACAGCCTTTACACAGCATGGGTTGGCTCAAACTTCAAACTTGAAGGTCAGAAAGCTATGGCATGGCTGGATGCATATCTGGAAGCAAAGGGACGTGGAGATGAAGAAATAAATCTTGTTGATATCCAGGGAACCATCGGTGCATCTGCTCAGATCGGACGTACACAGGGATTTGACGATGCGGTAGAGGCTCATGACAACTGGACAACACTTGCACAGCAGTCAGGTGAATTTACACAGGCCAAAGGTCAGGAAGTTATGGAATCTATCCTGAAACAGAGCGGTGATGACATTGATGTTGTTTACTGTGAGAATGATAACGAAGCATTTGGTGCAATTGATGCCATCGAAGCAGCTGGTTATGAGGTTGGTGGAGAAGAAGGCCAGATCCTTGTAATGTCCTTCGATACAACAAACGCTGGTCTTACAGATACATTAAGCGGAAAGATCACACTGGATACAGAGTGTAACCCATTACACGGACCACGTGTACAGGAAATCATCGAGAAGCTTGAAGCTGGCGAAGAGGTTGACAAACAGGCTTATGTAGACGAAGAAATGTTTGCAGCTGATGATACAGTTACATCTATCAAAGTTGACGACGCTGACTATGAAGTAACAACTATTACACAGGACATCATTGATGGACGTGCATACTAATTATTAGTGTAAATCCGGAGCGTGGTTCATAATTCGGAGAAACCCGGGTTGCGGACCACGCTACCTTTATGCCATGAATTAACCCGCTTTGCTGAAAAAAATTCAGCGATGAGGGGTAAAAACCAGTATAGAAAGCAGGTGGAAAGATTATGGAACAAAATGTAGTATTGGAGATGCGTGATATTTCCAAAAATTTCACTGGCGTTCGTGCCCTTTCCCATGTGGACTTTACCCTTCGTAAAGGTGAGATCCACGCACTGATGGGTGAGAACGGTGCAGGTAAATCAACACTGATCAAGGTGCTGACCGGTGTTCACGAATTTGAAAGTGGTTCTATTCATATGGCCGGAAACAGCAATGCAATTGTAAATCATTCTCCGCAGGAGGCACAGGCAAACGGTATCAGTACAGTGTACCAGGAAGTAAACCTTTGCCCGAACCTGACTGTAGCCGAGAATTTATTTATCGGTAGAGAGCCGAGAAAGATGGGAATGATTGATTGGAAGCAGATGAATGAGCGCTCAGGAAAACTTCTTGAGAGCCTGGACATTCATGTGCCGCCAACACAGATGCTGGAGGAGTGCTCTATTGCTATCCAGCAGATGATCGCAATCGCACGTGCAGTTGATATGAAATGTCGTGTACTGATTCTGGATGAGCCAACTTCCTCGCTGGATGACGATGAAGTTGAGAAGCTGTTTGTACTTATGAGAAGACTTCGTGACGAAGGAGTAGGTATTATCTTTGTCACCCATTTCCTTGAACAGGTATACGCAGTCTGCGACAGAATTACAGTTCTTCGTAACGGCGAATTGGTAGGAGAATATGAGACAAAGGATCTTCCGAGAGTTATGCTGGTTGCCAAGATGATGGGTAAAGATTTTGATGATCTTGCTGATATTAAAGGCGAGCACAAAGATAAGAAACAGGGAAAACCTGAACCTGTTATTGAAGCAAAAGGAATTTCCCATAAAGGAACCATTAAACCCTTCGACATTACTATTAACAAGGGAGAAGTTATTGGTCTTACAGGACTTCTTGGTTCCGGACGTTCTGAACTGGTTCGTGCAATCTATGGTGCAGATAAGGCTGAGACAGGAACCCTTAAGGTAAAGGGAAAAGAAGCAAAGATCAACAGTCCTCTGGATGCCATGAAACTTGGTATGGCATATCTTCCGGAAGACAGAAAAGCAGAAGGTATCATTGCAGATCTTTCTGTAAGAGAAAATATTATTATAGCGCTCCAGGCTAAACGGGGTATGTTCCATCCATTAAGCAGAAAAGAAATGGATGAAGCAGCCGATAAGTATATTAAATTACTGCAGATCAAGACTGCAAGCCGTGAAACACCGATCAAGAGTCTGTCAGGCGGTAACCAGCAGAAGGTTATCCTTGGAAGATGGCTTCTGACAAATCCGGATTATCTGATTCTGGATGAGCCCACCAGAGGTATTGATATCGGTACAAAGACTGAAATCCAGAAACTGGTTCTTGATCTTGCAGATCAGGGAATGGCAGTTACATTTATCTCCTCAGAGGTTGAGGAAATGCTCCGTACCTGTTCCCGTATGGCAGTTCTTCGTGACGGTCAGAAGGTAGGCGAGCTGGAAGAGAATGAACTTTCCCAGAGCGGAGTTATGAAAGCTATTGCCGGAGGTGACGATAAATAATGAATAAGAGTAAATTAAAGAAAATAACAAGTGCGCGTCTGTTTCTTCCTATCGTGTGTCTCATCGCCGTACTTTTGCTCAATGTGATTAAGACACCGGACTTCTTTAATGTATCTATTCGAAACGGTGTACTTTACGGTTATATCATTGACGTTATCAATCGTGCTTCAGAGCTGGTTATCCTTGCAATCGGTATGACACTGGTAACAGCGGCATCCGGTGGGCAGGATATCAGTGTTGGTGCGATCATGGCTGTAGCAGCTGCAGTTTGCTGCCAGATTCTTTCCGGCGGACAGGTTTCTGTAAATGAGTATCAGAACTCGATTATTATTGCAGTGATTGCAGCACTTCTTGCATCTGCATTATGTGGCGCATTCAATGGATTTCTGGTAGCTAAGCTGAATATTCAGCCGATGGTTGCAACTCTGATCCTTTATACAGCCGGACGTGGTATTGCACAGCTTGTAACAAATGGACAGATTACTTATATTCGTGTGGATTCTTTCAAGATGGCAGGTGGTTACATTGGAAAGTGTCCAGTCCCAACTCCTATTTTCTTTGCGATCATAACAGTTTTAATTGTTTACCTGATCTTGAAGAAAACAGCACTTGGTCTTTACATTGAAAGTGTTGGTATTAATGGAAAGGCAGCCCGCCTTGTTGGATTAAATTCCACAATGATCAAATTCCTTACTTATGTCATTTGCGGTGTGCTGGCTGGTATTGCCGGAATCGTGGCATCCAGCCGTATCTATTCCGCAGATGCAAACAACATTGGTCTTAACCTGGAAATGGATGCTATCCTTGCAGTAGCACTTGGCGGAAACTTCCTTGGCGGTGGTAAATTCAGTCTGATCGGTTCCGTAATCGGTGCTTATACTATTCAGGCTCTGACCACAACACTTTATGCAATGAACGTAAAGGCTGACCAGCTTCCTGTTTATAAGGCAATCGTGGTAGTCATTATCGTTACTCTGCAGAGTGATGTATTTAAAAAATATATTGCCGGCTTAAAAGCTAAAAAGAGTGTGGCAGCAGAAGGAGGTCAGAAGTAATGAAAGCAAATGGAATGCAGAAAAAGAAAATGACAGGAAACGGCTTCCTGCTTCTGATAACAATCGCTTTATTTGCAGTTATGTATATTGCAGGTATGATTATTTTTGCTGATAAAGGTTTTGCAAAACCGCAGATGTTTTTGAATCTGTTTGTATCTAATGCAGGACTTCTGGTTATCGCATGTGGACTTACCATTGTAATGATCACCGGAGGTATTGATATTTCCGTTGGTTCTGTAACAGCTCTTGTTTGCATGGTTCTTGCAGATCTGATGGAGAATAAGGGTGTAAATACATATGTGGCAGTTTTAGTTGCACTGCTCATTGGTGTTGCATTTGGTATTGTTCAGGGCTTTCTGGTAGCTTACCTTGATATTCAGCCGTTTATCGTTACTCTGGCTGGTATGTTCTTTGGACGTGGTATGACAGCTATTATCAGCACAGATATGATTTCCATTAAGAATGAGTTATTCCTGAAATGGGCAAACTTCCGTTTCTATATGCCTTTTGGCTCTACCAATAAGAAAGGTAAATTCATTCCGGCTTATATTCCTCCTACAGTAGTGATTGCGGTGATTGTTGTTATTATCATTGCAGTTCTTCTGAAATACCGTAAATTCGGACGTAAGCTGTATGCGATTGGCGGCAACCGTCAGAGTGCGTTAATGATGGGTCTGAATGTTAAGAGGACAATGTTCCAGGCCTATGTGCTGGATGGTTTCCTTGCAGGTCTTGGGGGATTTCTGTTCTGCTTAAACAGCTGTGCTGGTTTCGTTGAGCAGGCGAAAGGTCTTGAGATGGATGCGATTTCTTCAGCAGTTATCGGTGGTACGCTTCTTTCTGGTGGTGTTGGTACTCCGATTGGTACTTTGTTTGGTGTTCTGATTAAGGGTACGATTTCCAGTTTGATTACTACTCAGGGTACTTTATCAAGTTGGTGGGTAAGAATTATTCTTTCACTGTTGCTGTGTTTCTTTATTGTGATTCAGTCAGTGATTGCTTCTATGAAGAAGAAAGCGAAATAAGTGATTGTATGAAACAAGCTGAGACTTTTGAGTTTCGGCTTGTTTTTTTGTGTGTGGAGAGATGCTGCTTCGCGCTGGTTACTGGCTACTAGAAAAATTGTGACTAGTTGAACAATATTGATTTGTGAAGAAATGTTTTAAGTATATGCGAATTTCTTACTGGCTGTAAGGGTTATTAACCATAAATATATTGTAGTAGAAAGGAATAATACTTTATTCATTTATAACTGCGAATTATGATGGTTTGCTTGCCATGGAGGGAGTTTTACTTTATACTACCTGACTTTAGGAGTTGAATTAAAAAAGTAGTGCTAAGCCATAGATTAGAACCTATGACTTAGCACTTTTTTAATGTCTCCGTTTCCAAGAAAATAAGACGTTAATGGCAGACCTGTCT
>NZ_JAHLQG010000026.1 GCF_018919065.1 Blautia sp. MSJ-9 | reverse complement strand
TCCCTTCCGGTAACGGAAAGGTCTTTGCTGGAGGCAAAAGTCCCTCCGGTAAAGCGTAGAACCTCATGTGTTTATGCAGATCTGAAAGAACTTCATTTACAAATGGAAATCTTAAAGGCAGCATAAATGCAGGCAGATATACAGCGGACTACCTGCAATGTGGGAACCTGCCATATCTGGCATGGAAAAATGCGCATAACTGCGCTGGCCTAAGTTACAGGCGTATCCGCCGATATTTAGTCTGACGCCTAAAGCGTCTGGAAGCACGCGACTTCAGTCGTGTGAGGATAAAGTTTTTAATTCACTAAATATTAAAAATGAACAGGAGACATCAGCACAATGTTAGATGAGAGAGTATATCAGAATTACATAGGCATTCTGAAAGAAGAAATGATTCCCGCCATGGGATGTACAGAGCCGATCGCACTGGCATATGGAGCAGCCAGAGCACGAGAAGTTCTGGGAAAAGAACCGGAACATATCACCGCAAAATGTAGTGGAAACATTATAAAAAATGTCCGTTGTGTTATTATTCCAAACTCCGGCGGATTAACTGGAATTGAAGCAGGTGTAGTACTTGGTGCAGTAGCCGGAGACCCATCCCTGAATATGGAAGTTCTTTCGAAGGTAAATGAATCCGGAAGAAAGAGATGTTGTGAACTTTTGGACAAAAAGATATGCAAAGTAGAACTTCTGGACTCCCCGGTAGTCCTGCACTTTATTATAGAAATGCAGGCTGGAGATGACACAGTAAGTCTGGAAATCAAATACGATCATATAAATGTAACCAAAATTGTAAAGAACCAGGAAGTCCTGCTGGATTCAGATCATAAATCCGGTGAAACTCCAGCTGCAGCAGACAGAACTCTGCTCAATCTGGAAGATATTAAAACATTTGCAGATACTGTAGAACTTGATGATGTCAAAGAAATTATAGAAAATCAGATCCGCAGCAATATGGCAATCGCCCATGAAGGAATGACTGGTAAATACGGTCTTGGAATTGGCCGGATCATCCGTGAAACCTATTCCAATGATATGCTCACAAAAATGCGCAGTCTCACAGCCGCAGCTTCCGAAGCCAGAATGGGCGGATGTGACATGCCGGTAGTCATCAACTCAGGCAGCGGAAACCAGGGAATTGCCTGTTCTGTACCTCTGATCGTGTATGCCAGAGAAATGGAACTTCCGGACTATGTACTGTACCGCGCACTGGTATTTTCTAACCTTCTAACTGTATATCAGAAACAGTATATAGGTAAACTTTCTGCATTTTGCGGTGCAGTATCCGCATCCTGTGCAGCCGGTGCCGGAATTACTTACATGGGCGGTGGCGAACTTTCTGTGATCAAGAAGACCATAGAGAATACGCTTGCCAATATTCCGGGAATCATCTGTGATGGAGCGAAAATATCCTGTGCAGCGAAAATTGCCGCCAGTCTTGATGCTGCATTCCTGGCACATCATCTTGCTATGAACGGTCAGTCCTATGCGCCATACACCGGAATCCTCAAGGAAGAAGCCGGCGAAACCATCAGCTGCGTAGGCCAGATCGGCAAAGAAGGAATGAAAGAAACAGATAAAGAAATTCTGCGGATTATGCTGGAAAGCGTTTAATCTTGGGAAAACTGGAATTCAGGATGTCAATTCGAAAAATAGCAGATAAATTTTACATAATTTTATCAATTATTTTAACTGTGCATTATTGACAGTATGTTTTTTACATGTTATGATAAACGCGATTTTGAAAGACGAAGATGCAGAGTAACAGACAGAGTCTTTTCAAAGCAATTGTTTTGGACCACCCGGGAGGGTTAAGGCCATACGGACAGCCGGGTCCACTGCCGATTATGGTAACTTTGGTTACCTTATTGATTGAGTTAGAAGCTCAAATTTTATAAGTAGGTTCCTTTGATAACCGTGATGCGCCGGACGCGCAGACTTGTGAAACGGTCAATAAGAGTAGTAAAAGTATAATTGCTATATAGACTCTGACACGCATGATCCAGAAGTTTTATTTATGATGCTGAAAGAAAGTGTTATCTGCTTTTTTATGCTTGTTGATAAAACATATAGATACAGATCAAAACGCAGGTTTGTGGCTAAGTGCCCTACCTGCGTTTTTTTGTTTTGTTCAGTCTGTGGAATTGCTGATTGGGGGTTGAAGCAAAGGAAACTGGAAATGGAGGAATGATGAAAGGAAGTCGTTTTAAATTAAACCAGAATCATGCACCCATACATGAAGCTCTGGAGACTTTCCGACGAATGAGAGTGGTACCATTTGATGTGCCGGGTCATAAACGCGGAAGAGGTAATCCGGAATTGACAGAATTCCTGGGACAAAAATGTGTAGGTGTGGATGTTAACAGCATGAAACCACTGGACAATCTCTGTCATCCTGTATCTGTAATACGGGAAGCGGAAGAGCTGGCAGCAGATGCTTTTGGGGCAGCACATGCATTTCTGATGGTAGGAGGCACAACAAGTTCTGTTCAGACAATGGTATTGACTGCCTGTAAACGGGGAGATGAGATCATACTGCCCCGTAATGTTCACAGGAGCGTTTTAAATGCCCTTGTTTTGTGCGGTGCGATCCCTGTTTATGTAAATCCGGAAGTGGATCAGAGACTTGGAATCTCTCTTGGAATGCGCAGGGAACAGGTTGAGAAGGCCATAAAAGAGCATCCCAAAGCAGTTGCAGTACTGGTAAATAATCCAACCTATTATGGAATATGCAGTGATTTACGTGCGATCGTTAAGATGGCACATGATGCAGGAATGCTGTGTCTGGCAGATGAAGCCCATGGAACTCATTTTTATTTTGGTGGTGGTCTTCCGGTTTCTGCTATGGCAGCAGGTGCAGACATGGCATCTGTATCCATGCACAAGAGCGGTGGAAGCCTTACACAGTCAAGCCTTCTCCTTACAGGACCGGCTGTACACGCAGGATATGTTCGCCAGATCATTAATCTGACGCAGACAACATCAGGAAGCTATCTTCTGATGTCCAGCCTTGATATTTCAAGAAGAAATCTTGCACAGAGAGGCCGCCAGATTTTTCATCAGGTAGCAGATATGGCAGAATATGCAAGAGAGGAAATTAATGCCATTGGCGGTTATTATGCATTTGGAAAAGAACTGGTCAATGGAAATTCAGTCTTTGATTTTGACATTACGAAATTAAGTGTACATACACTGGACATCGGACTTGCAGGCATCGAGGTTTATGATATCTTGCGGGATGAATATGACATCCAGATAGAATTTGGTGATATTGGAAACATTCTGGCCTATCTTTCCATTGGTGACCGTGCCCAGGAGGTGGAGCGGCTTGTAAGTGCACTTGCTGAAATCCGCAGACGTTTTCAGACAGATGGCTCCGGGCTGTTGAGCCAGGAATATATTGATCCCCAAGTGGTGACCAGTCCACAGGAAGCTTTTTATGCAGACAAATGCAGCCTGCCTCTCCGGGAGACTGAAGGGAAGGTCTGCAGTGAATTTGTGATGTGTTATCCGCCTGGGATTCCCATTCTTGCACCTGGAGAGAGGATTACAGCAGAAATCCTGGATTATATTGAATATGCCAAAGCAAAGGGCTGCAATATGACAGGACCTGAAGATCCGGATATTTTGAGACTGAATGTTCTGGCAGGGAGGTAAAGACAATGGAAATGTGGTTTTCAGAATTTCATACACCGGATGTGAAGCATAGTATCCGGGTAAACCGTCAGCTTTATTCTAAGCAGAGTGATTATCAGAGGATTGATATTTTTGAAACACCTGAATTTGGACGTGTGCTGACTCTGGATGGAAATGTAATGCTCACAGAGAGAGATGAATTTATTTATGATGAGATGATCACCCATGTGCCCATGGCAGTTCACAAAGAAGCAAGGGATATTCTTGTGATCGGTGCAGGAGATGGCGGTGTTGTCCGTGAACTGACCAGATATGACAGAGTCAGACATATTGATCTGGTAGAAATGGATCCTCTGGTTGTGGAAGCCTGTCGTGCATATCTTCCGGAAAATGCATGCAGACTGGATGACAGAAGAGTACATCTTCATTACGAAAATGCGCTGAAATTTATCCGGCGATGTGAGGGAAAATATGACCTTATTATTGTGGATTCTTCTGATCCTTTTGGCCCTTCTGAGGGACTGTTTACCCGTGAATTTTACGGAAATTGTTATAATGCATTAAAAGATGATGGAATTATGGTCAACCAGCAGGGAAGTCCATTTTATACAGAAGATGCACATGCAATGCAACGCAGTCATAAGAAAATTGCCAGTACTTTTCAGATCAGTCGTGTTTATCAGGCACATATCCCTACATTTGCCGCAGGTTACTGGTTATTTGGATTCGCGAGTAAAAAATATCATCCTGTTGATGATCTGGACCCGGAAGCATGGAATGCATTAAATCTCCGCACACGTTACTATACAACAAGACTCCATAAGGGAGCATTCTATCTTCCTGCATTTCTGGAAGATATGCTGAAGGAAGTGGAGGGATAACTTATGATTCAGTCTAATGTAGAAACCTTTATCGGCTGTGAAAGCAGTTTCGAGGAAGCATCTGTTGTTCTTTATGGTGCTCCCTTTGATTCCACAACAAGCTTTCGTCCAGGTGCCAGGTTTGGCCCGTCTGCCATGCGTCATGAGAGCTTCGGACTGGAAACCTACAGTCCATACCAGGACAGAGATCTTATGGATATCAGAGTATTTGACAGCGGTGATCTGGAGCTTTGTTTCGGAAGCAGTGAAATGGCTCTTTCAGACATTGAAAAGCGGGCAGAGGAAATATTGAAAGCAGAAAAAATCCCGGTGCTTCTGGGAGGGGAACATCTGGTAACATTAGCAGCGGTACGTGCTGTATTTAATAAATATCCGGACCTTCATATCATACATTTTGATGCACATGCAGATTTAAGAGACGATTATCTGGGAGCCAGGCTAAGTCATGCCTGTGTGCTACGAAGATGCCATGATCTTCTGGGAGATAACCGTATCCATCAGTTCTGCATCAGAAGTGGGGAGAGAGAAGAATTTCAGTTTGCTGCGAAGCATACAGATTTTCATCCCTTTACTTTTGACGGACTGAAAGAGACAGTCAGAGAACTGAAAGAAAAAAAGGTTCCGGTATATTTTACAATTGATCTGGACTGTCTGGATCCGTCAGCATTTCCGGGAACAGGAACTCCGGAAGCAGGAGGTGTGACCTTCCTGGAACTTCTGGAAGCAATACAGACAGTTTCTCAGACCAATGTGGTAGGTGCAGATGTGAATGAACTGGCACCTATGCTGGATGCAAGTGGTGTTTCCACTGCAACAGCATGTAAGGTACTGCGGGAACTGCTTCTGGCAATTACAAAATAAATTTGAAGGACACAGATAATATAAACACTATAAAAAACTGTTGAAGCAACGGTTATATATAAGGAAAAAGGAGAAAAAGTTATGAGCAGAGTACTTGTGATCGGCTGCGGAGGAGTAGCCAGTGTAGCAATCCAGAAATGTTGTCAGGCAGATGAGGTATTTACAGAATTATGTATTGCAAGCCGTACAAAGGAAAAATGTGATGCGCTTGCAGAAAAATTAAGGGGAAAGACAAAGACAGTTCTTACCACAGCCAAGGTTGACGCGGATGATGTGGATCAGCTGATCGAACTGATCAATGATTATAAGCCGGATCTGGTAATGAACATTGCACTTCCATATCAGGATCTGACGATCATGGATGCATGTCTGGCCTGTGGTGTAAACTATATGGATACCGCAAACTATGAACCGGAAGATACGGATGATCCACAGTGGCGTGCTATTTATGAGAAACGTTGTAAAGAAGAGGGCTTTTCCGCTTACTTTGATTACTCCTGGCAGTGGGCATATCGCAAAAAATTTGAGGATGCAGGTCTTACAGCTTTACTTGGCTGTGGATTCGATCCGGGTGTTACACAGGCATACTGTGCCCATGCATTAAAGCATGAATTTGACCAGATTGATACTATTGATATTCTGGACTGCAATGGCGGAGATCATGGATATGCATTTGCTACAAACTTTAATCCGGAAATCAATCTCCGTGAAGTAAGTGCACCGGGAAGCTACTGGGAAAACGGACACTGGGTGGAAATCCCGCCGATGGCCATTAAGAGAGAATATAAGTTTGACCAGGTGGGAGATAAGGATATGTACCTGCTTCACCATGAGGAAATCGAGTCTCTGGCAAAAACAATCCCAGGTGTAAAAAGGATTCGTTTCTTTATGACTTTTGGACAGAGTTATCTGGATCATATGCGTTGTCTTGAGGATGTGGGAATGCTTTCTACAACACCGATCCAGTATAATGGACAGGAAATTGTTCCGATTCAGTTCCTGAAAGCACTGCTTCCGGATCCTGCAAGTCTTGGACCGCGTACAAAAGGTAAAACAAACATTGGCTGTATTTTTACAGGCGTAAAGGATGGAAAAGAAAAAACATATTATATTTATAATGTATGCGATCATCAGGAATGCTATCATGAGGTTGGAAGTCAGGCAATCAGTTATACAACAGGTGTTCCGGCAATGTGCGGTGCACTTATGATGTTGACCGGAAAATGGATCAGACCGGGTGTGTATACAGTAGAAGAATTTGATCCGGATCCGTTCCTGGAAGCACTTGACCGTTACGGTCTGCCACGCAGCGAAAGCCATGATCCGGAGCTGGTAGATTAATGGAAAAACTGGATAAAAGAGCACCATTTACAGCCACCGGCGGAGTCATTCCGCCGGAATTTAGGAATATAAAAACTCCCTGCTATATCCTGGATGAAAATGCACTTATAAAAAACGCAAAGCTTTTCGGTGAAGTGGCTGAACGAACAGGATGTAGGATGCTTCTGGCGCAGAAAGCGTTCAGTAACTATGACTGTTATGACTTTTTAGAGCCATATCTTGCAGGTACAGAGGCCAGCGGACTGTTTGAGGCAAGGCTGGGTGCAGAAGAAATGCCTGGAAAGGAAGTCCACGTATTCTGCGCCGGCTATCGGGCAGATGAATTTGAAGAATTGCTTCGTTATGCAGATCACATTGTGTTTAATTCTCCGTCTCAGCTTCTTCGGTTTGGACTGATGGCAAAGGAAGCAGGAAAGAGTGTGGGACTTCGGATCAATCCGGAATGTTCTACCCAGGAAGGACACGAGATTTATGATCCCTGTGCACCGGGAAGCCGTATGGGTACAACAAGAGCTCAGTGGGATGAAGCAATTGGGAAAAATCCAGAGCTTCTGGATTTGCTGGATGGTATTCATTTTCATACTCTCTGTGAACAGGATTCTGATGATCTGGAGATAACACTTGTCTCTGTAAAGAAGCATTTCGGTGATCTGGCTTCTCAGGTGAAGTGGATTAATTTTGGCGGTGGTCATCATATTACAAGACCAGGGTATGACATTGAACGACTGGAACGATGTATTCAGGCAGCAAAGAATGACTGGAATGTGGAAGTTTATCTGGAACCAGGAGAAGCGTGGGCATTAAATGCTGGATTTTTCCTGACCAGTGTACTGGATATTCTGAAAAATGGAGAGACACAGATTGCAATTGTAGATGCCAGTGCAGCCTGTCATATGCCGGACGTACTGGAAATGCCTTATCGCCCGCCATTACTTGGCACAGATGAACTGGAAGAAGAGGGGATTACGGTTCGGCTTGGAGGACCAACCTGTCTGTCAGGAGATGTGATCGGAGATTACAAATTCAGACAGATCCCCCAATATGGAGATCTTCTTATGTTTGGAGATATGGCCATTTATACTACCTGTAAGAATAATACATTTAATGGAATGCCACTGCCGGATATCTGGCTCAGACGCGCTGACAACACTATGTTACGGCTTACAGAGTTTGGTTACGCAGATTTTAAGGGAAGACTTGGAAGGCGCCTTTAAGTTAAGAGTCGATATATATAGTCCGGAAGAAGTGATATCCGGGAATAAGTAGAGCAGAAATGTCTGAAGCGATTATTCGTGAAAACCATTTCTGCTCTAAAATTTTGTGGTTTTATAACATAGAAAGTGTTAAAAACACTAACATTTATTCAGAAATCTGTGATACAATGATAAAGATGAAACACAGTGAAGAGGTATATTGTTAATAAATTGAGGATAATATGAAGTATGAAAAAATAGAATACAAATGAAATACAAAATAACCATAGCAATCAGGTGTGTTTTATGAATATCCGCTTGACATACACTCTAAAGGAGAGACTATGAAAATAGAAAAAAGATTATGGATTACTATGTTCGTGTTTTGGCTGTTTGCCATCTGTTTTTCAGGTTGGATTTTCAGCCAGAGTACGACCAGGGAAAAATTGTTCTGGGATAATACGATCCAGTGCGAAACAAAAGAACTGGCAGAAGGAGAAATCAAATCAGAGAATATTGCTCTGCCTGAAGACTTCGATATTCCCAGATCGATTTTATTTAAAACCACCCACACCATTGCAGAAGTTTGGCTGGATGGAGAAAAAATATACGAATACGGAAATGAAGCGGATGCCCCGGACTTTATGAAGTCACCGGGAAGCTGCTGGCATATTGTGGATATTCCGGGAGATAGTGCAGGCAAAAGCCTGGAGGTCAGAATTATTCCGGTATATGAGGGCTATTATGGAAATAAAGTCAGTCTTGTATACGGAACACGAGGCGATTGTATTCTGAAAATATTAACAGACAGTCTCGGAAATCTGGTAATCAGCTGTGGAATTTTGTTTGCCGCTGTTATCTGCCTGATTCTCTATTGTGGAGCAGCGCAAAGAAAAAGAAGCGACAAGACAGAAGCGAAAATTGAGATTTTTTTAAACCTTGGATTTTTCTCATTGCTGGTCGCAGTATGGACACTGGTACAATGTGGCTTTCTGCAGTTTTTGATCCCGGATGGAAGAACCTTATATTTTGTGGATTATTTTTCACTTTTTCTTTTCCCGGTGCCATTTAATTTCCTGTTATATGATATCTGTAAAAGCAAGTACCATAAAGGAGCATTGATTTTTTCCATTCTTTATCTTGCAAATATGGCAGTCGATGTTTTGCTTCAGTGTACAGGAATTATTGATATGTTCCGGTTACTTTCTGTAACTCATGTTATTATGGTTGCAAATGCGGTTTACACAGTTGTGATCATTCTTTACGAAGTCAGAAAAGCAGGAAACGATGTAGCCCAAAAATTCCAGTATCCTATGTACGTAGCCATGGGATTTGGAATGGCAGAAATGTTTCTTTATTATTTAAGAAGATTTCAACAGACATCCATTTTGCTTTCTACAGGAACCATGCTGTTTATCATTATGCTGATCTGGATCCAGGTTTCTCAATATTACGATCAATATATCCAGAAACAAAAGGTGATCTATCTGCAGAAAATAGCCAATATGGATATGCTCACAGAGGCCATGAACCGAAATGCTTACGAGGATATGGTGAAATATCTGGATGAAGGTGAAATTAAACTGCGCACCACAGGTGTAGTGCTTTTTGATCTGGATAACCTGAAAGTAATCAATGATGATTTTGGACATGAAAAGGGAGACGAGGCACTGAAGCTGTGTTATCAGTGTATCAGTCAGGCATTTCAGAATGTAAAGAACTGTTTTAGAATTGGCGGCGATGAGTTTGCATATGTATATCACAGCGATGAGAAAGATATGATTCCGGAACGGCTGAAGACACTGGAGCTGATTTTGAAGAAAACCGCAGAAACACACAAGCTGGAGTATCCGCTTAGTATATCAGCAGGATACGCTTATTATCAGCCGGATATAGATTTTGACTTTAAAGATATTGTAAGACGAAGCGATACCATGCTGTATCGTCAGAAGCGCAGGAAGAAGATTGCGGGGTCAACTGATCCGAGTCACTTGCTTTCCCGCATGGAAAAGCATTCCACAGAGGAGATCACAGATGAGGTGATCCTGCAGGAGAAAAAGTATCAGAGTATGTCAGTGTATGAACTTTGCAGCGTGATCGATCTTCTGAGTCCAACTACAGATAGTTACCCGTATGTGATTGATTTTCGGACAGATTTTTATTACATAGCAAACCAGGCTCTTGACCGTTTCTGTATTCCGAAAAATAGTTTTCATAATGTGATTTCAAACCATAAAGAATTTGTATATGAACCTGATTATGAAAAACTGAAAGAGGAATTTGATGATCTTCTTAAAACAGACCGTTGTATCCATAGTATGGAATATCGATGGCTGGATCTGAAAAAAATGCCGGTCTGGATTCATTGCAAAGGATATCTGGTCCGGGATGATAATACGAAACCTCTTTATATGATCGGTTGTATCAATGAGATTGGAGAAAGACAGAAGGCAGATAATGTAAGCGGGTTATTAGGAGAGACTGGATTGCGGCAGTATATGGATCAACAGGATACTCCTTTGGAAACAGGATATCTGCTTCGTATAGGAATCGATCATTTTAAGGAAATCAATGATAACTTCGGACAGGAGTACGGTGATTTTGTACTTAGAAAAACAGCAGATTGTATTTCCGGCTGCATATCAGAAGCACAGAAAGTGTACAAGCTTGTGGCAGATGAATTTCTGATTCTGGATGTTTCTTCTGACGAGGTGAAGGATGCAGATAAACTTTATGATAAAGTGAGAAATGAAATAGACAGATTCATTGAATCTAATGAGTTTAAGGTCATGTATACGGTTTCAGGAGGAATTGTGCCATTTGCGGCATTAAAGGGGAATCAGTATTCAGAAGCCCTGAAGCTGACAGATTTCGCTTTGAATGAAGCGAAGAAGCTGGGAAGAAACCGTTGCTATATATTTAATGAGGAAACCTACAGAAGATTTCTTAGGAAGAGGGAGATTACCCAGGAACTGAGAGAAGCTGTGAACAATGGCTTCCGAGGCTTTAGGGCTTTTTATCAGCCTGTATTTGCTGAAGATAAAAAGGTGTCTTATGGAGCAGAAGCTTTAATGCGTTTTACTTCTGAAAAATTTGGAATGGTTTCACCGGCAGAGTTTATTCCGATTCTGGAAGAAACAGGACTTATTATTCCTGCTGGCCGATGGATGATGAGGGAGGTTATGGGAAAATGCAGTGAAATCAGGAAAGTAATTCCAGAGTTCAGAGTAAGTATTAATATTTCTCAGGTTCAGGCATCCAAGTCTGATGTGATCCAGGATATCAGTGGGGAAATGAAAAGAGCCGGGCTGCCGTTGGAAGCCTTGATCGTGGAATTGACAGAGAGTGACCTTCTGGAACAAAATATAAATGAGAAGCATTTTCTTACAGAACTGAAGCGGATGGGAATCAGTCTTGCACTGGATGATTTTGGAACCGGATACTCGAATTTCCATTATCTCAGCGAACTGAAACCGGAGATCATTAAGATCGACCGCTCTTTCACTGCCAAAGCAGTTGCAGATAAACAGGAATATTATCTGCTGAATCAGTTTTGTACCATGACCCATAATCTGGATATGAAGATTTGTATCGAAGGCGTGGAAAATGCTCAGGAATGGCTCAAAATCCGAAAGCTGTGCCCGGAATTTACCCAGGGATATTTCTGGGGAAAACCTTGTGGATATGAAGAGTTTATGACAAAATTTATAGAAAGAAAATGAGATGAAGAAAAAAATTTGTAAGTTGTCAGCAGTAGTATTACTTTTTTTCTCAGGGATTATGGAGATTGGCTGGCGCTTTTTTAACATGGTGGTCTGTTGCAAAAGAGGGGGAAGGAAAAAGGAAAGAAAGAAATGGTTTGAATTATCCCATATACGGGATAATCATCCCAGAAACGGATATGCAAAGGAATATGAGGAGAGCAGGGCATGGTGCGAGGCTCAGAAGATGCAGGACTGCTATATCCGGAGTGTGGATGGATTAAAACTCCATGGATTCTATCTGCCTGCAGAGAATGCAAAGAGATTTGTCATATTAAGCCATGGCTATCGGGGCAGCAGATTTGGTTCCCTGTCATTTATGGCAAAATATCTCCACGAGCGCCAGTGCAATCTTTTGTTTATGGAACAGCGTTGCTGTGGAGAAAGTGAAGGAAAATATATCACCTTTGGAGCAAAGGAAAAATGGGATGTACAGCGGTGGGCAATTTATGTGTCCGAGCGAAATAAGGAGAAGCTTCCAATCTATCTGTATGGACAGTCTATGGGGGCATCTGCTGTATTGATGGCATCCGGCTACTGGCTTCCGCCAGAAGTGAAGGGACTGATCGCAGACTGTGGATTCCAGTCTATGGAAAGACAGATGCGGGATATGGCTGACAACTGGTTTCATCTGCATTATATCCCTTTGCTTTTGAAGGAAATGGACTGGCTGTGCCATTTTGTGGCAGGATTTCGTATGAAAGATGCAGATACCACAGAAGCTATGAAAAGGAATACAAGACCTGTCCTTTTCTTTCATGGAGAGAAAGATACCTATGTGTATCCGAATAATTCATTTCAGAACTATATGCTGTGCAAAGCACCAAAAGAACTGGTCATTGTACCGGAAGCAAGGCATCTGTGCAGTGCCTATGCAGATTCGGAACTGTATCAGTGTACAGTGATGGAGTTTTTTGAGAAATATGATGGTAGTAATTCTGAAAAATAATGTGACTGTTTTCCACCGCCAAAGGTGATTACGAATGACAATAATCCCCGACCGGGACTTATCAGATACGTTTTGTTAAATGTATGATAAGTCCCGGTCAATTTTATGTAAAGTGTTCATTAAGTCCTGAGAGTACTGGTATTTGGAAAAAATCTGTGCTATTTTTTGTTGCGTAATAAAAAAAGTAATGTTGTAGCTGTCAGTACATCGTTTTTGAACTAACGGTAAGCTACTGAAAAAAATATGTAATGTTTTTGTATCCGGGAAAAGAGAAACCGGGCGATGGAGGTTAAATAAAGTATGACAAACTACTATCCTTTAACAGCAGCACAGAAAATGCACCACAACTGGATCATGGATTACGGTACACAGCAGGTATCCGGTGTCAGTGTTGTGGCATCTGTACAGGCTGAACTGGATTTTGGATTATTAAAAAAATGCATTCAGATGGAAACAGAACGTTCCGGATGCACTAGAATCCGTTTTACAAAGCCTGATAAAGACGGAAATGTACAGCAGTACCTTGTAAAACAGGATCCAAGGGATATCGGATTCAAGGATCTGTCAGGAATGGGAAGCCTTGCAAAAGCAGACGAGCTGATGCAACAGTGGGCATACGAAACCTTTGACGGTGATGACATTCCCATGTGCGAGTTTACTATGCTGAAGCTGCCGGAAGGATATAATGGTTTCTTTGTACATATGGATCACAGACTGATCGATTCCTGTGGTCTGGTAGTAATGATCGGTGATCTGTTTCAATTATATACCTATTATAAATATGGAACAGCCTATCCGCAGGAACTGGCAGATTTTGAGACAGTACTGAAAAAAGACCTGGCAAAAGCAGGCAACGAGAAACGTTTTGCAAAAGATAAGAAATTCTGGGATGACCAGCTGGATGCACTGGGCGAACCTCTGTATTCTGATATTCAGGGACCGTCCGTACTGGAGGAAGCGAGAAAACGTCATGGAAATCCCGGACTTCGTTCTTCTGACATTGAGATGAAGGATCTGTTTGTAGCAGTTAAGGATTATTATCTGGAGCCGGAACCAACTAAAAATCTGATTGATTTTTGTATGAACCATCAGCTGTCCATGACAAATCTTCTTCTGCTTGGTATCCGTACTTATCTGTCAAAAGTGAATAACGGACAGGAAGATATCACTATCCAGAACTTTATATCCAGACGTTCTACTCATGATGAGTGGACTTCAGGAGGAAGCAGAACTATCATGTTCCCTTGCAGAACAGTGATCGCACCGGAGACAGATTTCCTTTCTGCTGCTTATGAGATCCAGAATATGCAGAATCGTATCTACATGCACAGTAATTACGATCCGGCACTTATTATGGATGAGATGAGAAAGAGATACAATACACCGGAGCATACAGGATATGAGAGCTGTTATCTGACTTATCAGCCAATGACTGTGAAGGTGGAGAATGAGATGCTTGGAACCATCCGTCAGCATGCAAAATGGTTTGCAAACGGTGCAGCCACCAAGAAGATGTATCTGACCGTATCCCATACAGAGGATGGAGGTATGAACTTCTCCTATCATTACCAGACTGCTCATCTGGAAGAACACGATATGGAACTGCTCTATTATTATATGATGCGTATTCTTTTCAAGGGAATCGCAGAGCCGGATATGAGCATCGGCGAAATAATGGAACTGGTTTAACTGAATCAAACTGCGGAGCAGTTATTTGGTGTAAAGTTACGTAGCGAAGTGGAACTCAAATATCCGCTTGATTATTAAGAATATTGAACAGTATAGACGATAAGGATAACAGAACAAATAAGCAGGAGGAAATGTAATGAATCAGGAAATGGAATTTAAAAATATCGTAGCACAGTACAGCAAGGTAGCACCGGAAGAAATGAATAATGAGATGAAATTTCGCGAGGATCTGGGTTTCAGTTCTCTGGATTTTATGTCCTTTTTAGGTGAGCTTGAGGATACCTTTGATCTCGAACTTGACGAGAGTGAAGTGCTGAAGATCACAACTCTTGGCGAAGCTTTAAATCTGCTGGAAGAACTTCAGTAATCTTTTTGAAGTAAAACTTGTAAAGATGTCAGGGTCAGAGATATTTTGTACCTGACGGAATATCCATAACTTGAACAGTTCAGAAAATAATGGGGGAACAGAGATGCTGATCAGAAATATATTAGAAGAAAGTGCACGTAAATTTGATGAAGTAAAAGCAGTAAAATGGCTCAACAAAAAGGAAATCATGGAAAGAAGCTATGGTGAACTGATGGAAAATGTAGTTTTTACCAGAAAAGGTCTTCTTGCAGAAGGCTTTGAGGGAAAACACATTGCACTGATTGGAACCAGTTCTGTAGAGTGGATGGAAAGTTACCTGGGAATCATCACAGGATGTACCACAGCAGTACCGCTGGATGCAGCACTTCCCTGCGAGGATCTGATCGACCTGCTTAACCGTTCTGATTCTGTAGCTCTTTTCTTAAGTCCGAAGCTTAGACCATATCTGGATGCATTTCTTGGAAACTGCCCAAAACTTCAGAAGGTGTGGATGCTTCAGGAAGAGGTAGAAGATGCACCGGCAAAGGTATATGGTATTGGTGAACTTCGAAATGCAGGAAAGAGCGCATCAGCAGATTCTGTCTGCCCGGATGCAGAGGATATTGCGACCATTATTTTTACTTCCGGAACAACAGGAAAGAGCAAGGGTGTTATGCTGACACAGAACAATCTGGCTTCCAATGTTGAGGCAGTAAAGATCACAGCAGAACCGGGAACTGCCATGCTCAGTGTACTTCCAATCCATCATGCATTCTGCCTGGTTATGGACTGGCTGAAGGGATTCTCTCTGGGTGCAACTCTTTGCATCAATGATTCCCTGCTCCATATGGTAAGAAATATGAGTATTTTCAAACCGGATATTATGCTTATGGTTCCAATGATGATCGAGACGATTTATAAGAGACTGGCTGCTGCTGATCCGTCAATCCCGAAGGCGGTTCTGGCAGAAAAGGTATTTGGCGGAAAACTGCGCATTATTTTTACAGGCGGTGCACATCTGGATCCGTACTATATTGATCGTTTTGCAGAATATGGCGTTGAAGTACTGGAAGGCTATGGAATGTCAGAGTGTTCCCCTGTTATCAGCAACAATACACCGGAAAACCATAAAAAGGGTTCTATCGGAAAACCACTTGAAAATGTAGAAATCAGATTTGAAAACGGTGAGATCCTGGTAAAGGGAAGCAGCGTTATGAAGGGATATTATCAGATGCCTGATGAGACAGCAGAGACCTTAAAGGATGGATGGCTGCATACCGGTGACAAGGGATATATGGATGAAGACGGTTATCTGTTTATCAATGGACGAGTGAAGAACCTGATCATCCTGTCCAATGGTGAAAATGTATCTCCGGAGGAACTTGAGAATAAACTGGCTCTTAATCCGCTGGTAGGTGAAGTGATCGTGACAGGTGAGGACAATGGACTGACCGCCCGTATCTATCCGGAGCAGGCTGTTGTGGAAGCGAAAGCATTGGATGCAGAGGCAATTCAGGCACAGCTTCAGGCATTTCTGGATGAATATAACAAAAATCAGCCAACCTATCGCCGTATCACAGGACTGGTTGTACGCAAAAATCCGTTTATCCGCAACACTACAAAGAAAATCAGGAGACAGGATGTCCTGATTGACGAGCCTCTGGAATAAGACAGAGGCTTATAGCAATCCTTGTAAATAATGCATATTGATTCAGCTCATCAGAGCGTGAAATCCTGCGTCAGATATCGGGAATGATTTTTCAGACACAATTTAGGATAAAAGCGGAAGCATACCGGATAAAAAAATCTCTGACAGAATATCAGCGATCACTTCAGGTGCCAGATTAAAATTATCCCGGCTCCATTTGTGGAGAACGCCGATGGTACTGCCAATGGCACAGGTGATCACATAGGAAACTTCTTCCTTTGTATGTCTGTCAGGCCTGGAATTAGATGTAGTCTCTGTGACATAATGATGGAGCATAGTCAGCATTTTTTCAAACAGGTCATTCCCATGAGGTGTGCTCAAAAGCCCGGACAGAAAAGGATTTTCCATAGTGTAGCGACACAGGGTCAGAAAATAGGAACTGCAGATGTCCCGGTCATTTTTTGGCTGGAAATTTTCCATCATGGAAAAAACATCATGAATCGTTTTATCTTCAACTGCAGAAATCAGTGAAGGGATGTCCTGATAGTGATTATAAAAGGTACTTCTGGCAATACCTGCTGTTTTAGTGATATCGGATACAGTGATCCTGTCAGGCTTCTTTTCCTTTACTAATTTGAAAAAAGCACCTAAAATGGCTTCGTCAGCCACAGAATATCTTTCATCGGGAATTATATTTTGCATAGTCGTTTCCTCCCGGGAGTCTGTAAGTGATACATAAAGTATATCACAAATCTGACTATAAAAAAATAATTTTTTCCAGGACTTTCCAGTCAAAGAATCCATTCATTCTTAATCAAATCTTTTACTTTCGGTATCCGCTCTATGCAGCAGATCTGCGAAAAATATAATGGGACCAGTCGGTTTGAAACAGCAGAAAACCAGTTTGAAGCAAGTTTTATGATACATATATAAAAAAGATACCGGATTGTAATGATATATCCCGCTGGATTATCAGCAAAACCTCATTTGCAAAACCGGTATCTTTCTTTATTTTTTAATGTTTATTTTTCAATCTTTATTTCTTATGGAAAACAATTGCACGGTCATAGATAACCTCGTAGTAAGAAGCACCTACATTGGTTTCATCAAGGTAAGCACGGAATGCAAGTAATAAAGTATTTCCGTTGTCCACGCCATAATATTTTCCTTTTTCATTTCCGGTTGAATACTCAATCACAGAAGTATAATCATCCATTTTCGTACGCGCCATTTTATAAACATAATACTGATCAGGATTTTCACAGTTTTCTTCCAGATATTCAGCAGCACTTCCTGTATACAGAGAATCATAAATACTGCATACACCATTTAACATCGGACGCCCATAAAGTACTGCATTTGAATATCTCGCTTTTCCTGTCTGAGTATGATTTGCACCATAAACAACAATAAAGTCATCATCAGAATCCAGGGTAAAATCACGTGTCATAACGTACATTGCATCACGGTTGTCACCCTGTGAATTAGTATCATTATAATATGCAGTAAGTCCTTCCGGAACAGCAATTTCTGTTGAAAGTTCTTCATATGTATATTCATCGGCATACTTTGCAATAATTGCTTCACGAATATTCTCCAGATGCTCAGCAGGCTTATCCATAACTTCTGTTTCATGTTTTCCGGTTCCACGAGGTGTCACCGTTGCATTTTCATATGGTGCTGCCTCTGTTTCTGTATTTGGAGTTACACGGTAAACAACAGATTTATCAGCAAGAGTGGAAATATATTCGTCATAAGCATCTGCGTCAGATGGCTGGGAAATACGACCCAGGAAGCAGAAAGTATCAGCACCTTTTTCCAGTCCCATATGATAGGTTTCTGCCGGGATTGGCATCACATTGATCATATTCTCATCAAATCCAGAGGCTTTAAGCTGTTCAGTAACCTGATTTGTTACTGTCTGGTTCGCGCTGATCACCATAACCGCTGAGCTGCCAAATTCGCTGTCACCACTGTGCTTAATATTCAGCATATTAACCGGTTCTCCTATAGAACCGAAGATTGGATGATAAAGACCTGTGGTTTCATCTCCGGCACTGAAAAATCCTGATTCATTCGTATAATCTTTTCCTTCTTTCTGTTCAGTAAACATGATGTAATTGATAAAGGAATAATAAACACTTTCTGGTGGAAGAGGCGTAACAAGTACAAGTGCTTCATCCTGGCAAAGTTTATATTGCCAGTTGTCAGGAGGAAATGTCGGATTTGGAACTTCCTGATCCGGTGCTTCCGGAAGATTAAATACCATGTAGGAAGATCCTGCATTATTTCCAAAGCAACTCATAAGTTTTCCTTCGGAAGCGGATTTGACTGTATCAAGTTCATAAAAACTTCCCTGCTGTACAGTAAATTCGGAACCTTCTAAAAGTGTTTTTAACTGTGCACTGTCACCTGTTTCTGAACTGGTTTCTTCCTGTGTGGAATCCTGTTCTTCTGCCTTTGCAGAGGCCGGATTGCCAAGTGAAGCGAAAATACCTGCTGTTAAAAGACATGTTGCAAAACAAAAATATGCGATTTTTCTTTTCATATGTGGAAACTCCTTCCTTTATTTGTAAGTTTTGACTTAATAAGTATAACATCAAATAGTATTTATTTTCTTTTCAGGGAATGAATGGCGGGTATCTGGAATGAACTGCAAAAACAAAATTTTTATGCAATGTAGATATCAAAAAGAAGTGCTATATGAATAATACGATTTTTGGTGCCGAAAAGTGAATTATCAAATGAAAAGAAATCAGTTATAATTACAGATAACAGAAACCTATAGCAGAGCAAAGACATGCAGGGTGTAGATTGGAGTTTCGCTGATCTGGTGGGCATTTCCGATCACTGAAATAATTTCATGTTTTGTGGGATATGTATTTTTAAAGAAAATCAGAAAAAACCAGATATGATTTACATGAAAAAAAGGGATCATTTCATTCAAATTACTGAGTGAAAGATCCCTTTTTCTGTGTGATGTACCTGTAAATCATTATATTACAGGAGCTTTCCCTGTGGATTTCCGTTCAATCAGCTGTGCATGTAACAAAAATGTACTGATTGAAACGCCATTAAGTAGACTTGATAACGCAAAGAAGCCACTTTTCCCAAGTTCAGTCCGGTCCTGTCTGATCGTAGTCAGCGGAGGTGATGTATAAGCGGCAATCGGCAGATCATCAAATCCGATAATACTGACATCATCAGGAACCTGGTATCCCAGCTGCTGGCATTGGATAAGGGCTGCATTTGCAAGAGTATCCTGGCTGCAGATGATGGCTGTTGTTCCGTTTTCCAGAAAACGGGGCAAGTGTTTTTCCATACATTCTGACAGATAATAAGAGCAGCCGGTAGTGGCAGGAGAAGTCTTCAGTCCATGCTGATGCATAGCATGAAGAAAGGCAGCATGACGTATCTGGAGAATCTGAGATCCCAGAGAACCGCTGAGATAGGCAATGTTCCGGTGTCCAAGTCCGGCAAGATAGGAGACAGCAAGCTCCATTCCTTCATCATTATCGATACCTACATAAGCGGTAAAAGGATTTCCGATAATACAGTTATCGAAAAGTACGGCAGGTGTGTGGCTGGTCTTAAAGTCCTGAATCCAGGGGTCGTTCAGGGAAAATCCGATTGCAAAGGCTCCTACATAATCATGCTCCAGCATAAAAACATCATATTGCTGGATTCTTTGTGCCTGGATATCAACAGGTACGATCTCAACCTCAAATCCGGCCGGTTCAGCCGCCTGGCGGAAGCCGATCAGGATATCATAGGCAAAATGATGAGGTTCTTCATACAGCATATTTTCTTTTTCTATTATAATGCAGACTTTTTTCACCGGTTTCTTATAACGACGCAACTTCGTATAACCGAGGGCTACGGCAGTTTCCAAAACCTGTTTCCGTAAAGTTTCGCTGATGTCAGGTGCATCATTGAGTGCTTTGGACACCGTACTCTTGGAAATCTCCATTTTATCAGCAATATCCTGGATGGTAGTCATAATTTACAATCCTTTCATAGTGTAGGAAAATAATTCTTCTTTTATTATATAGAATAACATGATAAAAAGCAATGGACTATATGGAGAATAAAAATTTAGTTAAGTTTCGATAGATATAGATACAAAGAATAATGCACAAAAATAAATATAATAAATTATACAAATGTAACGAAAATAAAAGGTGAGAAGGAAATTAATTGACGAGAAAATAAAAAAGACGTATATTAAGTTTAACGAAACAATACGAAACAGAAAATGAAAGGAAGAAAGATGATGAAAAGAGGGTTAGCAACATTTCTAACAGGAATCATGACTGTAACGTTGGTGGCAGCAGGACTAACCGGATGTGGGAGCAGTACATCGGATAAAAGGTCAGAAAAAATCAGACTGATGGTATGGTCTCCATCAGAAGATCAGTCAAAAGACAGTGGCGAATGGCTTCAGACAATGTGCAATACTTTTGCAAAAGAGCATCCGGAATGGGATATCACATTTGTCTATGGAGTAGCTGATGAAGCAACAGCAGCAGATCAGGTGGCACAGGATCCGGAAGCAAGCGCAGATGTATTTATGTATGCAAATGACAGGATTACATCGCTTACAGATGCGGATGCAGTAGCAAAATTTGGTGGAAAATATAAAGAAGAGATTGAATCAACCAACTCAGAGGAACTTTTAGATTCGCTAAAGGTTGATGGAGAGCTTTACGGGGTTCCGTTTACAACCAATACCTGGTATATGTTTTATGACAAGTCTGTATTTTCAGAAGAAGATGTGAAAAATCTGGATACAATGCTGGAAAAAGGAACTGTATCCTTCCCTCTTATTAATTCGTGGTATCTTCCGGCATTCTACTTGGGAAATGGATGCACCTTGTTTGGAGATGGAACAGACGAGTCAAAAGGAGTTGATTTTGCAGGAGAAAAGGCAGTGGATGCAACCAATTATGCAATTGATCTGGCAGTCAATCCAAATTTTAAAATTGATGCAGATGGATCAGCACTTGCAGGACTTCGTGATGGCAGCGTAAAGGCAATGTTTACCGGATCATGGGATGCAAATGCGATCAAAGAAGTGCTCGGAGACAATATGGGAGTTACATCTCTTCCTACTTATACAATTAACGGAGAAGAGAAGCAGATGCTTGCTTATGCCGGTTCAAAAGCAATCGGAGTTAACTCGCACAGTGAATACATGGAACAGGCAGTTGCGCTTGCTGTTTATCTGGGTGGAAGTGATGCACAGAGAGCACACTACGAGATGAGAACCGTGATTCCATGTAATACAGAACTTCTGAAAGAAAAGGATATTGCATCCGATCCTCTTGTTCAGGCACAGAATGATACCTTTAATAATACATCGATACTCCAGCCGTTTGTGGCATCCATGAGTAATTGCTGGACACCGGTCGAGAATATGGGAAAAGGAATTCGCAACAAGAGTGTGACACACGAAAATGCCGAAGAACAGACAGAAGCAATGAATGAAGCAATGAACAGCAATGGAATTAATTAAGGGGTGAGCGGAATGAGTATGTTTAAGAAGAAAATCAATGAATTTCCAACGCCATATACCTGCAAAAATGCAGTGAAAAAAGGTGGAGTAGAGACGAAGCTTTCCATGATTCTGATGGGATTTGGAAACATTGTACATGGTCAGATTATCAAAGGACTTTTGTATCTGGCAGTTGAAATTGCCTACATCGTCTTTATGGCAGTAAATGGAATTGGGTTTATCGGTGGTCTACGGACACTTGGAACTGTGCAGCAGCAAGAAGTATGGGATGAAGCGAAGCAAATCTATATTTACACAAAAGGGGATCAGTCCGTCCTGATTTTACTTTATGGTGTGGCGACAATCCTGTTGACAATTCTTATGATCCTTGTATGGAGAGGAACCTTAAGAAGTGCATATAAAGCAGAATGTATTCAGAAAGCGGGAATGCATGTAAATACATTTGCAGAAGATCTGAAATCCTTTCTGCATGAGAATCTGTATCGCTTGTTTATGACGCCACCAACGGCATTCATCTTTGTATTTACTGTACTTCCGTTGGTGTTCATGATCTGTATGGCATTTACCAATTACAGCCGTATCGGCAACCATCTGATGCTGTTTGACTGGGTGGGACTTGATAATTTCAAGACGTTGTTTGATTCCGAAAGTATTCTTGGAAGTACCTTCTGGTCTGTTCTGGGATGGACGATCATCTGGGCGTTTTTTGCAACTTTCAGCAATTATATTTTTGGAATGATCCTTTCCCTTCTGATCAACAGAAAGGGAACAAGAGCAAAAGGATTCTGGAGATTTTGTTTTGTTCTTTCCTGTGCAGTGCCGATGTTTGTATCTCTTTTGATCATGCGTACCATGTTGCAGCCGGAAGGAGCGGTCAACGTACTTCTCAGAAATATTGGATTGATCGCAAGTGATGCAAGCCTTCCGTTTTTTACAGATCCGACATGGGCGAGAGTGACTGTTATCATCATCAATGTCTGGGTAGGAGTACCGTATACACTGCTTCAGCTGACAGGTGTACTTCAGAACATCCCGGAAGAACTTTATGAAGCCGCAAAAGTGGATGGAGCAAATGCATTCCAGACATTTACAAAGATCACGCTGCCATATATGTTGTATGTGACAACACCGTATCTGATCGTAACCTTTACGGGAAATGTCAATAACTTCAATGTCATTTATCTTCTTTCAGGAGGAGATCCGGTAACAAACCTTTCTTCAACTGCAGGTAAGACAGACCTTCTGGTTACATGGCTTTACAAACTGACAATTGATAAACAGTACTATAACATTGGTGCGGTAATCGGAATTATGACCTTTATCATTCTGGCAATCGGTTGTCTTCTTACATACCGTAACAGTAAATCCTATAAAGAAGAAGGAGGATTTTAATCATGGCAGGAAAGAAATTACAATCTGCAAAAAAGAAGAAAATGATCAACAATACGATCGTACATATTGTTCTTGCGGTGTTGGCAATTATCTGGCTTTTTCCAATTGCATGGGTAATTCTGACGAGCTTCCGTGCGGAAAAAGGCTCTTACGTATCAACCTTCTTCCCGAAAGCATTTACGCTTGACAATTATATAAAACTATTTACTGATACATCCATTTTAAATTTCCCGCAGATGTTTATGAACACATTGTTTATTGCAATTTGTTCCTGCATTTTATCAGCATTTTATGTGCTGGCAGTTTCCTACTGTTTGTCCAGACTGAAATTTAAAATGAGAAAACCATATATGAACATGGCAATGATTCTGGGATTGTTCCCGGGATTTATGTCCATGATCGCTGTGTACTTTATTTTAAAGGCGATGGGACTTACAGAAGGAAACCTGATTAAACTGGCTCTGATCTTATGTTATTCCGGTGGTGCAGGACTGGGTTTCCAGATTGCAAAAGGATTCTTTGATACAATTCCGGTTGCAATTGATGAAGCTGCACTTTTGGATGGATGTACCAGATGGCAGATTTTCAGCAAGATCACACTGCCACTTAGTAAGCCGATCATTGTATATACAGTGCTGACATCTTTCATGGCTCCGTGGCTCGATTTCATTTTTGCAAAGGTAATCTGCAGAGCAAACTCAGACCAGTATACGATTGCAATTGGACTTTGGAAAATGTTGGAAAAAGAATATATTGACAGTTGGTATACCAGTTTTGCGGCTGGGGCAGTTCTGATTTCAATTCCGATTGCGATTCTGTTCTTGTTCATGCAGAGATACTATGTAGATGGAGTATCAGGGGCAGTGAAAGGATAAGAAAGATGATGAAGGATAGAATAGAATTAAAAAAATATTATTCTACAAAAGAGTTTCTTGAAAATTATATTTATGAGGAAAATAATCTTGGCGTAGAATGTACAGAAGAAGGAACGACATTCCGCCTGTGGTCACCACAGGCGGAATGCATTAATTTAAACCTGTATCAGACAGGAGATGGAGGAAATGCATACGAGCAGATTCCGATGAAAAAAGAAGAAAAGGGTGTGTGGAGTTGGGAGAGCAAAAAAGAACTTCACGGCGTTTATTATGATTATCTGATTACACGCAATGGCGAAGAAGTCCGCTCGGCAGATCCATATGCAAAGGCATGCGGAATTAACGGATTGCGCAGCATGGCAGTGAATCTGAAAAAGACCAATCCAAAAGGATGGGAAAAAGATCAGACACCAGAAGAAGGACCGGAGAGAATCGTATATGAACTTCACGTAAAAGAATTTTCATGGGATAAGGCGGGTGGTTTTCCGGAAGAATATCGTGGGAAATACAAAGCATTTACGTGCAGACATACGACTTTGAATGAGGATGGGATTCATCCGACCGGTCTGGATTATTTAAAAGAACTCGGGGTGACACACATTCAGATCATGCCGATGTATGACTATGGTTCTGTAAATGAAGCAGGGGAAGATACAGAGTTCAATTGGGGATACGATCCAGTCAATTACAATGTGCCGGAGGGCTCCTATGCGACAGATGCCAGACATGGTGAAGTTAGAATTCGGGAAATGAAAGAAATGATCCAGGCAATTCATGAAGCTGGTTTTGGTGTAATCATGGATGTTGTCTACAATCATACTTATTCGCTGGACTCCTGGTTTCAGAGAACTGTACCTTGGTATTTTTACCGGGTATTTCCGGATGGGAAGATCTCTGATGGTTCCGCATGTGGAAATGATGTTGCAAGCGAAAGAGAGATGTGTGCGAAATATATTCTGGAATCAGTGCTTTACTGGACAGAGGAATATCATATTGATGGATTCCGTTTTGACCTGATGGGACTTCTGGATGTAGACCTGATGAACCGGATCCGAAGTGAACTGGATCAGCGATACGGAAAAGGAAAGAAGATTATTTACGGAGAACCTTGGGCAGCAGAACAGACAGCTGTAGAAGGCGGTAAAAAACTGGCAACAAAAGAAAGTATTGGGCTTCTGGATGAAAATATCGGAGCGTTCTGTGACAGCACCCGAGATGGAATCAAAGGCTCTGCACTCCGGGCAAAGGAAGCCGGATTTATAAATGGAGCGGAAGGAAAAGAAGACGAAATGCTTGCAAGTGTGGCTGCATGGTGTACAAATCCTTATCATGCAGAAGGATTTGAGAATGTCAAAGCACCTTCACAGATTGTTACCTATGTATCAGCACATGACAATCATACCCTGTGGGATAAATTAAAAGAGACAGTCCCGGAGGAAGAATGCATGAGGCTGAATAAAATGGCAGCAGCAATCTATATGACCTGTCAGGGAACGCTGTTTTTCCTATCAGGAGAAGAATTTGCCCGTACAAAAGATGGACAGGATAATACCTTTAAGGCACCGATTTCCCTGAATCGTCTCGACTGGGAAAAGGCATGGGAAAACAAGGAACTGGTTCGTTATTATCAGGGGCTGATTGCACTTCGAAAACAGCTCTCTGGACTTTGTGACAAATCAAAAGATAGTTATAAACGAATTACAGATATGTGGAAAGAAAAAGGCGTAGTAGGATTTACTGTGCTCAATGATAAAAAAGCAAGATGGAGTCAAGTAAAGATAATTTATAATGCAAGAAAAAGTAATTATAAAGTAAAATTCTTGAATGATGGCTGGGAAATCTTAAGCGCTGCAGATGACAGCTGGTGCTGGGAAAAAGGAATCTGTGCGGACAGACAGATAGAAGCCGCACCGCAGAGCGTATTGATACTTGGACGTAAATAATGATTAAGGAGGAGTAGTGCATGAAGTGGATCTATGGCAGACAGGATTGGAAAACGTTGGAGAGAGGACTTGAAAACTGCTATCTTTTAACTAATGGTCTGGGAGGTTTTTCTTCGCTTACGATGACCGGAGCTGTGGCAAGAAATGATCATTCGGTATTTATGGCATGTACGAAAGCTCCAAATCACAGAGTGAATATGGTTCACCGTATAAAAGAAGAACTGGGTATTGGGGAAACAAAGTATGTTCTTTCAACTCAGGAATTTGCGGATGGAACAAAAGAAGAAGGATACCGTTATCTTACAGAGTTTTCTTTTGGAATTCTTCCTTTGTGGCGTTATCTGACAAGTGGAATAGAGATAGAAAAAGAGATTGCGATGGCACAGGGCAGCAATCAGATTGCAGTGAATTATCATCTGAAAAACCGAGGTCAGAAAGAGGCCGTTCTCTGTGTAACTCCGTTTTTTCAATTTGAACCTAAAGGGGAAGATTTGAAAGAAGATAAGATATTTTCAAGACAAGAGCAAAAGATTACCGATGGAAAGTATAATCTTTTCTTTGAAACAAATGGGGAGGCAGAAGAATTTCAGGAAAAGAAAGAAACGTATTTTTATCGCTACGATGAATGTGATGGAAGACGAGAAAATGGAACCGCAAGCGCAGTGTATCAGATTAAAAAGCGGGTAAAGCCAGGAAAAGAGACAGATTTGACAGTAATTTATTCGCTGGAAAGTCAGATTGGTATGGATGCAAAAAAATTATTTGATAAAATGAAAGAAGAACAGATCCATCACCAAGAGAAGCTTATAAAGACTTCAGGTTTGAAAAATAAACTGGCACAGACACTGGTATGTAGTGCAGACAAGTTCCTTTCGAACAGAGAGTCCACGGATGGATTGACCATTCTTGCCGGTTTTCCTTTTTTTGAGGATTGGGGAAGAGATACAATGATTGCACTTCCGGGAATCTGCATCTCCACAGGAAGATTTGAAAGTGCAAAATCAATTTTGCGGACCTTTGCATTTTATGAAAAGGATGGATTGATGCCAAATCTGTTTCCAGAGGGGGAGAATGAGCCACTTTATAATACTGTAGATGCAGCACTATTATTTATCAACTGTGTGTGGTTATATTATGAAAAAACTCAGGACATCAAATTTGTAGAGGAAATGTATCCGGTAATGCAAAGAATTATTTCCGGTTATGAGAGAGGAACAAATTTCAATATCCATATGGAAGAAGATGGTCTTATCAGTGCCGGAGCGGGGCTGGATCAGGTGACATGGATGGATGTACGTGTGGGAGAAATCCTACCGACACCAAGACATGGGAAACCGGTGGAGATCAATGCTTACTGGTATAATGCACTTTGTATCATGCAAAAGTTTTCTGAAGTTTTGAAGAAAAAAGAAGAGCAGAAATATGGAGAACTCGCACAGAAAGTGAAAGAATCTTTTGCACGAGAATTCTGGATGGAGGAAAAACACTGCCTGAAGGATGTAATCTCAGAAACAAAGGCAGATACACAAATTCGCTGTAATCAGATATGGGCGGTGTCTATGCCGTTTACTATGCTGGACGAAGAGAAAGAAAGACAGATTGTAGATACGGTATTTGAAAAGCTGTATACGCCTTATGGACTTCGGACATTAGATCCAAAAGACGAGGAGTTTCATGCAAGTTATGGTGGAGAGATGATAAAAAGAGATCTTGCTTATCATCAGGGAACCGTCTGGACTTTTCCGATGGGTGGATATTATCTCGCCTATCTAAAAGTAAATAAAGATTCAAGAGAAGCAAAAGAGATTGTGGCAAAGCAGTTGGAAGTGTTGGAAAGTGCAATGCGTGAAGGATGTATTGGCCAGCTCCCTGAAATTTATGATGGAGAGATTCCGGTTTCTTCAAAAGGATGTTTTGCACAGGCATGGAGTGTAGGGGAAATCCTGCGTGTTTATGAAAAATTGGAGGAATAATAAGATGGAATTTACCGGTGTATATCATAAAACATCAGAGCAGATGAGTTATCCTCTGGATGAGGACAGACTGATCGTAAATATTAAGACCGGGTATGATGTAAAACAGGTGTTTATCCATTACGGAGATCCTTATGAGGCCGGGATTCTGGGTGGAAATGAAAAATGGACAGGAAAAAGAGAGGAAATTATTTATAAAAAACGTCTGCCTTATCAAATCTGGTGGACAACAACGCTTCTTCCTGCATATAAAAGATGTAAATATTATTTTGAGCTGAGAACAGAAGAGGAAGTCTGGTATTATTTTGAAGACGGTTTCCTGACAGAAGAACAGCTTCAGATGGATGGCCGTATGCAGCAGTGTTTTATTGTACCATGGATGAATCCTGCAGATATAAACCGCACACCTGCATGGGTAAATGATACTATCTGGTATCAGATTTTTCCGGACAGGTTCTGCAATGGGACACCGGAAAAGAATGGAAATGATATCACACCGTGGAGAAATCACGGAACAGTGACAAATCAGGAAAAATTCGGAGGAAATCTGGAGGGAATCCGTCAGAAACTACAGTATCTTCAGGAGCTGGGAATTACCGGAATTTATCTGAATCCAATCATGGAAGCAGAATCTAACCACAAATATGATACTACAGATTATACAAAGATTGATCCGGCTTTCGGCAATGAAGAAATGATGAAAGCACTTTGTAGGGAAGCGCACGAAAAAGGAATCAGTATTATGGTTGACGCAGTATTTAATCACTGCGGAAGAAAATTTGCGCCGTGGATGGACGTACTGGAGCATGGGAAAGATTCCCGTTATGCGGACTGGTTTATGATAGAAGACTGGGAAGAGATCGGAAAAAGGGCAGACACCAGAGACAGGCGCTTTTACTCTTTCGCATTTGCAGATACGATGCCAAAATTAAATACGAATAATGAAGAAGTAATTGAGTATTTTTGTAAGGTCTGCGAGGAATGGATTCAAAAATTTGATATAGACGGAATCCGTTTTGATGTAGGAAATGAAGTATCACATCGGTTCTTAAAGCGGATGCGAGAACATTTAAAAACGATAAAACCGGACATTTATCTGTTGGGAGAAATCTGGCACGATGCAAGCCAGTGGCTGCAGGGAGATGAATATGATTCAGTCATGAATTATCCGCTGCTCAGTGGAATCCATGACTTTTTCCTTGATAAAACGATGAAAAAAGAGGAATTCGAATATATGGTAAACCGTTGCTATACCATGTATATGCAGCAGAATAATGATGTGCTTTTTAACTTGTTGGATTCACACGATACGGAACGTCTTATGAACCGTTTTCATGATCTGGATAAGTTCTATCAGCAGCTTGCAATTCTCTTTACTCTCCCGGGAAGTCCCTGTATTTACTATGGAACGGAGATTGCAATGGAAGGTGCCCATGATCCGGACTGCAGAAGATGTATGCCATGGAGCGAGATTCACAGTGAAGAGAATCAGGAAAAGATAGCAACAATGCGTAAACTGATCATGCTTAGAAGAAATGAAAAAACATGCAGAAGCCCACATTTCCATTTCCCGGATACCTATGAAAATAACAGGTGCGTAGAGTATATCAAATTAGATGAAGAAGGAAATAAAATGGAAGTTTTGATAAACGCATCGAATGAGAAGGTAAAGGTAAAAGGAAGTGGGGAAGTGCTTTTTGCCCGGGAGTTTGATGGAGATATACTTGGCGTAAATGGAACACTGATTCGCAGAATTTAACCGAGTCAAGTAATTCCCCTGCGGAGGTTGCGAAGAGCAATAAGCAGTGGGTGGGATTTGCTTGTATCACTCAGGTAAGAATTAAGTGATGGAAGCATTTTACATAATAATGGAAGCATTTCACATAATAATAGTTACTTTGCGCATTTTGTGTTATAATTGAGATTAACAGGAAATGATAAATATCTGTAAAATGAATGTTTATCAGGAACTTACCGGAAGACATTTTAGTTAAGGCGTAATAAATTTCGGACTTTGTAAAATGCAAAAGGGAGATCAATGATATGAGAAAAAAACAGTTCAAAAAAGCAGTACCAAAGGCAATGCAAAAAGTAATACAAAGAGCAATGCAAGAAACAGCGTAAAAAGCAGTGTAAAAAGCAGTGCAAAAAACAGTCCTCAAAAGGCTGTTAAGACTATTGTTCCAACAGCAGAGAATGTTTCTGTTAAGCAAACCGCAATTATTCAGGAGCCATCTGTTGAACAGAATGAACAGAACATTCCAACGAAACAGCCTGATCTGGGACCGCGAAGAAGTGTAGCCTTCATTGGATCAGAATGTTATCCATTTGTTAAGACCGGTGGATTGGGAGATGTAATGTCTGCCCTGCCAAAGAGTCTGGCAAAATTGAACATTGATGTTAAGGTCATTATTCCAAGATACAAATGTATTCCTCAGAAATTTCAGGAAAAGATGGAATACAGGGGTTCCTTTGATATGAATCTCTGCTCTGATGGAAAGCAGTATTATGTGGGAATTATGGAATATCAGGAGGATGGGGTTGTCTATGATTTTATAGATAATGATGAGTTCTTCTCCTGGGGAAATCCATATACGAATCTCATAGATGACATTCCGAAATTCTGTTATTTTGCAAAAGCTGCCCTTGCTGCCCTTAATTATCTGAATTGGACTCATGATGTAGTACATTGTCATGACTGGCAGGCAGCTTTAGTACCACTTTATCTGAGAACCTGTTTCCAGGATACAGATGTAGGACGTGCAATTTCAGTACTCACAATACATAATCTGAAGT
>NZ_JAHLQG010000045.1 GCF_018919065.1 Blautia sp. MSJ-9 | reverse complement strand
AGTAATAACGCCGCATATTGAGGAGTATTTGTCAAGTAATATTTTAGAAAATATCAAGTAGGTATCAGAGAGATCATTGCCCGTTTAACAAGCAACAATCTCTTAAGTTAATGACATTGCCAGTGAACAGTAACCGGTATTTTACATTTTTTAATTATTATCAA
The DNA here is from genome assembly GCF_018919065.1 of Blautia sp. MSJ-9. Taxonomy (GTDB): domain Bacteria; phylum Bacillota; class Clostridia; order Lachnospirales; family Lachnospiraceae; genus Blautia_A. The sequence goes on along the minus strand of NZ_JAHLQG010000045.1, from coordinate 36,902 downwards.
TCTCGCTCAAATGACTTATGAGCAACAGTTACAATTTCCCTTTGTTTTACTCAAACTTTTTTGTGCAATACTTGCATTTTCATATCCCATTGTGATAATATATTCATATATTTTTGTATTGAGGTGAATTTCACATGATAACAATTAAAGAAATGGCAGAGATGCTGGGAACCAGCACCACCACAGTGTCAAATGTAATTAATGGAAAAACCAGTGAAGTCTCTCAGAAGACTGCTGAGAAAGTTCAGAAACTTCTGGACGAATATGATTATGTCCCAAATATGAATGCAAAAAATCTCGCACAGAACCATTCCAGACTTATCGGAATTGTATTAAAAAGGCGAAAGGATAAATACGAGAATATCTTCACAGATCCATTTCACGGTGAATTACTGGGAGCTCTGGAAGCTGCTATCCGTGAACAGGGATATTATATGATGCTTTATACTTCTGAAGATATTGATGAAATCGTGCGCAACGTAGTGAGCTGGAACACAGAAGGACTGATCCTCATCGGTATGCTCCACGACGATTATCTCAAAATCAGAAGCAAATACAAAAAGCCTGCTGTCCTTATCGACAGTTACACTCCAAAAAATATTGCCAGATACGTTAATATCGGTCTTGACGATGAAGAGGGCGGATACCTGATGACAAAGTATCTTCTTGACTGCGGTCACAGAAAAATCGCATTTCTCGCCGACAATATGGAAGGTGTAGACTATATCCGATACACCGGGCATCAGCGGGCGCTTCAGGAATACGGACTGGATATTAATCTGGATAATCTGATCGTGATCCGCCCTTCCAAATATGAACGCCAGGGAAGTATGGAAGAGATTTATGCAGTCGCACACAAATTCACTGCCTTTATATGCTGTTCCGATTATTATGCAGTTACCCTGATGAAATATCTCAAAACCAAAGGTATCCGCTTTCCGGAAGATCTCTCCATCACCGGATTTGATGATAATCTGTATGCGCAGCTTGCTTGTCCTTCACTCACCACTATTCATCAGGATATCTTCCAGCGCGGAACCATTGCCATAGAATACCTGTTCAAAATGATCGATGGCTGGAATCCAAAAACAACGGATCTTTCTCTTCCGGTCAGACTTGTAGTACGTGACAGCGTAAAGATTCTGAATCCCCCTGAAGATGATTCCTCTGATGACAATTCAGCTTTATAGGGCACGTCAAAGATATCTGCGACGCAGGATTTCACGCTCTGATGAACCAGGATCAATATTCAATTTACGGGGATTACTTATAGTTCACAGATACAAAAAGAACGGAAATCCAGGCACATATCATACCTGGATTTCCGTTCTTTTTTCGTTACTGTTCACTCCGTTCTCAGTAACCTTTTTTCTTCTGTTACATCTCAATAACAAGGAACTGATAACCCTGCAGTTCAATCCTATTTCCATCCATAGCTACATTGTCATAGTTATTGAGCAGAACCTTCTTACACTCTCCTGCAAGTTCAATGGTCTGTGGCTCTTTCTGGTAATTACCAACTACAAGAAGAGTCTTATCCCCTTTACGATAGTACGCCATCAGATTATGTACATCTTCCCATACAGGTTCCAGTTCTCCATAAACAACAGTCTCTTTGTATTCCGGATCCTTACGCAGTGCGATAAGTTTCTTATAGAAACTTCTCACAGATTCCGGATCATTCATCTGGCTCTCTGCATTGATCTTTGTATAATTCGCATTGACCTTCAGCCATGGTTTACCTGTCGTAAATCCTGCATTCTCACCATCTGTCCACTGCATCGGTGTTCTGGCATTATCGCGGCTGAATCTTGAAACAGCTTTCAGTGCTTCCTCTGGTGTACATCCTGCTTCCAGAGCTACCTTATACTCATCCAGACTGGAAATATCATCTACCTGATCGATAGATTCAAACTTCACATTCTCCATACCAAGTTCCTGGCCCTGGTAGATAAACGGAAGTCCGCGAAGCATAAAGTTCAGACCGCCAAGCATCTTCTTACTTGCGTCACAGCAGTCACCTTCCGGGATATATCTGCTGACACCACGCGGTTCGTCATGGTTTTCAATAATATTGGAAACAAATCCGATATCGCCAATTTTTCTCTGTGTTGTAAAGCAGCATTTCTTGTAAGCATCCGGGGTGATCTGTTTGCAGTCATACCATCCCTTGTCAGATGCTCCCCAAATTGTCTCCTCGAAATCAAACATACTGGAGAAATATCCGTTATCACCGATGAAATCCGGAATCTCTTCATCCTTCTCATCAAAAACTTCGCCAACAGAGAATGCATCGTATTTCTTAAATGTACGGTCTCTCATCTCGCCAAGGAAATCGCCGATTCCTTTCGCTTCTTTCAGCATCTTCTTAATGCTGCAAAGGCCATCTTCACGATCTGCTTCATAATCATGCATCGGAAGTGCTTTCTTAATATTGATGATCGCATCAATACGGAATCCGCCAAGACCTTTGTCCAGCCACCAGTTAATATTCTTATATACTTCTTCTCTTACTTCCGGGTTCTCCCAGTTCAGATCTGGCTGTTTCTTGTGGAATACATGCAGATACTGTTTGTTTGTTCCAGGAAGGTCTTCCCATACAGGTCCGCCGAAGTAAGAACGCCAGTTAGTCGGAAGTTCTCCTTCTTTCTTGTCACGCAGATAGAAAAAGTTGCCGTATTTTCCATCCGGATCCTCGCATGCTTTCTTGAACCATTCATGTTCATCAGAGCAATGGTTAACAACAAGGTCCATCAGAATGTACATATCTCTCTTCTTCGCTTCATCGATCAGCTCATCCATGTCTGCCATGGTTCCGAAGCGCGGATCAATGTCATAATAATCAGAGATATCGTATCCCTGGTCTGCTAACGGAGAACGATAACAAGGAGAAAGCCAGATAATATCAACTCCGAGATCTTTCAGATAGTCAAGTTTCTCAATAACACCTCTCAGATCTCCAATTCCGTCACCGTTGGTATCATAAAAACTCTTCGGATAAATCTGATAAGCAACCTTTTCATTCCACCATTTCTTTACCATTGTAAAAATCCTCCTGTGTTTTTTATTTTTTGATTTATTAACCGGCGCTGCTGTTTGCTTCTTCCCCGGCATCATACTCTCTTACCTTTAGCGCCTAAGGTCTCTTTTTCATTTGGATATAATTATACCAAATTTCAAGTCCCCTGTCTTATATTTTTTTGATAAAAAAATACGAAATTTTGACTTTTATATTACCAATATTCTCAACCTGTATTGGAGCGTGTTTGAAAAAGACTTTCTGCAAAAATAAAAATCAGATAAATAAACTTTTTATCTCTTCCAAGTTTACTTATCTGATCTTTATTTACTGTGTTTCTTTCAATGAATGCCTGCGGTACTGCAATGGTGTCGTCGATGTATATTTCCGGAACTCCCTGAGAAAATTTCCCAGATTATTATAACCGCATTCCAGGCAGATTTCCGTAACTGTCAGATCTGATTCCTTCAGATAATGGATTGCCTTCTTGATCCTGTATTCATTCACATATTCCATAGGTGAACGCCCTATGACCTTCTTAAAGAATCTGCAGAAATACTGTTCATTCATCCCGATCAGTCCTGCCAGATCACGAATATAAATCTTCTCTTTATAGTTCTCCTGAATATAAGTCAGAGTAGTCTTGATTGTTTCAATCCGACGGTCATGATTCTTCTCTGTCACTTCAAACAGGTTATTGGCAGACAACACCGCCAGGATCCGAAGCAGTGCAGATTTGATAAACAACTGGCGTGTAATATCATCCGTAACCGCCTCACCGTCATAATAATCCCCCCGGTAAGCCGATCCTGAAAATGCATTCTGGATTTCTTCATACGCAGTTCTCACCTGTTCAAATGCCGGCTCATCCTTCCTCAGACATCTCGGAAACTGGATACTTCCGTTCTGAACCGGCTGGATCAGATTTGTCTGGATCTGATCCAGAGAATAAGAAGAATTCAGCATATCCATGTGAAAAACCACCGCATTCTCCACACATCCTCCGTTTTTCTCAACATTGATGCTGTGCAGTTCTCCAGGATTAATAAAATAGAAACATTCCTCTGAAATATGGAAACGTTCCATATTTACCTCCAGGCAGAACTCTCCACCTGAGAAATAAAGAAGTTCCACCTCTTCATGCCAGTGATGCTTTACTATATTTCCTTTTATCCTGGTTCCCGTCTGATAAAAAGCACAGGGAAAATTCTGTGTACCGTGGACGCGGATTTCCTTTAAAGTTGATAGCTGTTGATTCTGCATGAAAATATGCCTCCTGTTATTTGATATCAGTTAATGAATCTTTTTTCTCTCTGTTTATTCTTTTCCCAAAAATTCCCTGTTCTCAGCAAATTGCATCAGAACAGGGAACTTACCTGCTTTGTTTAAGACAGACTTATTATTTATCAATTTTCTGAATATCCATATTCTTCGGAAGGATGCAGCTCAATAATACAGATACTACAAAAACAACTGCAACTACATTGCTTGCAAATACAGACTGAACCAGATCCGGGAAAATGTCCCAGATACCGCTCTCACTTGCTGTAGTAAATCCGATTCCAATGGAAAGAGACAGGGAAATGATCACAATATTACGATGTGAAAATCCACAGTCTGCGATCATCTGAACACCAGATGTAAGGATCGTACCAAACATCATGATCGTACATCCACCGAGAACTGCATCCGGCAGGGATGCAAAAAAGTTACCAACCGGCGGAAGCAAACCTGCAAGGATCATACATGCCGCACCGGTCATGATCGTAAATCTGTTTACAACTTTCGTCATAGCCACCAGACCAACATTCTGTGAGAATGATGTTACAGGCGGGCATCCGAACAATGCAGAAAATGTAGATGCATATCCGTCACAGGCAAGGGAACCTGAAATCTCTTCGCCCGTAATCTTTCTGTCCAGACCGCCGGAAACAAGTGCGGAAGTATCTCCGATCGTTTCTGCTGCTGATACAAGGAAAATAATGCAGGTTGAAAGAATTGCTCCAGGATGGAATTCCGGTTTAAAAGGCATAAAATGCGGCAGAGAAACCAGACCACCTGACATGATCGCACTTAAATCTACTTTTCCCATAAAGATCGCTATTATGTATCCCACGATCAGACCTGCCAGAACAGAAAGCTGTTTCAGATATCCTTTCACTGCAATGTTCCAGATCAGGCATACTGCCAAAGTGATCGTACCAAGGAGCAGGTTCTGTGCAGAACCGAAATCCTCATTGTATCCACCGCCAAATGATCTCGCACCTACTGTAAATAAGGAAAAGCCAATCGCTGTTACTACAGATGCAGCAACTACAGGTGTAATGATCTTACGCCAGTACTTTGCAAGAAGTCCCAGCGTACCTTCCATCAGACCACCAATAATGACTGATCCGACTACTGCCGGATATCCGTAATTGGCAGATACCGTGCATAATACTGTAACGAATGTAAAGCTGACACCCATAACTACCGGAAGTTTCGATCCTATCTTCCAGACCGGGTACAGCTGTACCAGAGTCGCAATACCGGCTACAAACATGGCATTCTGCAAAAGAATGGCAATCTGTGCCTGACTCAGCGATGGCTGAGCTGCTGCCGCGATCAACGTGATCGGCGCCAGGTTTGACACGAACATCGCCAGAATGTGCTGCAGTCCAAACGGAATTGCCTTAGCGATCGGTACTCTTCCCTCCAATTGATAAATGTTGTTAATACTGCAATCTTTGTTCCCCAAAAGAACCTCCTTTCCGAACAGTTTACTACCCCAATACTTCAACTGCTCTAAGCCGCATTTGTCTCTCTAAATATTTTTCAGAATTGAGAGAATATAAAGACAACTTTTTGTGTTGTCTTTCCATTATAAAGCTTCGGCTATAATTCCGCAAGCAATTTATCAGACATTCTATTTTATGGTTCTTTTTTTGAGGCGCTGAATTTTTTTGCAATTTTCTGAGTATTTTTTTACCGCGGCCATCTGTCCTCTTTTGCCATTAATGGCGCAAATGGTGCATGCGGAAGTGTCTGATACCAGTATGCAACACTCGCCACATCATCCTGTCTTTCAAACATTCCTCTGTACCCTACTCCAATCTGCTGAATGGTTACTCTCAGATCTTCTTCAAAGCAGATCGGATCCTGAATATGCCAGCGGTAAAATCCACGCATCGGAGGACAATCATCATTATGATATGGATTATGGATCAGTTCATCATGTGCAGAATAGTATGGATATCCAAGATATGGCGTATTGTAAGTCTGCTCTACAGTTTTTCCATTTACCTGTTTCGCAAAACTCCAGGAACCGCCGAAATAATCTTCTGAACCTGTTCCACAGATTGTCGGATATTCATCGTCTCCATCAATATAGAATTTCACTTCACCCTCACCCCACCAGTAACGCTCCAATGTTGTCAGCGCAATATAAGTTCCTACATAATGGCCTTTGCCTTTTACACCGTCAAGGATCGTGTAATCTTTCTGTTTCTCTGTGAGACGCTCCCGTCTCCACTGTGCATGGAAATATGTGATATCTTCCGGAAGTTCATCATACAGACAATAATCTACTTGATAGAAAAATGCCGGGATCTTATTTGCATGCTGGTTCTCCAGCGTGATCTTTGCTTTCTTCTTAAACGGCATTGGAAAATAGCAGTTAAATCCTCTGCTTGGCACCACTGCCATCGGTACAGAATTTACAATGCATTCTCTGCCGAATCCGCAACAGAAGAAATCTCCAAGCGGACTTTCTACCGATGGTGTCTCCTCATTATCCCAGTACATGCGTATGACCAGATCTCTTAATACGAAGCAGTCTGCATCTGTTGTTTTATTATCCACTGTGATCCAAATATGATTGATCTCTCCCGGACCTTCCATCTCTGCCAGAGTTATGACTGCCCCCGGCTCTATATCTCTCAGACACGGACTGCCTTTTCTTGACGGACCAAGTTCGCTTGCGACCATTCCGCCTTTCCCCTTCTCCCCGTGGGGATTCTCTGCATTGATCGCACGGCTTCTTCCATGCTTCGCAAGTGCAATTCCTCCAAGTCCGCCTGTAAATGACTGATACATATTTTCTGCCTCCTTTTCTCCTATGAACCTCTGCCATTCAACTGTAATCAACATATTTATTATACCATGCAATTTTCCTGTTTTTAACCCCTTTTCATACTTGAGTTTCCACATTTTCCTCTGTATAATAGAACAGATGGTTACCGGTCACACTATGCCCGGCAACTGCAGATATCTTATATGAGTGCGCAGTCAATTATTCTGTTATTATCCACTGCTGTTCTTGCGGAATAACAGTACCTGGAGAAATAACTGCATTATGCTTAATATAAGGAGATCTAATATGGGGGCATCTGAAAAAACAGCAATTCTTGTTGTCAGCTTTGGTACAAGTTACGAAGAAACGCGAAAGAAAACCATCGAACAGATAGAAAAAGATCTGCACAACGCTTATCCTGAATATCCACTGTACCGCGCGTGGACCAGCCCGCGCATCCGCGCCAAACTGCTGAAGCGCGACGGTATTCACATTATGGATATTGATGAAGCTATGCTTCAGATCAGAGAAGACGGCTTCCGAAATGTGGTCGTACAGCCGACTTACGTGATCACAGGCTTTGAAAGCGACGCCATGAAACAGAAAGTTATGGCATTTGAAAAGGACTTTGAATCCATCATCATCTGTGATTCCCTGATGGTCACCAGCCAGGATAAAAAAGAAGTCTGTCAGGCTATGGCCCGGGAATATCATCCCGGATCTGACGAAGTTCTCTTATTTATGGGACATGGAACAGAGCATGTTGCCAATGAACTCTATCCTGAAATGGATCAGCTGTTCAAACATTTCGGCTATTCCAATATGCATATGGGTACTGTCGAGGGAGATTTTTCTATCGAAAGTTTTCTCGATGAATTAGAGAAACTTCACCCAGACCATGTTCATCTGGCACCTTTCATGATCGTTGCGGGCGATCATGCCACCAATGATATGTCCGGAGAAGATGATGATTCCTGGAAAAGTATTCTGGAAAAAGAAGGCTATTCTGTCACTTGTACTTTGAAGGGGCTCGGAGAAATCCAGGCAGTCAGAGATATCTTTATCCGCCATACCAAAGCAGGACTGAACAAACTGTCAGAAATTCAGGCTTAAAGCTAACAAAAAACTGTGGGCATTCTGTTTCTTACACAGAACACCTACAGTTTTTTATTTACGTTTTTTCTTCTTTTTGTTTGGATTATTCAACGCTGACCAGCAGAATGCCTGAACCAGCAGGATACCGATAAATGCACCGCTGCTGTCAATGCACACATCCTTTACTGCCGGAGTACGATCGCCTACAAATGACTGGTGATATTCATCCAGTCCGGCAAATCCCACACAGACGATCCCCGCAAGGATCATCAGCCAGATTCCTCTCACACCATACACATATAATGGAAAGGAAATCGCAATAGCCAGCAGAAAGTATTCCGTCATATGCGCTGCTTTTCGCACATAATAATGAATCCCGTCCGCTTTATAAGCTAATTCATCACTGCTTAAATTCTCAGATAAAAGTTCACTTTTTAATTCTACAATATCATAGCTTACCTGATAACTCAGATTTCCTGAAACCTCACCCGGCTGTGCTGAAAAAGAATAGATAACGTACATCATCAACAACGCCGGCAAAAAGGAAAGAGGCTTCAGCAATGTGATCAATATTTTCATTCTTCCTCGCTTTCCTCTTCATTTTCTAATCTCTTTGCCAGATTTGCTCTCTCTGAAATACTCATGGATTTCTTTGTACCTGATCCATCACCTTTATCCAGCTCACTGCCTGCCGCAGCAGCCATTGCAGCATCCTTTGCTGCTTTTGCTTTCTTCAGCTTATCCTCTGAGATCATAGTCTTTATGCTGGCAACTAACAGACCCACGCCAATGACCGCAAACGCAATTCCGGCAAACATAAATCCAATGCCAGTACCTTCTGCTCCTGTTATAAATCCTTTACACAGACTATAGCCGGTATACAATAAGTAGATTCCTGCCAAAGTCCAGAGCATGAATCGTGCATTGGAGGACGGCTTCTGTTCCTCCTGGCTTTCTGTCTGAACCTGTTCCTGCAGTTCTTCATTTTTATTTTTTTCCATGGAGTTCCTCCTTTGTAATCCATTTCATATTAAGCAGATAGAATCCTCTGCTTATAACCTTGTGACTGCTTCGCAGTTTATTTGGTTAAATTTTGAATATTATCTTATCATTTTTTCACCTAAACGTAAAGCCTTACATTAAGAAAGACTGCCGGATTTCTCCAACAGCCTCTCATTTCTCACTAGCTCTCCCTGTTCTGATGCTGACTTTTTTGCAGCGCATCCTGTACATTCCACGCATCCGGTTACTGCCAGTATCAACAGTAATATTCTTAATTTTTTCAATATCCGATTTCTCCCCTTCACGTATTTCTGGTAACGCATATTATTCTAACCGGATACTTCTATCTTATACTGCAAATGATCAGAAACCTTTTTTCCTCATATAAACTGCGATATCATGATATACCTGCTCTTTACCAATTTCGTTCAGGATCTCATGACGCATGCCCGGATATAATTTTCCCTTTACATCAAGATATCCTGCATGACGCATTGCCTTTACTGTTTTTGCAAAATGACGCACATTGATCAGACATGGATCCTCTGCTCCACTCACAAACAACACCGGCATCTTCGGATTCGTACACGAAAATTTCTCTGTGTCATAAGCACGTTTCATCAGCTCAAATAATGCCAGATATGCATCATCTGTAAACGTGAAACCACACAATTCAGATTCCTTATACTCCTGTGCTACCTTCGGATCTGAGCAGATCCAGGCAGTACAGGTTTTATCTTTTCTGAATTTGGCAGCTCCTGCGCCAAAGGACATCGCTTCGATCAGCTTACTCCTGTGTCTTGGTCCAAAGACAGCCTTTTCCATCTTTGCAATGCCTACGCCCAGCGGCATTGCCGTGTTGTAGCTCGGAGAACCACACACGATCAGCATATCCACACAACTGTCATGCTCTGCAACAAACGCTCTCACTGCCAGAGAACCCATACTGTGTCCCATAAGGATCACCGGAAGGTCCGGATATTGAGTATGTATTTTTCGATTTACGGTACGGATATCCTGGAGCATTGCTTTTGCTCCACCACCATATGTAAAGCCCAGATCTTCCTGATATTTCACGCTCTTTCCATGTCCTCTGTGATCATGAATCACTGTCACATATCCAAGATTCGCCAGATACTGCATAAATGGAAGATATCTCTCTTTATGTTCGCTCATGCCATGCACCAGCTGTACAACTGCGCGGTATGTTTTCTTATCCGGGATCACTGCCATAATCGAAATCTCAAGCCCGTCCGCTTCTGATTTAAAAGAACTCTCGTATTTCATAAATTCACGCCTTCTTTCCTGTATTATATTTGCACGTTACTGTTCTCAATAACGTTACCACCCCTGTTATCCTGATTATAATTGAAGGAATTTGCCATTGTCAACGCATTCTGGTATAATGTTATTATTCACGAAACTATCGTGTTACTGTTCACTCCGTGCCCGGTAACACAAGTATTTAACACGTTTCAGAGCAATTATGCTCCAAGACAGGAGGAAACATGGCAAAAAAGAATAAAAAAGGGCATGCAGGACTGATCATTTTTATCCTGATCCTGGTTCTCGCTATCGGTGGAGGCGCAGGATTTTATTTCTATCAGCGTCAGCAGCCACGCAAAGCAGTCGAGCAGTTTCTTGACAGTATGCAGAACATGGACTTCACTACAATGGAATCCATGATTCAGAGCAGTGATCTCTCTGCGCTGGACAACGCAGATATCCGTAACACTGCATACACTGATTTCTTCTCAGAGATCAACAAAAAAATGACTTACAAGATCACAAAAAACAGATTCGACATTCAGAACGGCACTGCTTCCGTCACTGCACATATCACCTACATTGATGGAACTAATATTTATAAGGCAACTATCACGGAATTTCTTCGTCAGATTGTTTCCAATGCTTATGCTGGAAATCAGCTTTCCGAAGATGAAACTCAGGAAACACTTGCATCTATTCTGAATGAGCAGGCTAAGAAAGTAGAAAAAGATGAGTTCTCTGAAGCGGATATCACCTATCCGCTGATCAAAACCAATTCCGGATGGAAGATTGTTTCTCTGGATGATGAGACAGTCAAAATTATGTCTGCAAACTTCAAGAGCGTTGAAGACGAAATCAACAATTCTCTTAACAATACAGACAGCGAAGATTCCTCAGCTTCCAGTGCACCGGAAGCATCTGCTGATGATACTCTTAACCTTACAACAGACAAATTTACAATCAAATATACCAAACATGTGATCACGAAAGATTTCGCCGGAAATCCTTGTATTATGGTTTATTATGATTATACAAACAACGAATCTACTGCTTCCAGCGCAATGGTAGATGTAAGCTTAAAGGCTTATCAGCATGGAGAAGCCTGCGAAGCTGCTATTCCAGAGAATAATGATGATGCAATTGATCATTTTACAGCTGAGATCCAGCCGGGACAGACAGTTAATGTATGTCAGGCATTTACACTGACAGATGAGAGCGATGTAACTGTTCAGGCACAGGAGGCATTTTCCTTTGATGAAGATGCAGTTGCAAAACAGATTCTTAAAGTAAAATAAGCCTATTTTTAAATATATTTTTTCTAAATACAGTTGCTTTAAGAAATTACAAAATAAATTTTTGATTTGTACACCTTAAATCATTAATGAAAAGCAAAATATGCACAGCATTCAAAATTTAATTTGGATCTGCTGTGCATATTTTTTATTTTCTGTGAAACAATAAGGAATGTAATAGCTTTATGATTCCTGTGTAAGCTGCATACAGCAACAGGTTTATGAAAGGATGGTGACTTATGGGAAGCAAATGTTTAAGATATACGGCGCTTACTATCGCCATTATCGGAGCTGTTAACTGGGGACTGATTGGTTTCTTCAATCTGAACCTGGTCGCTCTCCTTTTCGGAAGCATGAGCTGGATCTCCAGGATCGTATATGGTCTGGTAGGAATCTGCGGACTCTATCTCCTGACCTTTTACGGTGATTCCGACACTGTCTCAGAACAATCCTGAGCTGACATCTGATATCAGATATCATAATTCTATAATCCTTCCTAACGGGCTGCTGCATATTCTTATTGAATATGTGGCAGTTCTTATATTTCCACTTTCCAAAAACTTTTTTGAATAATGATGCCAAAACAAATTCTTTCTGGTGACCACTATTCTATGTATACAAACCAAAAATTTTTGCAATAAAATATATCCGGAAACAGAAAAAAGACTTCGGAAAATCCGAAGTCTCAAGAGCGATAGACGGGGCTCGAACCCGCGGTCTCGACCTTGGCAAGGTCGCGCGTTACCAACTACGCCACTATCGCACAAGCGGGTGATGGGAATCGAACCCACGTATCCAGCTTGGAAGGCTGGTGTTCTACCATTGAACTACACCCGCAGATATTCAGTTAAAAGAGCGATAGACGGGGCTCGAACCCGCGGTCTCGACCTTGGCAAGGTCGCGCGTTACCAACTACGCCACTATCGCATAAGCGGGTGATGGGAATCGAACCCACGTATCCAGCTTGGAAGGCTGGTGTTCTACCATTGAACTACACCCGCACAGCCTATTGTCTGTACGTCTCTGTCTCATCGACGAAGACTAGTATATATGATGAATCTTCATTTGTCAACACTAAATTTGAATTTTTTCTATTTTTTTAACAGTATATACAATTTCACCGTTAACAGGCAATTCTTTTTTTCGTTTTATAGCAATATGTAAGCAAAAACAACGTTGAAAAAGAACTCGCTTCTTGCAACTAAAGCAAGCTCTCTTGCACTGCCAGAGCTTCACATTTTATGTTCATACTCTCTCTTCTGTTGTCCAGCTCCTCTGTCATAGTTGTTCTGAGAGAATCCAGTTTATAGAATTTTCTGCGCTTCTTCGAAGTCAAGATCAACGATTGCTACGTCTGCACCTGCCTCTGCAAAAGCTGTTGCTGTGCATTTTCAACAATGGACGATTTTTTTTCTCCTTGTTATAATAAAATTGTAGTTTCATTTTGCAAAATATTTTTACAAAACAGGTGACATCATATGAAAAAAAGCATTACACCAAACCAAATCAGGGAAAATAACAGAAACCTGATCTATCAGTATATTTATAGAAAAGAAAAGGTCTCACAGCAGGATATCGCTTATGATCTTCATTTAAGCAGTCCAACTGTGACAACCAATCTTTCTTCTCTTGAGGAAGACGGACTGATCAACAAGATTATTGATACCTGTGAAAGTACTGAACAGTTACGAGCATTTATATAAAATTTCAGAGGAGGACATAGATTTGAAAAAACTGAAGACTATCTGGACTGAAGCGGCAGCTCAGGGAGAAACATTAAAAGAATACCCACGTCCGGGTATGAAACGAAAACACTGGATCAATCTGAATGGCATGTGGGATTATCTGATCACAGACAAGCGGATTCTGCCATATCAGTTTTATGAAAATGAATACTTTCCGTTCGATGGTCAGATTCTGGTTCCATTTTCACCGGAAGCACCACTTTCTCAGGTCAACAGACAGCTTTTGCCTGATGAAGTTCTGTGGTATTCCCGCGTTGTCCAGCTTCCGGAAGGCTGTCTAGATGTGAACAGTCAGCGGCTTCTTCTTCATTTCGGCGCTGTTGACCAGATCTGCAGCGTATACATAGGAGGTAAATTCGTGGCTTATCATAAAGGCGGATATCTACCGTTTACTGTAGACATCACAGACTTTGTCACAGAAGACCTCACGGTTTCTATCCTCATCAGTGTACACGATTTCAGCGATACTTCTTACCATGCCAGAGGAAAACAGCAGCTGAATCGCGGTGGGATGTTTTATACTGCACAGAGCGGGATCTGGCAGACAGTATGGATAGAAATGGCACCAAATGAATACATAAAAGATATTCGCACCACTCCAGATTACGATCATGGACAGGTCCGTATGAGAGTTCGCACTGTTTCTGTACAATCTCAGTCTGAATCCAAGAATATAACCGCCATACATAGCAATCATCCTTGTGATATTATCTGTAAAATCTATCCTCCGGTTTTTCTGGATGCTGAAGGGCTTACCGATGATCTGATGCATGATGAAATTACTTCTGCTGTTTTACTGCCTGGAAAAGAATCTGCTATTCTTATTCCGGAAAATGCACAGAAATCCTGGACTCCGGAGGAACCATGGCTCTACCCATATTCCCTGGAATATGGTGAAGACCGTATTCTTGGCTATTTTGCCCTTCGCAAATGCGATGTCCAGTTAGCTGATGATGGCTATCCCCGCTTATTCCTGAATAATCATCCTTATTTTCAGAGCGGCATTCTGGATCAGGGATACTGGCCGGACGGACTTTATACTGCCCCTTCTGATGAAGCACTGATCTATGATATCCGTGCCATGAAAAATCTGGGCTTCAATATGCTCCGCAAGCACGGCAAAGTTGAAACAGACCGCTGGTATTTCCACTGTGACCGTATGGGTATGCTCGTGTGGCAGGATATGCCAAACGGAGGCTCCGACTACCAGCACTGGTTTGTCACCTACCTTGCAACGCTGCTGAACTGGACACGCATTCCGGTGAAAGATGTTCATCCTCGCCTTCTTTCCCGTACAGACAAAGACGGACGTCAGGAATATATCTATGAACTTCGTGATATGATAAAGGCTTTATATAATCATCCTTCGATTGTTACATGGGTGCCTTTTAATGAAGGATGGGGACAATTTTCTACAAAAGAAGTTACAGAATTTATCCACCGACTTGATCCTTCCCGCCTGGTAGATTCCGCAAGCGGCTGGTTTGACCAGGATTGCGGAGATATCAACAGTCTGCACTATTATTTCCTCGGACTTCCTGTTCCAAAGTCAGACCGTGTGCTTGCACTTTCCGAATTCGGAGGTTACTCCCTTCGCATCCCGAAGCACAGTGCATGCAAAAATATTTACGGATATAAAAAATTTACCAGCAGCAAAGCCCTCGCTGATGGCTTCTCTAAATTGATGAAAGATACCATTGTACCTTCTGTAAAAAATGGATATTCTGCGACAATTTATACGCAGCTTTCGGATATTGAAGAAGAAACTAACGGCCTGCTTACTTATGACCGCAAAAAAATAAAGATGGATCCATCGGTTATAAAGAAATGGAATAAGACATTAAAAACATCCTTATAAAACTATAATTCTTAATAAAACTCTCTGTCCAGCAGATATTAGTTCCCCGCCACAATCAGTCAGACATTCTGAAAATAAAACCGAATATGTCTGCAAAAATAAAACAATCCTGCGTAAGCTACAAGGCATAAGCCCCTTGCACTAACCAGGATTGTTTTATTTTCTTATTTATATAGTAAAGCTATGTTTACTTAGTGAATTATTACAATCTGCTCTGAAATTACTCCGGATCAGTTCTCCCAATCCCATACATTTGTAGCTTCCACTGCACTTCTCGGTTTCTTGATCACAAGTTCAGGGCTCTTTGCACTGACCTTGGTGTTTGCCGGAATGGACTCTGTAATAAAGGTATTACCACCAATAATCGTGTTCTCACCGATCACAGTCTCGCCCCCAAGTACAGAAGAATTAGAATAGATTGTCACATTATCTCTGATCGTCGGATGTCTCTTCACATTGGCAAGCAGCTGTCCCTGACGGGTAGAAAGCGCACCAAGTGTCACGCCCTGATACAGTTTTACATTCTTTCCAATCTCTGTAGTCTCACCGATTACAACGCCGGTTCCATGGTCAATAAAGAAGTACTCTCCAATCGTTGCCCCCGGGTTGATATCAATTCCTGTATAACCATGTGCATACTCTGACATAATCCTTGGAATAAACGGCACATTCTCCAGATAAAGAACATGTGCAAGTCTGTATACATAAATTGCATAGAATCCAGGATAGGAGAAAATAATCTCCTCTTTGCTCTTGGCGGCAGGGTCACCGTCAAATCCGGCCTGCAGATCAGTCAACAGCATACGCTGGATTTCCGGTACATTTGCAAAAAATCTCTCTGTAATCTGTTCTGCATGTTCTTTCGCCTTCTGTTCTTCTTCACCCTGATATAAAAATGCAATCTCTATCTGCTCCTGTAAGCAGTCATACAGATCATTCAGGCGGTATGCCACATAATGCTCCGGGAACACACTTGCACTGGAATCCACACTGAAATATCCTGGAAAGATAATGGATCTCATATCTTTAATGAAATTAATGATTTCTTTCTTATTCGGAAGACGTTCTCTGTCTCTTCCCAGAAAAAGTTCTTCTTTACGGTAAGTATCTGTCAGCTTCTCCACAGCTTCCAGAATCGTTTTCTTCTTATCTGTCATGATCGTCACCTGTCCGCTTTCCTCACAGCTGCCTACCTGCCTCTGACAAATTCACCTTTATCCGCAGGGTAAACAACCGCATTTTGTTATTATCTTATTACAGTGAGAGCAATTCGTCAATAAAAAAAGAATTGACCTTTCTGCGGATTCCTTATATAATAAAAAACAGTTCCGATCATACTGCGGAACTGTTTTTCATCTTAATATGGAGATGTACCCAAGTGGCTGAAGGGTCCGCACTCGAAATGCGGTAGGCCGGGCAACCGGTGCGAGGGTTCAAATCCCTCCATCTCCGCTTTTATTTTTCCTGCTCCGTGGCAGGATTTTTTATTCTTATTTTTTATTTCCATGCTTCTACTGCAATGCCGAGGATATGGTCTTCCATCAGCATCTTCTCCATATCCGCTTTGGTAGTCACACACACGAACCCGTAGGATTTCAACCCATTCTCTTCAATATAATCTGCTGCCAGTGACCAGTTTCTATCACTCCCTGATATCTTTTCCATCATTGCTGTAAATTTCTTCTGGTCTGCCATATACCGGAGCATGCTGACCATGTGCTGCGTCATGGCTTTCTCATCCTTTAACTTTGCCTGTGCCTCTTCATACGCTTCATCGGAATAACTGTTTTTACTGAAAAGTGAGAGTTCAGGATACCCCTGATTATACTCAGCAGGGACTTTCCATATATTATTCTTGGTATTCTCATAATCATATCCCAAGGTTCTCATATAATCTCCTTCGGAAGCATACACTGCGATCCATGGATTTCCCATAACAGAAACATCATTCTGCAGTTTTTCCATCAATTGATCAACTTCTTCGAAGGACAGCGTCTGGTCAAAAGAAACATAGGTATAATAAAACCCCTCTTTATCCAGACTCCTGACAGTTTCCTCCCCATCCTCTAAAGATGCGTAAACCCATTGACTTGTGCTCACCGAATAATCACCATAATCTGTCACGGAATTCTCTATCTGCTCCCGGAAATCTTTAGTTCTGTCCAATCCATATGCTATAAAATAATTGTCCTGTACAGACTGAAAATACCCGGGAGTATACGCTTGCATTTTTCCTCTTTTGATTTGTCCTGCAATCCCCTGACGGCTTTGCGTCCCATATCCGATGGTTGGATTGATCTGAAAATAGTAATTTCCATATCCCTGAGAAACCGCCTGGGCAGAATCTGTACTCCTGCACGGCATCGTAAGTTCTGAAAAGATTCCAAAATCAATTCCAAACTGAGACTCCGAACTTTCCCAGCTCTCCGAATCGCCGTCGGATTCCATTTTCACCTTAATCTGCTTCGCCGGATTATAATAAAACAAAGATACCAGCGGGGAAAGTCCGAACTGTACAAATAAAAGGGCCACAAGGAGCACTGCCCCTGTTCCTACAGATATTTTTCGAAAAATACGGTGGATGGACTTTTTTACATATTCCTCAAACTGCGCTTCCTTTTCCTCCATCCTGCTATCTTTTTCTTCGTGAAATGTATTCTCCTCGTTCCCGTCCTGAAAGGCTTCGTCATCTTCTATCAGTTCCTCTTCCAGTTTATCTGCAAGATATTCATTGATGGCCTCTGCTTTCTCAATCTCATTTTCTACTTTCTTTTTTTCCTCTTCCGGAAGCTGATCCTTTTTATACTTTTCAAGTTTTTCCCTATAACTCATATTCCTTCACCTCCATATACTCCCGAAGCTGTTTTTTTGCTCTGTACGCAAGAACCCGCACATTCTGCGGTGTCAGTTTCATGATCTCTGCGATCTGTTTCATACTCATTTCCGAAAAATAAAACAATTCCAGGATCTCCCTCTGCCTGTCCGGGAGTTTCAGCATTGCTTCATATAACATTTTTTTCTGCTCATTTCGGATCAGTATGTCTGTCAGACTGTCCTGGCTTTTTTCCACAGCTCCTGCTGCATAGATATCAGCCCCCGCAGCAGGATCCATTTTCACTTCCCTTTTCCTGTTCCGCAGTTCATTAAAGCAGGCGTTTCTCGCCACCTTGTACAACCATGCACGAAGATTCTCATTCTGATCAGAAAGGGAAAGAAGTGCTTTCAGGAATACTTCCTGCATCAGATCTTCAGCTGTCTCTCTGCTTTTACACAACGAGTAAAGATACAGATAAATCTCCCCTGAATACCGCCGGTAAAACTGCCGTAATATATCCCTGTCCATGAGCACTCCCTCCTCTCCTTTTTCTTTCTACCAATATAACACGTATCTTCCGCAAATGTTACATATTAAAATTGACCTTTTTTTCGTTCCCTTATATAATAATGTCAGAGACTTTTTATCAGCACATTTATGAGTATGTTTCCCCTCCTGTGCTTTAAAACCGGGAAACAAGAAGGAGAATTACAAGCATGAAAATACCCAGATTAATCCCTGCTTTTCTGGCAGTCCTTTGTCTGGCTGCTGCACCACAGGGCGCTTCTGCCCGGGAACTTACCACAGTGGTCTCCCAGACAACCGTAACCGCAGACCCCACTGCCACATCGCAGAAGGCATCCACCCCCAAAGGGCTGACTGTGAAAGGAAATAAAATTTCTTTCTACAAAAACGGCAGCATGGTGAAAGACCGCTGGCTGAATTACAAAGGAATCAAATACTATTTCGGAACTGACGGCTACGCTTTCAAGGGCACCCACAGGATCAACAATAAAGTATATGTTTTCGATGAGAAGGGACGTCTGATCCAGAATAATCAGAATAAAATGGTGACGGTTTATGATAAGAAATATTATATCATTTCCAAGTACGGACACCCTGCCACCGGATATTTCATTTACCGGAATAATCTGTATTATGCAGATTCCAAAGGAAGATGCTATCTGAACCGTTCCCGTGAAAACGGACAGCTCTATTTCACTTCCAGTGGAGCAGCTAGGAAAAATACTGCCGCACTTCTGAAAATGCAGACTATGCAGACAGTTTCCTCCCTCACCAGTTCCAATATGACTAAGGCACAAAAGCTCCGTGCCTGCTGGAATTATATTGTATCCTGGAGGAATTTCAGCTACGGCGGCAGTGATCCCAACTTAAACCAGAAAGGCTGGTACCGAAGCACTGCCCTGAAAATGCTTCAGACCAAGAGAGGCAACTGTTATTCTTTCGCATGTGCATTCGCAGCTATGGCGAAAGAGGTGGGATATAAAAACATTAAGATCGTCGTGGGATATGACCACTGCTGGATCACCATCAACGGTCTGCACTATGATCCCCAGACCCACTGGTCCGGCTGGATCCGTAATGTTTACGGCTTAAAACAACACCCGGCTCCAGATGATAACCCGAAAATCTATGATTTTATGAAATAACTGTTCATTAGTTTTTTGCAATTGTGCATATAAAAGCTTGACAAATGTAGCTTTTATATGTATAATTGCAACAGTAACAGAAATTACATATAGGGGATTGGTCAAATGGTATGATAGGGGTCTCCAAAACCTTTGGTGGGAGTTCGATTCTCTCATCCCCTGCTCTAAGGAACGTTCGATTTTCTCATTTGGTGAATTTCGAGCGTTTTATTTTAACTAAATGTTGTGAATAACCATTAAAATTATCAAAGAAATATTATAATGTTCAGTCAATGTGAATATTGTAGTATTTCTTTTTTATAATCCGCGTCTGTTCATATATGTTTTATTATGTCAGGAGGCTAGAATATGTCTAAAACCTTCAACATTACCGGAACATGTTTTCCAGAGAAGCATTACATGGTCAATATTTCTGACAAACTTGCTCAAATCATTCCCATGGTAGATGCTGGTCAGTATTTCTGTATAAACCGCGCACGACAATATGGAAAATCTACAACTCTTCATGCACTCGTTTCCCAACTTTCAGATAAATATATTGTTTTTCCTCTTAGCTTTCAGCGAATGAGTACTGCAAAATTTAAAGATGAAGATACTTTCTGTCGGGCATTTGTGGAACGATTAAGAAGAACTGTTGAACCAGATTTTTCTTGATTTCCTTGGACAACTTCGAGATCTATATCTGAACCGTACTATATTATAGTAGTTTCCGATATTCCCGTCTGCCGTCCACGACAGCGTAAATTGTTACAATCTGCTGAGATTCATTGACCTTGTAAAATACAAGATGCCGTTCCACGATCAGGACTCTGTAGCCCTGTCGGCGCAAGGTTGCATAGTGGGGAACACTGCCAGAATACGGAAAATCCTTTAAATTGTTAATTGCCTTTTCAATTTTATCCAGATAATTCAGTGCAATATCTACACTGCCAGAATCATCGGCAATGTAGAAGATGATATCCCGGAGCTGTTCGTCTGCCTTATCTGTTCGCAAAATTTGGTAGCTCATCTGTTCCCCCTTGCTAATAATGCACTGCGGATATCGTCAAAAGTTTCCTGTACAGGTGCAACTCTGCCCTGCGCAACATCTTCTTCTGCATCAGCTAACGTACGTAACAGTTCCAGTTCTGCGGTCATTTGATTATATTCCTGTATTCCGATGAGAACAGTATCGCCGATGCCGTTTTTGGTAATAATAACAGGGGTTCGTTCTTCACGGCATGTTCTGGAAATTTCACTGTAATTGTTTCGTAATGCTGCGGATGGTCTGATAATTGCTTCCATATAATATTACCTCCTGTTCTTTGATAGTCATATTATATCATAATTTACATATATCGTTCAATGGTTTTCTCACTTTTAAATCAGGTACGAAAGAAGGTGTCCTTAATGACAATTCTTCCTTGTCTTGCTAATAATATCCCGCGATAACAAAACAAGGAGATTCATGTTTTCGGCATGAGTCTCCTTGTTTAAATATTATTTGAACCAGAGTAATAAATGTTCTACTTGTCCTGTTTTATCATTGACTACTGCTGTCATAATCTGAAAGCCACTTCCACCTTTAATCGGAACAATACTACCATTTTTTACATCCTCAGACTTTTGCCAGGTTTTCTGGAAATAAGATATAGCATCATACTGGAAAGACCAACCCTTTTTTAAATTAAAGGTGACTTTTGCTTTTTTATTGGCAAATTTAGAATAGGATATAACACGATAAGGGTCTGTATCAAATTTTTTTCCTGATATTGTTGTATTTCCTACCTTTACAGAAGCCACTGGGTTTACGTATTCTTTTACTGTTAAAGCACATTTACGTGTTATATTTCCTGCTTTGACAGTAACTAAAGTCTTTCCAACTTTTTTCGGATAAGCAAATACTCCAGAATTGTTTGCCTCTACTTTGGCGATAGCTGGGTTACGCACTGTTACAGATACAGAATTATTTCTTGTATCAATATTGCCAAGATTTAAATAACGTGAATTAAATAATGTAATTTTGTTACTTTTTCCCGGATATAAAGTGACAACCTGCTTTGTTAAAGAACTTTCTGGGTTTGCCGCCTGGACTGGGACTGCTGATAAAACCATAATGAAAATCAGTGAAAATGTTAAAATCTGTTTTAGTACTTTTTTCATGTTACTTTTTCCTTTCTTCACTTTGATAAAGTGTTTTATAGCTTATATTTTACTACGATGGCATTTTATACATTCATACTTAAGCTTAGAAAAAGGGGCTGTCTATTTGAACAAAAGCATTACTGCTTCCTGCTGTCCCGTTTTGTCATTAACTACATTTGTTATAACCACAAATCCACTGCCTCCTCTGATCGGGATAACAGCACCATTCTTTACATCTTCAGATTTCATCCAGTTTTTCTGCAGGTAAGATACGCCATCTACGAAAGACCAGCCTTTTTTCAGATTAAAGGTAATCTTAGCTTTTTTGTTGGCAAATCTGGAATAGGATACTACCCGATAAGCTTCTGTATCAAATTTTTTTCCTGCAATAGTTGAGTTTCCAACTTTTACGGATGCAATCGGATTTACATATTTTTTCACTGTAAGATTACACTTACGTGTTGTTTTCCCACTCTTTGCTGTAATTACAGTTTTTCCGACTTTCTTTGGAACTGCATATAGCTCAGAATAGATTGCATATGCTTCTGCAACAGATGAATTGCTGCTGCTCACAGAAGTCACCTTATCAGATTTCTTATCAAATGCCCCCATATATGTCCTCTGAAAAAAATAATTTTTGCTGGTTTTTGCCGGATACACTGTGAGTGTTTTTTTCGTTGGAAAATACTGCGGAATTCCTGCCTGAACCGGAACTGCCGCCACCACCATGGTCAAAATTAACACTGCTGTCAAAATTCTTTTCATTGTTCGCTTCATAGTCTTTCTTCTCACTTTCTCTAGAGCGTGTCTGAAAAAGACTTTCTGCAAGATGTGCGTCACAATTTGTGGGATATTTTGCCCGGATGAGGGCGCCGTAGTGGGCTACGGCAACTGAATTCGGGTGAAATATCCCGCAAAGTGGGGCGTGCAGATTGCGGGAATGATTTTTCAGACACGCTCTAGTACATTACTTTCAAAACAACTACTATCATCTGTAAACAATGTTCCCAGTGTTTACGACTTTTTTCTTCAAAAATTTCTTATTATTCCTTTATACAATCTTGAAGTATTTCTTAATGCTTCCTGAATACTTACCCTTGAAAGTAATCTTTACAGCATAAGTTCCTCTTGCAGTTAAACCTTTACTGTATGTTACTTTATAATAAGTCGGGCTGATTACTTTACCATCACTGCCTACTACTTTTACAGTTGGTTTCTGCGCATAACCGTTGTAATTATATTTTGTTTTAGATAAACGGATGGTTTTCGGATAATAAACCGTTCTGACTTTTCCTGTCTCACCACAGGATGAGCAAACCGGTGTAATTGTTCCGTTTTGTGTAAGTGTAGCTTTGGTGATTTCGTTTTTCCAACTGTGGGTGTGAGTCTGGAGCTTGAATTGATAATTTGTAGAATTTCCATCCCATACTACTAAATAATAATCACCGACATTTAACTCTATATCAGATTCAACTGAATAAGTTTCTGTGCTCCAAACGGAAGTCATAATACCATCTTCTTCTTTATAAATTTTCCAATTAGGACCACATTGTGCTCTTCCTATCACTTTAACAGTTTCTTTTTTCGGAACTGTAAATTTATACCAATCCTCTCTATCATTAAGCGCAATCTGACCTCTATATGTTTTATTTAATACAATTTGATTTGCATCATCCGAATTATTATCAGAACCACCCTGATTTTCTGAGAATGTTTCATTTGCACTCTTGTGTCCTAATATAAAAGAATATGTCCCCGTTGCATCAGAGTTTGCTGAAATATAATAAGTTCCTTTTGTTAAATTCCATGAATATTCAAAAGACCCCCTCTGACTCAAATTATCAATGTCCCAGTATTTATCATCTAATCGTGTTCCAAAATCATCATATATTCTCCATCTAATATATTTCGTTCTGAAAATGCCTTTAATACTAAACAGTCCAGCCTCATTTAATGTAACTTTATAAAAATCTGCATCGTTATCATCAGATAATGCCCCTGTATATTCTGTATTCAATGAAATAGAGGTAGCATTATCAATATCATTTCCAGCCTCCGCATTGAGTGTTGCATCTTCATCGTTAACTTCCGGAACAAACTCTGTTACATCTGCATTCGCTGTTGTTTCTTCTGTAGCATCTGTGCTGTCTGTAAAGGCTTCCTCTGTGGCAGCTTCTGTCGTTACCTGTACTGCATCGTTTTCGGATCCGCTGCTAAATTCTGCTGCCATGGCGGATGCTGGTGTGCTGACACATAATGCCGCTGCCAAAATCAGTGATAATACTTTCTGTTTTTTCATAATCTCTTTTCTCCTTTATGTGTTTTTTATTGTTTTCACTATATAGACAATGTGAGTTTCGAAAAAGTTTTAAGATTTTTAAAATTTTTTCGATTTATTTTTTTCTTTTCACTATACTGACAGGTGAAACTGAAAAAACACTCCAGACAAAACTCTCTTCTGCCTGGAGTATGCATTCTTTCCGATGATCGCTCGGTATCTTTTTTCTTATTTAAATACAATAGAAAGTGTTTCCACTCCTTTGTTTTTCATATTTTCAAAAACAATGTTACAAATAAAGTTTCCTTTACCGCCATGCACATATACTCCCTTAAAGGAACCGCCCTCTTTTTGTTTAATAAGGTTTGGTATGTCGTTTCCATCTTTGTCTTTTAACTCCATATAGCAGCAATACCAGTCTTTTTTTGTATTAAATTTTAAATTTATTGTTTTACCTGCGTATTTATCATAGTCGAGATAGATTCTGTCTGTTTTGGCAAATTTGCTTCCTGAAATTGTTGTATCTCCAACTTTTACTGATGAAATTGGATCGGTATATTTGTATACGGTAACATTTGTCTTAAAAGTTTTCTTTCCTACTTTTGTTGTAACGACTGTTTTTCCTGCTCGTTTTGGAACGAAATGAATTAATTTCATAAAGGTCAGATCTTCATATACAATTTTTCCGATTTTCGGATTCGCAACTTTGACAGAAACATTTTTTGCCTTTGTTGTTGCAAGACTTAATTGCTTCGCATCACTTTTTACTGGAACATATCCTACCAGTTTGTCGGTTACCCAAGTATGGGTTGCTGCATCATTTGCAGCGGAAACCGGAATTGCGGTTATCAGCATTGCAAATATTGCTACTAATACGACAAGTTTTTTCATTGTTTTCTTCATAAACTTTTTCTCTCCTTTTCTTCGCTCTGAAAGAGTGTTTTTACATAATTTGATTTTACTACGCAGGTTTACTATAGTCAATATAACATTCGCATCAAAATAATTGCCTGCTTCATACAATTATTGTTCACTCAATTCTTAATATCCAGCTTCGCAATACACAGATTTTATGCCTTAAAATTAAAGTTACTCTGCATGTCTCAGGGTTTTAGCACGAGCAGTAACCGTCAGATCACAATTTCCATGTATTTCCCATTTTTTCACTTATAAAATAGATGCTTTAACATACATATAGGTAATAAGAATCATGTTAACATTTCTATTATATTGAGGTGAATGCTATGATTTCTTATGACCCATTCTGGAAAACCATTGCTGATCGTGGAATCAGTACTTACGCACTGATCAACCGACACGGGATCCTTCCAGACACAATCCAGCGGCTCAGAAGTGGCAAACCGATTACAACTACCACTCTGAATACGCTTTGTCAGGTAATTGACTGTAATATTTCTGATGTTATGAAATTCATTCCAGATCAGAACAGTCAGATTGATCAAATGAAATAGTGAACAGTAGTAATTGCTTGTATCGCATCCTTTCATGGATGCGTACATAGTAATTCCATAGTCTCTCTTCTCCTTTCTGTATTTTGAACTTCACTATATAGACAGTATAACTCCTGAAAAAGTTTTAAAAATTAATCAAAAATTATATAAAAAATACTCCAGACATTTTTTCATCTGGAGTACTTTTTTTATTGTATAACATTATTTATGCGAATTGTAGGAGCTACTAAACAACAAAGCAATTCACAGATATCAAGTCAAGGGCCAAATAGAACGTGAAAGCCTGCGTCAGTCAGATATCTTTGCTATATGTTAATTCAATCCGCTCATATCCGAAATATCCATCCAGTTTAAGATCTTCTGAACCGGGAAGGTAGAGTAATCGGTGCTATAGTCTGAAGTATAAAGTGGTGTAGTATCGAATGTTAAAGTTCCATTCTGCAGGGTTCCACGATAATAGTTGGTCTCCATCGTTCTGATAGATGCAATCTCCTGTCTCAGGATTCCGTTTCCATCAGGTGCTGCTTCACAGCCCACAGTAAAACCATCTCCCGCAACGCGGTGTGCCTGATAATTTCCATCTGATCCATCACAAGTGTAAACGTGATAATCATACAAAAGGTATTTTCCGGAATCCTTGAACTCTGCACCAACAATCAATTCTGGTGTTCCATTCTGATCAATATCATACAAAGTATATACCTTCGTTCCTGTCAGATATTCCTGAGATACTTCCGGGAATGTGTATCCATCCTGATTTGCCGCCACACTCTGAAGAACGCTCTGATATGCACTTGTAACTGAGCCTTCTGCCTGAGTCTCCTGTGTGGTATCCGTCTGTTCCGGTGCAGGTTCTGCCTGGTTTTCTTCAAAATCTGTCTGCGTTCCATCCGGAGCCGGCTCTGCCTGATTTTCTCCTGGTGCTGGTTCTGCCTGATTTTCCGCAGAAGCGGCTGCAGTGTCATTATCAAAAACATCTGGAGCACCGGTATCTCCTTCTATTTTGATAATACGATACAGACCATTTCCCACGGGTACAAGTGTTGCAACTCTGTTTGAAGTAACCGAACCGTCTTCTGCACTTGTTTTCGTATAGATATAATGAATCTTCATTAAAGAATCTGTGTAGCTGGTATCAGTAATGGAAACAGTTGTAGACCAACTCAGTTCTGCCGGCCAAAAAGTCACATATCCATTCTGTACCTGAATCGAACCCGATGCATAGCCTTCTGTAAACTGGAAATCTGTAAAGGATGAGAAATATCTGTTGACATCACTCTGCAAATACATATACTTCCCGTCTCCTGTTGTCCCTTGTTTTTGAATCATACGTTCTCTGGAAGAATTAACACCCAGACACAGTTCATTTAATGTATAAACCGTATCATGCAAGGCTGCCGCATTGTCCGTAACCTCATCCACGCCATAAGCCAGTACAAATTCCAGTTCCTGTTTGTTAAGATTTCCGGCAATTCTGGAGGAATATTCATCATCTGCCAACTGCTGTACCGGAGGTGTGGTCGGGGTCGGCTCCGGGCTTGGTGTTGGTGTAGCCGGAACCTCTGTTGGTTCCGGAGTAGCAGTCGAAGCGGATTCCTCCGGAGCTTCTGTTGGCTTCGGGTTCTCCTTTGCTTTTGCTTCTTCCTGCTGCACAATCTCAGGCTTCTTCACTGAATTCTGATACTGAACAATTCCGGCTGCACCGCCTCCTGCTACTGCAATAGCTGCTACTGCTGCAATAACCTTTCCGGCAGTTGTATGCAGGAATGTTCGCCCCGCAGCTTTTCCGGCAGCTTTTCCCGCACTTCGACCTGCTGATCTGCCTGCCGTATTCTTGTTCACACTTTTGTGTTTACCGACAACTGCCTGTGTATTGGCTTTATTTAAAATTGTTGCTCTCTGTGCCTGAAGAACCGCCTGTGCAGTTGCAGCATATACATCGGATTTTCTGTCGCTGAGAAGCAAATATAACAGTAATCCCACAGGCGCAGCTGTGTAAAGCTGATATCCTTTCTTCTGCAGTGCTTCCGCTTTCGTCTTAATCGCTTTTCGACCATAAAGCAGTCTTGATTTCACAGTATTCTCTGATATTCCAAATGTTACTGCTATATCTTTGATACTCTGATCATCCAGATGATACATAAGGATACAGAGTCTCTGCTCATCAGATAGACTGTCGATGAGTTCATGCACCAGTTCCTGTGTTTCCTTCTGTGTATAGTTCCGTTCCGGCTGATACTGTGCTTTCTCATCTTCTATTTCATACTCAAAAAGATCTCCGTCCTCATTCTCCTGACTCATTTCGGAGAAAAGCAATGGCTTCTTCCTTGCAAGCATATTTCTGGCTGTGTTTGCCACGATTCTCCCAAGCCAGGACGGAAAATTCTCCGGATCACGTATGGTTCCCAGATATCTCCATGCTTTTATATAAGAATCCTGAACAACATCCATTGCATCATCTTCGTTCTTCATATATTTTAACGCAATGTAATACATATCATGCTGAGTAGATTCATATAACTGCGCAAATGCGCTTTCGTCGCCTTTGATTGCTGCTTTTACAACTTTTTCGTAATTCACCATCTGTCTGTTACTCCTTATCGCCATAGTTCGACTTTGAATTTATTATAGATTTTTCATTTACTATATTCAAGTCTTTATTTTTTGTTTCACTATACTGACAGATGATGTCCCGAAAAAGTTTTATCTTTTTTTTAATTTTTATTTTATTTTTCGCTTTTCTCTTTCTTCTGCATTTTTTCCGCATTGCTATATGCTCAACTTTTCATCCAGGACCGGAGCTGCTACTTCTACACTGCGGACTGTATTTCTGGTCATAAAATCAGCAGATGCAATGTATATTTTTTCGCGCTCTTTTGTACCAAAACGATAGATTCTGGAGTGTTCCAGATATCGTCCTACAATACTTACAACTTTAATATTTTCTGTATATCCCTTTATCTCCGGAATCAGACAGCAGATTCCTCTGACGACCATCTCTATTTTGACGCCTGCCTGGGATGCTTCCACCAGTTTATTGATGATCACTTTATCTGTCAGGGAATTGATCTTGATTCCAATGTACCCTTCTTTTCCCTGTTTTACCTGGTCGATTTCTTCCTGTATCTCCAGATCCTCATCATAAATAGTTTCTGTATCAATGTCTGCATTTCGGGTAATGCGGATCAGGGATTTCTCTTTGATTTCATAATTTTTGAACATTTTCGGCAGAAAATGGAGGATCAGTTCTTCAGGAATGGAAATGGCTCCAGTTCTCCCATAAGCTGTTCATAGATTGCAGCCTTCTTCTGATCCAGTTCTCTGGTCGCAGCAAGAATTGCTTTCACCTGTTCTTCACTGGTCATGTTTGTTTTATTCTCGCGAATTACCTCAGATGATTCCATCTGATCCATCAGTGTTCCCACTCTGACTCTGTAAAATTCATCCAGGTTTGACTGGTAAATAGATGCAAATGTCAGTCTCTCTGCCAGCGGAACTCTTGGATTTCCGGCTTCAATGAAATATAAACTGCTGAGTACTTGAAATTGTGGGGAGGATACTGCATAATAAAATCAGCTTTAAGTATCTATTAAACACACTTTTACGCAAAGGAGAAATGAAAAATGAAAAAATCAAAAAACAAACTCATCAGATTACTAATCGCTGTATGTGCTCTCGCACTCTGCCTCACAGCAGTACCATCCACTACATACAACGTACAGGCTGCGACAAAGGCGCAGGAGAAAAAGGCTTTAAGCCTTATTAAAGGTACCTGGTATACACAGGGAGGCATGCCTTATCCCCGCAGAGTTGTATTTTCTGGAAAAAATGTAAAAATGTATCAATCCAGATCTAACACATACACAAGACGCAAAATTGATAAGATTACCAAAACCAGTTATGGATACTACTTCAGAATCCCACTGGGAGGCGGTCATTACTATGGATATAGATTGTATTCAAACAATAAAAATACATTAAATTGTATGGGAAATGGAAACCCTTACAGCAGTTCCGGCTACAGTGGAACCAGCAGCCTGACCAGACATAAATATTGATACATCCATGAAAACAAAAAGAGTCCCGGGCAATTTACCCGGGGCTTTTTTCGTTTTCATTTTCCAGATTTCCTACTTCTGTCTTTTATATTTCACCACTGTCAATGTCAGACACACAAACACTACAACAAACAGCACTTCTATTCCCATGGCCATATGTATCTGTTCTTTCGCTTTATCCGTAAGTGTGGTATATTCGCTCAGTAATTCATTAACCTGTTCGTACCAGTATACCGGCAGGAACTGAGATACTTTGAGTACTTTTTTGTCCATGACATTCATTGGTACAAATACACCACATAGGAAACACATGCCGAGCGAGATTACATTGGCAAGTCCGCTGAGCATGTTGCTGTTCTTGACAAACATTCCTACCAGATAAGAAAGAGATAATGCCACTGCCATCATGATCAGGCTATTCAGGATATAATACCCCAGTGTCTGAGACTTCCAGAAAGCTTTGCCGTACATAATCCCGGCACCTGCAATCCCGACTCCCCAGAGTACAAGTCCCATTACACCCATCGCAAGCAGCCCTTCTATACTCTGTCGTCTGACAGATACTGCAGAAGCTTCCATTCTTCTCTGAATATCTCCCTGTCGGAATGCCATCAGGATATATCCCATCACGTAGCAGAATACTCCCAGAAACAGATATGGCAGATAACGGAAATAATAGAGATATCCCGGCTTTGTAACATTCTCGGAAGTTCCTGCCAGAGTCTGTACTTCTGAATGCTTTTCTGCAGCAATTGCATCCACTGCTTCCTCCTGTGAAAGACCTGCTGCCAGATATGTTCTCGCCATGCTGAGATAACTGTTGATCTGCTGATCTACATAATAAGAAGTATAAGAACCCGGAACCTTTGTTACTTTAAGTCTTTCACTATCCAGAATACAGGACTGTACAAAATTCTCCGAAATCTGCACGATATACTCCACATTTCTGTAAAACAGATTCTCTTGCAGAACTTCCCTGTCATTCTCCAGCATTGTGATGTGATGAATCTTTCCCAGATAATCCTCAAGTCCCTGGGCCAGAGTTCCCCCATCCTCATCTACGATTCCAATCTCAACACTCTTACTCTGATAACTGTCACTGCCCTCTTTTCCTGCTGCCGCCTGTAACGCCAGTGCCACAGAGAAAAAGATTATCAGATACATGATCACCAGGCCGATATTCTTCTTTAATATTTTCATGTATCCTTTAAATACTGTCATAACGTTCCCTCCGAATCAGTAAAAATGAAGCTGTCACCAACACCAGACTCATCACTGCCAGCGTTATCAGACTTCTGTGATACCGGGCAGTATCATCATATACATTAATGCAGTAAAACGCATCAGAAATGAGTGCCGCCGGATTGATCCTGTTGATCAAAGGTGCGTGTTTCTCCACCATATCTTTCATGGTGTTGTTCATCAGTCCTGCCAGAAAACTGCAGATCATAGAGATTCCCAGGATAATCCCGATCTTCGCTCCTTCTTTCATCTTTCCAAAACTTCCCACAAAGATTCCCATGGAAACTCCGATCAGCGATCCCAGGAAACAGATCAGCAGCATTCGTCCCATCTGTCCCTGAAAATCCAGTTTCAGTCCATATCTCAGATACAGAAGCAGAATTATTACATCCACATAGCCCAGCAGAAATGAGGAAATCTGCTCAGAAAGGATCAGCTTTAATTTGTGTGTCGGTGTTACACATCTGCGAGCAGCCAATGCTGTCAGATTTGCCTGTAGACTGATTGCTGCACCAAATCCTATAAAGCATCCATACAGACATCCCATAGCGATCAATGCATAGAAGAATTGTACATTTCCGTCAATCGTTCTGCCGCCTAAGGAGAGTTCCTGTACCCCGTCCTGCTGTTTCATCATAGCTTTCAATCCTTCGATAATTCCTTCCGGATGCGTTTTCATTATGTTTTGAACCGTACTTCTGGTATTCTCATAACTCTGAAGTACTGACTGTAGAATACTCTCTTCGATTCCACTCGCTGCTACTGTCAGTGTTGGCTCTGATCCTACATAATAGATGCCCGACACTTTTTTATCTTCCAGTTTTTCTTTCGCCTGTTCTTCTGTCATCTCCTCTGGTGCCAGAAGCTGGTCTTCGCCATTTTTAATCTGATCCAGGAATGCCAGAAATACCTGATCTGCGTGTTCTTCTTTTACTACTGCTACTGGCACAGTCTCAAAATCTGCATCATTGATATTCCCAAAAGCAAAGAAGAATAACGTTCCAAGGATCAGTGGAAATGCCAGTGGCCAGAAAGTTGTGCCAAAATTTCTCAGCTTTACTTTCACATTATAGATTACTAAATGAAGCATCTGTTCCTTCCCCCTTAATCCCTCAGCTGTTTTCCTGTAATTTCCAGAAATACATCATTCAGAGTCGGCAGTTCCGAGAATACTCTTCCAAATGCAAGTTCCTGGCTCTGCAGATAATTCAGGATACGGATCAGATTATGCTTTGCTCCTGTACATCGAACCGTAAGGATCTGGCTCTCATAATGTACATCAAACACATGATTCAGAGCCTGAATTTCTCTGAGATTCTTTTCATCCAAAAGCACCGATTCTATTGTGATCGTTTCCCCTGTTTTGATCATCTGTTTCAGTTCTTCTTTTGTTCCGGAGGCAATAGTTCTGCCATGATCCATAATCGCGATTCTGGTGCAGATCTGCTCTACCTCTTCCATATAATGTGAAGTATAAATGATCGTAGAGCCCTGCCGATTCAGTTCCTGAATTCCTTCCAGGATTTTATTTCTGCTCTGCGGATCTACCGCTACAGTCGGTTCATCCAGAATGATCAGGCGAGGCTTATGAGCAATTCCGCATGCAATATTCAGGCGCCGCAAAAGACCTCCAGACAGCTTCTTTGGACGCATTTTTCGATAATCTTCCAGACCTACGAACTGAATCGCCTCCTCAACAAGCTGTTTTCTCTTTTTCTTTTCACTTATGTACAGACCGCAGAAATAATCAATATTCTCCTGCACGGTCAGTTCCTCAAAAACTGCAACATTCTGAAGCACAATCCCAATCTGTTTCTTTACCTGATAATTATCCGGGCTCATCGGCTCTCCGAAGATTTCAATGGTTCCCTTATCATATTTCAATAACGATAACATGCAATTGATCGCAGTAGTCTTACCCGATCCGTTCGGACCTAGCAGACCAAAAACTTCTCCCTCTTTGATATCCAGATTCAGATGATTCAGTGCTACCAAATCTCCATATCTCTTTACCAGATTCTCTATATGAACAATATTCTGTGACATATTTTACCTCCCCGATATTCTGAGCATTTCAGCGGTATAACTCCTCTGATGCTTCCATTATAAGCATATTTCCTGTTCTCTCCAAGTGCAGATTGTCATCCTCTCACCATGACAAATGTCACATCTTTTGCCATATGTATTTATTTTCTATTGTGGTTATAGTATGATTATCATAACTATGAAGGTACTGAACATTTACTGATTATCCAAGATACATTTTATATTCATTGTGTAAAACAGGAGTAGAGATCATGCGCTATTTTCAGGATATCGGAATATTAACTTTATACAGTTTTCTGGCTCTCTTTTTCATTGAACCTGGCAGCGATTTTATCTTTGCACTGCTGTGTACAATGATCCTGATGTGCTGCTGTTATGTATTTGAAAATCGTATTCTGATCAGTATTCTGTTTCTTATTTACGGACTGATAACTTTGCAACTGACAGAACTTCTTTTATTTTATCCGATTTTCATTTACGTGATTTTGCATCAATATCTGTGCCCGTTTCTGCTATGGGCCACCGGAATTTATTCTTACATATTTGCAGCCTTTTGTTCTGATCCACAGACATTTCCAGCTTTCACTATATATGCCGGAGTTTTCGGTGCTTTACTGGCAATTCTTCTGGAACGGAATACAGCAAACTATGAGAAACTGGAGCTGGATTTTCTCCACAGCAGAGATGACAGTGAAGAACGAACGCTCCTGCTCGCAGAAAAGAATCACGCACTTCAGGAAAAACAGAACTATGAAATCTACAATGCAACCCTGAAGGAACGCAACCGTATTGCAAGAGAAATCCATGATAATGTAGGACATGTACTTTCCCGTTCGATTTTGCTTACTGGTGCTGTCAAAGCAATCAATAAAGATGCCGGAACTGCCCCTCTGCTGGACAATCTGGAAACTTCGCTAAATTCTGCAATGAACAGTATCCGTTCCAGTGTACATGATCTGCATGATGAAGCTGTCAATCTGAAACATGCCATCCAAAGCCTGGTTCAGGATTTTTCCTTCTGCCCGGTAGTTCTTACTTATGATATCTCCGGTCAGGTACCAAGGAATGTGAAATACTGCTTTATCAGTACTGTGAAAGAAGCGCTGGCAAATATTATGAAACACAGCAATGCAGACTCTGTTCAAATTCTCATCAGGGAGCATCCGGCGCTGTATCAACTTTGTATTGAAGATAACGGGACAGATATCCACTATGATCTATCCGATTCGGGGATTGGACTTCTGAACATGAAAGAACGTGTCAGTTCTTTAAACGGGACAATACAGATTCGCACAGAAAATGGTTTTCGTATCTTTATTACGATACCTAAGACAGATTCTGTCAAATAATCTTTCCTTATCTTTCATATATTCTATTTTTCTTAACGATACAGGCTCTTTTAAGCAAGCGAAAATTTACAATGAAACGTTTACTAATAAATAAAAAATACAATACGAGGTTTTTATGAATATTATAATCGTAGACGACGACAGTCTTGTTGCTGGCGCCTTAAAGACAATTCTGGAAATCAATGAAGATGTAAAAGTTTTTGCCACAGGTTCCGACGGTAAGGAAGCCTGTGAGCTTTACCGCAAATATCAACCTGATATCCTGCTTATGGATATTCGCATGAAAAATATGTCAGGACTAGAGGCCTCCACTATTATCCTGCAGGAATTTCCCCATGCAAAAATCCTGCTGCTTACTACATTCTCGGATGACGAATACATTATAAAAGCACTCCGCCTGGGAGCCAAAGGCTATCTGCTTAAGCAGGATTATACAAGTATTCTACCAGCTCTGCGTGCAGTTTTTTACGGACAGACAGTGTTCGGTACTGAGATTGTATCCCGTATTCCGAAGCTGCTGCAGGCTTCGGCTGTGTTTGATTACAGTGCTTATGATATTAATGAAAGAGAATTGGAGATCATCGAACTGATTGCCAAGGGATACAGCAATAAGGAAATTGCCTCTGAGCTCTTCCTTAGCGAAGGAACTGTGCGAAATTATCTTAGTTCTATTCTGGATAAGCTGCAGCTCAGAGACAGAACTCAGGTTGCTGTTTTTTATTACCAACACAAAAACACAGACGCAAAATAACTGCGTCTGTGCCAAAAAATAAACTTTATTTTTTATAATAGTTATGCATTCACCGGATTTACATGTACCATACAATGTTTCACATCTTTGAAACTATTCTCAACTGTATGATGCACATCCTCCGCGATCTCATGTGCTTCAGTCAGGGAAATATCTCCCTCTGCTGAAATCTCAATATCCACATACATCTTGGATCCGAAAAGTCGTGTCTGTAAAAGATCGATTCCTTTCACTCCTTTTACTTCGGAGATTACATTTTTCATGCGCTCCTCTGTTTCTTCATCACAGGAGTGATCTACCATCTTATCTACTGCATCTTTGAAAATCTCTACAGATGCTTTCACAATCAGAACACAAATTGCTACGCTGGCAAGTGGATCCAGGATTGGGAAACCAAGTCTTGCGCCAAGGATACCAACAAATGCACCTACAGAAGACATTGCATCTGAACGGTGATGCCATGCGTCAGCCATTAATGCGCCGGAATTGATCTTCTTCGCTGCTCCTCTTGTATACCAAAACATCCACTCTTTTGCCACAACAGAAACAACTGCTGCAATCAGCGCCAGTGTTCCCGGAATTGCAATACTCTCGCCGGATGTACTCTTGATAATGTTCTCAATTCCACTCATACCGATTCCGATACCAGTTGCCAGAAGCAGCCCGGACAGGATAATGGAGGATACACATTCCATTCTTTCATGTCCATACTGGTGCTCTTTATCAGATTTCTTACTGGATAAATTCACACCGACGATTACTACGAAAGTACTTCCCACATCAGATGCAGAATGAATCGCATCTGAAATCATGGCACCTGAATGAGCCAGGATTCCTGCCAGTAATTTGAATAATGAAAGTAAAAGATTCACTGCAATGCTCACGCCGGACACTTTCATTGCCACCTTGTGTTCCCATGCAGGCTCCTCTTTCTTAGTTGTCGTGTTGCTTTCTGTCTGTGTTGACATTGCTGTCATATTTAATTGTCTTGTCTGTTCCATAACCAGGACCTCCTTAAATTTGCTTCAAACATAAGTACTCTCAGGTCTTTTTATTACCTGCTCTTTTCTTACTTATCTTTGAGTTTACAGGTTCTTCTTATGTCACATACATTGCGTCATGATCATAAAAAATTTCTTTCTTAAGATCATGTCTTATCAAAGTGCGGTCTTCCCGGGGTCTTTTTGTACTTCGGGATCACATCTGTACCAGATAAATTTCTTCCGGACATCTGTTTCCAGATAAACAAAAAGACACACCTGCGGAACATACACTGTCCCACAGATATGTCTGAAAAGTTCATATCTGCTGCCACTTACGCGGCCCGGCCCCACGCCCTCGATATCTGATACTCTCGGGCATCGCCTGCTCAGTTTGTACTGTTGATCTCGCATTCTGTTATTGAATGTAATGCAGTGCAAAGAGAATAAAAATTACTGTGTTTCATTCACTATATAAATTATAGAAATAAATCCACAAAATCAATTGAATAAACAGCTCTGTAAGCTGTATTCCTCTGACTTTTATAGATGATACACTATAGTATATCGGTTAGTCAAGCCAAATGTTATTGAGAATTATTATCATTTCATTCACGGTGCCAATCATAAAAACACTCCTGAAAACTTTGGAGCACGATACTTATGACCCGTCTTTAGGATTTAGCACTATCATTTTTTGCAGTACCAAAAATTCGACCACTACTCAAACCAGCATATTTGCTGGCTTTTTTTCTTTTTAAAAAACTTGACAAAATATTTTTTACC
>NZ_JAHLQG010000002.1 GCF_018919065.1 Blautia sp. MSJ-9 | reverse complement strand
TTAAGAATAAATCCTAATAAGGAGGACGAATGACTAACAGAAGAAATACAATTCAGAAAGATCTTGTGAAAAATGCCGTATATGAAATGAAAAGGCATGTTACAGCAAATGAAGTATATGAATTTCTAAAAAAAGAATATCCTACCATTGGAAAAGGAACAGTATATAGAAATCTTGATATACTGTCAGAAGAAGGTGTTCTGAGAAAGGTTGAAGTGCCAGATGGAGCAAATCGGTTCGATATCACACTGAAAAATCATTATCATGTGAGATGTATAAAATGTGGTGAGGTATCGGATGTAGATATGGAGGAAATACCGGATTTAATGAAAAGAATTCATGATACACATGGAATCGATTTTTTGGAATATGATATTTCCTTTAAAGGCATTTGTCCGAGATGCAGGGAGAAGATGAAGGAGGAGCAGAATGGATAAAAAAGCGATGTATAAGCTGAGTTACGGATTATTTGTACTGACTGCCAGAGAAGCCCAAAAGGATAATGGCTGTATCATTAACACTGCAATCCAGGCGGCATCAGAACCTAATCAATTAAGTATCTGTGTAAATAAAGCAAATTATACACATGAAATGATCCAAAGGACCGGAAAATTCACAGTGTCAGTATTAAGCCAGAATGCCCAGTTTGAATTATTTAAACATTTTGGTTTTCAATCCGGGCGGGATATGAATAAGTTTGAAACATTTGAAAAATGTGCAAGGGGCGAAAATGGCATTTACTATATCACAGAAGGAACAAATGCATATATTTCTGTAAGTGTTAATAAAACAGAAGATTTAGGTTCCCATACGATGTTTATTGGTGAAATAACAGATATGGAAGTCCTGAGTGATATCCCTTCTGTAACATACGAGTATTATCAGAATCACATAAAACCTAAGCCACAGGCAGTAGGAAAAACAGAAGATGGTCAGACGATATGGCGCTGCAGGATTTGCGGATATGAGTATGTAGGAGAAGAATTACCGGATGATTTTGTATGTCCTTTGTGTAAACATCCGGCATCAGATTTTGAAAAAGTAATAAAGAAAGCGGAGGTAAAGGAAATGGCAGCAAACAAATATGCAGGAACACAGACTGAGAAAAATTTACAGGAGGCATTTGCAGGAGAATCACAGGCAAGAAATAAATATACCTATTTTGCTTCTGTTGCAAAAAAGGAAGGCTATGAGCAGATGTCAGCATTATTCTTAAAAACAGCCGATAACGAGAAAGAACATGCAAAGATGTGGTTCAAAGAACTGGCCGGAATTGGTGACACAAAAGAAAATCTGGCTGCTGCTGCAGAGGGTGAGAACTACGAGTGGACAGATATGTATGAAGGATTTGCAAAAACAGCAGAGGAAGAAGGATTCCCGGAACTTGCTGCAAAATTCAGAGCTGTAGGAGAAATTGAGAAACATCATGAAGAAAGATATCGTGCACTTCTTAAGAATATTGAAACTGCACAGGTATTTGAAAAGAGTGAAGTTAAAGTTTGGGAATGCCGTAACTGTGGACATATCGTAGTGGGAACAAAAGCACCGGAAGTATGCCCGGTATGCAATCACCCACAGAGCTATTTTGAGGTACACGCAGAAAACTATTGATTAAAATACTGATACAGGGAGGAATCAAGAATGAAATACGTATGTGATGTTTGCGGATGGGAATATGACGAAGAGGAAGGATATCCAGAAGGCGGTATCGCACCGGGAACAAAATGGGAAGATGTTCCAGAAGATTTTGAATGTCCTTTGTGTTCCGTTGGAAAAGATCAGTTTTCTGAAGTATAATGAATCATAATGAAAAGGAAGGATATCAAGTATGAGTTATAACCGATGTCCTTCCTTTTTTGCGGAATAGAAAATGTACATATGGTAAAGGAGAAGGAACACTATGAGAGGTCTTAGTCGAAAATTATACATTGATCTTTCTGCGCCAACCGAAGAGGATCAACGTTCAGACCAGCAGCGTATTCTGGAATGTTTATCAGCAAAGGGCGTGAAAGAGGAGGTCCATATTCCGGTTCGCATTTTGAGGCAATTATATCCATTACTTGATCATGCAGGTTGGAAAATAACAGTATCACTTTCATGGAATGGAGAAAAATGGGAGCTGGTTGATATAGAGAGCGGAGATACAGTCAGCCAGCATTATGGGCTGGCGGTAGACCTTGGAAGTACAACGGTAGTGGTGAAACTTTTAGACTGTAACAGTGGTGAGATACTGGGGGAAGAGAGCTGCTTTAATAAACAGATTCAGTGGGGAACCGATATTTTATCACGTATTTTTTACTGCAAAGATGATAAGAAAAAATTGGAAGAGATACGGCTTGCTACAGTTGAGTCTATTATAGAATGCATGGATAAGCTGGATGCAAAGCATCCGGTGTCACGAAAATGTCTGTCTATGGTAGTAGCAGGTAATACCACCATGATCCACTTTCTTTTGGGAATAGATGCCTTCTGTGTCTTTTACACACCACATGCTGTTCATGCCGATCGTCCGGGATTCCAGCCGGCAAAAGATCTGGATATTCCGTTGAATGGTTATGTGTATTGTTATCCGGCGAAGTCTAATTATCTGGGTGGTGACATCATCAGCGGAATGATTGAGACGGAATTATATAAAAAAGATGGAATCAGTGTTTTCTTTGACATCGGAACCAACGGTGAACTTGTGATCGGAAATAAAGATTTTCTTCTTTGCGGCGCTGGTGCGGCAGGACCTGCATTGGAAGGCGGTGTGGTACATACCGGGATGAGGGCAGATGCCGGAGCCGTGGACAGAGTGAGGATAAGAGACGGAAAAATTCATGTTCATGTAATTGGTAATTCTTCAGGAGAAATTAGCCCTAAGGGTATCTGTGGTTCTGGTATTGTGGATTTGATTGCAGAACTTTTCCTGGAAGGCTGGATAGATATTCGTGGTAAGTTTTCTCCTGAAAAGACGAATCTTATTCAAAAGCGGGACGGTCAGCCTTGTATAGAATATGCTCCGGGGCTGTATTTTTATCAGAAAGATATCGACGAATTTATCCTTACTAAAGCTGCGGCACATATAATGGTTGAGATCATGCTCCGGGAATCTGGACTTGAACTGAATCAGGCAGATCGATTTTATGCAGCTGGTTCTTTTGGAAAGCATGTATCTGTGGAATCGGCTATTACCATTGGAATGTATCCTGACATGGACCGGGAAAAGATTATCAATGCTGGAAATTCTTCCCTGGAAGGAGCTCAGAAGCTTTTGCTGAACAGAGAACTTCTCTCAGATATTGATCAGATACTGGAAGAAATGACGTATATACAATTTGCGGAAGTAGATGATTTCCTGGAACAGATGGTAGCTTCCCAGGCATTACCTCATACAGATTATAAAAAATATCCAACGGTCATGGAAAAATTAAAGAAAAGACAAAACATATGCTTTTATTGATCCGAGGCTGAGAAATCTGTCATGGTAAGCATATTCCAGATTTCTCAGAAAACAGAACAAAGGAGGAGACAAGATCAAAAATGAAATTTGATGTGCTGGGGTTATTAGCAGCCTGCTCATATGCATTGGACTGTGTAGAGGCAGAGCTGATTAAAGTAACAAACAATCATTCTAAACGTGTGGCATATATGGCGGTTTGTACTGCTGAAAAAATGGGTATACAGGGTCAAAGCCTGCAAGATTTGGCAGAGT
Organism: Blautia sp. MSJ-9; assembly: GCF_018919065.1. Lineage (GTDB taxonomy): Bacteria > Bacillota > Clostridia > Lachnospirales > Lachnospiraceae > Blautia_A. The sequence goes on along the minus strand of NZ_JAHLQG010000002.1, from coordinate 35,593 downwards.
GTGCATTGCTGCACGACAATGCAGTGGCACAATATATTCAGGAAGAGCTTCAAAATGACGCTTTACGTAACGGGGTGACGAAGCTGGGAAGGCATTGTACCATAGGAGAAAAAAATCTGAAAAATATACCGTTTCATAATGATGTATCTAATGTCATACTGTACCACCATGAAAACGCTGATGGAAGTGGGCCTTTTGGAAAACAATGGAATGAAGTACCGTTATTTGCAAGGATTATCCATATGTGTGATACGATAGATATATTTTGCCGATCTATGAAATCAGATTCGGATGAGTGGAAAAGAACAGAAGAATTTGTAATAAAGTCAAAAGATAAATTGTTTGATTCCTTCTGCGTGGAAGCTTTTTTTAATGCTTTTTCAGATGAAAAAATTCATATGATTGATAATGAAACCCTGGATACGATGTTGTGGAAGAAAGTACCCAGAATAAAGCAGGAACTTAATTTTACACAGATTAAAGCTATTGCAGATCTTTTTGCCCATATTGTGGACTATAAATCGCCCTTTACAAGTAACCACTCAATTGGTGTTGCGGAAGGTGCGGAAAAAATATCAAGATTTATGGGATTTGATGAGGATATCTGTCAGAAAATGTATCTTGCCGGAGCTTTGCATGACATAGGAAAGGTTGCAATCGGAAATGAGATTCTGGAAAAACCAGAAAAATTAACAGATGAAGAATTTAAAACGATGAAACATCATGCAGTATATACCTATTATATTTTGTCAGGGATAGATGATTTTGAAGAAATAAGAGATTGGGCGGCTCTTCATCATGAAAAGTTAAATGGAAAAGGATATCCTTTTGGAAAAACTGCTGATGAATTAAATGAACAAGAGCGCATTATGGCTTGTATTGATATTTATCAGGCTCTTACGGAAGACAGACCTTATAAGAAGGGATTATCACATGAAAAAGCATGTGATATACTTGATGACATGGCACAGAAAGGTTTTGTTGATTCTGATATTTCAAACAAGATCAGAGATTGCTTCAGTTAAATACAGAGGTTGAATTTATTTACTCATGAAATAAGTGTGGTGAGAGATTTACATTGCGGAGGTGATCGTGGTGTGAATGTGAATTTTATGATCTAATAATCATGGATATTATGATGCAGGTGATGAACTGACCGCCACACGGACAATACGAAGTCTGAATCGAAAAGATGCCAGAACAGTTCCGATCACAGCAATATCAGCAAATGCGTTTGAAGATGATATCCAAAAGAGTCTGGACGCTGGTATGAATGCGCATATTGCGAAACCCGTGGATACGGTGAAACTTCTGACAGTGGTGGAAGAACTGATAAACTAGCTGGACAGAATTGAAATCAGAGTAGTAGAAAGCCTGTTGTTGCCTGCAAAATCTGCAGATGATAGCAGGTTTTTTATTTTTTTGTTCCGTTCATTTCACCCGAAATATGGATAGAAGAAATAGACTACTGAGAAATATGTGCCGATAATAACAATCGGCAAAATGATAATACCAGTTCATTGGTAACACACAGAAAGAAAAGTCTTGGATTGCGACATCTAAGACTTTTCTTTTTGTTGGATCTATATGTTTGAACTCGTTCGGGATAGTTTAAAGGGAGGTGTTTTTTTACCACATCCCTTCCATATTTAGTTGATTATAAGAAATTCTCAGGCTTGATATCGTATACTTTATAGAGTTTCTCACGGAAGTTGCTGTTGGTAGCAGCTTGTCCAACCTCAGCACTTCGACCACTCATGATGAGGCGGTTAATCAGCGTACCTAACATCAATTGTCCTGTCTCGATACCTTCTTTACGACCTTTTTCAATATTTTTTTCTGATTCCAATTGCAAAACTTTTCCATCCATAGCATACAGCTCCTTTCTCACATTATCTTGTGTTGCAAATATGTAATCCAGTATCTGCATGATTAGTTCGACCAGATCAGAGTACATGCTTTTCATTATTTACCTTTTGTATCATAACATTTATTTTGTTCGTTCGCAATTCCCCGGATAGAGAATAATAATGTACAAATAGAGTATGCTTTAGATTGTCAGATTGAAGATTTGATAGAATATATTCCACCGCGAAAGAAATAATAAATAATTAAAAATATTATTGATTAATAAAGGTATCATATTGTATAACGTGTACATGTATGTTATAATATTAGTAGGCAAAATAAAAATATCCTGTACTTAGGGGATAGCCCCGGAGGTCACGTCTCCGGGGCTCTTTTATTTTTCGTAGAATGCTTTTTTAATTATGCTCCTGATTATTAAACTTATTTTTCATCTTACTATACAAATAAAACATTTTTATATTCCATTTCAAGTTCATCAACCAAGTATCCATCACTCATACAATGCAAATCTGATACACCATCCCGCATCAGCTGATATACTTCCGAATGATAGAAAATATCCAATGCCTTGTCTATTGAAATTCCCATCCTTTTAGCAAATAGTTCTACTATCCTTGCATACTTTTTCTGAAGCAAAATTGGATTTGCGTTCATACCTCAACACTCCCTTCATAACGCAGCGTTTTTTTCCGTTCTTTAGATAATTATATATTATCTTGACACATATGAAAACAAATTTTTACTTTTGATTAATAAAGGTATCACATTGTATAACGTATACATGTATGTTATAAGGCCAGTGGGCAAGATGATGAAAATATCCTGTACCTAAGGGATAGCCCCGGAGATACGACCTCCGGGGCTCTTTTATTTTTCGTATGTTTATCTGTATTTCCGGAGCGTTCCAAGAGTGTCCTGCAATGCCCAGATTTTTTTCTGCTAAGCTGCAGTCTCTGCCTCATAACGTCTATTGGATTCCCTCATTAACTAATATGCTTCAATCGTTGCTTCATGCTGTTCTTCACTCTGTTTTAGAACTTCAGTATCCTCTTCCAGTTGATCATTCACGTATTGTAATCTCCTGTAATTACTATGCGCAACTTCGAGTTCGTCTCTGAATCCTTGGAGATATCATTCATTATATCTTGGGCATATTCTTTGAGACGTTACTTGTAAACTGAAAACAAAAAGGAAGTTGTCTCCGCTGGTCTGGTACAACTTCCTGCATTAATCTTTAAATTAATATTTGTCTTCGTCTGCTGGATTCCATCCATCTTCTTCCAAATCATCTATCAGATCAGCGACGCGTTTTGCTGCCTCAAGTTGTTCGGCTAGCTCATCCATGTATTTGCTGATTAATTTGTCTCGCTTTTTGTTGAGCATTTTCTGAACTCTATACATATGTCTCGCAATTAAGTGGGCTCTGTAATCATTGATTGCTTGTGTCTTATCTGCTGGATCACCGTTATAATTATCAGCGTACATCTGCACAAGATCTGGGAGTAGTGTACTGTAGTATGTTTGCCACAATAACGTTTCGTATTTTTTTAATTCATCATTAATTTTTCTATCGTATTCCTTTGCGATTTCAAATTCCATATTCTTTGTCCTCCATTTTTTCTTATTAACATAATAATGATAGGTTGTATCCATACTTTACCGGGATTCGCAACAGCCTCGTCAAGCTTCTGTCCCTTGAACTGGTTATATAATACTACGAATAACGTAATTTGTCAATGCAAAATCGTAAATAATTTACGCTATTTGTATTTATAATTGCGTTGCGTTGACATTAAATTACTAATAGCGTATTATTTAATATATAAGAAACATGAGAAAGGAGATACTCGGATATGCTGAAATCTCGGTTAAAAGTTCTTTTGGCAGAGAATGATATGACGCAGAAGAAATTATCAGAGCTGACGGGAATTCGCCCCGGAACAGTCAGCAACATTGTAAATAATAATATCAAGCAAATTCCTGTAGAAGCTGTATGTGAGATATGCAGAGTTTTACAATGTGATATTGGAGATATTTTTCACTATGAATCAGAAAACTAAAACAGTATCCTAAAACCATGTTCTATATGAGTTATAATAATTCAGAGGAGTTACCTATGCCATGGGTAGCTCTTTTTGTTTGTTCAGAAGTTCCAAAACTTAAAAGTATTGACACCAATTCCGGAATGACGTAAAATCAAGGCATAGAACGGTGTCATAACTTAGGATCACTAATGAAAGGAAGAAACAGATGATTTACGGATATAGCAGAGTGTCCACCAAGGGCCAGGCGAAGGATGGTAACAGTTTGGAAGCTCAGGAAGCAGCATTGAAAGCTGCAGGTGTTCAGAAGATATATTCTGATGCTTTTACGGGCACTAAATCACATCGACCGGAACTTGATAAGTTACTGGATGTAATTAAACCAGGTGATACGCTAATCGTCACCAAGTTAGATCGAATTGCTAGAAGTGCATCTCAAGGAACGGAACTAATTGAATCACTTCTGAAGAAAGATATTGTAGTACATATATTGAACATTGGAATTATGGATAATACACCTACGGGAAAACTGATCAGAAATATACTATTCTCTTTTGCCGAATTTGAGCGAGATATGATTGTAGAACGTACGCAGGAGGGAAAAGCTATTGCGAAACAGAATCCGGATTTTACGGAAGGTAGACCGAAGAAATATTCAAGACAACAGATTAATCATGCGCTTGAACTATTGGAGAATCATTCTTACAAACAGGTCTGTCAGATGACCGGGATTAGTAGGAGTACATTAATAAGGAAAAAAAGAAATATAAGAGGTGATGCATTGTGATATGTAATGTTAGTAGCAGGAAATTACGAAATATTCTTTTACTATAATTACTTTTAAGATTCCTTCTAATACTTCAGGTATCTTGAACTGCCTACCTTTTGAACATCTGGAAGTGTAGGAAAACTGCATGAAGTGCTGGTGTTTCGCACATATATATGTTATAATATATTATAACATATATATGTGCGAAACGGAGGGATAAAGGATGCCAGATTTAGAGAGATATCCGACGCTGGTTAGTTTCGAAGAACTGCCGAAAGAATTGCGTTGGGAAGCCTGTCTGGAAGCTCTGAACTCGGAATATACATTGTCATTTCGAAAAGCTTGTAGAATTTTAAAATGCAGTCGTGACTGGATTTCGAAATATATAAAACCTAACTGTCATTACATTTATTTAACAAACCGCTTTGGTCGTAGAGCAAATTACTATGCCATAGCACAAAGAAGACTGGGACTCGAAGAAAAAGACAGCGTGTGGTTTAATGAGAATGAATTTAAAAATATGATTATGTCAAGCATTACGTCGTGTACAAGACAGACTATATCCATTCCGGTAGAATTTTTTATTAAGCCGAATCAATTGGAGAGATTTCGTATTGAATATGTTGAGGCTCGAGATGGAAAGGAGTTTCAATTGGAAAAAATGGAAGAGGCAGTGGAAAAATATGCTACTGATATAGGACGGAATCTATGGAAGACTATGGCATCTCCGTATGCGAGAGGTAAATCGCCTGTAATTTCGGTAACGGTGCCGTCATTTGGGTTGGAGAGCATGATGGCTGTGCATGATCTAAAGAATTACGGCGATACGGATGAAATGATTTACAGAGATCTGTTTCGAATGGGCGCTATAAGGATTGAAATATCGATTCCTGATAGAGACGGCTGTATATCAAGAAAAATCTATTATTTAGAGCCAGAAGATGATGTTAATCTTAATAACACGGTAGAGCCAATTTTAATTAATTATGCTGATTATATTGCGTATAAAGATAAGTTCACAATCTGGAAGTAAATAATGAAAAATGGGATGAAAATTCATCTCGTGATGTAACATGTTATAATGTAAATAATGTTATGTATAACAATAACAATACATAACAAATGTATAACAAAATATTGATAGTAATATAGAGGTATGATAAAAGGATATTATCGAATAGGGAACGATCAACAGGATTGAGAAAGGATGGATAAAATGGGCGAAATCAAACAGACAAATTTTAGAGTTGACCAGGAATCGGCAGATGCGTTTAGAAAATTCTGTGAAGAGAATGGAATGAACCAAGCACAGGGCTTCGATCATATGATGCAAGTCATGGAACTGAATCGGGCAAAGACTATGATTCCAGGAAGTGCCAAGGATATAGAGACTTTTGAGATGTACATGAAAAAAGTCATGGAGTCATACCTTAAAAGTGTCGAAGATTACAATACGGCACATGAATCCGCCAAAGAAGAATTCATTTCAGCGCTGACCAGCAAAGATAAAACAATCGGAGCTTTACAGGAGAAGGTGGCACAGCTACAGGAAGAAAAAAAGATTGCAGAACAAACAGCAATCAGTGCTTCTCAGACTGCTGATCAGGCTATAAAAGAGGCTTCTGTAGCGAAGACGCAGGCTGAAACAGCATCGAAATTGGCTGAAGAAAAAGACAAAACTATTGCCAATATGCTTGATAAGCTGAGTATTGTAGAAGAAAAAGCGGTCGAATATGATGATCTGAAAAAATCTGAAGAGACAGCTAGAGGCAAAATTATTGAATTACAGAAAGATATGGAGCGCCAGAAAGTGGAAGCTGATCGGAAATTAAAGGCAAGTCAGGAAGAAGCGGAACGGGCGTTGAAAGCTGCGCAGGATATGAATGCTAGGGAATTAGCTGAACTGAAAAAAGATCATGCTACGGAAATCAGAGAATTGAAAACGGACATGGAACGTAAAATCTCAGATGCTCAGAAAGATGCTGCTCTCCTTTGCGCCAATGAAGTTGTAAAAAAGGAGCGTGAAATGAACGCTTTACTCCGGGAAGCTGACAGAGAGAATGCACGTCTGCAGGTACAACTGGAAAGCCTGCAGGACAAAATTGCTGAGCTGACAGTTGTTTCAGATAAAGCTAAAAGTGATAATATATAGAATGTGAGAAGAAAAGCTTCTCTCTTTTTTGAGAGGTTAAATATGTTATTGTATATGCTAACATATTTAAATAAAACATTATGCTGCAGAAACTATTTTGAAAATCACGTAGATACAAGATAGATACAATATAGATATAAGATAGGATTGATTTTTAAAAAGATAGGTGATACAATATAGCAACAAGATAAATACAAGACAAATATAAGATAAGAAAGGAGAAAGCATGGGAGCAAAGGTAATTACATATATCAATGAGAAGGGCGGCGTCGGGAAAACCTCCGTCTGTTATAATACAGCTTGGGAGCTGGCAAGTCAGGGAAAACGGATTCTGATGATTGACATGGATGGACAGAAAGCTAATCTAACTTTTTTTTCCGGAGTCCTAAGAACGGACAGAATGAAGACGATCGTGGATGTTTTAAAGGGTGGTATTTCTTTAGAAGATGCAACTGTAGCAGTTAAGGAAAATCTGTACATTATCCCAGCTAACATGGCAGTGGCAGAAATTGGAATGGACGCTAAGATTAGCCGATTTCGCAGTGAACTGAAAGTGGTCAAAGATAGTTATGATTATGTATTCATTGATGTGAATCCTTCTCCGGGATGGGGACACTATTTGTCTCTGTCTGTTTCTGATTTTGCTGTTGTGATCATGTTACCGGACATTGCTTCTTTGGAAGGAAATTCAGGAATACTGGAATCTATTTCGGAGATTCAAGAAACAACAAATGAAAAGCTGCAGATTGCTGGAATTTTGTTTAATCGCAGTAATGATAGAACCAACCTAGGGAAACAGGTTCAGGAGGTTGCTAAACGGATGGCTGATGGGGCTGAAACTACAATTTTTGAATCAAAAATTCCCCAGGCGGTATCACTCAGTGAATGTGTTGCCGCACATATTGGAATCACAGAATATGATCCGGGAAGCCGGGCTGCAGGGTCCGTTAAAGATTTTGTTGCTGAACTGGAACGAGGTGTTGTATAAATGGCAAAAAAGAAACTTGATTTATCTGGTATGTATACAGATACAAGTAATATACAAGATAAAAACAATATAGATACAAGTCAAATACAAGATAAGAAGCGTGAGATTCATGGGAAGTATGAGGCTTATAGACGTGCAGAAGAAAATCTGGAAAATCATGCAGAAGAGGGGGGAACATCTGCAAAGCCAAAAAAAATCAATATGGCCTTTACGGCTCGAGTGTACGATATTATAAAAGAGGAATCGGAGAAGCTCAGTATTGCAGCGGCGTATTATATCAATGAAGCAATCAGGCAGGCTGATTTGAATCATATCCAAGCATTCTATGACCAGTTGCTGATAAAACCATCCAAAGATTGTATTCCACGGAAAAAGGGACAAGCTGCGCAGAGAATTTTTATAAAGTTGGATGCTGATGTATACAATATGATTGTAGCTGGTGCAGAGAAATATAACCAGACTTTAACACAATACGTCAACATGGTTTTAGAATCAAATATAAGATAAATATAAGATAGATACAAGATAGATACAAGAAAAACATAAGATAACAAATGAAATAGAAAAGGGGAATGATTATGAGTGGATTCCCACGCCAAGATGAAATAGATGCTTATTATGCAAAGAAGAAAAAAGAAGTAGGAGAGTGGCTAATCGAATATGCCGGAGATCAGAAACGTCTCACGCAGGAGCAACGGCGGCAGATACTGGTATATGCAGAACAGATGTCTTTCAGTATGGCTGGAGAAGTAAACGTCTATGTTCAGAATCTGAAAACGGTTGGAAAGCGCGAAAAAGAACGATTACAAAACTATATGAGTCAGATTGATTGGTTGCCGGAGGGTGTTAATACTGGGACACTGGATGGAAAAGTTGTCTGTAGAGTTTTGCCGCGACCACTTGAAAAATTATTTGGAGATAATGATTGGAAGTCGAAAAAGGAGGAGTGATGTTTCATTAATGGAAGAACTCAAAATAGCAAAATTACCGAAGGCCCAAAATGAAAATTTTAATATTTCTTCAGTGGCAAAGTTTATTACGACAACAGGCGGTTTAGTTTCAGCTGAAAATCCGACCGAATTGAAAGTTATGCCATCGAAGAACATTATAGTGACGGTCGATTTGGAAAAAGATAAGGATGTCGAGCTGTCGAGTAATAATGTAACGATGTATGATTTAGCTGTGATGGATTCAGTATATACGCTATATAAAAATAATTGTAGCTCTTTTACTCCGGAGATGGTTTCCAGAATTATGTCTGGAAATGTAAAGGGCGATGTTAAACCACAGAAAGCAGGAGCTGTTACGCGAAGTTTGAAGAAATTGGCTTTAATTCGTATTACACTGGATTGCACAAATGAATTTGAGGCACGTGGGATAAAGCTGAGAAAGGGTGATAGGGCGTTATTTACAGATTACCTTCTTCCGTTAAGAGAGGTACAGGTAAAGTCTGCTAATGGAGAAGTTTATCTTAATGGTTTTTCATTAAAAGAAATGCCGGTCCTTTATGACTATGCAGAACGCATAGGACGTGTTGCGGCAGTGCCTATTGGCCTTATGAAGGTTCCTGGTATGACTGATACAGACGATGCCATTTTGGTAAAAAGGTATGTAATTCAGCGTGTTGAAGAGTTGAAACGGGCAAGGAATAAGATTACATTAAAAGAAATTATATATTACGATGAGGAACTCGATAAAGGAGTACTTACAGAGTTATGGTATGATGAGGAATTTGTAAATATTCGGGATAAGAAAGCTAAATTACATAAAATGATGACAAAGGTTTTAGAATCATTTAAGATTGAAAAATATATTAAAGGATATGATGTATTATTTGCAGGTCGCTCTATTATTGGAGTTGAAATAAATTTGTAAAGCACCGACTTTTGCGACATCAAGCACCGACTTTTGCGACAAAAGCACCGACTTTTGCGACAAAAGAAAAAAAAAAGCACCGACTTTTGCGACATCAATGTGTCGGAAACCCTTGTAAAATAAGGGTTTGAAAAAATTAGTTCAAAAATCAAAAAATTTCAGTTTTGTCATATATAGCGCTTCCAGTTCATTTAAGGTAGACTATAGATAGCAAGATGGATAAAAAAGGAGATCCGTTTTAGCGGGTCTCCTTTTTTATGTTATAGATGTGGATAAGGCAATGCCAAAAATAAAATTTGACATTGTGTATCCACTGGAAAGGAGGTGGATCATTGTGAAAGCATATGAAAAAGAAGCAATGGAAAGAGAAAAAAGAAGATTTCTCCAAGTTCTGTATCATGACAAAAAAGGCGGACAGATGATCTACCTTCGGATAAAAAATGAAAAGGACTCCGAGCAGAGGAGCTATTGTGATATAGAAGAACTGGCAGCTACAGGAACTGACCTGGATAGTTGTTACGTAACGGTGAATACATTCAAAGGATACAAACGAGAATCTTCACGAATTTTCAATTACACATCCATATATATCGACATAGATTGCCATAGATCCGATAATCCAGATACTATTGAGACTGCAAAAAAAAGAGCCATGGATATTCTGCAGGAAGCATATGCGTCCGGAACCCTTGCTATCCCGACTATGATCACCGATACGGGAAGAGGGTTTGGACTGCAGTATGTTTTGAATAAGTCGATTGCTAATACTTGGAGAACCGAAACAATGATTGCATTTTTCAAAAAGGTCCGAAAATCTATTTTTGAAAAATACAAAGAAACTTTGTGCGGAGACCCAATGATTGAGGTGGATGCTGCAGTTCTGGATGATTCGCGCGTTTGTCGCTTGCCAGGTACATATAACGTGAAAGCCGGGAAATACTGCCGGCTTATCAGTGTATCCGGAACGTACTATGAATTATCGGAACTGGTACAAGGCTGTAATCTCTGGGATTGGAAACCCGAAGAAGAGTATAAAAAAGTAAAAGAAGAGAAAGAAAAGAAGAAAAAGGAAATCGCTTCCAGACCGGTAGTATCATTTACGGAGTACCGTTTACCGTTTTTGACGACACGTTTAGAGCAACTGGAGAAGCTGCAGGAGATGCGCGGAGAGGAATGTACAGATAGTTGCAGGGAACAACTGCTATTTATCGCATACTCCACACTGAAACAGCTTGATCCGACTAATGCAGCGTTGCGTCTGCAGGAGATGAATATGCGTTTTGTGGATCCATTGCCACAAGCAGAACTGGATCATATTATCCAGGAGACGGATCAGAGCGTTGGTATTGATCACAAAGGATATTATAAGCTGTCAAATTCCTATGTAATTGATATGTTGGCCCTTACAGACGATGAAATTAAGACGCTTGGAATTGGGCAGGGGTTAAAACGCGCAGCTGAGAGAAAGGCGGTTAGAGACAAGAAAAAAGAGACACGGAAAAAGATTGTCGAGCTGCTGATGCAGGCCGACTATTTGACGTATGATGAAATTGCGGAGGCTACAGGTGTATCCAGAAGGACAATTTGCGCGATTGCTAAGGAAGAAAACTTGATGCGGTATTCTAAGGCAGCACAGCGCCAGAATCATCAGAAACAGAAAGCAGAGATTATTGCTTACGATTCTGTTCGGGAGAATGTTGGACAGGTTTCTGAAAGTGCAAATTCTGCCACTGGGTCTGTGTGTGCCTCTTTTGAGGGTACTTCTCGCGCTCTTCTCTCTACTCCTTCGGTAAGGGGGGACGGGGGAGAGGAGCTTGATTGGTATGCGTGGCTAGCTACGATCGCTTCTGATAATACTATCGCACAGGAGCTCCTTACTCTTTTTAGGTGGAGTAATTGGGAATCTTCAGGTTTTGGTATTGACTTAGAAGAATATCTTGACCAGCAGATGCCAGAGGTTATGCAATATCCTGATCGTCTAGCAGATCTTCGAACCAATGTAGTAAAAAAATTTTTTGGATATTATAAGGAAGAGTGTGCTTATCTTTTTGGTATGTTCAATGTATATCTTCCAGGAGTATGGGAGCTTTTTCTAAATTCAGGAAAGGGAAAATCAAAGAAACAGTGTACATACCCGGTTGTAGATGTAAAAACAGAAACGTCGGAGCAGCGTGAGGCTCGGATTGATCGTTATTTGAAAAACTATATGGACATGCGATTTAAGGTCATTGAGGGCACTGATGAGTATAGGAAACGCTTGGATCCGGATGTGCTCCGAATGGTAAAGACTGTCTGTATGCAGGTTGACCGCCTAAAACGAGATTATTTTTGGATTGAGAGAAAGCAGATTCCGACTTCAGACATTAAACAGTGTTTTAAATCTCTTACCTATAAAGACATTGTGGTTATCTGTGAGCGTATAACGCATCAGGGAACAATTCGGGGTGCAGAAAAGCCTTTTTTCTATGTCTTACAGTCTGTATGGAAATACAGACATCCGGATGCTGCAGCGGATCAGGCAGATCGGATACAAGAACAAAAAAAAGTAACAAACAAATTTAATAATTTTGATCAGCGCAAATATGATTTTGATGCTTTGGGAAGGCTATTGGAATATACACTCTTCTGAAAGACAGTTTCAAAAATATCCTGCAGGAGTTGATGGAGGCAGAACTGGATGCAACCCTTGGTTACGAGAAAAACCATAAGGGAAATCTACAGACAGACAATAAAAGAAATGGACATTCTACAAAGAACTTAAAAAGTCAATATGGCGAATTTCAAATTGACATATCCAGAGAGCGTAATGGGGAGTTTGAACCCAAATTTATCCCTAAATACCAGAGAAATATTTCCGGGATTGAAGAAAAGGTGATCTCTTTGTATGCACGTGGTATGAGTACACGTGACATTCATGATTAGCTGCAAGATCTTTATGGGATCGAATGGTCAGTAGATAACAGTTAAGTGAATATTGCAAACAAAAATTACATATGTTATAATGCCAATAGGCAAAGAACGAAATAAATGTCTAACGTAAGCGAAAGCCCCCGGTACCGCTAATACTGGGGGCTTTCTTTTTTGTACTTTTACGATGTACGATCGAGGCTAGTTGCTGTTAATTATCTCCATCTAACCATTTGCAGATATAGTGGCAGGCTATACCAGCCGCGATGGAAACTAAGAACGAAATAAATATATCTAACATAAGCGTCCCTCCTTTCTGTTGCCAGATTGAGGGCAGCAACGTTATAAGTATATCATAGATTCAGCAACAATTCTAATATATTATAATTTTTGTGGGAGAGTGTGAGAGGTATTCTCCCTACTATCTATCTTAAGGTCTAAAAAACGGGATATTTCCCAATTGGGATATAATTTGGCTCATCAAAATCAAGTGCATCCTCCTCCCACACCCCCGCATGCGTCGAGAATTCTTGTCTGCAACATCCACATATTACACGGCGTTGGACTATTAATCCAGGACCATCCATAATTTTATCCCACCAATTTGCATCTTTATGGCTTTTGCTAAATTCGTCAATTTCTGCCTGCTCTTCATCCGTCAGTCGGATTACCAATGACAGGTGCTCTTCTCCGCAATGTGGGCAGGTTGGATGGATACGATACATTTTTCCCATGTCTTTTTCCTCCCTTTGTAATTTTAATCTTAGTTATATTAGTTATAAAAATTATACCACAAGATGGATGTATGTAGTTGTGGAAATATCGGTTTACCCGCTTATGCCAATGAACGGGTAAACCGATATCTATAGGATTTCACCGGATATCTTTTTCATGTTCTTAAAATTTTTCCATATTATAGGTGATCTTATTTATAAGTTAACATAGATGCAAAGAAATGGAATCAAGCCATGGATGACCCGAATGCACCGAGTAGCCCTTGCGAATGGAGATAGTAGGGAGTCATGCAAGACAGTTAGTAATCTTTTTGAACGCTGGGTAGCAACCGAATTGACGGACAAAATTGAGATCTCTGGTAGTATCTGATACCGATCCAGACAAAAGAAAACGTGTATCCCATAAATGAAAAACCTGGGAAAGTGGTTTAGTAACTAATAATGTGAATGCACCGGGAGCTGTAAAGACCGGAGGGTGATGATCCGACATTAGTTAGAGTCCTGGCTCTATCATTGATCTAATAAAACAGGCTGTAGGAAACAGACAGAAAGAGTTGAATGCTCACCGTGCATAAGGTGTAAAAAAAGAGTGCAAGAGGTCGTGCATAAGACCTCCCTGAAAGAAGGGATCAAAAAAGAGTGTGTATTGCCTAGTATCGGCAGTCAAAAGACGACGGGTACGAAGCGACATTATGTTTTAACCGCTTACGAAGTGTTAGATTAGAACAAAAAACAAAAGGGAGAAAGGAGCTTATTGTGTATGGGACATAAAAAGAAAAATTCAGATAATAGAGACCTGCATCAGCAGGCTTATGACCGCTTGCAAAGAATGCAGCATTTTGGTGATTCTAAGACGGAAGATAAGAAATATGATCGGGAACATGATACAGATAAGGTGTCTGGTAAGATATATTCATTTTCTACCTATAAAACGTACTGGAAACACATTAAGTATTTTCTCAGGTATGTAAAAAATCATTATCCAGAATGTAGAAAACTGGACAAGGCTCAAAAGTATGTGGCAGAGTGGTTGCAGACTCGTGTTGATGAGGGAAAGTCTGCCTGGACTATACAGACTGAGGCTGCAGCCCTAAATAAACTGTATGGAATTAAAAAGGATGATCCGCAGCGTTTTCAGCCTCCGCGGAGGAAAAAAGAGGACATTGTGAGGAGCCGTGGACGGAAAGAAAGAGATAAGCATTTTTCAGAAGCGAAGAATGAGGAACTGGTTAATTTTTGTAAAGGCTGTGGCTTTCGACGTAATGTTTTGGAAAAGCTAAAGGGTAGTGATCTATATGACAGAAGACAAGTTGAAGCTTCTTTGAAAGATGCTAGGATGTATGGTGATTATCCTATGATAAAAGCTTGTAAAGATGCTTTAGAAACGTTTCCAGATAAAGAATATTTTGTTTTGCATCGTTCAGATAAGGGTGGAAAGATGCGGATAAGCCCGATTGTCGGACCGAATATGGAAAAGATTGTAGATCGGATGCGAAATACAAAATCGGATGAATTGGTCTGGCAGTATGTGAGTGCAAATTGTGACGTGCATGGATACCGGTCTGACTATGCAACATATCTGTACAAAGAATATGCACGTCCGATGGAAGAATTGAGCTTTGAAAATAAGATCAAATGTTCAGACGGAAAATATCGATCGGAAATTTATGTATGTCGTGGCGATGAAAGAGGGAAAAAATTGGATCGTAAAGCAATAGGTGTGATTAGTATAGCATTGGGACACAACCGTGAGGATACGGCGATATCTAATTATATCCGCAATTTGTAAGGAGTGATGACATGAAATACATGAAAAAAGGAAGCCTCGGAATATTGGTAGAAACATCTGCAGGTGCATCAGATCCGGAATTGACAGAGGTACGATTGAGTGCAGCAGAATATGCAGACATGCAGAAGAGGATCAAAACTGCAGAACAGGCGCAGCTAACTGCGGAGGAAAATGTTGAATATTGTGGAGAGCAGCTAGAAAAATACAAAAACCTAGAGAAGGAAATGCAATACAAAATAGATGATGTTGAGCGGCAACTGGAAAGGGTCACTAAAGAAAAAAATTATTTAGAGGAACTGTTAAAAAGGCAGATAAATCTTAATGGTAACCTAAAGCGTATTGCGAGAGAGAGGGCTAACGCCCAAAGAGGACTTGTGCCCAAGAAGGAACATAGCGGATATGTTGTACTGTCATCTGTACAGTGTAGGGTGCACCATGATAACGGTGTCACGTATGTATGGCGAAGTATATTACAAACCCCATATGATGCAAGTTTGCCATATGAGCAGATTGCAGATGATATATGGGCAGAATTACGCATGAGAATATTAAAATCTATTGGTATTTTCTATGTGCAGCTAAAAAAGGATAATGGAATTTATAAAAAATGGACAGACATAGATGATGTTGGAAAGGAACATGAAGTATGTGGCCTATATAGATGGTGTTTTAAAGCAAATTATGTCTGCGGATTATGGGAGATGACTATGTATCATACGCAGAGTCTATATGTACCAGAGGAATATAGACCTGTTAGGCGTTAACTTTTTTTGTGTCAATTTATTTGTCTATTGCTTTCAGATGCTAATGTGTTTACAATACTCATAAAGGGTTGATATATTGGTATTTTTTGATTAGACATAGTTAGGGTGAAAACGATGAAGATTAATTTAACTGTAGACGAAAAAGAGATACTGTACAAATTACAAGCAATGAGATTGTCATATTTCCAGAGCGAACCAATACCTAGAATTGATAGGGAATATCAGGAGATGGTTGCTGATGAGCTGCAACAGATGATGGGGCAGTTGAAAAAATTAAATGAAGGTTACATTGAATTTTCCAAACAACAGATGCATATTAACATTACACTCCTGGATGTACTTATCTATTCGATGGGGATTTTTGCGCAAAATGATCGTAATGTTCAGAAGTCTACAGAAGGTATAGAAGAGAAACTGCATATAATAGCAATTGCGAAAGAGCTACGCCAGAAGATAGTATCAGTATTGTTGCCTGATCCTTGGTTTGGTGAGTCTGAGAGTATACAACGTGCAGCCTATAGTTGCTACGAAATGATTAATGGATGGGGTAATATATAAGAGGGTATCTGAGGTGTTCGATTAGAATGATATATGGGATTCAAAAAAAGTGAATTCGAATTCACTTTTTTGAATCCCATACAACTCTTGAAGTATTAACACTTTATTAGCATAATTCATTTATTGATATTTTTCAAGTCAAAATTCATATATAGTGACGTTAATCAATTGTCGCAAGTTTTGAGACAACTAATTCATATCTGCAAGAAAGGCAACAAAATTATATGAACAACCGTTTTGGAGGTGAGATGATTGTGCGCAAAAAATATGATATTATGAAGCTGCGTCCGAGAAAAAATCCGTATACAAAAACAAGTGCATACGGAGAGGCATGTGAAGCTTCAATAGTTCCCGAAAGGTCACAAGTATCTGAAACCTTATCGAGGGGGGATCACTCCTGTACGGGAGAACGGCAGGACTGAGAGTTGGATTAGAAGATGAATGGAGAAATATATGGAAATACATAGAGAATCAGTGCTTGAGGCGGCTTACAGGGAAGGATTTGAAGAGGGATATGAACAAGGATGTAGAGAAGCAGAAGAGAGGTATAACGAGTATATCATTAAACTTATAGAAAAAACAATGGAAATACTTGATAATTTTAGCTATGAGAGACCATCTGAGTCAGTATACAAAATTACTGGTGTTGAGGAATTAGGGAAAAAATTTATTCTTGCAAAAGTAGAAGATGAGCTGAAAAAGAATGGATGGCTTGTTTGTGATGTTAACTGTGACGTTAATTCGGACGGAAATATCTTAATGCAAATTGCAGCAATGCTTTCAAAAGAAGGATTTTCAAAAAAGAAAGAAAACGGTGGCGATTTCGGATATAGCGACGATAAGTTTTTTGATATTGGAATCGAAGTTGAAGAGATGATTCAAGAAGCGCAAAAGAAGCAGAAAAAAATCTTGATTGGTATTGATGAAATTGCAAAAACAGATGAAATGGTAAGGTTTGTCGCTGAATATGGAAGATGGCTAAGAGCCAATTACCCCGTATATCTTGTATGCACAGGTTTGTACGAAAATATCCAGGAATTGAGTAACGTAAAAAATCTCACATTCTTCAGGCGGGCCACTACAATTCGAACAGAGCCACTACAGAGACTTGGTAAAATGGAGTAATCCGCGGACAGGTTGCGGAGAATTTGTCTCTGCGGAGGCGATTTACCCAGAAAATGTTATTTTTACCCTGTATAGGTGGCAGATTTTTTATCTGTAATTTCGGGTATTTTTATGCTATTATGCTAATGTAAAGTATAATACAAAAAGGAAATCCGTTACATGGAACAGCCGTTCACTATTGGGAGTAGATTATGGATTAAATCTGAGTATGTAATTATACATCATTGGCAATTCTCCAGCTTGGTTGGTATTAGAATGGAGAATTGTCTTTCAAAAGTTACAAGTCAAACAACACGGGCTATCCCCTACGGCAATAGGGAATAGCCTTTTTGCTATTTGCGGTGGTTATCTAAGTAAATTCTGAACAGTAATCTAACGTACTTGAGAGTAGAAGATATGTAATAAAATCATTGATAATAATAATTGCGTATGTTATAATGTTTGCAGGCAAAATGATACAAAACAGCTCTTGTCTAGGGGTAAGCCCCGGAGGTCACGACTCCGGGGCTTTTTTATTGTCCGCGGAGAGGCTGTGATAAACAAATATATCCGATATAAACAGGCATCTGGGTTATTTTCAGGTACCTGTTCTTTACTGTAGTGAATGCATAGATAACTGTATTTTTTGGTAGAATAATGGTTACTTTAGTGTTGATCAGGAGGAACTATTATGCAGACAGAAATGCCAGCTATTAATGAATTATACATTCAGGATTACTTGCTATACTTGAAAGAACAGGAACGCAGCAATGCCACAATACAAAAATATGCTCACGACCTGTATTCACTGTTGGAATTTTTGCAGGACAGGGTTATAAGCAAATCTCTATTGATAAATTGGAAACAGGAGCTGATTGCTAGATATGCACCTGCTTCGGTAAATGCCATGTTGGCAGCTGTGAACGGATATCTGCGGTTTATGGGGTGGATGGAACTGACGGTGAAGCCGTTAAAAATCCAGCGGTCTTTGTTTTTGGAAGAAGAAAGGGAACTTACACGGGAAGAGTATATCCGTCTGGTGAAAGCTGCTCAGGCGAAAGAGAATGAAAGGCTGGCTCTGGTAATCCAGACGATTTGTGCAACTGGCATCCGGGTATCGGAACTGAAATTTATTACGGTGGAAGCTGTACAGAGTGGAAGGGCTGAGATCGCGAACAAAGGGAAGCGGAGAGTTGTGTTTCTGCCGGACCAGCTGAGAAAGGTGTTGAAAAAATATATCCGGAATCAAAAAAAGACTGCGGGGGCAGTGTTTACGACAAGGACGGGAAAGCCGCTTGACCGGAGCAATATTTGGAGGGATATGAAAAAATTGTGCGAGAGCGCCGGAGTTTCTGAGAAGAAGGTGTTTCCGCATAATCTGCGTCATTTGTTTGCAAGGACGTTTTATTCTATTGAAAAAGATCTGTCCAGACTGGCGGATATTCTGGGGCATACAAATTTGACTACTACAAGGATTTATACTGCAGAGAGTGGGGCGGTTCATGCAAGACAGATGGAGCGACTGGGACTGATTGTCACATAATATTTGTTCTGTTGTACTTTAATAATTTAAGACCATTGTTTAAGCATACATATAAATAAATTATATGCCGAAAAAAGTCGAGTTTCAAGGACTTCTCTTTATTATACATAAAATAGTAGGGATTTTTTACCCTATTTTAGGTAAAAATCCTTTCAGTTGAAATAATCACACATCTCATGTTTCAGTTACAGTAAAATTTAATTTATTTTAGTACCTCAAGTACAACAGAACAAATATTATGTTGTTAAAAGACATTTTGAGCATAAACACATACGAAAATTATTAAAAAGGGAAGGAATGAGAGATATGCGAAAGGGGAAAATACTTGCAGCAGTACTGGCTGTTACCTGTACAGCTTTATTGCTTAGCGGTTGTGGTTTCAGTGGAGACGAGAAAAACACAGACAGCAAATCAGCAGATAATTCCAGTGACCATCCGGTCATTACAATGAATGCTCCTTATAGAAATATGTCAACGTTTGTGGATATAGTAAAAGAAAAATATCCGGAGATCAATCTGGAAGTGATTCCATATAATGGACAAAATACTTCTACTTATATGCTGGATATGCGGAAGACAGGAGAGATGCCGGACATTTATTTTACCACGTATTATCTCCCTGGCCGTTATGATGACAAAGCAGATTTCTTGGATCTTTCCGGTTATGATTTTACTGGCGATTATGTACAGTCCCGTCTGCGCGAAGTGACACTGGACGGTGGTATTTATATGCTGCCAATGGGATATAATGCACTTGGAATTACTTACAATAAAACTTTATTAGATAAGAACGGATGGAAGTTGCCTACAAGCTTTAAAGAATTGGAAGAACTGGCGCCAAAGGTAGAGGAAGCTGGTTATACCTTGTGCCTTGACCAGCTGCAGTATCCGGGATTTGGTTTTCAGTTCCTCTGCAACATTGCAGATACCGGTTTCTTAAGTACGATTGACGGACTGACATGGCAGGAGGATTTTCTGAATGGTGATGCCAATGTTTCAGATACACCGGAGATGGTGAAAGCAGTACAGAGTATAGAAAAGTGGCGGGATCTGGGAATGCTGAATGCCAATGGCACGCCGGACAGTGATTCGGATACCAAGGCTGAGGTGTTGAAGGGAAATACCTTATTTTTGATGGGAAACAGTAATGACCTTACAGCAGAGAATGATGCAACGGATGAATACCGTCTGATGCCGTATCTTTCCGAAGATGGAGACCAGAATGTATTTATCCTGAATGTAAGCCGCTATGTTGGACTGAATAAGGAACTTGGTGAAAAGGGAAATGAACAGAAGCTGGAAGATGCCATGCATGTGATGGAAGTCCTTTCCACAGTTGAGGGAATGGAATCCATGGACCCATCACAGAATAATTCACGGATTATTCCACTGAAAGACGCAAAAATTGAGAAAGATAGTTACTATTCGGACATATTAGATGAATTAAATTCCGGCCATACAGCTTCCTTTGTTTATTCTGGCTGGGAGAACATTGTTGTTCCGGTGGGAGAGACGATGATCGAGTATATTAAGGGAAATGCAAGTGTGGATGATATTATTAAGGCATTTGATGATAATCAGAGCCTGATTACAGAAAACGAAGTTGATAATTATACAACGGTAACAGAAACCCTGGATATGGATACCTGTGCAAAACTGGTAGGTATCTGCTTTGCAAAAGCTGTGAATGCAGATGCAGCTCTGATTTCTACGAATCCATGGCTGTATGATAAAGATGCTTTTGAAATGAACCAGGAGGGTGTGAGCGGGGCATTATTCCCTATGGGAGTTTCTGACCAGGAAATTGTTTCCATCCTGCCGACCGGATGGAGCAAAAATATCCAGACGGTTACACTTACCGGAAAACGGATCAAGGAGCTGATGCAGACTGGATATGAACGCAGTGGAAACAGTGTGGCATTCCCGTACGTACTTGCCGCAAAAGACGGAATGGAATTTAAAGATGATACTACCTATACCATAGTCATCTGTGGTGCAACCGATGAAGTGCAGGAGGAAGGTAATATTCAGGACAGTGGTGTATTAGGACTGGATGCGGCGAAAGAGTATCTCAGCCAGTTTGAAACATTGTCTGCAAAAGACATTGTCTGGGAGTAACAATGGGAAAAAAAGTAAGTGGAAGAAAGAGCAGAAAAAAAGAATATAGCCAATCTCTGATCAGTATTGTGGTTGTGCTTGTCATTGCACTTGTAGGTGTTGTCGGATTCCTGAAATTTTACGATTATTACATAGACGAAACACTTTATGCAGAGCGTCTCAATCAGATGAAGGAAGTTACCACACAGCTCTATTCCGGACTGGAAGACGTAGTGGAGAATCAGTGGGGAAGAACAGCCGACAGCTGCAGGAAGCTGCTTGATCAGAATCCGGAGAATCAGGATGACTTCCTGAAGTTTATGGAAAAGCAGGCATATCTGGAGGATTTTGACAGCAGACAGATAGATTTTATTGCAGTGGACCAGAATGGAAAATATTATACAGAATCCGGAACACAGGGGATGCTTCCAGAAAGGGAGTACCTTGCGTCTTTACCGGAACGGGTTAGTTTCGTTTCTAATTCATTGACGTATGATGAATCCAAAATGGTTTTTCTTCAGAAACTTTCTGACCCAGTGATATTTGAAGATGAAAATATCCAGATACAGTACTTTGGCATATCACAGGATATGGAACAGTTAAATCCGTATTTTAACTGCAAGGCCTATGATGGAAACAACAGTGTGTATGTCGCAGATTCAGATGGATTAAAGCTGTTTAGTAGTAGTAGTGGGGATCTGCTGAAAGGGTTCAATGTATATAGTTCTCTGGATAGTTTAAAATATCTTCATGGAAGTTCTTTTGAAGATACAAGAGCTGAGCTGGATAAAAATGGTCTTGCTTATTCCAATGCATTGCTGCATGATGAGGAAATTTATTATTCCCTGTATAAGATGGATAATGCCGAATGGGTCCTGATTTTTCTTGTGCCGTCACAATATGTAGCTATGAATACAGTGAAACTGATCAATGTGACAGTCCGGCTTGTCATGATTTTTGCAGTTGTACTTGTGCTGGTCAGTGTGATCACGATTTTCCTTTTGATGAAAAAACAGCAGAAACTTGCACTGGCGGTCGAAAAGAAAAATAATGAAGTCCTTGAGAAAATAAACGAAGATTTGAAGCTTGCTGCTGAGAAAGCAGAGCGTGCAACGCAGGCGGCAGAAGCTGCAAGCAGGGCAAAGACAGATTTCCTTTCAAATATGTCTCACGATATCCGTACTCCAATGAATGCAATCGTAGGAATCACCGGACTGATGGAACATGAAACTGGAATTTCAGATAAAATGCACACTTATATTGATAAAGTGCAGCTTTCCAGCAGACATTTGCTGGGCCTGATTAATGATATTTTGGATATGAGCCGTATTGAATCAAAAGAGGTGAAGCTGAATGTGGAGAATGTCAGTCTTGCAGAACAGGTAGGTCAGATTGACAGCATGATTCGTGCCCAGACAAATGAGCATCATCAGAACTTCCACATTCGCGTGAATGAGGTGGTACATGAATATCTGATTTGTGATGGTGTCCGATTGCGGCAGATTGCACTGAACCTGTTATCCAATGCGGTAAAATATACACCAAATGGCGGCGATATTACGTTTGATCTCACTGAGGTGCGTTGCAATAAAAAGGATCATGCAAAGTTTATCATTACGGTAACTGATAACGGATATGGAATGGCACCGGAGTTTGTGGGACATATATTTGAGCCATTTACAAGAGCAGAAAATTCTGTGACCAACAAAGTACAGGGAACCGGACTTGGAATGGCAATCACAAAGAATATTGTGGATCTTATGGGTGGAGAAATCCATGTGGACAGTGAAATCGGACGTGGAAGCCGTTTTGAAGTCATCTTAACTCTTCCAATCAACAAGGAAAGAACTTATCCGCTTGGTGCAAAACGAATTTTGCTGATTTCCAGTGAAGACAGGTTAAAGAAAAACATGAAGGCTTCTTTCAGTGAGGCACCGGTAGAGTTTTCCTGTGTATCTACGGAGGAAGAGGCAACTGGATGGCTGACTCAGGAAGAGGCAGATGTGATTCTGCTGTCGGGCTGCATTAAAAATATGACTTTGTCAGAAACCGTTGGATTATTGAAAAGCATGTCCGGGAATGCAGTATTGATCTTTTGTGTGGACTATATGCAGGATGAAGCAGAAGAAAGCATCCTGAAAAGTGGTGTGGATGGAATTATTGCCCGTCCGTTCTTTGCGTCCAATTTGGAGACAGCAATGTTCAGAACGATCACGGATTCTGTTTCAGAAACAGAGAATACTTCTATCTTGAATGGTATGCATTTCCTTTGTGCAGAGGATAATGAATTGAATGCAGAAATCCTGAATGAGATTCTGGAGATGTATGGCGCTTCCTGTACAATCTACCCGGATGGAGAAGCAATCGTAGAAGCGTTTAAAAATGTAAAACCGGGAGAGTATGATGCAGTCCTTATGGACGTGCAGATGCCGAAGATGAATGGCCTGGAAGCAACCAGAGCCATCAGAAGCGGAAACAATCCAATAGGAAAGACAATCCCGATCATTGCCATGACAGCCAATGCATTTTCAGAAGATGTGCAGCACTGTATGGGTGCTGGTATGGATGCACATATTGCGAAGCCGCTGGATATTGCGGTGCTGGAGAAAACCCTCCGTGGATTTGCAAGCGGGGGGCAGATAGCCAGACGGAGTAAATGAAGAAAAACTCTTCACTGATCAATTCGGTGAAGAGTTTTTGCAATATAAGATGAATTATTTACGGGGATTACTATAATAAATTGACACAATTTGCGGGGGGGGGGCTATAATATACTAGGATTAGTATAATATCTGAAAATACACTTACATATAATTATTGCTTAAAAGTGTACAATTTAAAGCCGGAGGCCGAATATGAAAGAAGAAACTTTGGCACAATTTATGAGAAAAGACAGAAATAAATATCTGGACTGGTTCCTGAAAATCCTTGGAGTGATTGTAATAATCGGAATTATTGTAATGTGTTTATATGGACCAGTGAATTATAATGGTTTTTCTATTGAAAAGTGTCAGAAAATGGAAAATATATTTGAGGTAAGCTGGGGAAATAAAAAAATCGATACAGCACTTTCCTGTATGATTGAAAATCCTGATCTGGATACAATTTCTGTAAAAACAGTTCTGCATAAGAGTGAACTGGGAGAAGGAGACAGCATTTTGTTCCGCAGCAGGCAGAGCGGTGCAAAGGTCTATCTGGATGATGAACTGGTCTATGACAGTGGAGATCCATTTGATTATCCTTTTCTGCTGGGATATGGATCGTTTTGGAGAAGCGTGAAGCTTGGTGATGATTATGATGGAAAAACATTAACGATTGAATTAAAGCCAGAGTATGAGATGCAGGTTGTATCCGGTTATGTTCCGAATATTTTTTGGGGAACACAACCGGCTCTTATGCTCATGATCCTGAAAAATGTATCTGTGTATCTGGTGCTGACAGTGTTTTTGATCGTGTTGGGATGTGTGATGATGCTCTATGGTCTGCCGCTGCTTCGTAAAAAAAGAAGCAGTCAGTTCTTTTTTCTGGCATTGTTTTCCATAGATACCGGATTATGGATGCTGATTGAAACGCATATTCTGGAAATGTTTGTACGTAATATTCCAGTTGTTATTTATCTGAGCTATTTTACATATGGCATGATGCCAGTTTTATTAGTACGCTTTTTACTTAGCTATGAGGAATTTAAGAAAAAAATATATCTGCAGTTGTTGTATCTTGGCGGAATATTTTTGAATATTTTCCAGCTGTTCTGGTCTATGACAGGAATCTGTTCGGAATTTGAATCCCAGGGGTTGAACAGAATATATCTTGGACTGACAGTTGTTGGCTTATTAGTGTTATTGCTGTCTGTAAGAAATGCTGAAAAAGAGGAAAGAAAATTATATAGTGGAATATTCATCCTGGTATTAAGTACAGTTTTGGAATTTGGATATTTTCTTTTGATCGATAAGAAAAACAGCGGAAGGATTTTAATTATCGGCATCTGTTTATTTGTAATAAATTCTGGAATAAGTCTGATCCGTGAAGTAAGGGCAATGCAAAGGTCAGATATCGAAAGAGCTGTTTTGGTAAAGATGGCTTATACAGATGGAATGACACAACTGGGAAACCGTTTTGCATATGATCAGGAAAAAAGTCGTCTGGAGAGCCTGGAAAATGTACGTATTATTATTTTGATTGCGGATATGAATGGGTTAAAAAAGGCAAATGACAGCTATGGTCATTCTTATGGAGATCAGATTATCTGTAAGACTGCAGAAATATTGCAGGATTCATTCCAGAATCTGGGAAAATGCTTCCGGCTCGGAGGAGATGAATTTTGTGTGCTGGCAGAAAATGTAGAGCGCACAGTTTTTGAAACCGGAGTCAGACATATGGAAGAAAAAACTGCTACACTGCAGGCTAACATAGAAGGATATGGTATCTCATTTGGCATTGCAGAAGGGGTATCAAGAGATATAGAAGATATCTATCACATAGCAGACAATCTGATGTACTCCAAAAAAAGAACGATAAAACGATAACCAGGAAAGATAGAAGGGAAAACAAAAAGTGAAGAAAAAAATAACAGCACTATTATGCGGAATGCTGCTCCTGGTGCTATGTTGCTGTCCGGTGTACGCAGATTATGTACCCCAGGTGGATACCCCGGATTATAAGGTGGCGTTTTATGCATATGACTGTTACCATATGCAGGACAGCAATGGAAAAAAATATGGATATGGCTATGATATGATGCAGGATCTTTCAGAGTATCTGCAATGTACTTTTTCCTATGTAGGCTATGAGAAGAGTGCAAAAGAATGCGAGGAAATGCTGCAGAATGGAGAAGTTGATATTTATACGGCAGCAAAGATCACACCGGAAAGAGAAGAGGAATTTGCATTTTCAAAACATCCGGCGATCACATCAACAACCTGTATGAATGTGAAAAGAGGCAATCAAATAGTGATCGCAGGTGATTATTCTACTTATAATGGACTGAAGATTGGTTTGCTGAAAAGGCATACCTATAATGACAGATTTATTCAGTTCACAAAAGAAAAAGGTTTCGATTGTTCTATTGTTTATTATGATACACCAACGGATCTTTCTAATGCATTGATCAACGGTGAGGTGGATGCACTTGTAAACAGTTATATCCGCACACCGGAAGATGAGACAACCATAGAGGATTTTGGAGAAACACCTTATTATTTCATGGCAAGAAAAGAAGACCAGAAACTGCTTGACAGACTGGATAAAGCGATTGATGAAATGAATATAGAATCTCCTAACTGGCGGGTCAATCTGTACAATGAATACTATGGTTCACAGGATTCCAATACGGAACTTACTGACGATGAGAAAGCTTTACTGAAAAAGATGCAGGCAGAACATACAACGATCCGTGCGGTCATGAATCCAGATAATAATCCATATTCCTGGTATGAGGATGATCATGGATATGGAATAACTGCCGATCTTTTTGCAGAAACAGTAAAAGCACTGGGGCTGGATTATGAAATAATTCCGGTGTCTTCAAGGCAGGAATACAAAGAACTGCTGGAAACAGGAAATGTGGATGTCTGTATAGACATGGACAGTTATTATTCGGATGAGGGGGATTATAAATATAAACTAACGGATTCCTATTTGACAACAACGGCATCTGTACTGAAACGAAGAGGCTCTTCTGGAAAAATGCGCAGGATTGGTGTGACGGAAGAGAATCTTGCAATGAAAGAAATCATTGATTCGTCCTGGCCGAATGCAGAACTCATTCTATTGGAAAACACGGGGCAATGTGTTCAAAAGATTATTTCCGGTGAAATAGATGGTGCGCTGATGATGAGCTATACCGCTCAGAAAGTTGCTAGGGATGATGTTCAGAACAGGCTCAGTGTAGAGATTGTTCCAGGAATGACACTGGAAGTCAAGATGGGAATCAATCATAAGGCTGACCATAATTTTGTCAGTCTGTGGAAAAAGACACTGAAGCAGGTTTCAGTGAATAAGAGCGATGAACTTGTTCAGGAGTATCTGGATAAGACCGACATACCGAATCTGGGAGCGTATTTGTTTGACCATCCAATGTATCTGGTTGTTTTGGCTGGATTGTTGTTTTTTGTTCTGATGATTGTCGGATTATATATAGAATCGACAAAGGCAAAAAACAAACAGCTGCGGATATCGGAGCAGTTATCGGAAGCTCTTATGGATGCAAAAAGAGCCAATGATGCAAAAATAAATTTCTTTTCAAAGATGAGCCATGACATACGAACACCTTTAAATGTAGTTCTCGGAATGACTCAGATTGCAAAAAAGTATCAGAATGAGCCGGAGAAACTGGATAATGCACTGGAAAATATCACGTCAGAGGGAAATTATCTTCTGACCATGATCAATTCGATTCTGGATGTGAACCAGCTGTCGCATGGACATGTTGAATTGGTCTATAAACCGTTCAATCCGGATGAGTGTATGAGAGACAGTATGAAAATATTGCTGCCTCTGGCAGAGAGGAAGAAACAGAATCTGACTTTCTCCTCCAATTTCAGGGAACATGTAGTAGTAGGAGATTCCAGTCGCTTCAGTCAGATTATGGTAAATATTGTTTCAAATGCTATTAAATATACAGAATCTGGTGGAAGAATAAAGGTTACGTTAGAAGAAGTGCTGGGAAATCGTTATCGCTTTACCTGTGAGGACAATGGAATCGGCATGAGCCAGGATTATCTCAAACATATTTGCGAAGAATACAGCCGTGCAGATGACAAACAGATTTCTGCTACAGAGGGAACTGGTCTTGGAATGTCTGTGGTAAAAGGGTTCACAGAACTGATGCATGGAACATTACAGGTGGAGAGCCAACTGGGAAAAGGCTCTACATTTATTGTAGAGATTCCATTTGGAGAACCGTCTATAAAGGAACGTGAACTGGTCATCAATGCAAATGAGGAACAGAATTTCCTGCCATCTGAATTTAAAGGAAAGAAAGTCCTGCTTGCAGAAGATAATGCACTGAATGCGGAAATTGCAGTAGAATTATTGCAAAGTATCGGACTTACAGCTGAACTTGCAGAAGATGGTGAACAGGCAGTTCAGAAATATGAGAACTCAGCGCAAAATGAGTATTTTGCTATTTTTATGGATATGCAGATGCCGGTTATGGACGGTGTAGAAGCAACGAAACAGATCAGAGCATCGAAACGGCACG
This sequence comes from Blautia sp. MSJ-9, assembly GCF_018919065.1. Classification (GTDB taxonomy): domain Bacteria; phylum Bacillota; class Clostridia; order Lachnospirales; family Lachnospiraceae; genus Blautia_A. The sequence continues at coordinate 7,201 of NZ_JAHLQG010000002.1, read as the reverse complement.
ATCATGATATTTGCATTATTGCCATGACGGCGAATACCCTGGCAAGAGACAGAAATATCTGTGAGGAAGCTGGAATGGATGGCTATCTTTCAAAGCCAATTCATTTGAAAGATATTGGAAGGGCTTTAAAAGAATATGTAAATGAATGAGAAATCAGCAGAAAATGAATGGACAGTAATTTGTGGTGAGTATATAATCAAATCAAAAGAAGAAATAGGGCAAAGCAGCCGAAAGACTGTGACGCAAAGCTATAGGGCCTGAAATGGCAGCCAGTTGCAGAAAGTAAAGCAGAAGAATGCCTTATTTATATTTTACGGGCATCTCCTGCTTTGTTTTTTTAAGGAGGATTGGGCGAAGATAAAATGAAACAGAAACATTATTTTATGAAAGTAAGAAATATCCTGATAATCATATTGATGACATTTACATGTGTGAATGGTAGTGATGCAGGGACACTGGAAGCTCATGCAGAAACAAATACATCACAGGAGGTTGTACGTGTAGGATATTTTGCTTTCGAGGGCTATCATATGATGGATGAAGATGGCAGGCGAAGTGGTTACGGATACGATTTTCTTCGTATGGCGGCCAGATATCTGAATGTGAAGTATAAATATGTTGGCTATGATAAAAGCTGGGATGAAATGCAGGATATGCTGGAAGATGGAAAAATCGATCTTCTGACATCAGCGCAGAAAACGGAGGACAGGGAAAAGTTGTTTGACTTCTCAAAACCAATCGGAACCAGCAGTGCCATGTTGACGGTAAAAAGTGATAATACCTCTATTATTGAGCAGGAATACTCTACCTATGAGAATATGAGAGTAGGGATGCTCCGGGAAAACAGCCGAAATGATGATTTTGCAAAACTGGCAGAAGAAAAAGGGTTCTCCTATCAGGTGGTGTATTATGACATGGAGTCTGATATAAAGGCGGCGCTTCAGAAGGGAGAAATTGATGCGGCTCTGACCAGTTCCCTGCGTAGTATTGATAATGAGCATATTATTGAAAAGTTTGCTACGGATGACTTTTATGTTATGGTGAAAAAAGGAAACACACATCTGTTGAACGAGATAAACTATGCAATTGACCAGATGAATCTGGCAGAAGGGGACTGGAAGGATTCTCTCAATTATCAGTACTATGGGCAGACGGAATCCAGGAATCTTTCTTTTTCCAAACATGAGAGAGAAATCATTCAGCAATATGCCAGTGGGGAGAAGAAACTGCGGGTATCCTGCAGTATTGACCGTTCACCTTATTCCTATGTGGATAATGGCAAGTTAAAAGGCATCATTCCGGACATGTTTGCCGGGCTGATGGAAGAGGCGGGGCTTCCTTATGAAGTTGTGATCCCGAAAAACCGTGAAGAATATGAAGTATGGCAGAAAGACGGCAGCGTGGACATTTTTATGGATGCAAGAATAGCAGACGAAACAGCAGCAGAGGAGGATGGAGTTGCCATTACCGCTCCATATATGGATATGGGGCTTGCCATGGTCACCAGAAGAGATTTTGATGGTACGATCAGGAAACTTGGTGTAGCCAGATATCAGGGAGCAGAAGGAATAGAAGAGGATCTGGCTGTTGATGCAGAACGGGTATATTTTGATACCCGTGAGGATGCAATGAATGCAGTACGTGATGGAGATGTGGATGCAACTTTCGTTTATCTTTATACGGCTCAGAAATTTGTAAATCTGGACAGCCGTGGAAGTGTGACATACACTGTACTGGATGAACCGGTCTATCCTTACAGAATCAGTATTATGCCTTCTGCAGATGCAGAATTAAGCGGCATCCTTACAAAATGTATTTATGCATACCCTAAAACCAGGCTGGAAAGTTTGATTTCGGACTATACGACAGTAAAATTGGTAAATACAACGTTATTTACGCTTATCATGCTCCATCCGGTAAAAAGTGCAGCACTACTGCTTGTGGCAATTGCATTACTATTACTGTTGGTATCGGTATCCTTAAAGATGCATGAAAATCATAAGCTGGTCAAAGTAGAGCGAAAACGTGCAGAGGAAAAAGATGTGCTGGCGAAGCTGGCAAAAAGTGCAAATGAAAGCAAGAGTCGTTTTCTGTTTAATATGTCCCACGATATCCGGACACCCTTAAATGCAGTACTTGGCTTTACCAATCTGGCAAAAGAGGCTATTGGAGATGATGAGAAGGAACTGGATTATCTGGATAAGATCCAGATATCAGGAGAACATCTGCTGGAAGTTGTAAACGATGTGCTGGAAATGAGCAGGGTAGAAACAGGAACGATCAGTCTGGAAGAAAAAGAATGCTGTATTAAAGATATCATAGATGCTGTAGTGCTGATAAGTGGCGAAAACAGCAGAAAGAAGAATCAGCAGTTCATAGTAAACCTGTCTGAATTAAAGTATCCGTATGTCTGGTGCGATAGTCTGAGAGTAAAGGAAATACTGTCCAATCTACTGGAAAATGCAGTGAATTATACCCAGCCGGAGGGCAGAATCGAACTAACGATAAAACAGCAGCCTGCTGGCAGAGAAGGATACGCAGATCTGGAAATCAGGGTAAAAGATAATGGCTGTGGAATGGAGAAGGATTTTGTTGAAAAGCTGTTTCAGCCTTTTATGAGGGAGCAGAGTGCGACTGTCAGCGGACTGAACGGTACAGGGCTTGGGCTTGCAATCATCAAACGGTATGTGGATGCTATGGGTGGAACGATAAGCGTTCAGACTGAGAAAAATGTAGGCAGTGAATTTGTGGTAAGGTTATGCCATAAATTAGCTGAAAAAACAAAAGAAATCAGCAGTGAAGCAGCAAAAGAGGACGAAAAGACACAGTTCTATGGAAAACGCATTCTGATTGTTGAGGATAATGACCTGAACCGTGAGATAGAGGTGGCAATTCTGGAAGATGCAGGATTCCTTGTAGAAGAGGCTGTGGATGGACAGAAAGCAGTAGAAAAGGTAAAAGACGCAAAAGATGGTTATTATGATGGAATCCTTATGGACATTCAGATGCCTGTCATGGATGGATATGAGGCAACAAGAGAAATTCGTAAATTGAAAAATCCAATGTTGGCAAGGATCCCGATCATTGCGGTTTCTGCAAATGCTTTTGATGAAGATAAGATTGCTTCAGAAAAAGCCGGAATGAATGCGCATATAGAAAAACCAATCAGACTGGATTATTTATTTGATACCTTAAGTAACATATTAAAAAATGAAAAGTAGATAATTATAAAAGAGATATGTAACTTGTGAGCCAAATCTCATAAGCTGGATATCTCTTTTTTATGAAACGTGAACAGTTACATTGTATCATTTTCGTAGTCGCAACGAATAAAAAGCAGGCAAATGTAGAAGCCTTAAAAATGCTGTAAATAAAGGAAAATGAAAAACGGTATACAGTTTAGCTTAATCCGAGATATAATAAATTAATAGTCGAAATTAGAAGTCTATTCTAGTATTGGAAGAAAGATGGAAAAGGAGGGTTTTCATGGATAAAAATCTTAAGCTAAAAGGAAGTATAGTGGCAGGTATAATACAAATCCTTGCCTGCATTATTGTATATAAATTTAACATTCCAAATCCGAATATTGTATTATTTGTGTTGCTTTCAGCATTGGTAGTACAATTTGGATACTTTGCAGGGATAACAAGTGGTGTTATTGCTGTTTTGTATTCAGCATTCTTTTTTTCAACAGACCACAGCTGGATTTTTTATACTCAGATTAATCGTGATAAATTGATCGTGATTGTATTGGGAGTTATTTCTAATATTATTATTGTGGGACATCTGCAAAAGGCAAATAGACAGGCAGTGCATAAAATTGCCAAACTTGAATCAGAGAAAGAGCATCAGGAGAAAATAGGGGAACTTAATGCGATGACAGTTGCCCTTTCTGATATTTATACAGGGGTATTTTTAATTAACCTTGTAACAGATACTTTTGTACCTATAAAAGCAGAAGATGCAGTTATTAAAATTCTTGATGGTTATTCATCTTCTCAACAGGCTATTTCCATAGCAATAAAAAAGACCACAAATGTGAAAAATCAGCAAGATATATTAAAATTTGTTGAGTTAAATACGCTGCCACAGCGTATGGATTCGCAACGATATTTAAGTAAGGAGTACAGAGGTGTTTTTTCCGGCTGGGTGAGGGGAAGTTTTATTGAGGTTTCAAGAGATGACAGAGGTAGCTTGACACAAGTACTCTACACATATCAAGTTATTGATGAAGAAAAGAAAAAAGAACTTGAACAGCAAGAAATGCTCCGTAAGGCAGTGATTGCAGCAGATACTGCAAATCGGGCGAAATCTACATTTCTTCTTAATATGAGTCATGATATTCGCACACCACTCAATGGAATTATTGGTCTATTGAAAATCAATGTGGCACATAGTGATGATGAAAAGCTTGTACGTGAAAATTACAAAAAGATGGAAAAGGCGGCAAATCACTTATTGTCCTTGATTAATGATGTTTTACAGATGAGTAAATTGGAGGATGGAAGAGAAGAATTCTCATCAGAATTGGTCTGTTTATCTGATATTTTTTGTGATATTCAGGCTATTATAGAAGGAAATGCCTCGGATAAGGAAATTTCATGGGATTTTTCAGGAGATGTTGCTTTTGTACATCCGTATGTCATAGCAAGTCCGCTGCATTTGCGACAAATATTCTTGAATATATATGGAAACAGTATTAAATTTACAAATCCTGGTGGAAAAATTTCAACAAAACAGGAATGTATAGAGGAAAAGGATAATGTGATTACTTATCGCTGGACAATTTCTGATACAGGAATTGGCATGAGTGAAGAATTTCTGCAACATATTTTTGAACCTTTTTCACAAGAACAAGCGGATGCCCGCAGCGTTTATCATGGAACCGGACTTGGTATGTCTATTGTGAAAAAACTGGTTGATAAAATGGGTGGTATGATTTCTGTTACCAGTGAAATTGGAAAGGGATCAACCTTTGTAATTGAACTGCCTTTTGAGATAGCATCTGCACCAGAAAAAGCTAAGAAGGAAGAGACGGATAAGAAGAATAATATTCATGGTTTGAATCTTATGTTAGTCGAGGACAATGAGTTGAATGCCGAGATTGCAGAAATGCTTTTGGAAGATGAAGGTGCAATTATTACAATGGCCAATGATGGGCAGCAGGCTGTTGAATTATTCAATAATAATCCAGTGGGAACATTCGATGCAATTCTTATGGATATCATGATGCCGGTAATGGATGGACTAGCAGCTACTAAAGCGATTCGATCATTAAATCGACCAGATGCAGGCATAGTTCCGATCATTGCAATGACCGCCAATGCTTTTGAGGAAGATGTACAGAAATGTTTAGATGTAGGAATGAATGCACATTTAGCAAAACCTTTGGATATTGAAAAAGTGAAAAAAACTATTTGTGAACAAATAAAAATAGATCGTATAAAAAATAATAAATGTCTGTGATTGCTTAGCTATTAAATTGACACAGGTTTGCTGTAGAGTATAATTACTGTTACAGACACTGAAAAATATAAAAACGGAGGTATCGTATGAAGGCACATAAATACTGGTCATTAGGAGCGTTGATTACAATGCTTGGTACTTTTTACACAGGACAAAAAGGTTCAAAATCAAATCATAAATATTTTGCAGTGGGTTCTCTTTTGTGCATGATAATGGCTATATATACAGGGCATAAAATGATTTCCGGGAATAAGAAAGTAAAGGTTAATAAAGAGAAAGCGGCAAAGACGGAGGAGTAAAGAATGCTGGAAGTAGGAATAAAGGCACCAGATTTTGAGTTACCAGATCAGAATGGAAAAATCCATAGATTATCCGATTATGCGGGAAAGAAAGTGATTTTATATTTTTATCCAAAGGACAATACAGCAGGATGTACGAAGCAGGCATGTGGTTTTTCAGAAAGATACCCTCAATTCACGGAAAAGGGTGCGGTCATTCTTGGAGTCAGTAAAGATTCCATAGCATCTCATAAGAGATTTGAAGAAAAATATGGACTTGCATTTACACTTTTAGCGGATCCGGAACGTAAAGTTATTGAAGCCTATGATGTCTGGAAAGAGAAAAAAAACTATGGAAAAATCTCTATGGGTGTGGTAAGAACTACATATCTTATTGATGAGTGTGGAATCATTATAAAGGCAAATGATAAAGTCAGAGCGGCGGATGATCCTGAAAACATGCTTAAGGAATTGGCGTGATGAAGATTATATTATCACCTGCAAAAAAAATGATTATTGATACAGATAGTATAGCACCAGTTGGATTGCCGGAATTTATTGACAGGACGGTGGAGATATTAAGCTGGATGAAAAGCAAATCAAAAGAGGAACTGAAAGCTATCTGGAAATGTAATGACAAGATTGCAGAACAAAATTTCAACAGGTTAGAAAATATGGATCTCTATAACATGCTTACACCGGCTGTTTTAGCGTATGAGGGGATCGCATTTCAGTATATGGCACCCTCTGTGTTTGAAAACCGACAGTTTGAATATATACAAAATCATTTGCGTATACTGTCTGCGTTTTATGGTGTTCTGAAACCGATGGATGGTGTGACGCCTTATCGCCTGGAGATGCAGGCGAAAGCTGAAATAGAAAACACAAAAAATCTATATGATTACTGGGGTGAAAGATTATATCGTTCAGTGGTTGACGATAGCAGAGTTATCATTAATCTTGCATCAAAAGAATACTCGAAATGTATAGAAAAATATCTGTCAGATAAAGACAAATATATTACGGTTACGTTTTGTGAACAATCAGGGGATAAACTGGTAACAAAAGGTACCTATGCTAAGATGGCTCGTGGTGAGATGGTCAGATATATGGCGGAAAAAGAAATTGAAAATCCTGCAGACGTACAAACTTTTGACAGACTTGGATACAATTTTAGAAGAGATTTATCATCTAAAATGGAATATGTTTTTGAACGAAAAATTATGGAATAAGATTGTGCGAAAAAGGGATATTTACAAAGTGCTATCATTATTTTAGAAATAGTAATCATTACTAATTTAGTGTTGACATTTTAAAACTTCTAATATATACTTCTAATTAAGAATAAATCCTAATAAGGAGGACGAATGACTAACAGAAGAAATACAATTCAGAAAGATCTTGTGAAAAATGCCGTATATGAAATGAAAAGGCATGTTACAGCAAATGAAGTATAT
>NZ_JAHLQG010000010.1 GCF_018919065.1 Blautia sp. MSJ-9 | reverse complement strand
TATCTACAAGGATTTGGCGAACTCCTTCATCCTTAAGCTGACTTCCGTCTCTAAATGTAACTTCAAATCTTTCTTCTTTCTTTGCCATGTTTATTTCTCCTTTTTTCAAGCGTTAAATTCTAATTTAATAGCGCAAAAGGAAATATATGACATACACCCAACTAAGTAATCCATGAAAAATCGCCCAGCCGACAGACTTCCACGTTGTATAACTAATAACCATAGCTAATGCACTTCCAAAAGTTATTCCTGATTTTACCGTTTTCTTGACAGTCATTGATTTATTATCTTCCATGTTTGTTTCCTCCACAAATTCCGAGTTGTTAAACTCTTTCTAATCGCCATCTTCTTGCCCTTCGGACAAGAAGCATCCCTCGCTCTAAAGAGCTCGGTCAATTCCGATTGAGATTTCACCTGTTTTAAGAAATTTAATAACTATTATATCTTGTTGTTAAGCTCTCCGCAAACCCTTGAAAATACTGAATTTATCACAGGTGAGCTTTCCCTTATTGTTTCCCTTGTGTTATATCGTCCCATCAGTGTTTACGAACTCTGATAAGGGCAAATACAAGGGCACAAGATGTCCGGTGGACATCTGCTCTGTGCCGACCGAAGCGGCAGCGGAGACCAAGAAAATCATATAACACAGTATAACACAAAATAAAAGTGGCATGGTGAACTGATTGAAATGCTTCTGATTTTTGTAACAAATGATTGATTGAATGATAAGGAGATAAGATACGATGAGAACAATATTTGCAGAATACAATCCACAACGAAACAGCATTGACATTTATACAAATGTTGGCTATATGCTTCGCATTGACTGCTGGGAAGCCGAAAAGGATTTAAAAACCACACCCGGATCAGACTGTGCATTGACTTCACTTGCAGTCGATGAACCACTTGAATATGCGAGATTATATATTGAGGGCAATTTACAGATGTGAGTAGATGCAGAAGATTCATTAGAGTTATAAAATGCAAGCAGCCTGTATGCTTCATTACACACAGGCTGCTTAATCAAATTTATTATAATTGATGAAAAATCGGTTGCATTTTGTCAAAAGTACAAAACTTTTTGGAGCCAAGTGCTTTTAATTCCTGAATTCCCAATATAATTTTAAAATATCCCTTGACGGAGTGAGATCAGACAATCCATATCTGTAACTGGAAGTATTTACCTCAATTCCTTTTCCGTCAGCAATTACTGTCTTTAAAATTTTAGTAAGTATCGGCTTCAATTTTTTTAATGAATAAGTACCGGCTTTATCATATCTGGTAATCAGATCCATGTGCCCTAAAACACTGTAATTGTGATAGTTCTCAACAAGGTATAATAATTCCTCATAGTAGCGTTCATTATATTCCTTCTGTGTCCTGCCACGTTGAAAATCCTGTGTCCAGAATTCTTTATCCTCCACTTCATGAACTGATAAAATGATAAAATCAAACGGAAATCTTGCAAACAGCTTTTCGTATTTTTCAATCGTATGTGCCTGCATACCAAATTCCAGTCCCAATTTTAATTCAATCTTATCATGATACAACGCCAACATTTTTTTTAATGTCTCGTAATAAGTCGGATAATGAACATTGGCCAATGGCATTTAATCTGGTTCTCCTGGACTACCTTTGCGATAGATCATTTTTCCCGGTTCATCCCAGTCTTTTTTTATGCCATAATCCACATGGTCAGTAAAACAGATTTCATCTAATCCCATTGCAATAGAATCTTGTATTACTTTCTCCATAGCATAATCAGAATCATCACTGAACTCTGTATGAACGTGATAATCAGCTCTCATAATGTACTTTCCTTTCCAACATCTCATGCATATACACCATCAATACAAGCAAAATCAACAAATATAACGGTAATAACCGGATAGATATGTGATTCGCAATTAAGCCAAATAATGGCGGCATCAGACACGTTCCAATATAGGCACTTGCCATCTGCACCCCTATAATTGCCTGTGAACGTTCCGCTCCAAAATGCTCTGGCGTGGAATGGATAATACAGGGATATATCGGTGCACAGCCTAATCCAATCAACGAAAATCCGATTAACGAAACAGCCTGCCCAAACGGAAGAATCATTATGATAATGCCTGTCAGGATAATTGCCTGTCCCATACGAATCATCTGCCTGTCTTTCAGTTTCATGGCAATAAATCCATTGATTCCACGACCAATCGTAATACCAATGCAAAACATACCCGCAAAGGAGGCTGCCGTTTTGGCATCTACACCTTTTGCCAGATTCAAATAGCTGCTTGCCCATAGCATGGTTGTCTGCTCTACGGCACAATAGCAAAAGAAACAGACCATGATTGCCTTTGCACCCGGAATTGCAAGAATTTCTTTCAGCGAAAGTACCTTTTCACTTGTGGTTTCTTCAAATAATGTGTTTTGTTTTTTCCATTTCGGTAGACTAAATATTAGAACTGCTGTAAGCACAATCTGCAATACAGAAATAATTCGATACCCTGTATTCCATGTGGTACCACCAGTGAGTACAGCACCCATAATGTATGGTCCAAGTGTTGCGCCAATTCCCCACATACAATGCAGCCAGCTCATATGTTTGCTGGCATAATGCAGTGCAACGTAGTTATTCAAAGAAGCGTCTACACTGCCAGCACCAAGACCATAAGGAATTGCCCACAAGCACAATAAAATAAAGCTATGGCTGATAGAAAATCCCCACAGAGCCAATGCTGTGATTCCAACACTTACAGCCGTTACCTTACCCGTTCCGAATTTCCTTGTAAGGCGGTCACTTTGTAAGCTGGAAATGATGGTTCCCAATGCAATAATCATGGAAATCATCCCCGCATAGGACACCGGGATCTGAAATTCAGGATACATATTCGGCCATGCCGCACCAAGCAATGCATCTGGAAGACCAAGGCTGATAAATGAAAGATAAATAATTCCTAATAAAAAGCTCATTTTTCATTCTCCTAATTTTTATTATATGTTATAATTATATAGTCGTAAAAATGGGATTTCAATTTTAAAACCGCCAGATACTATAACAAAACAGACAAATCAGGAGAAAGATTATGGCTTTACAAAAATGTGGCTTAAACAGAAATAATAAAAATAAAGAACTTCAGCCGCATGGCTCACTGGAATTTCCTTGTGCGGGTTATGAATCAACACATACAAATGCTATCTGTGATTTTATTCCCTGGCACTGGCATGAAGAATTTGAAGTCATTCACATCGTCGAAGGCAGTATGAAACTACAGGTATTATCCGAAACATTCACTATTCATGAAGGAGAAATCGCTGTTATAAATGCGAATGCGTTACATTGTGCATCTGGAGATCCTTATTGTAAACTTCAATCTCTTGTTTTTTCTCCACTTTTAATCACCGGTAATGTCAATTCTGCCTTTGCTTCCAGATATATTCTGCCTTTGATCTCGTGTACACGCTTCTCAAGTATTGTATTAAAAAACAAAAAGGCATCTGCATCAAACTGTTTTTCTATCGCATTTGAGGCGTTAAAAAATGATGCCTTTGCATATGAATTTACTGTCCGAGAACAGCTTGGTCATATTATGCTGGCTACATACTCCGAATTGGAACCTCAACAAACCGAGTCGTGTATTCATCAAAATATAAATTCTGTTCGTGTAGCTGCAATCTTATCTTTTATAGAACAACATTATCCGGAAAATATTACCCTTTCTAATATTGCTGAAATTGTAAATGTCAGTGAAAGAGAAACCCTTCGTTGTTTCAAAAAAATCACAGGAGAATCTCCTATCCAATATCTGTTAAAATACAGATTGATCCAAAGTGCATCTGTACTAACGGAATACCCGGATAAAAACATTTCTATTGTGGCAGAGGAATGTGGTTTTGATTCGCCAGCATACTATACAAAAAAATTTAAAGAATTTTATCTTTGTAGCCCAAGAGAATACAGGCAAGTTCATCAAGCTGTATTTTAAACATATAAAAAAATTGAGAAAACGACAGTTTACATCATCGTTTTCTCAATATCCTATTTATTCCCTAATAATGTCCCCGTTCTTTCACATAACATCTGATTCCGATATAAACCATATGTACCAGTAGCAACAACGTAATGAGATTTATAGAAATAACTGATTTTATCCATTCCCCAAAGTAAATTGCAATAGCTGTACTCGTTATCGCCACTATGATACTGAGGATATCCCAGCAATATTTCCGGTAGATTTTTCCAACCTGATAGCCACTCCAAACTATAATCCATCCTGTTATTATGAATAAAATTCCCAGAACAATAGCTACGATCAGCCAGTACATAAGCCCGGAAAGGATGCGGTTAGATATTCCGCTACTTAACTGTCCGAAAGAATCTGCCCCTATGACAAACTCCCGAAACAAGCTGCCCGTTCCTTTTCCTAACTCACCGAAAAAGATGTTACCGTCGTTAAGGAAAACTGGCGAAAGAATAGCGGTAAACAGTGTTGTTGTTATGCTGTACCATGCCAGCAGGAACAGGATACTTTCATAACCAACCGTCATTTTTTTATATTTCTTTTCCAGCTGACTTTTGCGGTTATCGCATTTTTCTTTTGCTTTCTGGTAAGCAGTGCGGTCACATTTTTCACATTTCTCATAAGGCACTTTTTTCTCAACAGCTACCTCTACCGTCTTTTGGTGTGTCTGTGCATAAAGTTTCTCCTGTTCTGCTTTTTCATACTTAAATTTCCATGCCACGACTTCTGCGTCGGCTCTTTTCCTGCTGTCTGTCTCTCTGGTCAATCGTTCCTCTGTTTGCCTTAATCTTGTCCGCAATGCTTCGATATTCTCGGCTCTGTTTTCGCTGTTCAATTTCTCGTTCAAGGTCAGCGATTCGTTTAGCTGCCTGTTCAGTTCCTGGATTGTCTGGTCTTTCTGATCCAGTTCGTCCTGCATCTGTTCGGTCATCAGCAGGAGTTTTTCCACACGCAACTAAAGTCAGCACACAAGTAAGACACAAAACAAAGAAAGAAATTTTTTCATAGGCATATTACCTCCACAACTTCCGATTTCTCAGTTTCAAAAAGCTGGAATTGTTCGAGCTTTTCAAATACTAACGTACCTAATTCCGTTCAATAATTGATTTATAGTAGTTACCAAAGTCAGCAAGTGAATTAACAATTGGAAGCATTTTTGTTCCGAGTTCCGTTAAGCCGTATTCAACTCTCGGTGGCTGCTCATGGTAATCGTGGCGATATGCCAGTCCATCACTCATCATTTGTCTTAAACTCTCTGTCAAAACCTTTTGTGAAATACCATCTATACTTCGTTGTAGCTCATTGAATCTCCATGGACGCTCTTTCAAGTTACGCAAAATCAGCAGTTTCCATTTTCCTCCGATGAGCGATACTGCTGTTGCAACTGGGCATTCCGGTAATTCTTCTTTCGCTCGCATAATTCTCACCTCCGAGTCTATTGTAACACATTCAATTTTGAGTGCACAGTTACAAAAAGGTGCGTACTTGTTTTTGTATGTGTCTCACACTATACTAATATCAAGCAACCAGAAACTACAAATTAACTATGGAGGTTTTATCATGGCAAATTACACAAAAACAACTATTGGAAAGGAAAACCGAATTGAGCTGCATGAAAAGTTGTCTTTAACAGGTGCAGAAATCAGTTTAAACGAACTACCTGCAGGAGCAAATGTCCCATTTGTTCATTCTCATAAAGAAAATGAAGAAATCTATGGAATTCTTTCAGGTAACGGCAAAGCCATAATTGATGGAAAAGAAATCAGCCTTTCAACTGGAGACTGGCTAAAAATCGCACCTGCTGCAAAGCGTCAGTTTTTTGCGTCCGATATTTCCGGAATTACTTATATCTGCATTCAGGTAAAAGAAAATTCTCTGGAACATTTTACAGCAGAGGATGCCGTAATCGGCTAATTAAAAGTATTTATTTACAAAAATGCACAGCTCCCGATAAACTAAGAACTGTGCATTTCTTTTTCTTAAATTTTACGATTTCTCAATTTTTTATATAAGAAGTTATGGCTTTAACTTCCTCCAAATAATCAGCTTTAGGATAATACATACGACCACCAAAACTGCCACCAAGGCACCATCCAACAGTAACTCTGTGTACCACGGTGCAGACTGCATGGCATATAAATTTGGATAGGTTTTAAAATGCCAGAACTTATAAATTCCGAATCCAATGAAAACTCCTATGAATGAACCAATAACGATATTTAAAAAACAATTCAACTTTCTCAGCATAGCAGTCCCCCCTTCCAAATTAGAAGTTATAAACATCTTTGCAAATATACCATATCTATTAACTGTACACCACACTCATAAATTGGGTGGTCATAATTGTCCGTAAAGAAATTCGGAATATTGTGAGATCGGACAAATCCGCATTTTTCATAAAACGGTACGGTCAACGGGCTGTCACCTGTTCCAACCTGCAAAATAGAATATTCATCTGCATATTTACTTGAAAGGAAGTCAATCAATGCTTTTCCATAGCCCTGTCCTTGATTCTGAGGATCAACTGCAATATTTTTAATTTCAAGTATTCCATTATCTTCATCAGTAACGACACATTCAGCTTTTACATTACCATCTTCAAGTACATACATAGTACCTTTTTCAAGATAGTGATCAATCATATTTTCCTGCTCATCAGCTAATAACAATAATGCTATAAATTGCTTTTTATTCTCATTCACTTCTCGGATTTTCATATCTATTACTCCGTCAAACTGGAATTTTCAAATTAGTCTTTGCAAATAACCTTTGAACCTTCACCATCAATTACAATTCCCTGACGGTTGTTAATCGGGCATAGATTCAAATCCGAAAACTCGGTCATTATTTTCTCGGTAACTTTCTTAAATGGTGCTGTAAGATAATGCGGAAGAACATAGAAATCAATCAAATCAAGCCCTGCATCATCTTCTTGTGAGTAGTCCTCTGGCTTTTCATCCATTTGCTCGATATATTGGATGCTTGGAGCGCATATAATTGCGCCTGCCGACTCGCCAATCATCAATTTTCCATTTGCCAATTCCTTTTTCAGTAGCCCATCAGTTCCCGTTTTACGGAGCTGGTCCATAAGAAAGAAAGAATTTCCGCCGGTAAAATATATCACATCTGCTTCTTCAAAAACAGACTGTATCGTTGAATAAGCCTCCGTTGAAATATCAATTTCAGTTACGATTGCTCCCAACTTTTTGAATAATTTTCGAGCCGAGCCGACATAACCGGTGTAGCCTTCACGCAGTGAAGCTGTTGGAATAAATGCGACTTTCTTATTTTCAATTTCTTCCTTTATCAGACTTCCCACACTTGAAAAGTGCGAACATAAAAATAATTTCATCAATATTCTCCTTTATAAATTTCGATTTGTTACTCACATGATATCATATTTTTTCTTCAATTACATCCACCTAATTTTAATACACTGCCATTCGGCTTTATTCATCATTTTTTCCTTTTGGTTTCCCCGCAGGGGACTTACCTGATTCGCTTAAAGTGTATTTAAAAGAGCCAACCACCAGCATAGAAAAATAATTTATTTCATGTCCGAAACCGCACATGAAATAAATTATTTTTCTATGCGTCCCTCCTTCAAATTTTTCCTACTATATCCCCCAAAATCATATATACAACAACCAAAAAGACCGACAGTCTCACCCTTCCCGGATTCCCTGTCAGTCTTTTAATAACTCTTATTTTCTCAGCTCTTCACACTCAAACGCACCAACGCCCTCTGCAGCTTAGCCTCCACAATCTTATAATCATGATCCGTCAGACCACCTTTGGCGATCATCTCCTCAGCTCTTTTCTTAGCTTCCTGCGCGCGCTGCTCATCAATATCCTCTTTCCACTCCCAGGTAGTTGCAAGGACACGGCACTTTCCGTTCATAACAGAAAGCATCCCACCAATACAGGCTGCGGTTCGTCTGCTACCGTCTTCCATTACCACACTAGCTTCACCCATTCCCAGGGCAGTACAGTAATTACAGTGTCTGGCAAGAATAGCCAGATCACCACTGACAGTTCTGCAGATCACACGCTCCACATTACCTTCAAAGAGCAATCCGTCCGGTGTTCCAATTCTCAATGGGAAAGTACTCATAGGACATTTCCCCCTTTACTGATTCTTGGCTTTTTCAAACACTTCATCGATGGTTCCCACAAACAGGAAATAACTCTCAGGAATGTCATCACACTCACCGTTCAGGATCATCCTGAATCCTCTCAACGTTTCCTTCAGCGGAACATATTTACCAGGCATACCTGTGAACTGTTCTGCTACAGAGAAGCTCTGTGACAGGAATCTCTGAACCTTACGGGCACGGCTTACAGTACGTTTGTCTTCCTCTGACAACTCATCCATACCCATGATGGCAATAATGTCCTGAAGCTCTTTGTAACGCTGAAGAACTCTCTGTACTGATCTGGCAATCTCATAATGCTCTGTTCCTACGATTTCAGGAGAAAGGATACGGCTTGTGGAATCCAGAGGATCAACAGCCGGATAAATACCCTGGCTGGAAATCTCACGGGAAAGTACAGTTGTTGCATCCAGATGTGAGAATGTAGTTGCAGGAGCCGGGTCAGTCAGGTCATCGGCAGGCACATATACAGCCTGTACAGATGTAATGGAACCCTTTCTTGTGGAAGTGATTCGTTCCTGCAGGTTACCCATTTCAGTTGCCAGTGTAGGCTGGTAGCCTACGGCTGACGGCATACGTCCCAGAAGCGCGGACACTTCGGAACCTGCCTGTGTGAAACGGAAAATATTATCAATGAAAAGGAGCACATCCTGGTTCTTCTCATCACGGAAGTATTCCGCCATGGTAAGTCCGGAAAGTCCGACTCTCATACGTGCTCCAGGCGGCTCGTTCATCTGACCGTAAACCAGAGCAGTCTTGTCGATAACTCCACTTTCTTTCATTTCATTGTAAAGGTCATTTCCCTCACGTGTACGCTCTCCTACACCTGTAAATACGGAAAGTCCGCCGTGTGCAGTTGCTACATTGTGGATCAGCTCCATGATAAGAACTGTTTTTCCTACACCTGCACCACCGAAAAGACCGATCTTACCACCCTTTGCATAAGGACAGATCAGGTCAACGACCTTAATTCCTGTCTCCAGGATCTCTGTTGCAGGCATCTGTTCTTCATAAGAAGGAGCCTGACGATGGATAGACCAGCGTTCCTTTGCCTCCGGTGCCGGAAGATTGTCTACCGGGTCACCCAGAAGGTTAAATACTCGTCCCAGGCATTCCTCACCTACAGGAACGGAAATTGGACCGCCTGTATCCAGAGCTTTGGCACCGCGCACCAGACCGTCGGTAGAATTCATGGCAATACATCTTACCACATCATCACCAACCTGCTGTGCAACCTCGGCAACCAGCTTTGCGCCATCATTATCAATCTCTATGGCATTGAGAAGAGGCGGCAGTTCATCGTGCGCAAAGCGGATATCCAGTACCGGACCGATAACCTGCACTACCTCGCCAATGTGTTTTTCACTCATGTTTATAATCTCCTATTTCTAAAGACCTTCCGCACCTGCAACAATCTCCGTGATTTCCTGCGTGATGCTTGCCTGACGCGCTCTGTTGTAATAAAGGTTGAGCTGATCGATCATCTCTTCCGCATTACTTGTGGCTGCGTCCATAGCCATACGTCTGGCTGCCAGTTCACTTGCGGTACTTTCGCAGATACCACCATAAACCAGTCCTGCCAGATATTCCGGAACAATGGCATCAAATACTGTCTCTCCGTCCGGTTCATAGAGAATCAGATTCTTCGTCTCTATCTTACCGCCGCTTTCCTCTCTGATATCAGCCATAGGAAGCATGGAAAATACCTCCGGCTGCTGGGAAAGCATGGAATTAAAGACAGTATAGCATAATTCAATATGGCCAAAGGTTCCTTTGCGAAATTCCGTGCAGAGCATATTTGCCATCTCAAAACAATCCGCTACAGAAATACTTCCTGCCTCTGCAAACTGTTCTGTCAGAGCTTCAATCCCTCTCTGACGGAAATATTCCACTGCTTTCTTTCCAACCGGCAGAACCATATAGTCCTTACCCTCAGCAGACGCCTCCAGACATTTGAAAAGATTGGTGTTATAACCACCTGCAAGTCCTCTGTCACCTGCGATCACTACATAGCAGGTTTTATTATTCGGGGACTCTTTTGCATAAACGGATGAGAAATCTGTATTCTCTCTCGCAATATCCTTCAATGTCTCGTGAAGCTCTGTAAAGTACGGACGACATACCTCTGCACGTTCCTTTGCCTTACGCAGTTTGGAGGACGCTACAAGCTCCATGGCCTTGGTAATCTGCATGGTACTCTGTACACTTTTAATACGCAGCTTTACCGCTTTCATATTCGAAGCCATACGATACCCTCCTAATCACTTTATTTCTCAGGTCTTGTATTCAGGAAGTTCTCTGTATACGCATCCAGTACACCGCGAAGCTTCTGCTCTGTTTCCTGCTCCAGCTTACCTGTTGAGCGGATCTCCTGCATAACCTCTACGCCTGCTGCATCTGTATCCAGATAGGTATATAATCCTGATTCATATACATTTACGTCTTCAACTTTTACTGATTCAAGAACACCCTTTGTAACCGCATAAAGGATCGCAACCTGTTTCTCTACAGGAACCGGCGCATTCTGGTTCTGTTTCAGAACTTCCACAATACGTGCTCCCTGTTCCAGACGTGCCTTTGTATCAGCATCCAGATCAGAACCAAACTGTGCGAAGCTCTGCAGCTCACGGTACTGGGAATAAATCAGTTTCAGTGTTCCTGCTACCTTCTTCATTGCCTTGATCTGCGCATCACCACCAACTCGTGATACGGAGATACCCGGGTTTACAGCAGGCATGATTCCTGAATGGAATAACTCTGTCTCCAGGAAGATCTGTCCGTCTGTAATAGAAATAACGTTAGTAGGAATATAGGCAGATACATCACCTGCCTGTGTCTCAATGATCGGCAGTGCTGTCATGGAGCCACCGCCATGTTCATCGTCCAGCTTCGCTGCACGTTCCAGAAGTCTGGAATGCAGATAGAAAACATCACCCGGGTAAGCTTCACGTCCAGGTGGACGACGGATCAGCAGGGAAAGTGCGCGATATGCAACCGCATGCTTACTCAGATCATCATAAATGATCAGCACGTCTTTTCCCTTATTCATAAAGTATTCACCCATTGCACATCCGGAATACGGTGCGATATACTGCAGCGGGCTTGACTCAGATGCTGTAGCGGCTACGACGATGGTGTAATCCATCGCGCCATTTCTTGTCAGGTTCTCTACTAATGTAGCTACTGTGGAACGTTTCTGTCCGATGGCTACATAGATACAGATCACATCTTTTCCCTTCTGGTTAATGATGGTATCTGTAGCGATCGTTGTTTTACCGGTCTGACGGTCACCGATGATCAGTTCTCGCTGTCCACGTCCGATAGGGATCATGGAGTCGATGGCTTTGATACCGGTCTGGAGAGGCTGATATACAGATCTTCTCTCACAGATTCCAGGTGCCTTACTCTCAATTGGCCGGAATTCTTTTGTATCAATCGGGCCTGCTCCGTCAATTGGCTGTCCCAGTGCATTTACAACACGTCCAACCATTGCTTCGCCTACCGGTACAGACACGACCTTGCCTGTACGCTTTACGGTCTGACCCTCACCAATGTTCTCATCTGAACCAAAGATTACGATGGAGACACTGTTCTCCTCCAGGTTCTGTGCCATACCGAAGCTTCCGTCCTCAAATTCCAGAAGTTCTCCTGACATACAGTTTACCAGTCCGCTGGCTCTGGCAATACCGTCACCAACCATAAGGATCGTACCTGTCTCGTTCTGTTGAATGGCATTTTCGTAATATTTTATCTGGCTTCGGATGACCTTGGAGATTTCCTCAGGTTTTAATTGCATGTTTCCATTCCATCCTTTTATATTCTTTTATTTTCGATTCCAGGACCAGTATACTAAAATCATTCGTGTCCGCACGAAAAGACTTCTTAACCTGTAATCCTGATATCTTCTCACATTACCATTTCATTCAGTTTCTTTGAAATACCGGAAATACGACTCTGCACTGTACCGTCAAGCTGCACACCTTCCAGTTCCACACGAAGTCCGGCGATTACGGATGTATCGGTCTTCTGTACCAGATACACCTGCTTTCCTCTTATTTTCTCAAGCTTCGCTTTCAGAGCCTCCATCTGAGTTTCACTGAGCTTCACTGCACTCGTCACTACCGCTTCTGCGATTCCATGTGCACTGTTGTAGCGTCTGATGAACTCTTCGCAGCATCCGGCAAATTCTCTCAGAATCTTGCGTTCACACAATAATTTCAGGAAATTCACCAGATATCTCTCTGCCTGTCCTCCGAAAGCCTCTTCGATCATCTTAAGTCTCTCTTTCTCAGGAATTGCCGGTTCTCCCAGCAATTTCAGATATCCTGGATTTTCTCGAAAAATCTGTCTGACTGCGATCATCTGCTCCATGATCTGTCCATCGAGTTTCTCCTCAGCGGCAAGGTCATACAGGCTGCCGCCGTACACTCTGGCAGTTTTTGTCATGATGCCTCACCTACATTCTCAATAAACTCATCAATCAGTTTTGTATGATCTTCTTCATTAATTTCGCGCTCGATCACTTTTCCGGCAATCTCAACAGCCATACCGCCAATCTCTTCTTTGATCTCGTTGACTGCTTTACGTTTCTCCTGGGCAATGTCTTTCTCTGCCTTTTCTTTCATGGCAGTTACCTGACTGGAAGCTTCTTTAATCATCTCTTCACTCTGGATCGCAGCTGTTTTCTGAGCTGTCATCACAATGTCGTTTGCTTTATTCTTAGCTTCCTGCATATTCTTCTCATATTCTTCTTTCATTGCCTGGGCTTCTTCTTTTGCCTTCACCGCATCCTGAATCTCAGCATCTGCTTTCGCCTTACGCTTGTCCAGCATCTCGTTGATCGGCTTGAAGAGGAAACGTTTGATCAGATATACCTGAATAAAAAGGTTGCAAATCGTCGCTATAAAATTCCACGGCACAATTCCAACTAATTCCTGTACCTGCATGTTTGTAACCTCCTGTCTATACTTATGCGGATCATTCTCCGACTGCCGCCGGAATCATCCACAAGTTCCATATCAGATGCCGCTTAGTCTGTGATATCCGGCATCTTAGCTGTTTTTATCAGCTCAGGAAGTTCATGAACATACCAGGTGCAACGAAGATAAGTAACAGACCGGTAACGAAACCGTAGATACCTGTTGTCTCTGCGATCGCACATCCAAGAAGCATAGTAGAAGTTACATCACCTTTGCACTCAGGCTGACGTCCGATTGCTTCCAGTGCTTTAGCTACTGCGTTACCTTCACCAATACCAGGGCCGATACCTGCGATAAGTGAACATCCTGCTCCAATTGCACAACCTGCTAATGCGATACCTTTTGCCAGTAACTGAAAATCCATAATAAAACCCTCCTGTTTAAATAATAATCTGCAGCTTTTTCCCCTTTGCTGCGGTATTAATTTTTTCTGCTGTATTTCAGCATTCTTTTTGGTTACCACCGCCACCGTTTCGCTCCGGCAGTTCATACGGCCATAACCCATATCAGCGGAAATCCCCTTTGTATGTTCCGCCAAAGTTTCTGCTACTCTTCTGCTGCGTTTGCAATATACATTACAGTCAGCATACAGAAAATGAACGCCTGCATGATTCCTGAGAACCAATCAAAATAGACGGACAGGATCGCAGGTACACCGACATCAAGAATCGGTATCTGTGACAGTACATCTCCCACTAAACCAGGGATCAGTCCCAGAAGTGCGGAACTTGCAACTGCCAGTGCTCCATAAATAAGACCATTGATTACCACACCGGAAAGGATATTTCCAAAGTGACGACACGCCATACTGACGGGTGTTGCCAGTTCAGAAAGAATATTAAACGGTGTCATAACTGCGATCGGGGTTGTAAATCCTTTCAGATAGCCGCCGAATCCACTGGTCTTGATCTTCTGTGCTGTGATCATAATAAAGACCACAACTGCCCATGCCGCCTCTGTTGAGAGGTCTGCTGTCGGGCTTCGAAGTCCCACAAGACTGATCAGGTTGGAAACCACACTTGTTGCAAAAAGTGCTGCAACAAATGGTATCAGGTATCTGAATTTCTCACCCATATTTCCGATTACAAAGCTGTTGGCTTTCTCTACTATGAGCTCTGCCACTGCCTGACGCTTGGAAATATTCTCTTCTTTCAGATCATGGGTAAGCCAGATACATAATCCTGTGATCAGGATCATAACCAGCCAGCTTACCACCATAGTTTCACTGATCTTTAATTGCCCAAGAACAGGCACATCGATCGGCAATGTAAAGAATATCCTTGCCCCGGTAATATCCAACTCCATACTCTTCATTCACCTCCTGTCTTTACCGGTACTGTTTTCCGGTTTGATGAAACAGATATTTGTAATCTGCCGTTACTTCTTAGTATGAAAAATCCCTGCAATTTTAATTCCTGTTCCAGGAAATAAAAGAGGAACAATTCCAGCTACAAAATGGAAGCACGGAGCAACGATCGCGATGATCACCCAGAGCATCTGAAGCAGCATTCTCTGTGAATAACTTGCCTTGATCTTCATTCTGGCTGTATCTTCATCTGTCGCCGCAGCTGCTTTCTGTACTGCTAATCCCATAAAAAAGAAATTAAGGACTGCCACACATCCTCCAAGTGCCCCGCCAAAGAATACCGTATAATCAAACGGTACCTTCTGAGGCATAAAAGCGTGTAACACTCCAAATACAATCCACATTAATGTCAACCCGATACCTGTGATCATGGCGACTCTCTGTGTTTCTTTCTTCACGGCCGGCTGAATATTCTCCATTACGCTCATATAAATCTCCTTTCTATTTCTGTGTACCATTTTACCTGTCTGTTATCATCATACGTGTCTGTTAAACGATACTTTGTTTTTCTTCTTTTTGTTCTCTTTCTTCTGCTGTCTGTTAATAGAAAGATAAAATTTATATGCCACCGTTGCGGAGCCTCCAAGGCCAAAGAAAAAACCGGGGATGTAGATCCAGCCCCCGACTCCTGTCTTGGAAACAATGAACCAGCAGGCTGCCAGGCACAATAAAGTAGGTGTTATGAGAGACAGACCAAGCTGCGATAACATGGTGACATTTCTGATAATCTCTGACCACTGTTTCATCGTCTTCTCCTTTTTAATCTTAGGCGAAGTAAATGAGAATCTCTCTCATCAGCATTTCTTCCTGCTGATGTTCCACCACCTCCGCCATTTGCTTAATTCACCAAATGCAATTATAACATCCTTTGAATTTATAGTGAAATTTTATCATATTTCAAACACAAATTCAATGAAGTTGTACAAATTATTCAAATTTATTTTTCTTGCCAATATTTTTTTGTAATATTTTTATCATTCCTGATAATTTTATATCACACTGCTTTGTTAAAATTCTCAATAACCCGGATTCTTCTTCCAGTATTCTACGTCTTCTATAAATCATTTCTGCCAAAATATTCTGCTTATTTATAATATAACTTCACGGAACGACTTTGTTTTATAAAAGCTGCAAACAATATCCTGCAGAATAAAAAAACACGAAAACAAAAACGTCTTCTTCTGACTTTTTGCTTTCGTGTCTCTTATAATTCCAGGAGTAAAAGATTCTTTTCCCCTGATCTGTTATTCTTATTATTTATTCTGTATACAGATAAGCACTGAAATCCGGATCATCCAGACTTTCTGCATCGATCCATGCCGGATTCAGAAGCAGATTCTTCTCAATGGTTACAGACTTCTTCGGAGCTGTTGTCTCAGCAGCTGTCCAGATTGTCTGATATCCCATCGCATACGGCTGCTGGGAAACACATCCGATCTCATCGCCATTTCTGATTGCTTCCTGCTGCTTTGTTGTAGCATCTACACCAACCAGTGCCGGAGCATCTCCTTCATCACTCTTCTCAAGGTCAAGATACATTTCTGTTACATCGGCATTTGTACAGAATACTCCATCGAGCCCCGGATATTTCTCCAGAACTTCCTGCATGGCAGCTTTCATATCATCTACCTGATCTGAATAAATGGTCTCTACTACCTCAATATCTCCATACTTCCCGATATTATTCATAAAACCATCCACACGATCCTGGACGCTCTTAGTCTTCTGCTGTGCAGAAAATACGACAACCTTACCCATTTTTCCAAGTGCACTTCCAAGCTGGTAAGCTGCCATCTTACCTACCTGCACATTATCAGTTCCTCTGTATGCTCTCACCAGTTTCTTTTCAGATACATTAGAGTCAAATGCAATAACTGGAATCCCATTCTCTTTAGCTGCCTCAAGCTGCGCCTGACAGGAGTCCATATCACTTGCAGAAATACACAATACATCCGGATTCTCTGCAATAACAGCATCTATAGTATTAATCTGACTCTCTACATCCTCTTCATTGTCCGGTCCTTCAAAAGTCATGGTAACCTGATCATCTTTCTTAAAGCCGTACGCTTCGTTGATTGCTTTTACAGCTTCCTCCATGCCTTTCTTAACCATTTTCCAATATTCGCCCTTGGTAGCCTTACTCACTACTGCAATTCTGGAACCTGCTTCAATCTTAACGTCTGTATCAATCTCCGGAATAAGCGGACTTTCATCCTGTTCGTCCACTGCTTCTGCTTCTGAATCAGTCTCTTCGATAGCGTCTGCCACTAATGGCTGGATTGTCTCTTCTACTTCTGCCCTGCTACAACCTGTCAGCATAGTCAGCCCCGTCACCAAACCTATCGCTGCTACCGCCGCTCTTTTCATTTTAATCTCCTCATCCTTTCAATGGTACAATTAATTATTACAATTTTGTTGAACAGCATATTTCTTTCTACATTATACACATTTTACGAAATTCGTCCAGAGATTTTACACATTTTTCACTTTAGTTTCACACATCTACAGGAAAAACGAAACCACTTTTACATCACATATTAAAGCAATTCATAAATAGCACATCTTAATCCAGTTCATCCGTGCACAAGATCGTGTATTAGAAAAATTTCAACAATTATCCGATACGATTCCAACCTTTAAATGCACTTCCTGCCGGAATTACCTGAAATTCCATTTTCTTCTTTGTAACCGGATGTTGAAATCCCAGCTTCGCCGAGCAGAGTGCCAGCGGTTCCTGTCCGCTCTGCTGCGGATTATATTTCCTGTCACCTACAAGCGGCATTCCCACATGTGCCATCTGTACGCGGATCTGATGATGTCTCCCGGTATCCAGACAGATTTCCAGAAGATTTCTTCTCTGTCCCTGCACCTCTCTCGTTTCCAGCAATTCATATGACAGCACTGCTTTCTTCGCACCTGCAGTTCCTGCTGCTACAACTGTTGAACTGTTCGTTCTATTGTCTTTCTTCAACCAATCCTCCAGAGTTGCTTTCTGTACTTTTACTTCTCCCTCCGTTACCGCCAGGTAAATCTTCTTTATTTTTCCTGATGTCATCTGTCTGTTCAACTCAGCTGCTGCTCTGGAATTCAACGCAAGTACCAGTACTCCCTCAACTGGCTGATCCAGACGGTGAATAATGCCCATGTACGGCATCTTACCCGGGACTTTCTGTGCGACATAATTCTTCAGCAGACTCTCCAGATCCATACTTCCAACCCGTGCATTCTGCACTGCAATCCCCGCAGGCTTATGACACACCAGAATATCTTTATCTTCATATATAATATAATCTCTAATATCTTTAATCCACATAAAAAAACTCTCCTTCTCATGGAGAGTATATCCTACTTTTCAATTTCACGCAATAATCGATTTCAGTCTGCCAATATATCCGTTAACTCTATGTCATTGGCTCATATCGTACCAGGCAATGATTTTCGCAATACACCGAATTTTGCATATTAAAAACGGTCATCACTTCTTACTTTCCTCAATTTCAAAAATGATGACCGTTTTAATGTTCTTCGTTATTCAATTTATTTTCCTCTTAGTATTCTTTCTATAATAATATTTTATTTACAGATTACTTTTTCAGGTTTCCATATTTAATTTTTCTATTATAAATTTCTCTTCTGATTCCCTGCTCATAATTCATATGCGTTATCAATAATCTGATTCAAATTTCGCATCTGACTATCAGTTATTTTACTCATAGAACTTACTTAGAAAGTTTTATAGATTTTAAATTATAATTTCACGGATTATAATTTGATGTTATTTGGAAATATCAGATATACTTTTTTCAATTATTCGTGCTAAGCAATTGTAAACTTAACTTCTTAAATCCACAACCGTTTATTTATCTTTTTGTACTTTATCATATATCTTTTGAACACAAATGGCAGATGTTCTGATTATTATGTAAAGTATTTATAAAAAGTATCTTAATATTTCTCTTCAATATCTCCTATTATAAAATATTTGATATTCTTCTGATGCAAAGCTTCAATCTATATCATCCTCTGCAGATATACATTTCAAAATATCGTTCTTACCAACAATTTCTCTGTTACCTGAAACTCTTCTTTCCGGCTAACTATTGAGATAAGGGTTATACTCTTTCGATAAATATTTCTTTACACATTTATCAAAATCTTTGTATCAGGTCTATGACAGATATTCAATATAAGTTATCGCTTCTATATTACCTTGGATACGATTCTTTTCCTTACTGAACTGTGCGTATATTTTTTATATAAGGAAAAAACTTCTTCATTTAATTTCTGTATCAGGTCTTTCTTGCAGGAAATGCGATACCCATCACTCTTATATTGATGATGTTATAACTTCTTTCCCAATGGAATCACCTAAACCTTCCTGTTATTTTCATCCTTTTCATTGGATCATTTATATATGCTATGAATTGAATGAATTTCTTTGATTATTTATTTTGTTTCCTGTTTTCTTTTGATGGACTTATAATACCACCCATCTTCTTATTTGTCAATACATTTTTACCATTTATTTCATTATTTTTGTTATATTATTGTTTTATTTACATTAATTTCACAATATTTATATTTATTTCGTTCTTTTCTGACTATTTATGCTAGTTATACAAAAACGGCGCAGCCATATAATCTACAGCTGCGCCTCATACATCTTATTTTCTATTATAATTGATCAGGCATCCCTTAAGGATAATCTCACGTTCATCATCCGTAAGTTCTCCAAGAGTTACTTCAAACTCTTTCAGTCCGTTGTCACCAACAACATATCCTTTGATCACATCATCCTTCTCTGATACTGCCTTACGGATTTCCGGGAAGAACAGGTAGTCTCCGTTTGTGAATGGAAGCTCACCCTCTTTGATCAGGAATGGAAGCATACCCCAGTTAATCAGGTTGGAACGATATCTCTTCGTTGCATACTCATTGGCAACATTTGCCCATCCGCCAAGTACCTTCTGGCAGGATGCTGCCTGTTCACGGGCAGAACCGTCACCAGGTTTCACTGCGAAGATCGTACTTCCGACACCAACATTCTCTTTGCTGACATCCGGGTAATCCTTCTTGATCACTTCCATTACAGGTTTCAGTTCCGGAAGTGCTTCTGCCGGACATTTGCCCTCCTGGATCGCTTTCTGTGCTTTCTGAACTTCTTTTGCACGTCCCACATAAGCAGGATCTTTTCTGGAAAGTGTGAACTCTGCCAGTCCAAGCGGGTTGGAACGATAGGAAGAAGTTTCACCGGATGGGATCAGCTCGTCTGTTGTAGTAACAGGGTCATGAATCTCAGAAACTACTTTCACGATCAAATTCTCCGGAAGTGCTGCCATCTCCGGCCAGTCCTTGATGTTTGGACCAAACTGGATCTCTACACTTGGATCAGCTACGCCCTTGCTGTCAAATACACGATTCTCATAAATTGTCTTGTCAAAGAAATATTTCTGACCTGTGTAGCCGCCTGTGTAATCCTCTGCGGAAGTCAGGAACCCTTTGTTTGCTGCTGTTGCTGCAATGGAACGTGCATCCATAAGTGCAACAGAAGAAATCTGACCATTCTGGATCTTGGAACCTTCACGGTTCGGGAAGTTTCTGGTTGTGTGGCGGATACTGAACGCATTGTTTGCAGGAGTATCGCCGGCACCGAAGCATGGTCCGCAGAAAGCAGTCTTCACAACTGCACCTGTTCCAAGCAGTTCTGCCAGAACGCCATTCTTAGCCAGTTCCATGTAGATTGGTGTACTTGCCGGATAAACGCTTAATGTAAAGGCATCTGCACCAATGCTCTTTCCTTTCAGGATATCAGCTGCTGCGCAGATATTCTCGAATCCGCCACCTGCACATCCTGCGATGATTCCCTGTTCTACATAAAGTTTGCCACCAATGACTTTATCTCTTAATGTATAAGGAACTTTTCCGTCAAGGCTGACCTGAGCTTTCTTCTCAACATCTGCAAGGATGTCATCCAGATTTGCTTTCAGTTCGTCGATGGTGTATGTATTACTTGGATGGAACGGCATAGCGATCATTGGCTTGATCTCGCTGAGGTCGATTTCTACACATCCATCATAGTATGCGGTTGCGCCTGGTTTCAGTTCTTTGTAATCTTCGCTTCTGCCGTGGATCTCATAGAACTCCTGGATCTTCTCATCTGTCTGCCAGATAGAAGAAAGACAGGTTGTCTCTGTTGTCATTACATCCACACCGATACGGAAATCAGCACTTAAGTTTGCAACACCAGGTCCGACAAATTCCATTACTTTATTCTTTACATAGCCGTTTGCAAAAACTTTGCCGATGATCGCAAGGGCAACGTCCTGAGGACCTACGCCCGGACGCGGAGAGCCGGTGAGGTAGATTGCAACGACGCCCGGCATATTGATATCATATGTCTGAGAAAGAAGCTGTTTTACAAGCTCCGGACCGCCTTCGCCCATTGCCATTGTACCAAGAGCACCGTAGCGGGTATGGCTGTCTGAACCGAGGATCATTTTGCCGCCTGCTGCAAGCATTTCTCTTGCGAACTGATGGATAACTGCCTGATGAGGTGGTACGTATACGCCGCCATATTTCTTGGCGCAGGTAAGTCCAAACATGTGGTCATCTTCATTGATGGTTCCGCCTACTGCACAAAGAGAGTTATGACAGTTTGTCAGAACATATGGCACCGGGAACTTCTCAAGTCCTGAAGCACGGGCTGTCTGGATGATACCAACAAAGGTGATATCATGGGAAGTCAGTTTATCGAATTTGATCTGAAGCTTCTCCATATTTCCAGAAGTATTGTGCGCTTCCAGAATTGAATAGGCGATGGTGTTCTTTGCTGCTTCCTCTTTGGAAACAGGAACATCTGCCCGATTCTCCGGAACGATCTTCTGACCATTCAGTAAATATACTCCGGTATCGTATAATTTCATAATGTATCCTCCATTCTGTTTTTTTGCGTTATGTACATCTGCCGCTGTTCATATGCTGCTATCCCGGGACATTTAAGTCCAAAATTTTATTGCTGCAGGCAATCTGAGACAAATTCCGTCCCGCGTACACTTTGACACGCTAATTTATGGAAATTTTAAATTTTATTATAGAGTATTCCCGACGAATAATCAAGTCCGGCGACGCAAGTATTTTTTCCAAAACAAACCACATAAAGAAATCCCCCGGAAAGTAAGGAGTCACACACCTTCCAGGGGATTCTTGGCTAAATCATAAGAGGAATCGGCAATATCAACCTTTTACAGCTCCGGATACCATACCTTTGATGATTTCCTTGCTGAATGCGAAGTAGAGAACAACAACCGGCGCCATAGTGATCAGCATGGCTGCCATCTGCTTCGGATAGTCTGATGCAAACTGTCCTTTGAACTGAGTCAGTGCAAGAGGAACTGTCTGCAGGCTTACGTCTTTAATAAGAACTAATGCGAATGAGAATTCATTCCAGCAGCTGAATACCTGAATGATCGCTACTGTTGTAAGGATCGGGCGGCAGATTGGAAGGATGATCGTCCATAAGGTATGGGTGAAGTTACTTCCATCGATCGCTGCTGCCTCTTCCAGTGAAACCGGAATTGTTTTTACATAACCTTCTACCAGGAAGATTCCCATCGGAAGACCAAAGGAAACGTATGGAAGAAGAAGGGTAAACCATCTGTTGTTAATTCCACATCTCTGGAATACAACGTAAATCGGAACCAGAAGGGAATGGATCGGGATCAGCATACCCATCAGGAACATTACATATAATACACGGTTTAATTTGAAATGAACACGTGCAAGGATGTAACCTACGATAAAGCTGAACAGGATGATCAGGATAATGGAAAGTCCTGTTGTTCTTACACTGTTAAGCATTGATTCGCCCAGATGATAATCCTTGTTGCTGAGGATCTTTATGTAGTTGATCAGTGTCGGATTCTTTGGCAGACCCATGATATCTGCGTTAAATACACGTTTCTCTTTCAGAGAAGAATATGCCATCCACACGATCGGGAAAATACAGGAGAGTGAGAAGATAATGAGGATCACGTTCATGACCACTGCTGCAACCCCTTTTCTCACTTTATGAGTTTTAGGTGCGTTCATATTCATAATCTTATGCCTCCTTTTCCCTGGTCAGATATTTGATAAGTCCCTGTGAACTTCCGATCACCAGAAGAGATAATACGAAGATCGCTACGGAAATACAGCTACCATATCCCATGTTACTCTGACTGAAGGATACCTGATATCCGTACATCGCCATAACCATGGATGCAGTACCAGGACCACCCTTTGTCATAACATAGATATTATCGAAAGCTTTCATATTACCGGCTACGCAGAGGGTAATACATACAAGCATTGTGTTCTTAATCAACGGCAGAGTAATGTACCATGCTGTCTGGACTCCATTTGCTCCGTCAATCTGTGCGCTCTCAAAAATCTCAGAATCGATTGATGAGATAGCGGACAGGATAATTACCATATAATAACCAATGAACTGCCAGATCAGCGGGATTGTTACGCAGAGCATAACGATCTTGGAATTGTTTAACCATACCTGGCAGAGATCTTTTCGGCCGATTGCTTTTAAGAACCAGTTGATCAGACCGTATTTATTGTGGTAGATCATATTCCAGATCAAACCAATACAAACTGCTGCGATCGTACTCGGGAAGAAGCCGAATGTACGATGGATACCTTTTAATTTAGTAGATTTTGCATTTACCATAAGTACAAGGATAAATGCGATACCAATCTGACCAATAATACATGCGATTACAAGATAAATGTTGTGTCCGAATGACTGCCAGAATGTGGTATCCTGGATCAGCTGTTTATAGTTTGCAAGTCCGTTGAATGTTTTCACCGGGCCGCCCTTCCACTCGAAGAAACTGTATACCAGTGCAGTTACCAGTGGAACGAATACGGTAAACACAAACATCAGAACAGGTATGATCAGATATAAAATAAGCGTTTTCTTTTTGGGCTTGATTGTCGTCAACATATGCTGTACCTCTCTTTCCTGAAAAAAACTCCTAGCCACATGTTCACTTAGTGAACAAGCATACGAATTTGTGCTGGATCGCCAGCGAACAGTAACTTCTTATACTATTACAGAAAAGTGCCCATTCATATAATAGTACAAAACCGCTCCGCCCACCGCAGTGGGCAGAACGGTTACTTTGCATTGCTTTCCGTAACCGAATCAGGAAACTGTTTCAGTTCGGTTCAGATTTTAGTAATTCTCTTCGTATGCTTTCTGAGCGTTTTCAGCTACTTCTTCAGGTGTCATTTCACCATTCATCATAGTCTGAAGGTCTGTATTCAGAACATCCCATACAGCACTGTTGATGTAGGAGTCATAAATCTCACATTTTGTTGTATCAACATATGAATAGTTGTAGAAATCCTGTGTGATCTGGTCAAATTTGCTCAGGTCAACATCGTCTGTCTTTGTTAATCCGCCAAGTGCATAGTTCTCAGCTACGTATGTAGAGAATGCAGGTCCTGTGATTTCCTGTGCAAGGTCGATAGCTGCTGCTAATTTATCAGGATCATCTGCAACCTTAGGGTTGATTGCTACAGCGTATCCAAGACCGATGTTCTGAGAATCTGGATCTTCTGTTGCATCTGCCGGCTGTGGAAGAACTGCAAATCCGATATTGTTGAATTTCTCTTCATCGCTGTCTTTCAGAGTTGCTGCGATGTAGGATTCATCCCAGTTACCACCGATGAATGCTGCTGCGTCACCGGAGATATAGTATTCACGTGCATCTTCGTTTGTTACAGAATTGTAATCTTCGTTGAAGATATCTGTTTCTGTGAACAGATGCTGTGTTTCTGTCAGAGCTTTTACAAATGCTTCATCTGTAAATGCTGCACCGCCTTTGTCGATCAGGCTCTGGAACCAGTCTTTGCCTGTATATCTGTCACCAAGAGTGGAAAGGAAGTCACTGTTTGCCTGCCATTTTCCACCGTTACCAAATGCTACAGTGTCGATTCCCTGCTCTTTAAAGTATTCGGAAGCTTTCTCTACGT
The DNA here is from genome assembly GCF_018919065.1 of Blautia sp. MSJ-9. Lineage (GTDB taxonomy): Bacteria > Bacillota > Clostridia > Lachnospirales > Lachnospiraceae > Blautia_A. Next base: position 15,459 of record NZ_JAHLQG010000010.1, on the reverse strand, counting down.
CTTCCCATGTTGACGGGAATGCATCGTATCCAGCTTCTTTCCACATTGCTTTATCATAGATAACTACTGTACAGGTACCACCTGTCAGTACTGGATATCCATAAAGCTTGTCGCCATCTTTAAATGGTGTGAAGTAATCCTGATCATACTGATCATAATATGGAGAAGCTTTGATGGTATCTGTCAGGTCCATGATCAATCCCTGCTCTGCCCATGCTTTAGTATTCATACCCTGAAGAAGGAATACATCCGGAAGGTTATCTGCTGCTGCAAGAGTAGCGATCTGTGTTTTGTATTCTGCGTTTGCAAGAACGTTCTCATTTAAGTTGATATCCGGATGAGCATCGTTCCATGCTGCTAATACTGTACGGAATCCATCAGATCCACCATTTCCTTCAGACTCTTCAGATGTGGAGTAATGCATGATCTCCAGATCTCCCTTGTAAGCCAGATCGTTGTTTGCTACGTCTGTTGCTGCGCTTACCATTGATGCGCCCATCATGGATGATACTGTTGCTGCTGCCAGAGCAATTGCCATTACTTTTTTCTTCATTGTGTGTCCTCCTTTAGAAATAAATGATTTCTTACACGTTGGTGTGTGATGTGTTCTTCTGCTTACGCTTTCGAAACACATTTCTGATTAAGTTTTGTTTGATTTCGCTCTACTTAATCGTTTTCTTTTCTTCATTAAACAGCATATCACCCAATTTGTCAATGGTTTTTTTGCTTAACTTATGCTTTTCGTATAATTCGCATTATATTTAATCTGTTTTATTATGCATATTTACTCAATTCGTTTTCGTCAGGATTTTTATTATTCTTATATTTTTCGACATTTCTGTAGTTTGTGAATCAATTTTCAATTTTCTAACGTAAACGTTTTCGTTAAAATTCCAACACCTGCCCCCAGATTTCCGCCATTTTCCAGTAACACTTTCGCTTTTCGCTGTAGTGAAGTGTTCTCAGGAAGCTCTTCAAGAGGTGTATCCGGTGTTTTTCCAAATAACCACTCCATATATTCCTTGTCCTCAGGCAGATCCTCCTTAATAACGAAACGCTTCTGAAACTTTCGAATATTAGAAGTTTCCTTTACAAGCTCCGCCAGTCTCGGTGAAAGAAGCCAGGATTCGCAAAAATATTCTGCACCAACGTATTCCGGATAAACACGCCTGATAAAATCCTCTGCCATTCTTAAAGATTCCTCTACCTCCTCCGGGATAAACGCTGCATCTGAAGGAATGTGGATACTGATCGCATCTTTCCCTTCAAACGCAGTCAATTCATATTCCAGTTCTCCAATCCGAAGCAACGTCATACTTACCTGACGATATGTCCACCATCCACGATCAAACAAAACCTCCCCCGTTCTCTCTCTGCGCTCTCCCAGAAATCTGGTAAAACATTTCATTGTATTAAAATAAATTTCATCTGAAATCCCCAGCTCCCTATACCTGTCATAATCCCGGCACGCACATACAAGCTGACACATCAGCATTTTCATATTGTCCGGATCCTTTCCCAGACAATTCACCAGCTGATGATACGCCTTCTCAGCTGTTCCTCTCTCCATAAGGTTATTTAACTGACGCTCCATCTCCGCCAGATTTACCTTCTCATACTCCTCAAACACTCTCCCACAAGCTTCCTGCGGAATCTGTATTCCTTTACACAATTCCTTTAATTCCATTTCGTATATCCTCCCATTGTATTTCATATTTTGCTGCACTTTAAACTTATATCCCATTATAACATTTTCACACCCAAACACCACCCGCGAGACCAACATCAGTGTAGAAAAATATTTCATTTCATGTACATTTGCATGATGCTTAGATATTCTTAGTTTCTAAAAATCTGCGTTATGAGAAATCAGAGACACTGTCTGAGCGCAGCGAGTTTGGCTCTGATTTCTCATGCTTTTAGCAGATTTTTAGGAACTTAGAATATCTTAGCGTCCGAAACCGCACATGAAATGAAATATTTTTCTACACGTCCCTCTTCCCTTTACTTTCTACCCAAAATAAACTATACTCAATACTATCTTTTGTTCTAATCAGGAGGAGTTCTATTATGTTTCGCTTATGGGGAAAATTATGGAAAGATAACCATTTACTAAAAGATACCGTAATCTGCGATGATTCCAAAGACACCCGGACACATAAGATTTTCTGCGGTCTGGAAAGCATCTGCTACGAAATGGATCTGGGCAATCCGATCTGGCTTGACTCTACGGTCAAACATTTCAAAAAACATGGAAAAGCAAGATTTTATCAGGATAATTTTATAGAACAGATAGACTTTGATTATCTGGAAATCCAGGTAATCGAAGAAGACGATGATTATTGATCAAATTCTTAATCTTTTTTACATGTCATATACTCATCACCACTTAACAGATTTCTGCCATTCCGGAATGAATATGTATGTCGTCTCAGGCAATGCCTTCTTCTGAAACTACATATTTCATTCCAGTTTGACAGATCATTAATTATTTCCGGGATCATTCCATAAACTCTCGTATGATCTCCCGCATGATTTCTTCTTCCTCAGGCGTAAGCATTCTGCTGAAATGACTTCCTGTAGCCGCAGTCTGACGAATGCTTTCTGCAATGTGCTCTACAATCGCTTCTTTCGCAGTCTCATCCGGTTTCTCCGCTGCCGGAACTTCCTCCACCCAGGTTCGAACATGCTCTACATAATCTGAAAGAGTATTCATCAGAAGCTCTTCCCTGTATGTAAAGTCAAGTGCCTGTCTCAGCAAAAGCAGTGCTGCAGGAACAATAGCTCCCACATACAGATATGCCAGCGGCATTCCGTCCCATCTCATATTTTCTGAGTACAGAAAAAAAGCCAGTCCAAGAAGAGCCGTACAGAAAAGTGACGGATACCATACAAGCCGGTTCATGCGGTTTAACAGCTTGTCTCTTGTTTTCCAGAGATTCATCCATTTCTCTTTGAGGTTTGATTTCAGCTCTGTGTTTTTTCTGATCAGTCTTCGGTAAGTAAGATGTGTGGTCAGCATCCCCAGTGCGCCAAGTCCGCCCAGCACGATCATGGCATAAAGCAGAAGATGCAGATTCATAATTTTCTCCAGCATAACATCCTCCTGATTGAACTGATAAAGTCATTATACTGCGGTCTGCACAAACAGGGAACTAAAATCGTTCATCAAATTCCTGCATAAAAAAACAGGATCTGCAGATAGATCTTCCATTCAGACATGGAATGTCTCTATCTGCGGTCCTGTTCTATTTTTAATTATACAAATATACTATATTACCCGTTATCGATAGACACTGTAAATTGAAACAATCAACTACCCCATCTAAACCAGGCAGATCTTATCAATTGAAACAAGAAACTTACTCAATTTCGGTAAATCCCTACATGTTCTGCAGTTTCTCAACCACCTCTTCAAATTTCATAAAATGAGACGCTTTCACAAGGATGGTATCTCCATTCTGAACATATCCATCCAGATGTGCCAGCAGGCTCTCTCTGTCCGGTTCGTAGACTACCTTGAGGTCCGGGTTAGTCTGGATTGCTTTGTCTGCCATGTTTTTACAGAGTTTTCCTGTGCAGATCAGTACATCAATATCACACTTGCCGGCATGTTCACCGACTTCTTCGTGAAGCTGCACTTCATTCTCGCCCAGTTCACCCATATCACCGAGAACTGCGATCCTGCGACCTGCACCATCCTGCAGGACATCTAAGGATGCCTTCATGGACATTGGGTTTGCATTATAACAGTCATCTACGATCAGGAATTTGTCTGTTTCAATCATTCTGAAACGTCCACTGATCGGTTCCAGACTTTCGATTCCAGCTTTGATCTGATCTGTTGTCAATCCATAAGTATTTCCTACAGCAGCTGCTGCCAGAGCATTGTATACCATGTGGCGGCCAGGCATTGGAATGTCTACGGTAAATGCAGTACCTCCCATATGGATGGTGCATGTCATTCCTTTTAAGCCTCTGCTCACGATCTCATCGCCGTAAACCTGGCATCCATTGCTCATTCCAAAGAATACAGGTTTAATGCCTTCATGGTCTTTGACTGTGGAGAGTTTATCGTCATCACCATTCAGAACGATATGTCCGTCAGGTCTGAGGAACTTGAAGATCTCTGTCTTTGCTTTCAGGACACCATCACGGTCTCCTAAGTTCTCCAGATGACAGGTTCCGATGTTTGTGATCACGCAGGTGTCCGGTCTTGCGATCTGTGCAAGTCTGGTCATCTCGCCGAAATCACTGATTCCCATTTCAAGGACTGCCATTTCATCTTCGTCACGGAGACGAAAAACAGTAAGAGGCAGGCCTAGTTCGTTGTTAAAGTTTCCCTGTGTTTTCAGGGTACGGTATTTCTGGCTCAGTACAGAAGCGATCACTTCTTTTGTACTTGTTTTGCCGACGCTGCCTGTGATCCCCACTACCGGGATCTGGAGCTGTTTTAAGTAAAATTCTGCGATATCCTTAACCGCCTGCAGGGAGGATTCTACTACAATGTACGGAAAGTCCGCGTTCTCGAGTACACGCTCGGAAAGAGTTGCAAGTGCACCTGCTGCCATTACCTGCGGAATGAATTTGTGTGCGTCTACACGCTCGCCAACGATAGGTACGAACAGACACCCGGCTTCTGCTTTTCTGCTGTCTGTGGTGATGGACATAACTTCTTCCTGCAGTTTGTCTGCCGAACCATAGTAGGTGCCGCCGCATACGCGGGCGATGTTTTCCAGAGTTAAATTCTTCATAATATTCTCTCTATATCTTCTTTCTTATAATCTGATATTCAACCAAACCATATAATTCACTAAAATAGAATGATTTTATATATTTGAAATCAAGAACTTTCCTGATTTACCCAAATCACTGTCTGTCAAATTTAACTGGATTAAGTAAGTCCCCTGCTTCAATTGTGAAAAGAAGCAGCAATGGATGGTGCTTTTTTATATTCACTCGACAGTATTTGGTTCAACAAAGTCTATATTCTATTTATACTTCTTCATAGAAACTTCAATCAGTTTCTCACATAAGGTCGGATAATCGATTCCCAGAACCTTAGCTTCCTGCGGGATCAGACTGGTCGGAGTCATTCCAGGAAGTGTGTTTGCTTCCAGACAGTACATGTCGCCGTTTTCTTTCATCATGAAATCAAGGCGACAGTAGCCTTCCATAAATAAAGCTTTCGCACCGGCCTCTGCATAGTGCTGCATTTTTTCTGTAAGTTCCGGTGAAATTTCAGCAGGGCATGTTTCAATTGTGGAACCTGCCTGGTATTTGTTCTTGTAATCATAGAAGCCCTGTAATGGTGCAATCTCGATGATCGGATAAGCTTTTCCATCCACTACTGCTACAGAAAATTCGCGGCCTTTGATGTATTCTTCGATCACAACTTCGTTCTCATAGGAATAAGCATCTTTCAGTGCCTGCTCATATTCTGCCTGATCATTTGCAATGTAAACGCCTACACTGGAACCACCACAGCATGTTTTTACAACTACAGGGAATTCCATTCCGAGAGCTTTGAGGTCTGTGGTCATTTCGTCTTTTGTCATGGAAATCCCGCGCGGTGTCGGCACATTGTTCATCAGGAACATCTGCTTTGTGATTCCTTTATCCATTGCCATGGCACTGCTTAAGTAACCGGTTCCTGTGTATTTGATTCCCATCAGATCAAATGTTGCCTGCACTTTTCCATCTTCTCCGTTTGCTCCATGGAGACCAAGGAAAACGATGTCTGCTGCTTCGCAGAGCTTCAGAACGTTTGGTCCGAAGAAGTTTCTTCTCTCTTTCTTCATTTCTTCAATTTTGTCATTGAAGGATGACATGTATGCAGATGCTGCTTCTACATCATATTCTGCCGGGAAAGGATTTTCCCAGTCTACGTTCTCCACGCCGCAGAAAATATCCACAAGGATTGCCTGGTGGCCTTTCTGGCGTAATGCTGTACATATTCCTGTTCCTGATGTGATAGAAACTGTACGTTCTGTACTTGTTCCCCCCGCTAATACTACTATCTTCATTCCTATTCTCCTTTATTCATAAATCACAACTGGTGTGTTCTTTTCAACATTACTGTAGATGATCTGTACCTGATCGGACGGTGCGCAGATACTTCCATGAGTTCCCTCAAATTCATAAAGCTGTTCACCGAAAGCTGTCCGCCATGGGGCATCATTAATTCCCAGATTTCCGTCAAACTGTATCCAGTAGTTTACTGCAGACGGATAATCTTCACCGTTTATCGTACATCCACTCTTCAGTTCGCCTACCGTATAGCATCCTGTCGGAGTTGCGCAGTTTGGCACATATGGATTTCCTGATACGATCTGCGCATCTGCAGTTGGCGTTCCATCCTTATAGAATACCATTCTCTGGGCGGTCAGGTCAATCTCTATGTAGGTATATCCCAGATCATTTGTCTTTCTGACCAGTCCTTCATGAGCATAAACCGGTTCTCTTACCTGGGTTTCGCCATTCTGGATCAGTTCCATAAGAGCCTTTGTCTCTGCTTCCTGGTCTATCTGCCATCCGTAGGTTCCTCCGCCTACAGAAATCTGACGGTCATCATAGGTATTGAATGTTCTGTCTGTTCCCACTGTGTCGTACTTTGCCGCCAGTTCACTGATATACGCTTCTATCTGCGTTTTGTCAAGAGTGTAAAGACCGTTTTCGTCTGTTGTGAGCCAGTTTTGAATTACTTCTCGGTCTACAGTCTCTGTGCGGTCGTCAAAATCGTAAGTGATGATCACATCTGTAAGCTTGTTTATCAGGTCGCAGTTTTTGACCAGTGTTTCATTGTCCTGATAAATGGACGGTTCTTTGTAACATCCGTCTGCCTCCAGATCAATCGGCGTTCTTCCCGTAAGGAGAGCCTGGATGATATCTTGCGTTGTTTCCTCTGCTTTCAGCGCATTTCCCTGTTCTTCCGGAATGATCACGAATCTGTCATCTTTTTCTTCAAGATGAGCGTCTGACGGTTCTGTAACATTGTCCTGTTGCATGCATTTCAATCCGGAAATGGCAACGTTTACTTTGTGCTCATCGTATTTTATAGATGATGAAATTTCGTATTCGTTGTGCTGACTGAATTCCAGAAACCATATAAAACGGTTCTGGTTTTTGATCAGATTATTGACGCTTCCATCGGAATCGTAGGAAAGTCCGGCCTGTTCAGCAGTGATGCTCTCCTGCCCGTTGTTTCTGGTATTAATGGTAAGGACATAAGCCCCTACTTTCTTCGTGAGTAAGTCTTCGGATTCTGATACTGTCATGTAGGAGCAGTTAAAGCCGTTTACCATGGAGCCCGGTAAAAAGTGCTCTGTGAAATAGTATACGCCATATCCATATGCTCCGGCGGTCAGCAGGAGTAAAATTACGATCAGACTGACCATGATCTTCTTTCTGGTGCTCACAATATACTCTCCTTTCAAATCATATAGTCTCTCTCTAGCTACGACAACCGAATTCGGGCAAAATGTACTGCAAAACGGGGCGTGCAGATTGCTCATTCCTAAAGGTTCCTGCTTTATTTTATCGCTTGCTGTTCAGCTGATTTTATCAAATGGTTCTGTCTCTGTTTGTAATTTATATATTTATAAATAGCAACCGCCCGGCAAAAATTTATGCCGGGCAGTTTCATTATTACATTATTTATCCTGAAAGTAAATATGATTTGGTTCTATTTTAAGCGTTTTCCAGTAATTTCTCTACACTTGTAAGTTTTACGCAGAGTACAAATACTTCTGCTGCTTTTCCAAGGTCTTCGAGTGTCGGGAAGCTTGGTGCAATACGGATGTTAGAGTCTTTGGGGTCTTTTCCATATGGGTATGTTGCGCCTGCTCCTGTGAGTACGACACCTGCTTCTTTTGCTTTGGCTACGATTGCTTTTGCACATCCTTCCATGGAATCGAAGGAGATGAAGTATCCGCCGTGTGGTTTTGTCCACTCGCCGATTCCGAGACCACCAAGTTCTTTCTCAAGAGTATCGAGTACCAGTTCGAATTTCGGACGGATGATGTTTGCATGTTTTCTCATGTGTTCGTGCAGTCCGTTGAGATCTTTGAAGAATCTTACGTGACGTAACTGGTTTAATTTGTCATGTCCGATCGTCTGGATCTGCATGTAGCTGCGGAAGTCTTCCAGGTTTGCTTTGGATGCTGCAACTGCTGCGATACCGGAGCCTGGGAAGCTTACTTTTGATGTTGATGTGAATTTGTATACAAGGTCAGGGTTGCCTGCTTTTTCGCATTCTTCGAGGATTTCTACGAGGAAGTCCTGGTTGTCATCGTAGAGATGATGGATGCTGTATGCGTTGTCCCAGTAGATACGGAAGTCAGGTGCTGCTGGTTTCAGTCTTGCGAAACGCTCTACTGTTTCTTTGGAGTATGTGTAGCCCTGTGGGTTGGAGTATTTCGGTACGCACCAGATTCCTTTGATGGCTGCATCTTCGCTGACGAGTTTCTCTACCATATCCATGTCAGGTCCCTGTGGTGTCATTGGGACGTTGATCATTTCGATTCCGAAGAATTCTGTGATCTTGAAGTGACGGTCATATCCTGGTACAGGACAGAGGAATTTTACTTTGTCAAGTTTGCACCATGGGGTGTTTCCCATTACGCCGTGAGTCATGGAACGTGCGATGCTGTCGAACATTACGTTGAGGCTGGAGTTTCCGTAGATGATGATGTGGTCAGGGTCTACTTCGGACATTTCTCCGAGAAGGCGTTTTGCTTCCGGGATTCCGTCGATGACACCGTAGTTACGGCAGTCTACGCCTGTTTCGCATTTGAGATCTGAGTCGCTGTTTAATACGTCCATTAACTCCATGGAAAGATCGAGCTGGTCTGCGGCTGGTTTTCCACGGGACATGTCGAGGGCTAATCCCTGTGCTTTGATGTCTGCGTATTCTTTATCCAGCTGTGCTTTGAGTGTAAGCAGTTCTTCTTTGCTCATGTCGCTGTATTTTTTCATAATATTCCTCCTTGTTCTGCCATGGATGGATGTTTTTGTTTTCCGTATAGGACAATCATTTGTTTTTCCTGTGGCAACAGTTTTTGTGCTTTTTACATTTTAGTATGGTAAAGTAGGGTTGTCAAGTGTTTTTGTGGAATTGTGAATATTTTACCAAAATATAGAGAAGGGACGCGCGAAGAAGCATCTGTCTGTTGGTTCTTCGCGCTGGATATTGGACAAATAACATTGTTGCAACATTCTTATATCTTGATGTTAAGGTCAAAAGGTATTCTGCCCCTAACTTGATATCTTAATTATTAAGTAGCCTGTCCCCATATTTAGACTTTTACACTTGTACAATTGGGGTTACAAATAAATACGAGATATTGTTATAATGAATAATATATAGATGCACACATATTAACATTGGGTTTTCGCAAGGAGGAAAGCACATAAGGAAGATGAGTAGAAAATAGGTTTCTGTTTTGCTGGCGTTTTGTATGTTGGTTTCTATGACCGTGATGTCGCCTGTTGTGACCTGGGCGGGGGCGTTGCCGGAGTCGGTGACACTGTTGCATATCCTGAACGTGATTATCAGTTTTTTGAGCGTATATCGACTAAGGCTTCTGAATTGAATACAAGTAATAAGTCGGTTGTTTCTATTAAACAGGTAAAGCAAAAAGATACCTCTTTTGGTAAGTATTATCTTTATCTGAAGGCTCAAAAGCCGGGTACTGCTGTTGTATCTGTGAAGTTGAAGGGAAAAACTTATAAGACTAAAGTTATTGTAAAGAAGTATGTGAATCCGGTTCAGTCTGTAAAGATTGGCAGTACTTCTGTTTCGGGTTCTAAATTTAATTCTTCTTCCGTTGTAAATCTCAGCTATGGAAAGTTTGCCAATAAGAAGGTTAAGACCACTGTTGTTCTGAAAAATGGATGGAAATTGGATGACTATTATTATTGGAATTCAAAGCAGCAAAGTGGTGCTATGCTTCCTGGTTTTGAGTATTTTCCGAAGGGTGAGCAGGAAGGAAAAACTGTAATTAATGGTCATAAGATTTCTGTAAAGGGTGGCAAAGGTTTTGAAATTCTTATTCCTGTAATAAATGAAAAGTCAGGATTAATGGAATATGTTTCTTTGGGGCTTAAATAATCAAGCGGATATTCGCAATTGAAGCAGTGGGCTTACTTAGTCCGGTTAAAAAGGCAAGTCGAAACTCCTCGAAAGTTTCGGCTTGCCTTTTTTGATATAACAGAGTATATTGAAACCAGTTAACAGATCTTTTAACTGTCTGAATTGTTCTTATCAGGATGACCTGATATCTTTTTTTATTTCTAATGTATCCATTTTTTTATGAACATCAATGAATGAATATGTCCAGAAATCATATCCTATAAGTAAGAGCTTCTTTTTTCATTGATGTATGCAGAATATCCGTGAAAGGAGGTTATCCATGTCTATGTTTATCCGCGCAATTATCATCATTTTACTTGCTTTGCTGGCTATTGGAATGGGATTTCTGGTTCTTGTGTGCTGGGCGCTGGCAGCCTGTGCGAGCAGGCGGGATTCTTATCTGGAAAAGGATTACCGGGTAAAGTAGAGGAAATCTGCGCATGGACGCTGGGTGTTGCCAATGAGTTTGTTCATTACTTTTCCATTAAAGTACAAGGTTGCGGAACCGCCACCGTCAAGGTTATAGGCATAGGTGCATCCGTAGGATTTGAAAATATTTACCATATCCCAGTGGTTTAGTCCTGTGTAGCTTCCGGTGTCTGTTACCAGAAGAACATAATCGTTTGGTTTCACCATTCCTACTGCTGTACGTGGATAATATTTCTCTGTTTCTGCCCATGGAGACTGTGCTTCTCCGTCCTTGATCAGAACAGGACCAAAGTTATAGGTATCTTTTACTCCGGCTGCAAGAAGGTCTTTTCCCATAAGACCCTGTGCCGGGGTGTAGATGGTTCCGTTGTTCTTAACTGCCATAACGGAATAACTGGTCATATAATCGCCGTAGATAATTCCATTCTTGATGCACATGCCGAGTGGAGATGGTTTTCCTGTTCCGTAATCGAAGGCACTGCCGTTTACTCCAATGATCCCGCCATTGGAAGATACTGCATCAGAAGTAGTCTGCCGGGAGCCTCCGTAGGTTCCGTTGGAAAGAGCTGATTTCAGCTGTTTCGCACTGGATGTTTTTATGTGCGCTACCCAATAGGAAATTCCATGGACAGATTTGCGGTCAAGTTTAATGTTTAATGTACTGCTTTTGTATGTATAAGAATTTCCGCTCTGAGTAACAGTTGGCTTGGCTTCTGAAGATTTTACACGGCGGCCTTTGCTGTTAACATAGCAGTTTCCAATCCAGGTATTTTTTGCCATGGCACCGTTTTTTTTGCTGAAATAATAATAGTATCCCCCTATCTTCTGCCAGCCTTTTGCCATGGTAGAATTGCTGAGAAAATAGTATTTCTTTCCATCTTTGGTAAGCCATTGGTTTGCGATGGCCACGCCGGATTTATTGAAATAATAGGTGTATTTATCACCCGTTGCCCAGCGGTTTCGGAACATGGCGCCGTTTTTACGGTTATAGTAGTATTTGTTACCGGAGCGTTTCATCCATCCGGTGAAACGTTTGCCATTGGCAGTGCTGTAGTAATAATAACCCTTATATTTAAAAGAGCCACAGATCAGACGCCCTTTTGAGTTATAAAAATAGTAATCTCCGTTTATTTTCTGCCAGCCCGTTTTCTTCGATGTTATGCTGACTGAAGTTCTGTTCTGTTTTACATATGTAGCTGCCTGTACGGAAACTGTATGTATATTGATCCCTGTTATCAGAAATAACATCAGCATAAGAAATACTGTTCGTTTTCTGAAAGCTGATTTTCTTTTTATGTCTGTCATCCTGTCATCTGCCTTTCCTTTATATATTCAGGCGAATAAACTCGTCTGCTGCTCACAAGGTTACTGTTCGCTCCGTGAACAGTGATCCCACAAGTTCATACACCGTTCTCAAACTCTCAGCATCCCTCTAACGATATGTCCCCTGCGATTTTTTCACCTGACAGTTTGGAAGCCCAAGAGTTGTCAGATAATACTCCATATCCCTTTCTGACATCAGGCACTTGGGTCCTATGACAAGCTCCCGGATCAACTGATCAAGACAATCTGAAAAATCAAAATCCACATAGGATACCAGCTGGTTTTCTTTTACATAATAGGAATAGTTATACAAACGAGCCCCCAGAGAAAGCGCAACTTCTCTTCCCATCAGAAATTGTTTTGGCGAAAACTCACACAATCGAATTTCGCTTTCTTCTCTGAAAAATGGATTTTTCATGTAAACGGATTCCTGAAATAATCTCAAAAACTTTTTTTCAAAACAGCTCATGACTTTATCCATCAATTCTATTTCATAATCCTGATCTTTTTCAGCGCTTTCCAGGCATTCTTTTTCTTCCTGCAATATCTTTTCGATTTCAGCAACTAATTCATCTACAATCCGAAACACAACTTCTCTCTGTTCTGCTTCAGAATAACTGATCTTATGTAATGACACGATAGATGGCTTTGAAGTTTCCGGCGAAACTGTTACGATTTCTTTGAGTACATCCAGATCAAACCCAATCGCAGCTCCGCGTCCGTCATCTGCATATCCCCGCCATTGGCTGAGCAGATCATTCTGATAAGAAAAACAGGTTACATAATATCTGAAATCAGAATGGTTTTCATTAAAAAATTCATCTGTAAACAGTTTCACATATCCCATAAATCTGTCTAATGAAATATTGGCTTTGAATAAATCTGAAGTTTTTTCGTAAGCACTTTTAAATTCTGTATCGTAATATCGACAGATCCAGCTGATTTCCATCGAATCATTGGATTTCAGGATATTTGTCAAACGAAGGGAACGATGCTTCAAAATAGAATTTAATGATTCTAAACTGCAATAGTGATATACGATCATACTTTTCTCTTCTCCTGTAAAAAATTCATCGTCAAGCAGATATTCACAATCTGCTTCACTACCTGATTCAAGTCAAGCGGATATTCGCAATTGAAGCAGGTGGCTTACCTGATTTGGTTAGATTGCCTGCAATAATGGAATATCATTCCGCCAAAAGATAATATTATTATAGCAAAAAATAATGGCAAATCTGTAAATTCAAGGAACCCCTTCAATATACCATATTTTTAAGTCCGTCATATAACATTTTCAAAATGTGCAAAGCTTTCAGATAGCAGCAGGAAAGAATCCTGCCTGGAAAGCTTTTTTATGTCATTGGAACATTTCGGAATAATTTTATATGGCATAGAAAAGCCGCTGCATATATACAGCGGCCCTGTTGATAAATATTGAATTTAATAATCTGTTTTCTGATAAAATCGACCATTAATGTAGTCGGTTTTGATGATGTTTACAAAGGCTTTCGGATCAATCTCATGTACCTTTTTTACCAGGAACTTGGCTTCTTCGGTAGATACAACAGAATAAATCATGCTGGTCTTTTCATCTGTATAGCATCCTGTGCCTTCAAAGCGGGTTGCCGTGTGATTGGTGAGTTTGAAGATTTCCTCATAAATCTGATACGGCTCCTTCGTGATGATGAACAACGTATGCTTCTTATATCTCTGATGCAGCATCTGGATCACCTGGGTAGAGGTAAACTGGAAAATGATAGAGTAAAGTGCTCTGTCCCATCCAAAGAGTAGACCTGCAATTGTCAGGATCACTGCATTTCCGCACAGGATATAGTTCCAGATATCTCTTCCGCTCTTCTCAGAGAAATAAATCGCAATAAAGTCCGTTCCACCAGTACTCGTATTACCGATCAGGCAAAGGCTGATACAGAAACCATTGATCAGACCACCGAAGATACTGATCAGCAAAGTATCATAAGTAATCGGCTGACTCGGAATAATATCTGTAAGCAGACCGGAAAGTACGATCACACAGACAGAACTGATTGTAAATTTCTTCCCGATAAATTTCAAACCGATAAATACAGGAATCGAGTTCAACGTTACGTTGATCAATGTATACGGAATCGCAATCCCCGCAAACGTCTGGAAAATATTCTGGATCAGCAGAGTAAGTCCTGTAAATCCTCCCGGAAAAAGACCACCTGCGCGTACAAATGTCTTAATATTCAACGCCATGATCATCGCAGCCAGAACCGCACAGCCGTAACGCTTGGCTTCGTGTTTTAAATTTAGTTCTTTCATAACCTTATATTTCACACCATTTTCTTTTATTTGTGTAATTTATAATTTCCACAATTCAAAATCCTCAAAACAGGATTTCAAAACGGATAAAATTATCCGTTGCTTGTTCATAACCATATAACTACTCTACAGTTGATTTGGTTAAATTACGCTTCCCATCTTCCAGAAGCACCACAAGGCAGCACCAGCCCATTAGAACTTACCGGAAGCCCGATCTCCTGAGAATCCACATGACCACCAAACTTCTTCAGCTCCGTAGACAACATATAAGTCAGCACCGCCGGTGCCAGACCTGTTGTATAAGAATTAATCAGGAAAAATAACGGATCATCACTGAGAATCTTTGTACACAACTTGATCAGATCATGGATACAATCCTCAATCTTCCAGATCTCGCCCTTTGGTCCACGACCATAAGAAGGCGGATCCATAATAATTGCATCATAATGATTACCCCTGCGGATCTCGCGCTCCACAAACTTCACACAATCATCCACCAGCCAGCGGATCGGCGCATCCCCAAGTCCGGAAGCAACTGCATTCTCCTTCGCCCAGGTAACCATACCCTTAGACGCATCCACATGAGTAACAGAAGCCCCTGCTGCCGCAGCCGCCAAAGTCGCACCACCTGTATAAGCAAAAAGATTCAACACCTTCACCGGGCGCCCTGCATTACGGATCTTATCCCCAAACCAGTCCCAGTTCGTAGCCTGCTCCGGAAACAGACCAGTATGCTTAAAACTAAATGGTTTCAGGTGAAAAGTCAGATCCTTATAATGAATATCCCACTGCTCCGGCAGATCAAAAAACTCCCATTCACCGCCACCCTTCTTGCTTCTGTGGTAATGACCATTCATATGCTTCCAGCCTTTATTTGTTTTCGGTGTATCCCAGATAACCTGCGGATCCGGACGCACCAGAAGATAATCTCCCCAACGCTCCAGCTTCTCCCCACAGGAAGTATCAATCACTTCATACTCTTTCCATCCGTCTGCAATCCACATCTTCTAATATATCCTCCTAAATAAAATACAGCAGATTACCGCATAATCCACCACAATACTATTTTCTACTGTATAGTAGTATAAAGTAAAACTCCCTCCATGGCAAGCAAACCATCATAATTCGCAGTTATAAATGAATAAAGTATTACCCGTCTTTAGGATTTAGCACTATCATTTTTTGCAGTACCAAAAATTCGACCACTACTCAAACCAGCATATTTGCTGGCTTTTTTTCTTTTTAAAAAACTTGACAAAATATTTTTTACC
>NZ_JAHLQG010000028.1 GCF_018919065.1 Blautia sp. MSJ-9 | reverse complement strand
GGTAATCCTCAACAGCAGCAATTTTTTCTTCAACTGTACACTTGGGTTTTCTACCCATAAAAATACCTCCAAAGTAGATTTTGGTTATTTAACCTGTCTACTTTAGAGGTATCATATCATAACGGTCAGTGCTTCTTTTTTGTTTTTTTTAAAATCATCTGACATTCTTCAAGTCCCCACGTGTGATTAGTAAGAAAAATAAATTTTTCTGCGAAAGTACCGTCCAAACACCCTCTGAACCTTGCAATTAGTGAGGGAATAGTTCATTTTTGCGAAAAAAACTTGCAAAAGGGGGTTGGTAAATACACTTTCAAAAGCTTTATAGGTAGAGGAACAAAATTTTTTCATAATTTTTCAAAATCATGTCCGCTTTTATCTCTCCCAATACAGAGTAAGTGAAGGAGCTAACAAAAGTAAAAGAAAAAATGATAAAAATGCAAAAAAATATCACGAATTTTTTGCATCATGCCAAGTCATTTGACTTTAGTAATCAGAGGACGTTTTGGAATGTTCCTTCGCTGAACCTTGACAACCGATAAGTGCACCCTGGAAGTCTACCAGGAGTTCTGCCATGACCTTTCTTTTACAGAGAGTGAGCGGAATCATAATGACACTCCCGATGATGGGCGGCTGACCAAAGCCTTATGGTCAGTGGCCTGCTGATGCAGGCAGAGGCAGTCTGAGACGACTGCAGATGACAGGGAAACGCACGCCAGACCGCCGGACGAATGAAACTGATAACAATGTTTACAGGGCGAAATGCCTGGAAAGGAGCAGTTTATGACAGAACTGAAAATGAAAGAAATGCAGATAATCCACTGGTTTGGATGCCCGAATCTGAACTGTACAAAGGAAAGAATCCATCTGGCAGCTATGCTTGCAACGGATGCAGAAATGAAAAAGAATCTTTACAAGGTATGCAGATTCCTCGCAAGAGAAGAAATCGCATATCGGTATCCGAGCATATATGAAATGATTCGGAAAATGTTTTCGCCGGATGATACTAATCCACCGGACGCATGTGCAATGTTTATGCCGGACAATGAACCAGATGATGAAGAATATGCAATGGCAGCGTAGCTGCGGAAAGGACAGTAGCGATTATGAATAAAGTGATTTTAATGGGAAGACTGACAAAGAATCCGGAGATCAAATATGCCGGAAAAGATAATGATATGGCAGTAGCAAGATATACACTTGCGGTAAATAGAAGATATAAACGTGACGGAGAACAGGAAGCAGATTTTATTTCCTGTGTCACATTTGGAAAGAGTGCAGAGTTTGCACAGAAATATCTTCACAAGGGAACGAGAATTGTGATCGGAGGTCGTATCAGCACCGGTAATTATAAGGATAAGGACGGGAAAACAATTTACACCACAGATGTGATTGTGGAAGAACATGAATTTGCTCAGAACAAGGATAACGGTGCCGGTGCAGATTCGTCAGAAACACAGAAAACAGATAAGGACGGATTTATGGAAGCACCGGAAGGAGAGGTTCCATTTGACTAAACCGGGATAAATGGTTGGAGAGGCTGCTCTTTGCCGGGGCATTCTCTTTTCCATTTTAAAGAAGAAATCAAAAATTACAGGTATTCAACCTAACGAAAACGTGATATAATCAAAATATGGTTGAATGAGAAATATGGAGGTAGCTTATGGGCGTAAGTTATAACAGATTATGGAAAATGCTCATAGATAAAAATATGAAGCGGATAGAGATGCAGTACCTCACTGGGATCAGTGGTAATATTCTTGCCCGGATGGGAAAAAATCAGTATGTATCAATGGAGACGATTGAGAAGATATGCAAGAAGCTGGACTGCACTGTTGATGAGATGATGGAATTTACAGAGGATGAATAACAGGAGGTTGCTGCAATGACAAATACACAGCAAAGAGCAGCGGCGAAAGCATTTGCAAAAAACTGGAAAGACCGTGGATATGAAAAAGGCGACAGTCAGATCTTTTGGGTGGAGCTTCTGACAACGGTATTTGGTGTAACGGAAATATCACAGTTTATTTCTTTTGAGGATCAGGTACACCTTGACCACACCAGTTTTATTGATGGGTATATTGAGAAAACCCATGTCATGATTGAACAGAAAAGTATAAATAAGAGCCTGACGGCTGCTATCCGGCAGGCCGACGGCTCTATGCTGACACCATTTGAACAGGCAAAAAGATATTCTTCCGAATTGCCATATTCAAAAAGACCAAGATGGATCGTAACCAGTAATTTCCAGTCATTTTATATTTACGATATGGAAAAGCCGGGTGGCGATCCGGAGATTATCCAGTTGGAAGATCTGGAAAAAGAATATTATCGGTTACAGTTCCTTGTGGACGAGGGAAACACAAATCTTCAGAAAGAAATGGAAGTTTCCATTGCCGCAGGTGAAATTGTAGGGCTTTTGTATGATGCACTGGCAAAACAATATGTTGATTCGACAACAGAGCGGGCAATGAAAAGTCTGAATATCCTTTGTGTCAGAATCGTATTCTGCCTGTATGCAGAGGATGCCGGTATTTTTGGACAGCATGGCATGTTCCATGACTATCTGGAAGAATTTGATACAAGGCACATGAGAAAAGCCGTGATTGAGCTGTTCCAGGTGCTTGATACAAAACCAGAAGACAGAGATCCATACATGGAAGAATCTCTGGCACAGTTCCCATATGTAAATGGTGGGCTGTTTGCAAATGAGGATATTGAAATTCCACAGTTTACAGATGAAATCAGAAACCTTTTACTGGAAAAAGCCTCAGCAGATTTTGACTGGTCAGAAATTAGTCCGACTATATTTGGTGCGGTATTTGAGAGTACACTGAATCCTGAGACAAGACGCTCCGGCGGTATGCACTACACCAGCATTGAAAATATTCATAAAGTCATTGATCCGCTGTTTCTGGATGAACTGAAAAATGAATTGAAAGAAATTCAGCAGATAACGGTTCAGAGAACAAAAGATAAAAAGCTGAGAGACTTCCAGAAAAAGTTGTCAAACCTCCGATGGCTTGATCCGGCATCTGGAAGTGGAAACTTTCTTACAGAGACATATATCAGTATCCGCCGATTAGAAAATGAAGTCATAAAAGAATTGCAGAGAGGACAGATTACTTTTGGATTTGATGAATCCTCACCAATTCATGTCTCTATTGATCAGTTTTATGGAATCGAGATCAATGATTTTGCTGTCACAGTTGCAAAGACTGCATTGTGGATTGCAGAATCACAGATGATGAAAGAGACGGAAGACATCGTTCACATGAATCTGGATTTCCTGCCGTTGACGACAAATGCGTTTATTGTGGAAGGCAATTCTTTACAGATTGACTGGGAGAGCGTTGTACCAAAATATCAGGTTTCGTATATTATGGGAAATCCTCCGTTTGTGGGTTATTCACTACAGAACAAAGAACAGAAAAATGATATTTTATCGGTTTACGTGGATGAAAAAGGAAAGCCATATAAGACAGCAGGGAAAATTGATTATGTTGCGGGCTGGTATTTTAAAGCTGCGCAGTTTATGCAGGGAACAACTATACGGACAGCATTTGTATCAACTAATTCCATTACGCAGGGAGAACAGGTGGCAGGTGTCTGGAAACCTTTATATGACCGATTTGGGATCCATATAGATTTTGCACACCGGACATTTATGTGGGACAGCGAAGCCAATATGAAAGCGCATGTACATTGTGTGATTGTTGGATTCAGCATTGCACCAAATCAAGCAAAACGCAGAATCTATGTTGATGGAAGATTTAAAGAAGTAAATAATGTCAATGCGTATTTGTTGGACGCACCTAATGAATTTATCTGCAATCGCAGCAAGCCATTATGGAATGTTCCACAAATGACGACGGGAAACAGACCAGCAGATGGCGGTAATCTGATTATTGAAAAAGAAGACTATGAAGAATTTATAAGAAAAGAACCACAAGCCAAACCTTATATTAAAAAATTAGTTGGTTCAACTGAGTTCATCAACAATAAAGAGCGGTGGTGCTTATGGCTGGTAGATGTTAAACCAGCAGAGTTAAGAAAAATGCCGCTTGTACTTAAGCGGGTAGAAGCTTGTAAACAGGACAGAGAAAATTCGCCAGATGCAGGAAGAAGAAAACTTGCAGAAACACCGACGCTATTCAGGGAATTGAATAATCCTGCATCATTTATTCTTGTGCCAAAAGTAAGTTCTGAGAGAAGAAGATATGTACCAATGGGATTTTTAGATTATAATACAATCTCAACAGATCTTAACTTTATCATACCAGAGGCAACGATGTATCAATTTGCAATATTAACGTCAAATATTCATATGGCATGGATGCGAGCTGTTTGTGGCAGAATGAAAAGTGATTATAGGTATTCTGCTAATATTGTTTATAATAACTTCCCATGGCCTGAGCCGACCGCTCAGCAACGGAAAAAAATCGAACAGACTGCACAGGCAATTCTTGATGCAAGAGCATTATATCCAGACAGTAGCCTTGCAGATCTTTATGATGAACTGACCATGCCGCTGGAGTTGCGAAAAGCACATCACCAGAACGATATGGCTGTCATGCAGGCATACGGATTTACAAAAGGCAGTGAAGCCTATAAAAGCGAAGCTGCCTGTGTTGCAGAATTGATGAAACTTTATCAGAAGAAAGTAGAAGAAATCGAAAAAAGATAACACGCCGGATACGGCAAAAATCTCTTAGCAAAGCTAAGAGCGCACTTCTATACAGGCAATTACATTTGCCTGTATCGTGCGACCTGCGGTGCTGCTCCCGGTCTTGAGAAATCTCAATCCGGAAAATACAGCGAAATCAGAGATTTCGTACAAGGGGAGTTTCCCCTTGCGGCACAAGTGTCTATTCCCGATAAAGTTTGTGGCTGAATATTTCAGATACAGACATATAAAGTGATAGAAAGCATGAAATATAAATTTGAAGGGTGACAATATATGAAGTATTTATATTTGCATGGACTAGGGCAAAAACCAGACAGTTGGAATAGAGTAATAAAAGAAACGAAAGTATCGAAAAGCAGTCGCAGTTTGAGTTTATCAGAGATGTTAGAAGGGAAAGCTGCTACATATAAGGAATTATATTCAGCATTCTCATCAGAATGCGACAAGGAGAATGAAGAAATTGTCTTATGTGGGCTTTCTCTGGGAGCTGTTTTGACACTTAATTATGCGATAGACCATCCGGATAAAGTAAAGGCACTCGTATTAATTGCAGCACAATATAAAATGCCAAAAAAATTATTAAAAGTTCAGAATATGTTGTTTCATCTTATGCCGAATTCGGCATTCAATAAAATGGGCTTCAAAAAAGCAGATGTTATTAACCTATGTGGTACGATGGCTGAATTAGATTTCAGCGACTCACTTCATAAGGTGTCTTGTCCAGTATTAATCGTTTGTGGAGAGAAGGACAATGCAAACAAAAAAACTGCAAAAGAACTTTGCCATTATTTGAACAATTCCAACTTCCATGAACTTATGAAAACAGGTCATGAAGCAAACATAGAAGCTCCGGAAGAGTTGGCAATCGTGTTGCAAAGATTTTATGATAGTACCAATTAACTTCCCATTTATCGGGAAGTCGCAGAGAACGAAAAATCGGCAGTTATGGAGGTGAAAAATGTATTTCACAGACGAAAAAGACTATATTATGCGAATGATAAAAGAAATGGTAAGAGTATTATTTTCTTTAATGTTTGGGAAAAAGTATGTTTCTGTTGAACTTGAAAAAGAAAATAAATATGAAGTATCAGGGAAAAATTTGAAAGATTTTCTTGATATGATTGATTCTGGGGAAATTAACGAAGCAGAGAATATACTTTTAGATAGCATTGATTATATAGACAGAAATGAGGTAATGGCGGCAGCTCTTTTCTATCAATACCTTAGTGAGAAAGATAGTGAGTTTTTGATTAACAACAATTATACAAAAGAAGAAGTGCTTTCTGGCTTTAAGCAATTACTTGTGCAGTCAGGATATAATAATTTGTTATATATGATTAAGGATGATGAGTAATGTAGAAATTCAAGTTTATAGAGGACTTAATGAATCCTTGTAATATTGGGCGTTGCATGAATGTTAATTTGCGTTGCTTGATGTATTGATGGCTAATCAGTATGATAGTTTTATCAAACGAAAGGAGTAACTAGAGATGCTTGGTGAAAATATAAAAACTTATCGACAGAAAAAAGGATATACACAGGAAGAGGTTGCCAACAGACTTCATGTGACAAGACAGACTATTTCAAAATGGGAGAAAAACTATTCGGTTCCAGATGCTGAAGTATTTGTAAAATTAGCAGATGTATTAGAGGTTCAAACAAGTCAGTTGCTTGAAGTCAAGGTAGATAGTGATGTGCAAACAACAGAAGAAAAACAGAATGCTTATGCAGAGCAACTAGCACATATTGCTGAACAGATGGCAATCAGAAATCGTCAACGTAAAAGAATATGGAAAACGATAGGAATAGCCTTTGCAGTAATCATCGTTGTATGTATTATTCTTATAGTTATGAATATTGCATTTTTTTCTGCTTACCCGACCACAGAGGATGTTCAGACACACGAAGAGACTATTATGTTGGAAGAATAGAGTTACGAACTTCCAGTTTTATTGACCAAGAAATTAAGGAGGATTCATTATGAGTGAGAAAACAGAGATTACTTTCATGCAAACAAGATTAATCCGGCTTGCTTCAGAAGAGTGGCATTTACCTGTTGAACAGATTATCCACTTGTTTAAAGAAGCTGATGTTCTTGGATATATAGAAAAATGTTATGGGATTTTTCATTGTGAAGGCGATGAAGCTGTGCTTGAAGATATTACTGAATTTTTGCAAGGAAAGGGGATAGAGATTAGTGCTTGAGTTAAAAGATGGATTTGTTCTCTATCATGGAAGCTATTGTGAGGTAAAAGAGCCAGATCTTGCCAAATGTGCAAAGAGAAAAGATTTTGGGCAGGGATTTTATTTAACTACATCCAAGGAGCAGGCAGAAAGTTTTCTAAGAACCTCAATAGCCAAAGCAATCGCAACCGGAACAATTGAAGAGGGACAGAAGTTTGGATATATTTCAACTTTTGAATTCAACCTTTCAGGAAATCTTGAAACGCATATTTTTGAAAATGCAGATGTAGACTGGTTACATTGCATTGCAGCTCATCGAAAGAAAAAAATGTTTATCGAAGTTGAACGTGAAATGGCGAGGTATGATATCATTGCAGGAAAGATTGCGGATGATGCAACAAACGCTACCCTTACTGCTTACCTTGCCGGGGCTTTCGGGACAGCAGGCGATAAGGAGGCAGACGATTTCTGCATCAGACAGTTGTTGCCCAATAAACTAAAAGATCAATATTGCTTCAAAACAGAAGCCGCCATTAAGTGTCTGAAATTTGTGAAAGGTGAGAAGATATGGCTGAAGTAACAATTCCAAAGGAAAAAATGAATTATACAATAGATCTTCTTATCACTATGGTGACAGATGAGATTGCAGAAGAAACGGGCAAGGACAGAAAAGAGATATTGACAGATTTTCTATGTTCAAAGACAGGAAAAGCACTGTATGATGAGAACACAAAGCTGTGGTGCAATGGTCCGGCATATATAGCTGAATTGTATAGGGAAGAGTTAAAGAAATCCGGATATCAGATTTGAGATGATAGTATATCCGGATGGTGTTAAAAACTTCCGCTATTATATCGTTGTGACAACCAAATATTTCAAAAACGCTGAGGTCAGCATTTCCTAATCATAGGACAACGACCTCAGTTTTTTTATACCCAGGAATCGGCATTTATGAATAAGCCGGTTCTTTTTATTTACAGAAAAGAAGGAGGACGACAGAGTGGGCAGAGTAAAAAATCCGAAATACGAATCCATGTCGCTGGAAGAATTAAAGGCAAATATGGAAAAGAGCAGACAGGAACTGGAAGTTGCGATCCACAACAAAAACCTTCTGGAGCAGAGGAAAAAGGTGGTGGAACGCAGAGAACGTTCCCACCGGCTGATTGTCAAAGGGGCAGAGTTTGAGAAAGCGTTTCCGTTGTCCAGAGATCTGGAGCAGGAAGATGTTCAGAATATAATGAACCAGCTGCAGAACAGCAGTTACAACAAGAGTATTGTGCGGCAGACTTATATCTCAGCGTCACAAAAAGACCGACAACAGATTGCAGAAGCGGTTAAAAAAACAGAGAAGGGAGATGACAGTTAATGGCATTGTATCATTTTTCAGTAAGACATGTATCCAGAGGGAAAGGGCAGATGGTGGTTGCTTCCGCAGCCTATATTTCCGGGCAGAGGATTTATGACGGTTATTACAATAAGATACATGACTATACAAGCAAGTCGGGCGTGGTATTTACAGAAATTCTGACACCGGAGTATGTGCCGGAGCGTATGACAGACAGGGAAACACTCTGGAACGAGGTGGAGCATGTAGAAAGGAACAACAAGGCGCAGCTTGCCTATTCGTTTGACATTGCCCTGCAGAATGAACTGACACTTGAGGAAAATATAAGACTGGCGAAAGAATTCTGCCAGGAGCAGTTTGTGGTACGTGGCATGATCGTGGATCTGGCAGTCCATGAGGGAAAATCGGATAATGAAGAAGAGCCGGATAATCCCCATTTCCATGTGCTTGCCCCAATCCGTCCTTTTACAGAGGAAGGAATCTGGGGCAATAAACAGAGACGGGAATATATTCTTGATGAGGATGGAAACCGGGTGAAGGACGCGAAAGGAAAAGATATGTTCAATGCTGTTTCTACTACCGGTTGGAATGATCCCGAACTTTTAAAAGAATGGCGGCGGGCATGGACAGAGAAAGTAAATGGGAAATTCCGGGAATGTCACATGGCAGCCAGAATCGACCACCGTTCCTACAAAGAACAGGGGATTGAACTGATCCCGACCATCCATGAGGGATATGAAGTCCGGGCAATGGAGAAAAAGGGAATCAAAACAGTTATTGGAGAATTGAACCGGGCAATCCGGCAGTTCAACCAGATGTTCATTTCCCTGAAAGAATCCATTCAGTGGATGAAGACAGCTTATGAGGAAATGAAAGCAGAGCTGGATCGTAGGCAGAACCCTACACTTCTGGAGAGTTTGCAGGATTATTATGATAAGAAGACACAGGGCAGACCGTCACTTCCAAATTTCTATGAGGAAATGAAACGAAGAGGGAAGAATCTCTCCAATTTACAGGAGTTTTCAAAATCCATCAATTATCTTCAGACCCATCAGATAGAGACGATGGATGACTTGCAGGAACGGATTGAGGAACTGAACGGTGTTGTTTCTGTCAGCAAAAAAGAAATTTCTGAAAAGCGGAAACAGTTAAAGGAACTGGAGAATCTGGAAAAGATGGCAGAGGTAATCAAAACAAACCAGCCATTGATTGATGAGTATAATCGTTTCTATTTTCAGAAAAGACGGGAGAAATACTATCAGCAGCACAAAAAAGAAATCAATTATTACCGCAAATGTGAACGGGAACTGAAACAACATCTGGATCAAAATGGAAAGGTGCCTACTGCCAGATGGAAACGGGAGAAAGAAGAACTCCAGGCGGTGATCGAAGAGCTGAAAGCAGATAATCAGCCGTATCAGGAGGAACTTGCGTTTGTAAAAAAGGTACAGAGCTGTGCGGACATTGCCAGACGTGACCGGGAAATGGCAGAAGCAGATACTTCCGGGCGTTCAGAAGAAAAAAGGGAGAAGCAGGTGAATTTCCCGGTATTTCATAGAGTTCAGACGGAAGGTATTCTTGAAGAAAATGGGAAGGCAGAGCAACAGCCGGTGAAGCAGTCGGAGCAGAAGCCAGAAAAGAAGACTTCTCTTCTGAGAAAACTGGATGAAAAGAAGAAAGAGTGTGCAGAGCGTGATGCAAAACAACAGGCAGTGAAGAAAAAACGGAACCATGAGATGAATTTATAACAGTCTGTCAGCAGGACAGATGGGAAAGGATGATAAAAATGCAGTATACAGAAGAACAGATTACAAGAGCCAACCAGACCAATCTTGTTTCTTTTCTGAACGCACAGGGGGAACAGTTGGTGAAAAGTGGCAGGGAATACCGCTGGAAAAAGCATGACAGTGTAACGGTATCCGGAAACCGGTGGTACCGGCACAGCCAGGGCAGGGGCGGCTATCCGGTGGATTTTGTGATGGAATTTTACAACGCTACATTTCCGGAAGCAGTTAAAAAGCTGATCGGGGAGGAAGGCGAAGGCAGGAACAGTACCTGCCCCGCCCCGTCCCCTGACTTTCGTTTACCAGAGAAAGAGGAGAATAATGATAGAATCATCAGATATCTGACAGAAAACAGAGGGATTGAAAAGAATCTGGTGGAGGAATGGATCAGCAGTGGGGATGTTTATGAAGAAAAGAAGCACCATAATGTGGTGTTTGTTGGCAGAGATGCAGACGGTATTCCTAGATATGCCCATTGCAGGGGAACAAGTGAAATAAAATACAGGGGAGATGTGGCTGGATCTGATAAATCTTGCGGATTCTGTCACAGAGGGACGGATACTCAGTTGTTTGTGTTTGAAGCAGCCATTGATTTGCTTTCTTTTATACAATTATTTACCAAAGACTGGAAAAAGCGGAGCTACCTGAGTCTGGGTGGCATTTCCAGTGCGGCACTGATGGCTTTTCTTTCTGAACGCCCTCAGATTACTTCTGTATTCCTGTGTCTGGATAATGACCGGGCAGGGAATGAAGCCTGTGAGAAACTGGCAGAAGAAATCCCGGACGGATACAGTGTCGTCCGTCTGAAACCGTCCCGAAAGGACTGGAATGAAATCCTCTGTGATAAAAATGTAGACAGGAAGAAAGCAATCGCAGAAACAGTTACAATGAAAGCACCGGAGAAGGAAGCACTGGTGCCGATGCTGTGTTACGAAGATATTGAACAGACCAGTGTAGAATGGCTGTGGTTTCCCTATCTGCCATTTGGAAAGCTGACAATTATTCAGGGTAATCCGGGAGAGGGAAAAACTTATTTTGCCATGATGCTGACCGCAGCCTGCACGAACCGGAAGACTTTCCCGAATATGGAAGAAATTGAACCTTTCAATGTGATCTATCAGACCGCCGAAGATGGCATGGGAGATACGATCAAGCCGAGACTGGTAGAAGCA
Source organism: Blautia sp. MSJ-9 (assembly GCF_018919065.1). Classification (GTDB taxonomy): domain Bacteria; phylum Bacillota; class Clostridia; order Lachnospirales; family Lachnospiraceae; genus Blautia_A. The sequence goes on along the minus strand of NZ_JAHLQG010000028.1, from coordinate 31,340 downwards.
GGTGCCGACCTGAGCCGGGTTATGGTCATTGATGATACAGAGGAAGCACTGACATTATCCGATGACCGTATTGAAAAGGCTATCCGTCAGAATCAGGTCAGACTTTTAATCATTGATCCAGTACAGGCTTTTATCGGTGCAGATGTGGATATGAACCGGGCAAATGAAGTTCGTCCGGTATTCCGGAAACTAGGGATGATCGCAGAGCAGACAGGCTGTGCCATTGTGCTGATCGGACATCTGAACAAATCTTCCGGGACACAGAGCACCTACCGGGGACTTGGTTCCATTGACATCATGGCGGCAGTGAGGAGCCTGCTTTTCATCGGAAAAGTAAAGAAAGATCCGACAACAAGAGTACTGATCCATGAGAAAAGTTCCCTTGCACCTCCGGGTGAGACTATGGCATTTAAACTTGGAGATGAAGAAGGCTTCCGATGGGTGGGAGCTTATGAGATTTCTGCCGATGATCTTCTGGATGGAAAGGAAGGAAAGCCGACAGAAACAAAGCTGCAACGGGGAACGAAACTGATTTATGAACTTCTTGCAGACGGAAATGCCGTTACAATCCGGGAACTGGATGAAAAGGCAAAAGTACAGGGAATCTCCCAGAGAACCATGCGTGAAGCCAGAAGCCGGATGAAAGAAGAACTGGATTATCAGATGAATGAAAAGCAGGAAAATACCATTCGATTAAGAAAATAAAAAGAAATGGGTGACGGCAGGATTTGAGAGCGGACGGCAGTCTTTATAGATACCCTATCTGCCGCCTGCCGTCTGCCAGTGCAAGGCAATCGAACGAAAACAGTAGGTATCCATACGAAAATAAAAAAATGCAACCAACAGTCTGGGCAGTTAATCTGAAAAATGGATTAGCTGCTCTTTTTTTGCAAAAAATGGAGGTTTTACAATGGCAGCGAAGAAGAAAATCATCAATATCAAAGTGTATTTTGACGGTAATCAGGACGCAAAAGAAGTATTTGCCGAGGTGATTGCACAGAAAATACGTGACACGAAAACAAAAGATAAACTTGCAATAATGAAAGATAAGCAGTATAATGATTATGAGTTCAGTAATCTGAAATCTGCGTAGGATGTGCAAAGTAGCGGAGGTATCAGATGAACAACAGATATATAAATCAAAACAGCAATACAGACAGAAATGCAACATGGAGAGTTGGCGTATACTGCCGACTTTCCAAGGATGACGAGCTGACAGGCGAGAGTGCCAGTATTTCCAACCAGAGGGATATTCTTGTGAATTATTGCCAGTCGCAGGGATGGCAGGTCGTGGATGTTTTTCAGGATGACGGTTATACAGGTCTGAACACTGACCGCCCGGATTTGCAGAGACTTCTCAAAGCCTGCGAGAAAGGTCTGGTAAACCTTGTGATCACGAAGGATCAGAGCCGTCTAGGACGTAACCATGTGCAGACCGGATTTCTGATGGAGGAATTTTTCCCGAAGCATGGCGTAAGGTATATCGCATTGTATGATAATGTAGATACCTTTGACGGAGATAATGAGATTGCTCCGTTCAAGAACGTGCTGAATGAGATGTATTCCAGGGATATTTCCAAGAAAGTTCATGCTTCCTACCACCTGCAGGCAACCAAGGGGAAGTTTACAGGCGTTGTTCCACCATTGGGATATCAGAAAGACCCGGAGGAAAAGGGACATCTTCTGATTGATGAGGAGACAGCACCGATTGTCCGGAAAATTTTTCAGTGGGCGGTGGATGGTCATGGAATCAACTTCATATCCAGAGAACTGGAACGCCAGCAGATTCCATGCCCTACCTGGTGGCACAGGAAACGGGGACTTCGCACTTACTACACCAAATGGGAAAAGAAAGATCCGGAGAATGGGAAATATGTATGGGATGAATCCTATCTGAAATCCCTGCTGATGAATCCCGTTTACTGTGGAGACATGGCTTCCCAGAAACGGTACTACCGTTTTAAGATTGGCAATCAGGGAGATAAAGCACCGGAGGATTGGATTACAGTCAGGGATACCCATGAAGCAATCATTCCACAGGATGTATTTGCTCTGGTGCAGGCGAAGATGAAAGGCAGGAAACGCCAGACAGAACAGGGAGAATACAGTATGTTTGCCGGTTTACTCCGTTGTGCAGAGTGTGGCGGTGCATTAACATTAAAGAAGACGCATACCAAAGATCAGCATGAAGTTTATACCTGTTCCACTTATATTCATAAGGGAAAAGCACACTGCACCCAGCACCGGGTGGACGCTGATGATTTGTATGATGCAGTTCTTACCAGAATCCAGGAATGTGCAAAAGCAGTCACCGGAGATGGAACAGAACTGGAAAATCGAGTGAAGGAGTTATGCGAAGAAGATACACAGGGACACAGAGACAGTCTGGAGAAGCTGGTATCAAAACAGAAAGACCGCCTGGAGACATTAGATCGGTTGATTGCAAAACTGTATGACGATCTGATCAATGACAAGATTACAGAATCTGTTTTTGATAAGATGTTGGAGAAGACACAGAAAGAGCAGGCAGACATCAAAAAGGAACTTTCCCAGAACCAGAATGTGCTGAATACAGAAGAAAAACTGGATGCACAGTCACAGCAGTGGAACGAGGATATCAGCGAGTATGTGGACATTAAAGAACTGGATGCCAATCTTTTGAACCGGCTGATCAGTAAAATCGTTATCTCAGAACCACAGGAGAAAGACGGAACAGAGAATTACCGCCGAACTCCTGAAACGGTCACAATGGAAATTCATTTCAATTTAAAACCAATACCGGAGCTTGGAACCATCGAAAGAGGTTCCGGCTCCCATAAATAAGAAAAATCTATCAAAATTTAATCTATTTTAATCTTTTCAAGGCTCATTTCGAGCCAATATTTTCTCATAAAAGACATAAAACAGCTGATGGCTGGTGCCGGAATCATGCTGCTGGGAACTACCCTGATTCCACAGCTGGCAACCTTGTTCTCTTAAAAGGAGTGGTAGATGAACACCATCATTGAGAGAATTACGGAAGCGATAAAGGATATTCTGATCGGGCTGATCAAGTCCAGCCTGAATAACACGTTCTCGTATGTCAATGAGCAGGTGGGAACCATAGCAGGGCAGGTGGGGCAGACCCCGCAGGGATGGAATGCAGGGATTTTCAATCTGATTCAGAATATTTCCCAGACAGTAATTGTCCCCATTGCGGGACTGATCATCACCTTTGTCCTGTGCTATGAGTTGATCACGATGGTGACGCAGAAAAACAACTTCCATGAATTTGAGACTTACAACATTTTTCTCTGGATCTTCAAGGCGTATGTAGCTATTTATCTGGTGACAAATACGTTTAATATCACGATGGCGGTCTTTGATGTTGGCCAGCGTGTGGTCAACAGTGCCGCCGGGGTGATATCAGGAAACACGGCAGTAGATGCATCAGAAGCAATTACACGGATTGTGGATGCCCTGGAGGATATGGAGTTAGGGGATTTGTTCCTGTTATCCATGGAAACGATGTTGATCAGCATTACCATGCACATTCTGTCAATTATCATTACGGTGATCTTGTATGGCAGGATGATTGAGATTTACCTTTACACTTCCATAGCACCGATTCCGTTTGCCACCATGACTAATAAGGAGTGGGGCAACATCGGAAACAACTATCTAAAAGGCTTGTTCGCTCTGGCATTTCAGGGGTTCTTCATGATGGTCTGTGTGGGTATCTACGCAGTTTTGGTCAATGCAATGACCATATCAAACGACCTTCATGCAGCAATGTTTTCAGTGGCGGCATATACCGTGATTCTTGCATTTTCATTATTCAAGACCGGAAGCCTTAGTAAATCAATATTCAATGCCCATTAGTGGCGAAGAAAGGAGAGCATACCATGGCGTATGTACCAGTACCAAAAGACCTTACCAAGGTCAAGACAAAAGTAGCTTTAAATTTGACAAAGCGGCAGTTGATTTTCTTTTCACTCGCCGCAGTTGTGGGGATTCCGTTTTACCTGTTCATGAGAAAACCAATCGGTTCCAGCATCGCAGCCATTCTTATGGTGACGATCATGCTGCCGTTTTTCTTTATGGCAATGTATGAAAAAGACGGACTTCCCTTTGAAAAAGTGGTGGCAAATATCATCCGTCAGAAGTTTATCTGTCCGGCGGTCAGACCATATAAGACAGAAAATTTTTATCAGGAGATTTCCACCCTTGTAAAAAAGGAGGGTGTGCCGGATGGCAAAAAAGACAAAGCAGGAGGCTCAGCAGGAGCGTCTGTCCCTGGCGGAAAAAAGAAACCGTCAGGAAAGAAGAAACAAAAGCAGCCGAAAAGAAAGAGAAAAGGAAAAGCGTAGAAAAAAGCAGGAGCGGGAGCGTAAGAAACAGAAAAATATTCCTACGACCGCACAGCAGAGCATTCCATATCTGCGGATGCTGCAGGATGGTATCTGTCAGGTGACGAAGAACTTTTTCTCTAAGACGATTCAGTTTTATGACATCAACTATCAGTTGGCGTTAAATGAGGACAAGACCACAATCTTTGAGAATTACTGTGATTTCTTAAATTACTTTGATTCTTCCATCAGTGTGCAGCTGTCCTTTATCAATCAGCAGGTGGATGTGGCTGAATTTGAGAAAAGCATTGACATTCCGGATCAGAACGATGACTTCAATGACATTCGTGACGAGTATCGAACCATGTTAAAGAATCAGCTTTCCAAGGGAAATAATGGATTGGTGAAAACCAAGTATATTACTTTTGGAATCGAGGCGGAAAGCCTGAAAGTGGCAAGACCGAGGCTTGAGAGGATTGAAGCCGATATCCTGAATAACTTTAAAGTTCTGGGAGCACAGGCACATTCCTTAAATGGTCTGGAGCGTCTGGAGATTCTGTATCATGTGTTCAATCAGGACCGGATTGAGCCATTTAAGTTCCAGTATAAGATGCTGCCGGAAACAGGATTAAAGACCAAAGACTTTATTGCACCGACTTCCTTTAACTTTTCCAAGAATCAGACATTTTTGATGGGAAAGACCATGGGAAGTGTGAGCTATCTGCAGATCCTGGCACCTGAGCTGACAGACCGGATGCTTGCAGATTTTCTGGATGTGGATGACAGCATCAATGTCAATATTCATATCCAGTCCATCGACCAGAGTTCTGCAATCAAGATGATCAAGAGCAAGATTTCAGACCTGGATAAGATGAAGATTGAAGAGCAGAAGCGGGCAGTACGTTCCGGGTATGACATGGATGTGCTTCCCTCTGATCTTGTGACCTACGGGGAAGAAGCCAAGAACCTGTTAGAAGATCTACAGTCCAGAAACGAGCGTATGTTCCTTGTGACAGTTCTGGTGATGAACACGGCAAAGAAGCGTCAGAAGCTGGATAACAATATCTTCCAGGTGCAGGGTATCGCACAAAAATACAACTGTTCCTTAAAGCAGCTGGACTATCAGCAGGAAGCAGCACTGATGTCATGTATTCCACTGGGAGTCAATCGAATTGAGATTCAGAGAGGGCTTACCACATCGGCAACAGCGATTTTTGTGCCATTTACGACGCAGGAACTGTTCCAGGAAGGGGAAGCTCTTTATTATGGGTTAAATGCACTTTCCAACAACATGATCATGGTTGACCGGAAGCGACTGAAGAATCCGAACGGACTGATCCTCGGTACACCGGGTTCCGGAAAATCTTTCTCAGCAAAGCGGGAAATTACGAACTGTTTCCTGATTACGGAGGACGATATCATTATCTGCGATCCAGAAGCCGAGTATTATCCGCTGGTGCAGGCATTGCATGGACAGGTGATCCGGATTTCACCGGTATCAGACCAGTATATTAATCCAATGGATCTGAACCTGAACTATTCAGAGGAAGATAATCCGCTGTCTTTAAAGGCAGATTTTATCCTGTCCCTGTGTGAACTAATTGTTGGTGGAAAGAACGGACTGGAGCCGGTAGAAAAGACCATCATTGACCGTTGTGTGCGGTTAGTGTATCAGGAATATCTCGCTGATCCGGTGCCGGAGAAGATGCCAGTCCTGGAGGATTTATACAATCTTCTGCGGAAACAGGAAGAGCCGGAAGCACAGCGTCTGGCAACTTCATTGGAGATTTACGTTACAGGTTCCCTAAATGTATTTAATCATCGCACAAATGTGGATATCAACAACCGTATCGTATGTTTTGATATCAAGGAGCTTGGAAAACAGCTGAAGAAGATCGGGATGCTGATTGTGCAGGACCAGGTATGGAACCGAGTGACAATCAACCGTTCCGCTCATAAATCCACCCGTTACTATGTGGATGAATTCCATCGGACGAGACGTTCCGCTTGTTGAATAGACAGCGGGGTCAGTAGCCGTCCGTAAAAAGAAAAGCTACTGATACAACTGATATGGTGTTGTTCAAATGAAGGGGTAACGCCCGGAAGGGACACACACAAACTCCCTACAGCGTGATAGTTGTGCAAGAACTATCGGGTTGTCAAAAGTTAGGGTGAAGAGCAAAAAGCAGGTCCTAACAGGTAAGGCTGAGGAAAGATTCACAGAGGTGTGGGTTGCCTGTGATTATGTAGTGAAGCTGTATATGGTGAGTATCCACGGAAGTGGGGACGAACTGACGATTTAAAGAGTCTAAAATTCGAATGCGTTGAAAAGCGTATGCCAACGGTTTGGCGCTGATTACCGAAAAGTAACTGGGTGGAAGTGAAAGTCGGAGCATTGTTACAGGCAATGGAAATCAGCAGGCTCAAAGGAAGCACCTAAGTACAGTATATTGCATCATATTGGAACGTCGAAAGCAACGAACAGCGAGCAGTTGCACATGCTATGACCTGTTGGTAAGGAAAACACACTGTATAACTTACCTTTATCGTTGTGAGAGCGGAGGCACGAGCGATGAAGCTTCTGTAATGGGAGTGGAGCAACAGCCTCTAGTGGGACGACTGGTCAGTCTGCCAGTCGACAAAACAAGTGTAATAAAGTAATGCAGTTAACATTCATAGATGCACGGTGTGGAGTGGGGGAAAAGCCCGAGATGATATCAGAGGCTTACCTATCACTATAAAACTCAGATTTTATCTATATGCTCAACCAGGCATCCGGTGACCGGCAGATTCTGGCGAAACAGCTGAATATTTCACCAACCCAGCTGTCTTATGTAACCAACAGCAATGAGGGGGAAGGACTTCTGTTTTATGGAAATGTGATTATTCCGTTTGTAGACAGATTCCCGAAGAATTCCCTTTATAAGATTATGACAACCCGCCCAGAGGAAACAGCCGAAGCAGGGTAATACAGGAGGAGTAAAACAATGTTACAGGTAATTTCATATGGATTGACATTTTGTGGCGGTGCTGTATTTGGTATCGCTTTTCTTTGTTTATTACAGGCAGGCAATCCAGGTAGAAAAACAGGATGCAGAAAACGGAGCAACGGTAGAAGGTGCAGTCTTTGGCATTTATAACAAAGATGATATCAAAGCAGAAGGCAAAGTCATTGTCAAAGCGGATACCCTGTTACAGGAAATGACATCAGATAAAGATGGAATTGCTTCCTTCACATTGGATCTGCCACTCGGACAGTATTATGTGAAAGAGATAAAGGCACCGGCTGGATTCGTTTCTTCCGATGAAGTTCTGAATCTGGATGCTTCTTATCAGGGGCAGGACGTGAAGACAGTAAAACTGAAAACAGTGAAGAAGAATCAGCCGACAACGGTTGAAATTACAAAATCAGATGTGACAACAGGTGCGGAACTGGATGGGGCGAAACTCACCGTTCTTGATAGAGAGGGGAATGTCGTAGATCAGTGGACTTCTGTAAAAGACCAGCCGCATGTGATTAAACGACTGACCGTTGGTGAGGAATATACCCTTCGTGAAGAAATCGCACCGTATGGATATCTGAAAGCAACGGATGTGAAGTTCACACTGGAAGATACCGCAGAGATTCAGAAAGTAGAGATGAAGGATGAAGTACCGGCAGGGCTTTTAATCATCAATAAAAATGGAGAATTTCTGGATAAAGTGACACTTCTGGATAATGTAAAAGGCACTGTGGAGCATCTCTTCGAATATGTAACCGGAAGCCTTACAGATGTGACTTTTGATGTATTTGCTGCGGAAGATATCAAAGCGGCAGATGGTGTCAGCAAAGATTATTACAAAGCAGATGAAAAAGTAGGAACTATTACTACAGATTCCAATGGTATTGCACAAATGGATAATCTCCCGGCAGGCAAATACTATGTGAAAGAAGTTAAAACTGCCCATGGCTATGTATTGGATGGAGAACCGAGATATGTTGATCTTTCCTACCGTGATCAGGACACACCGGTAATCACTTATGATGAAAAATGGCAGAATGCCCGTCAGAAAGTAAAGGTTACTGTTCTGAAGAAAGAAAAAGATACAGACCGTGTTCTTGCAGGCGGCGTCTTCGGCCTTTATACCAGTGAAGATATCAAAAATGTAAACGGAGATGTGTTGCTTGAGAAAGATTCCCTCATCGAGCAGAAAGCAACCGATGAGAAAGGACAGATCACTTTTGCGGCAGATCTTCCAGTAGATGGAAAATATTATGTAAAAGAGATCAGTGCACCGGACGGATTTGTGACAACGGAAGAAGTGCAGGAGTTTACCTTTGAATATGCCGGAGAAGATCAGGCAGAAGTAAGCTATGACTTTACGTTTGAAAATCAGCCGACCACAGTGGAACTGACAAAAACAGACCTGACAACAGGCAAAGAACTTCCAGGTGCACACCTGAAAGTGACGGATGCAGACGGAAATGTTGTTGATGAATGGACTTCTACGGAAGAATCGCATGTGATCAAAGAACTTGTTGTTGGTAAAGAGTATACCATGACAGAAACAAAACCGGCAGACGGATATGTTACTGCAGAGAGCATTACCTTTACGGCTGAGAACACAGCAGAGATTCAGAAGCATGAGATGAAAGATGATGTGACCAAGGTTCAGATCAGCAAGACAGATATCACAGGAGATACAGAGATTCCTGGGGCAAAACTGATGATTCTTGATAAGGACGATCAGGTAGTAGAGAGCTGGACTTCCACAGAGGAGGCACACTATATTGAAAAACTGCCAATCGGTAAATATACCTTACGAGAGGAACAGGCACCGAAAGGATTTATCCTGACTTCGGATGTGACATTTGAGGTGAAGGATACCGGAGAAATCCAGAAAGTAGCTATGAAAGATGATATTGCCAGGGGAAAAGTCATTCTCAATAAGACAGATAAATCATCTGGAGAACCGCTGAAAGGAGTAGAATTTGAACTCCGTGACAGCAAAGGAAAGGTTCTGGAAACCTTAAAAACAGATGCTGCAGGTCATGCTGAGAGTAAGCTGTATGAGATTGCTACATTCAAGAATGGCAAATATGATACGGCAATCAAGTATTATCTGGTGGAAACAAAAACACTGGACGGATACACACTGGATCAGACCAAGCATGAAGTGACATTTGCCTATGCAGACGACAACACACCGGTTGTAGAGGTTACGTTCAATCTGACAAATGAGAAACCGGAAGTTCCGGAAACACCGAGCACACCGGAAACACCACAGTCCCATGAAGAGACAAAGGTATCAGATGCACCGAAGACAGGTGACAACACAAATATCTGGCTGCCGATTCTGCTTCTGTTTATCTCTACCGGAGGCATGGCAGGACTTTATATCAGCAGAAAAAGAAGAACAAAATAACTGAAGTTATGACTGGGAGCCTTTCGTTGAGGCTCCCTTTTCATATCAAAAATTACAGAAAGGACAGAAAAATTATGATGAAAACAATGGAAAAGAGACAGGAAGCAAGAAAAAACCAGGAGAGAACTTTAAAGAGAATGATGGCTTATCAGAAGAAAGCAGAGCAGATGGTCAGCAGAAAAAGAATGAACCATCACATGATCAGAAAGGGGTAAAAGCGTATGATGAACAGAAAAGAATTTTATGAATATGTGAAAGACAATGTAAAGGAATATCTTCCGGCATCTTATCAGGATGCAGAGATTAAATTGCAGGAAGTTGTTAAAAATAATGGGTTAAAGCTGACAGGGATTACCATTCCAAAGGGCGAGCAGAGGACAGTACCAACGGTGTACCTGGATTCTCTTTACAAGGAGTATGTAAATGGAAAAGATGCCGATTCCTGTGTGGGTGATGTAGCCGATATGCGTATTGAAGCACAGGATAAAGCAGAATTTATTGACATGGGAGTACCTGATATTTTCGATTATGAGAATATGAAGGATAAATTGCAGGTGAGAATCTGTGACCGAGAATGGAATGAAGAACGCCTGGCAGATAAAGTGGTTACAGAACACGGAGATTTCGCTGCTTATTATGCAGTAAATTTGAAAGAAAATGAAGAGGGAATCGGCAGCATTCCGGTCACTATTTCTCTGATGAATGAATGGGGAGTATCAGCTGAACAGATTCAGACAGATGCAATGGCGGCAGACCGGAAGCGTGGTGTTATTCTGATGGATATGAATGAAATGGTAAAATCCATGATCTTTGGTGAAGAACCAGAAAATCTTTTGAATGAAAAACTGGATATGGAAGCAATCGAAAATCCAATGTTTTGCCTGACGAATGCACAAAAAATGAATGGTGCATCACTGTTACTGCAGGAAGATATTCGTAAGCAGATCGCGGAGTGCCTGGGCAGTGATTATTTTGTTCTTCCCTCTTCGATTCATGAGGTGCTGATTCTTCCAGATAATGGACTGTTTGAAGTCCCGGAATTAAATGCCATGGTGAATGAAGTCAATGATACACAGGTAGAAAGACAGGAACAGCTCTCGGATAAAGTTCAGTTCTGTGATGGAAAGACAGCAGTTATGGAGAATGCGGAACGCAGAGAAGCACGTTTGGAGAAAGAAAAAGCAACTGCAAAAACAGAAGCGAAAGGTGGAATCCATGGAAAACTGGAAAAAGCCAAGGCAGAGATCAAAGCGAAAGAAGCAGATAAAGTGCCAAAGAATAAGGCGAAAGATCTTGCTACAGTATTATAACGAGAAATAACGATGATTTTGAGGGGGCTGTATTGAGCAGTCCCTGTTTTTATGAGATGGAGGCAAAAATATGGATTGGTGTTTATATGGTAATGACAAAAGAGAGGAAATGGATCGAGATTTAAAACCGGAATATCTTTTGGATGATTTACGGAGATATCAGGATGTATTTGGCGAAGAATTTGGTGTGAAAGAGCTTCTTATGCTGGAGGACATCCGGGTAAAGGCTATGATTGCCGGAGCACTTGCAGATATGCCGGAATTTCTTATAGATCAGATTGGAAAAGCAAATAACAGCAGTAATTTTCCTTCTGTGACAAGGGCAATGGAACGGATTGCCGATGTTGTAGAAGAAAAGTGGGAAGAAGAAAGGGAGTAACAGATGGCAAATAAATTATACGCAATGGAACTTCTGACGGAGGAAGTGGCAAAAGATGTTGCCGCCAATCCGCAGGAGTGGATGCGGTTTCTAAATACTGCATCCAGGCTGTACCGGTATACCTTTCCGGAACAGCTCTTGATCTATGCACAACGTCCGGGAGCAACAGCGGTGGCATCCTTGGAAATCTGGAATCAGAAGATGTACCGTTGGATTAAAAAGGGTTCCAAAGGAATTGCCCTGATAGATAACACATCCGGACCGAAGACGAGACTCCGATATGTTTTTGATGTGCAGGATACTTATAAGGTGAAAAATCTGGGAAGAGATCCGCAATTATGGAATCTTAATCCAGAAGGAGAACAACTGGTGGCTGATTATCTGCAGGAACAGCTGGCACTGGAAACACCAGAAGGAGGATTGGCTGAGGTTCTACATCAGGCGGCAGAAGAAAGTGTACAGGCCTGGCTGCCTGATGCTTTCGACGAACTGCAAATGGATGTAGCCGGTACTTTTCTGGAAGATTTGGACGAGCAGAATCAGAAAGTGGAGTTCTGGGAACTGATGACAAACAGTGTCTGGTATGTGCTACTGAATCGATGCGGACTGGATGTGCAGGAATATCTGGATGCAGAGGATTTTCGGCATATTACAGATTTTAATCAGTTAAAAGTTATGGGACACCTTGGAAGTTCTGTGAATGAGATCAGCAGACCGGTATTGATGCAGATTGGACGGTATGTGCAGAATGACCTGGAAAAAGATCTGAAAACGGTTGCAAAAGAAAAAGAAGTAGCTTATAATGAATTTAACACGTTAATTCACGAAAGCAAAATAAGGGATACAGAAGATAGAGAAGAAAATAAGGAGGAAACAGAGCATGAGAGAGATCACTTACAGCCAGAACGGAGAATATCAGATTCCGGATATCAGCCTGGAGGAGACGAGAGGAACCATCGGGAAGTACGGATTGATGAGGAAAGAGTATCTGAGGAACCACAAAGTAGCCAGATTCAACATTCTGACCTTACAGAACCGACTGGACAGCCATCTGATGGAAATCGACAGCCAGGCAAGCCAGAGAGTGGACAACCTGATGGAAGAACTTCTGGAGAAAGATCCGGCACCAGACAAAATGGCAGACGGGATGGCATGGACCAGACACATGAACCAGATCAAGGCACAGGCAGAGGAACTGGTGATTCAGGAGATTATTTACAGTTAAGCCTGTTCCCGACAGAAGAGGAACAGTTAGGAGAAATAAGGAAAGCGGCAGCTGCATTAGAACAGCCAGCCGCTTTTCTTATTTCTGATGAAGTGGTAGATGATATTCTCCGCACGGGAAGCGGACAAAAAAATACACTGTTTCATATTACAGCAAGACTGATTGAAGGTCTGGATAATGAGGAAATGCAGAGTTTCCTGAAAAATGAATATGGAACTGGTGGAAAAGGATTTACCATAGATGGTCAGAAAATCAGTATCTGGTATGACAATGATGGTATCCGTATCCGACGGGGAGATTCTGCCAGAAGAAACTTTGACCGCATGGTTACGTGGGAAGAAGCAGCGAATAGAATCCGGGATATGTATGAGGATGGAAATTACGTGGATAATCTGATTTCCAATAATGCCATCGAACAGGAGCAGGAAGAAATGACCAATCTTCTTGCACTACATTTTCGGGATACCAGCAGAAACCGGGAGGAGCAGCAATCATATTCGGATTGGCAGGATGTCGTGCGGGAAGCTTGGACAGATTCAGCGGAAGCAGATGCGATTGCCTATCGTTTTGAATGGCTGCAGAAAGACATGGATGAGAATCCGGGAGATTATCGCAGGTGGGAGATTTCGCATAATCCGGAATATTTCCAGCATTTTCAGGATCTCCAGAGGGAGCGTTCCTGGGTAGACCAGAAATTTACGGTCGAACGTCCGGCACTTTCCTTTATTACACAGGATGAGATAGATGCAGTCCTTAGAAGAGGCGGTATCACTGCCGGAGGACGGAATCGGATCTATGAGTATTTTATGGAACACCATGATATGAAAGATGCAGCGGAGTTCCTGAAAAATGAGTATGGTACAGGTGGAGCAGCACCTGGGATACCGGGAGCGTATGAATCCGATGCTTCCCATGATGCGAAAGGATTAAAACTTGCGAAAGGGAAGATTGGCAGTCCAGATGTAGAAGTTCTATTAAAGTGGAATAAGGTTGCAGAACGTGTCCGTCAGCTGATCCGTACCGATGATTTCTTATCACCGGAAGAACTGGAAAAGTATGAAGAACGGCAGGAAGCACAAAGACTGGCAGATCTGGAAGAAGCACAGCAGGTTTTGGAAGTGGAGCAGGAAGGTTGTGATCAGCAGGAAATGCGAGAGGAAAATCAGGAACCATCGGAAGTTGAGACACAACCGGAAGTAGTAGAAGATACTGAAAAAAAGGAAGATATAACACCAGAACAGTCAGAAATTCCAGTAACAAATTTTCATATCACAGATGATGAACTGGGACAGGGAACACCAAAAGAAAAGTTCCGTGCCAATATCATGGCAATTCAGCTATTAAAGAAATGTGAGGATGAGAACCGCAATGCAACACCAGAAGAACAGGAGATTTTATCCCGGTATGTAGGATGGGGAGGCCTTGCTGAGGCTTTCGATGAAACAAAATCTGCATGGGAGACAGAATATCTGGAATTAAAGACGGTTCTCACACCGGAAGAATATGCAGCAGCCAGAGCTTCCACCTTAAATGCCCATTACACACAGCCAATCGTGATTGAAAGTATGTATCAGGCGTTGGAAAATCTGGGATTTACAAAAGGAAATATCCTGGAGCCATCCATGGGTGTTGGTAACTTCTTCGGAATGCTGCCAGAGAATCTGAACCAGTCAAAACTCTATGGTGTGGAACTGGACAGTATCAGCGGTAGAATTGCAAAACTGCTCTATCCAGATGCCAATATCCAGATTAAAGGGTATGAAAAAACTGATTATCCGAATGATTTCTTCGATGTGGCAATCGGAAATGTGCCATTTGGAGCCTATAAAGTGAATGACAGGCAGTATGACCGATATAATTTTATGATTCACGATTATTTTCTGGCAAAAACAATCGACCAGCTGCGTCCCGGTGGTGTGGCAGCTTTGATCACAACAAAAGGAACCATGGATAAAGCATCACCGGAAGTCCGAAAATATCTGGCAGAACGTGCAGATCTCCTTGGAGCCATCCGCCTGCCGAACACAGCATTCAAAGCAAATGCAGGAACGGAAGTCAGTGCCGATATTTTATTCTTCCAGAAAAGAGACAGCATGACAAAAGAGATGCCGGCATGGGTGAATCTTGGAAGTGATGCCAATGGAGTTACGGTCAATCAGTATTTTGCAGACCATCCGGAAATGATTCTTGGTGAGATGAAAGAGGTATCCGGTCCGTATGGTATGGAAACTACCTGTATGCCGATAGAAGGTGCTGATCTTGAAATCCAGCTTGCAGAAGCTGTCAGGAACATTCATGGAAATATGGCACCTGCAGTTGATATGGATGCAGAACTGGACGATGTACCGGAGAGTATCCCGGCAGATCCGAATATCCGCAATTACAGCTACGCAGTTGTAGATGATCAGGTATATTACCGTGTCAATTCTCTGATGAATCAGGTAAAAATGCCTGCAGCTACTACCGAACGTGTAAAAGGGATGGTTGCAATCCGTGATACTGTCCGGGAGCTGATTGCTATGCAGATGGAGGAAAACGTCACCGACGAAGAAATCCGGAAACAGCAGGAAAAACTGAATCAGGTATATGATACCTACACAGCAAAGTATGGAGTTATTGGAAGCAATGCCAACAAACGGGCATTTTCTGATGACTCTTCTTATTGTCTGCTGTGTTCTCTGGAGGATCTGAATGAAGATGGAACATTGAAGCGAAAAGCAGATATGTTTACGAAACGAACCATCAAAAAAGCAGTGGCAGTAACCAGTGTGGAAACTGCGACAGAAGCCTTAGCATTATCTCTGAATGAAAGAGCAAAGGTGGATCTGTCCTATATGGCACAGCTGACAGGAAAGACAGAAGAAAAAATCACAGAGGAACTGGTTGGAGTTATCTTCAAGAATCCACTGACAGACCAGTGGGAGAGTGGAGATGAGTATTTATCCGGAAATGTCAGAGAGAAGCTGAACACAGCAAGAACCTTTGCAGAGAATCACCCGGAATTCACACCGAATGTCCGTGCTTTGGAGGCAGTTCAGCCAAGAGAACTGGAAGCATCTGAGATTGAGGTGCGTATTGGAGCGACCTGGATTGAGCCATCGGATTATCAGGACTTTATGAGGGAACTGCTTCACACTCCGTGGTATCTTTCGCAGAAGGAGATACAGGTAAAATACTCTGAGGTGAATGGTGAGTGGCGGATTACCGGGAAAAATGCAGACAGTCCAAGAAATGCGTTTGCCTATGCAACGTATGGGACCGAGAGGGCAAATGCTTACCGGATTCTGGAAGATACACTGAATCTGAAAGATGTCCGTATCTATGATAAGAGTGTCAATGAAAATGGTGATGAGATTCGTGTTCTCAATAAAAAAGAAACCATGCTGGCATCACAGAAACAGGATGCCATGAAAGCAGCATTTAAGGATTGGATTTTCAAAGATCAGCAGAGACGTGAAAGATTGGTAAGAGTTTATAATGAACGCTTTAACAGTATCCGTCCACGTGAATACGATGGCAGTCATCTGACCTTCCCAGGAATGAACCCGGAAATTGAACTCAGACCTCATCAGAAAAATGCAGTTGCACATCAGCTTTACGGAGATAATGTGCTTCTGGCTCATGTAGTAGGAGCTGGGAAGACCTACGAGATGGTAGCGGCTGCAATGGAGAGCAAACGTCTGGGATTATCACAGAAAAATCTATTTGTCGTGCCGAACCATCTGACGGAGCAATGGGGAGCCGAGTTTCTGCAGTTATATCCGGGAGCTAATATCCTGGTGGCAACGAAGACGGATTTTGAACCGGCGAACCGGAAAAAGTTCTGTGCCAGAATCGCTATGGGAAACTATGATGCCATTATCATCGGTCATTCCCAGTTTGAGCGTATCCCAATCTCTGATGAGCGGCAGGAAGCTATGCTGCAGAAGCAGATTGATGGTCTGGAGATAGCAATCCAGAGTGCAAGATATGAGCAGGATGGCGGCCGCTATACGGTAAAGCAGATTGAAAAGACCAGAAAAACACTGATGACAAGGCTAGAAAAGCTGAATCAGAAAGAGAAAAAGGACAATGTAGTTACCTTTGAAGAACTGGGAGTGGATCATCTGTATGTAGACGAGGCACACAGTTATAAAAATGCGTTCCTCTATACAAAAATGAGAAATGTAGCCGGAATTGCCCAGAACGAAGCACAGAAGTCTGCGGATATGTTCAACAAGTGTCAGTATTTGGATGAGATTACCGGTGGAAAAGGCATTACCTTTGCAACGGGCACACCGATCAGCAACAGCATGACGGAACTTTATGTCATGCAGCGTTATCTGCAGAACAGCAAATTGCAGAACATGGGACTGGGATTATTTGATTCCTGGGCATCCACGTTTGGAGAGGTTGTGACCAGCATTGAACTTGCACCGGAAGGAACCGGATACCGTGCAAAATCCAGATTTGCCAGATTCTATAATATACCGGAACTGATGAATATGTTTAAGGAGATTGCTGATATTAAGACCTCCGATCAGCTAAATCTTCCAGTACCGGAAGCCGAATATGAAACGGTTGTATTGAAGCCGACAGAACAGCAGAAAGAAATCGTGGCAAGCCTGGGAGAACGTGCGGAAGTGGTGAGAAATGGTGGTGTAGATGCCAGTGTAGACAATATGCTGAAAATTACCAATGACGGAAGAAAACTGGCACTGGATCAGCGACTGGTCAATGAATTATTGCCTGATGATCCGGGCAGCAAAGTTTCGGTTTGTGCGGAAAAAAGTTATGAGATCTGGAAAGATACTGTAGCACAGAAATCTGCACAGATCATTTTCTGTGATTTGAGCACACCAAAAGGTGATGGCGGTTTCAATGTTTACGATGATCTGAAGCAGAAGTTGATGGCGAAAGGTGTACCGGAAAAAGAAATTGCATTCATTCATAATGCGAATACAGAAGCAAAGAAGACGGAGCTGTTTGGAAAAGTAAAATCCGGGCAGGTTCGTTTTTTGATTGGCTCGACAGCAAAGATGGGTGCCGGTACCAACGTGCAGGATCGTCTGATTGCCCTGCATCATCTGGATATTGGATGGAAACCGTCAGATCTGGAGCAGAGGGAAGGACGTATCATCCGGCAGGGAAATCACAACAAAAAGGTTCATATCTTTCGGTATGTGACAGAATCCACCTTCGACAGCTACATGTGGCAGCTGATCGAAAATAAACAGAAGTTCATTTCCCAGATTATGACGAGCAAAGCACCGGTCAGAAGCTGTGAAGATGTGGACGAAGCGGCACTGTCTTATGCAGAGGTTAAGGCACTGGCAACTGGAAATCCGGCAGTAAAAGAAAAGATGGCACTGGACGTGGATGTAGCAAAGCTGAAACTTTTAAAAGCCAACCATATGAATAACCAATACCGTCTGGAAGATGACATTGCAAGGAACTTTCCACAGCAGATTGCAAAACTGACGGAAATTATTGACAGCTATAAGACGGATATTGCTCATTATCAGGAGCATAAAATCGCAGATCCGGAACAGTTTTCCATGGAGATCAGCGGCAAAGTATTTACAGAAAAGAAAGAAGCAGGAGCGGCACTATTGGCAGTCTGCATGGACATGAAAGCAGTTGATGCAGCGATGGATATCGGAAATTATCAGGGATTTAACATGAGAATCCAGTTCGACAGTTGGAGTAAGGAGTTTATCCTGTCTGTGAAGCATGAATCGGTATCGAAAGTTCATCTGGGAGCAGATGCCCTGGGAAATATCACCCGTATCAACAATCTTTTGGAAAGCTATCCGGAGAAGATGGCAGAAGCAGAGCAACGACTGGAAACGGTACAGGAACAGCTGGCAAATGCGAAAGAGGAAGTTGGAAAGCCATTCCCAAAAGATGAGGAACTAAACCAAAAGCTGGAGCGGCTGTCAGAGTTAAATGCTCTTCTCAATATGGATGAGCGGGAAGATACAGAAGCAGAACGGTCAGAATCAAAAGAGAAAGAAGAAAGACCGACACGTGGTTCTATCCATGAGAAATTACAGATTTATAAAGAAAAAAGCCAGCGGGAAAGTGAAACTGGCAGGGAAAACAGAAACCGGGACTTCGGTCTGGAATAAGAAAACAGGAAAGATGGCATAATCTGGTAGAAAGAATGTTCTGCCGGTTATGCCATTTTTCAGAATACAGGAGGAACTTATATGGCGAGAAATATGATAACAGGAATAGAAACGCAGAAAATGCAGGAATATACACAGGAACAAATAGACCGTGCAGAACACATGGGAATAGCGATTCCAGCGGATATAAAAGAACAGATTTTTGAATATGCAAATCTGATTGGCGAAGAAGAAAAAGTAAGGACGCTGGTAAGAAATCTGACAGATGCAGTCAATCAGTCAGATGAAGATAGAGTAGAGGAACTTCTGGATGATGCCAAAATGGATATTCAGGACTTACCAGATCCAACCATAGGAAAGCTGGAACTTCGGGATTATGGATATACAGCAGAGAATATGGTACCGCTTAGAAAAGAAGCAGCCTTGGATTATCATAGAATGGGTTCTAAAATTTATTGCCTGGGCAGTGATGGCAGCAAGGGAGAGTATGCAAGTAAAGAAATGATACAGGCACATGAAGGGCTGTTCGGCATGGAATCACAGGTGTGGGAACGAATAAGGGATCAGGATCTGGATTATGCAGACGAAGATTTTGGAGCATTTCGAGAGCCGATGAGTGTGATCGACCAGGAAGAAGCACTGAAATTATATGATGCCGGAGCGGATATTTATCTTATTACCAATTTTTCATCACCAATCTATGTTACAGAGCGAATGGAGATTGAACGAGGTCCGGAGCATTATCAGATGTCTACCGAAGAACTGGAACGATTCCGTAATTTGGAATGGGAGATGAAAAAATATCCGCAGATTCAGTCCTTGAAAGAGGCAAATCTGCTATTAGGAACAAGACGGACATTTGGTATTTATCAAATTAAAGATGGTTCTCCGGGTGAGAATTATGCGTTTATGAATATGAGCTTCATTGAAAGTCATGGAATGCAGATTAAAAAAGAAGATTATGAACTGGTTTATGTGGGAGAATTAGTTGGAAATATGTCGCTAGATGATATTTTTGAACGATTCAACATCGACAAACCAGAAGACTTCCGAGGACATTCTCTGTCCGTCAGTGATATCGTGGTTTTGAATGACGGAGAAAATGTAACAGCACATTTTGTAGACAGTATCAGTTTTGAACAGTTAGATCATTTCCTGAATCTGGAAGAGCAATCTCTTAGCGAACTGACATATGAGGTGGGAGAACGGTATTTTGCAATTCAGACCACAGAAGAAGGATATGACTACTCCTTTTACGATGAAGATTTCCGCCTGATAGATGGCGGTGTCTATGAAAATGATGAGATTTCCATTGAAAAAGCGGCAGAGGAGCTTCTGGAAGAGGAAGGATGGATGGGAGAACGCATTCGTGGAGATTATGATCAGCTTATGGAAAAAGTAGAAGAAATGGATGAGGCTGTAATGGCAGAAATCCAGAAGAGCCAGGGCGAGTATAAGCCATTGGCAAAGGTGGAAGAACTGGAAGAGGCGAATTACAACATGATTGATAATGTTCTCAACAATATGCCGCCGAAGAAAGAGCCGTATCTGGAATACTTTGCTGCAGAATGTGACGAGTTCCATGATATGGGTGGTTATGAGAAAAGTACGGATGTCAATCAGATTGCCGCAGTTTATCAGAAATACAGAGAAAATCCGGAAAATGCCTATCTTGTATGTAGTATGGGAATTATCTACCGTGATCCGGAAGACAGTTTTTATGATGAGGCTGAGTTTTCTATCGTAAAAGGAGATATAGTTCATGGTGATTACATGGATGATATTCGATTTTTTGGAGAACTTGCACTGGTACGGGAAGGAATGGAGAAGATTCATGAAGCATTGCCGGACTATAAATATGTACCCATGCGGGATGTCAGGGAAGCAATGTATCCAGAGAAGATGACAACGGAACAGTTGGCAGGGGCGTTAGATGAGATTGCAGAAGCTTTTGATCCATATGAATATCGGGATAACGTGGAGCCGGGAGAGAATACGGTACAAGAGGTGATGCTGGATTTGCAGAGTGGCAATACACATTCCTATATTTCTTATTTAAAGGACATTGTAGAGGAAGAAAGTGATCTGTCAGTCCGTGCGGGAGTATTGATTGAGCGATTGAAGTCCTATGAACCGGAACTTCCGAAGAATATGGAGCCGATGGTGTATGTCAATTACTGCGAGAAAAGTGAGTTCATGAATCCACGATGCCAGAAGTTATCAGATTTGGATTCCAAGACCGCAGAACAGGACAAAGCGTGGTATGCTGAGCGTAATCCCAAAACCAATGAGCCAACGACAACCGCTCAGATGTTTTTTACAGTATATTATGCAGAAAAAGGTGACAAGATGCTGCATCATTTCAAAGGGAAAATAGATATTGGTACTGGCAACGGAGGTCTTCTTAGTCAGATAAAGCTGCAGAATGAAATGAGACAGACGGACGAAAGCTGGATCAACTATCAGAAAGGCAAAGGGAATGAAGAGTTCCAGAAATATATGGAAGACTTGACGGATATGCAGAATCATGTTTTACCTTATCTGCAGAGCTTTTGTAGTCTGGAAGAAAAAGGTGTGCAGGAACGCCGGGAACAGCAAATAGCAGATAAGAAAGAGAGCAGAGCAACTGCTGTGACTGATGTAGAGAAGCAGACAAATGTAAAAGATGCAGGGAAAGCGGAAAGGAAGTCTGTGCCACAGAAGAAGCCATCTATCCATGAACGGTTGGAAATCAATAAGAAGATTATTCAAGAAAAACAGGGAAAAGATAAGCCGGAGAGAGGAGCTGATTTGGGTGTAAGATAAGAAAATATTAAGACTGGAAGTCACTGGAGAGGGTGACTTCTGGTCTTTTTTATTTAGCTAGTAAAATTTACAATTGTCAATGGAAGGAGCTTGTATCATTATTTTTTTATATATGGTATACTTGCTTTATGGGTAAAATCTAAGTGATTTATAGTAACATAGAAAGTTGGAAAAACCAGATGAATGCCATAAATTCAAATGAACAAATGATACGGAAGATAAATGAAATTCTTCAAAATAAACGAGATGCAGTAGTTAATATTGTAAACGATAAGTTAACAATATCAGTATTTTCTTTGCTTGAGAAGAACCTGCAGAATGTGAAAGAGATTAATTTTGTTATTCGTGATGTGAAGTTCCTGCCACATCAGTCAGAGATGTGTTCTAAAGGATGATATGGCAGAGATTTTGGAACTATTTCAAAAAGCAGATGTTCTGGTCTTGGCTACTCCGGTATACTTTTACGGAATCAGTGCTCAGATGAAGACTTTTATCGATCGTACATATCCAATCTGGCAGCATCTTGGGAAGAAAGAAGTATACTATATTATTTCAGCAGGACTGGGAAAAGACATCATTGAAAGATCGTTAGGAGATCTGGATGGATTTGTTGAACATCTGGAAGAATACAAAATTGCTGGACGGTTATATGCAACAGATGTCATGGATGCTGGATTAGTAGAGAACAAAGCTATTTATAAAGAAGCATATAATATGGGATATGCAATTTAAAAAGAGGATGGATATTCATGCAAATATTTGTTGATGCAGATGCCTGTCCAGTAGTCGGTATCATTGAAAAAATAGCAAAAGAGCATAAGGTTCCGGTAACATTACTGTGCGATACGAATCATGTCCTGTCATCAGATTATAGTGAAGTTATTGTTGTCGGTGCAGGGGCAGATGCAGTAGATTATAAACTGATCAGTATCTGTCATAAAGGAGATATTGTCGTATCACAAGACTATGGTGTTGCTGCAATGGCATTGGGGAAAGGTGCTTATGCCATTCATCAATCGGGGAAATGGTACACGAATGATAATATTGATCAGATGCTCATGGAACGTCATCTGAATAAAAAAGCCAGAAGAAGTTCCCATAAGAATCATATCAAGGGTCCGAAGAAACGGACAGAGGAAGACGATGAAAGATTTGCACAGTCTTTTGAAAAGATGCTCCTGATGGTACAGGAGAAAGAATGCAAAAAATGTTTGAATGAGGCATGAATGTATATATTTCAGAACTAATCGATACTGACACGATCCTGTATATATTAGATCAAATTTCTGCGAAAATGATGGGACTTTTATGGACATTTTGCGGTATAAAATGTATAATGAAAGAAAAAATTGTTATTAGCAAATCAGCCGAAAGTTTGAGACGCAAAGCTATAGGGCCTGTAAAATGGCAGCCAGTTGCCACGTTTGAGATGCATTGTCTGAATGGACAGTACTTTTTTTGTTTATACGGAGATTTGTTAAAATGATATGATCTGAGCATTTATAAAAGACGGAGGTTGACAGGAACCATGGATAAAAATACAATTTTAAGCAAGCAAGCAAGCAAGCAAGCAAGCAAGCAAGCAAGCAAGCAAGCAAGCAAGCAAGCAAGCAAGCAAGCAAGCAAGCAAGCAAGCAAGCAAGCAAGCAAGCAAGCAAGCAAGCAAGCAAGCAAGCAAGCAAGCAGGAGGTATGTTTAATGGAATATTTAACTATGAAGAAAAAAATGAATGTATTGGAACATGCCTTCGCTGCAAGTGCCGGAGCTTATTATAGTATTAATTTGACAAAAAATCTTGTGCCAGGGTCTATGTATCAGGTAATCAATGATAAAGAATATAGTTTAAATGAACAGATGGGATTACCTGAAAATGCACGTTTTACAGATGTGATCGCCTATTGGGGAAATAAACTGGATGATTCAGAAAAAGAGTCTTATTTTGAATTTATGGCTATTCCCAATTTGCTAAAACAGTTTGAAACAGGGAAAAATCACGTTTTTCACAAGTACTGGACGAAATCGGCTATTTTTGAACCAATGCTTGCAGAACAGCACATTGTTATGTACAAAGATGAAGAAAATGGAGATGTTCTGGCTATTACATATGTTCTAGATCTGACACAGGAATTTAAAGAAGATAAATATAAATGTGAATTGGAAGAAAAACAGGAAAAACTGGAAGAGGCGCTCGCTGAGGCAAAAAAAGTAGGACAGTATAGAGAAATACAGGCAGCAGTGACAGCAGTTGATGATATATTAAACAAACTGGCAGTGTTTAATAGAATTTCCAGTGAAGCTGAACTGAATCTGATTATGCCGGAATTATTAGCGTCACTGGGACGATATTCTATGTCTGATCGCGCATATATATTTACCTGGGCATCTCAGGAACAGCAGAGTTTGCGTATGACTCATGAGTGGTGTGCAGATGGTGTTGTTCCGACAATAGATCAGATGCAGGACCTACACATAAATGATATGCCCAATTGGACACCAAAGCTGAAAAACGGTGAAGCGATTGTATGTGCGGACTGGGAAGCAGAAAAATCAAATACGCCGGAAGAATATGCGTTATTTGATGGACAGGATATTCATTCCCTGATTGTTATTCCTGTTTTTGCCCACAATAAATTAAATGGGTATATTGGCTTTGACAATCCGGAGCAAAGCCGTGCTGCATTATCGGTAAGGCTTCTTTCTTCCATCGGAGGCCATATCAGCAGCCTGAAAGACAATTTTTTTATGATGGAAGAATTAAAGAAAAAACAGGAAATTTTGAAAACAAGTCTGAAAGAAATAAGCAGGGAAAAAAATATTTTGGATGCCCTGAGTATTGATTATACTTCTGTATATTATTGTGATCTTAAAAAAGATATCATGATAGCCCTGAAGCAGGAAGATGACACAAATGCGGCTGTGACTGAAAATAAAATTTCAGAGGGTTTACAGACTTATTCATTTAGGATCCAATACTATTTTGAAAATTTTGTTGTAAAAGAATCAGCACCAGATTTCGTTTACAAATTAAGTCCTCAGTATCTGATGGAATATTTGTCACATAATAAACGATTTGCATATAGATTTCGGACATATCCCAATCCTGCAGGACAACAATATTTTGAAGTACAGATTGTTCGACTGTCGAATAGTACCGGATATAAGATTGTTATGGGATATCGATACATAGATGATATTGTGGCTGAACAGGAAAAACAAAAGATGCAGCTGGAATCTGCATTAGCAAATGCTACCGTTAACAGTGAAATTATCAGTTCTATAAGCAAGCTTTACTGGCTGATATATAAAATGGATTTGGTTACAGGTACCTATGAAGAAATATCTGCCGGAAGTGAGATGCATACACTTACAGGAAAACGAGGCAACATTTCTGAAGTGTTTTGGGAAGTACGTGAAACTGTTGTTTCACAGGAATATCAGAA
This sequence comes from Blautia sp. MSJ-9, assembly GCF_018919065.1. Classification (GTDB taxonomy): domain Bacteria; phylum Bacillota; class Clostridia; order Lachnospirales; family Lachnospiraceae; genus Blautia_A. The sequence goes on along the minus strand of NZ_JAHLQG010000028.1, from coordinate 6,337 downwards.
AATAATGAAAGCATTTCTTGATACGGAAACCTTGGCGGAGCGTTTGCAGGATACAGAAAGTATTGCAGCAGAGTATCAGGCTTCAAATGGTTCCTGGCATCTTGCACGGTTTATTGTAAAAAAACGTGACGAGACAGGAAAAGTTTTAAATGTACTCTATGTAGTCCGGAAGATTGACCGGGAAAAGCAGGCAGAAATTCAATATGAGCAGGAGCAGTTAAAACATAATCGGATTCTATCTGGCTTAAGTGTGGATTACACGATTGCATTTGCATTAGATTTGGATAGCGATGATTATGAAATCATTTTCAGTCAGGAAACGAATCATGCAAAAGAGGAAAAAAATATTATAAAATTTGCAGATTATGTTGCCAGGTATGCAGAAAACTATGCATTGCCGGAGTTTCGTGAGGCTATGAAGCAGGAACTGAACAGCAATACAATTAAGGAGTGCTTTCGGTCAAAAGATGATTACTACTTTTCTTTTGAAACCATTCCAAATGCGGCCGGATTATCATATTTTCAAGCTCATATAGTAAAACAATATGACGGTGAACAGCATTATGCATTTCTTGGATTTCGTAGTGTAGATGAAATTGTAAAAAAAGAGAGGTTTTATCAAAATGCGCTTCAGGTGGCAAACAGCTCTCTGAAAAGACAATTAGATATGATCACCTTTGCACTGCCTGGCGGCGTGAAGATCAGTAATGATGATGAAACCTATTCGTTTAAATATGTTTCAGAGCAGTTTGCACATATGTTGGGGTATGATACCTCAAAAGAATTGATGGAAGCTTCAGGTGGCACAATTGTCGGATTGGCTCATCCGGATGATCTGGAACATGGAATTGCAGATGCCCTGGAACAGTACAGCAGAGCAGATCATTATGAAATTACTTACCGCATGAAATGTAAAGATGGTTCCTGGAAATACATAGAGGATCGGGGACATAAATTCCGTAATGCAGAAGGAATTGTGGAACATTGGAACCTGATCCTGGATAAACATGATCTGATGGAAAAGACAATTGCCCTGGAAAGTGAAAAATTGGCAAATCAGGCAAAATCTGATTTCCTTTCGAGAATGTCTCATGATATGCGGACTCCATTGAATGGAATCATTGGTCTTCTGGATATCTGCATCAAACATCCGGAAGACAGGCAGTTGGTAGATTCGAGCAGGCTGAAAGCCAGAGTGGCTGCAGATCATCTGTTGTCATTAATCAATGATACGCTGGAATTAAGCAAGCTGGAGAAGAAAGAAATTCCATTGGAAACAGAGACATTTCATGTGCCTTCTCTTATGCAGGAAGTGAAAACAATTGTCCAGATGCGTGCAGATAAAGACAACATAAGCATTTTTTATGAAGATGATATGGAACAGTTTTTATATCCGTACTTAATCGGAAGTCCTGTTCAGGTAAAACAGATTCTTGTGAATCTGATTAATAATGGAATTAAATATAATCAGGAAAATGGAGCGGTATATATTTCATTAAGAGAAAACTGTATTTCCGATACCCGTGTGGAACTGGATATTTCTATTCGTGATACTGGAATTGGAATGTCAGAGACATTTTTGAAAGATATCTATAAACCATTTGTACAGGCTGATACCGGAGCCAGAAGCCGGTACATGGGTACCGGACTTGGAATGGCAATCGTTAAGAACCTTCTGGAACGTATGAATGGAACGATTGATATCAAGAGTAAGAAAGACAATGGGACAACGGTAAATGTAACAATTCCTTTTGAAATTGCCCGGAAAACAACATCAGCCAAAATTGCCGATGAAGATGAAAGAAGCAGTCTGAATGGGTTACATATTCTTTTGGCGGAAGATAATGAATTGAACCGGGAAATCGCAGTTTTTGTTCTGGAAGATGAGAACATTTCTGTTACACAGGCTGTGGATGGAAAAGAAGCACTGGATATTTTTGTAAAAAAACCGGAATATTACTTCGATGCGGTTTTGATGGATATTATGATGCCAAACATGGATGGGTATCAGGCAACGAATGCTATCCGAAATTGCGGAAAGAAGGATGCAAAGACGGTGCCGGTCATTGCAATGACAGCAAACGCTTTTGATGATGATAGAAAGAAGACACAAGAAGCAGGAATGAATGCACATTTAACAAAACCGTTGAATGTGCCGGAGCTGATGAAAACGATTGGAACTTTATGTAACAGGAGTGAAAGGGATAATGGATAATCATGATTTTGAGCGGACTTCAGAAAGAGAAAACCAGCTTTTAGAAAAAAACCGAAATCTGGAAGTACAGCAGCAGAGAACTGCAGATTATTATAAAAACCTTCTGGACATGGAAAGATGTGGGATTCTTGCGTATACGATATCAGAATATAAAATCCTGCATATGAATGTAGAAGCACTGAAAGCTTTTCATGTAAGCGATATTGAGGAGGCTCAGAAGCAACTCAGTGAGATCCTGCATAAAGTGATCTATCCGGATGTTACGGTGATGGACCAGTTAAAAGCACTTAGAATCAAAAATGAAGTGGAAGCTGTTGATTATGAGTTTAAGATCACAGGTCTGAATCAGCAGCCAAGAGACTATCTGGCACGGTCAGAGATGTTTATTACACCACGGGGAGAAAGGTCTGTTGTTACAACTTTTCTGGATGTAACAGAAAATAGAGCCTTGAAAAGGGAAAAAGGGATCCTTGATGCATTGAGCATTGATTATACCTGCGTTTATTATTGTGACCTTGACCATGACTCCATAACAGTTTTAAAGCAGGACATGGATTCAAATGCAACAGTAGTGGATGAAAAAATTACAGTTGATGCACATTCCTATGCGTTTTGTGTGAAATATTATTATGACCACTTTATTATCAAAGAATCTGCACCGGATTTTTTGCAGAAGATGAGTGCAGAATATTTGAAAGAATATCTGACAGAGAATAGAAGGTTTGCTTATCGTTTCCGAACCAGACCCAATCCGGCAGGGCGGGAGTTTTTTGAGGTACAGGTGTCACGCACGGCTAGGGAAGAAAGCTTTTGTGTAGTCATGGGATACCGTTATATTGATGATATTGTAGCTGAGCAGGAACGGCAGAAACTTAAGCTGGAGCGTGCTTTGACAGAAGCGAACAGAAACAGAAAGCAGCTGGAACAGCAGATGACGATGGTGCGGAATATTCATACGGCTTTAACGTCGGGAGCGTGGAATCTTTTGTACAATGAGGCCGGAGAACTTGTTGAAGTTAACTGGTCAGATACCTTAAGACATATGCTTGGTTTTACTTCAACCGAAGATTTCCCAAATACATTTGAAACCTGGTCAGACAGGCTTCATCCAGAGGATAAGAAAAGAACACTGGATGAATATGAACAGGCCATGGCAGACAGGACTGGTAAAAAGAATTTTGATGTAGAATATCGGATTTTATCGAAAAAAGGGGAATATCACTGGTTCCGGGCAACAGGCTATCTGTCACGAAGAAAAGATGGGTCACCACAGTCTTTTGATGGCATTTTTGTGAATAAGGATGAAAAACATGCAACAGATGAAAAGCTTCATCAAGCTTTGGCAGAAGCTCAGAACGCCAGAAATGAACTGTTGCTGGAACATGAGATCATATCTGCAGTAAGCAGCCTGTATTTTTCTGTCTATCGGATCGATCTTCAAAATGATTTTTATGAGGAAATTTCCAGTGATCAGTCAGTACACCGTCTGACCGGTCATGAAGGAAGAGCACAGAAAAAGTTATATGAACTTTGTGATTCCATTGTGGCAGAGGAATACCGGAAAGTTGTACGCCACTTTTTTGAGTTGTCTACAGTGGCGGACCGTCTGGAGAAAACAGATACGGTGGAAATGGAATATCTGGCAATAGATGGTAACTGGCATCAGGCAAGGTTTATTGAGAAGAAACGAGATGAAAACGGAAAAGTTGCCCATATTCTCTATCTTACCCATATTGTTAGCCAGGAAAAACAGCGGGAACTGGAACAGCAGCGCCTGCAGATCGCTTATCAGGTGGCAGAAAATGCAAATAAGGCAAAAACAACATTTCTGCTGAATATGTCCCATGATATCCGCACACCAATGAATGCGATTTTGGGATTTTCCGGTTTGATGAGGGAGAGGCTTACCGATCCGGAACTTCTGCATTATCAGGAGATGATTGATGAATCTGGAAAACTTCTTCTGTCTATTATCAACAATGTGTTGGACATGGCACGGATTGAAAGTGGGAAAGTGGAACTGGATGAAAATTGTAATGCAACAGGAGATGTTATTGGCAGCGTGTGCAAAGTATTTGCAGCAGAGGCTAATAAGAAAAATATTCAGTTGGTGCACATAACCAAGGTAAAACAACGATACATTTTATGTGATATTACGAAGATACAGGAGATATTCACAAATCTGATCAGTAATGCGATAAAATACACACCGAATGGTGGGAAAATTACAGTAACAACAACAGAGCTTCCAGGAGATGAGCCGGGATATGTACAAGTAAAGACCGTGGTAGAAGATAACGGTATCGGAATGAGTCAGGAATTTCTCCCTCATATTTTTGAATCATTTTCCCGTGAAAGAAATACAACATCAGGAAAGGTTCTGGGAACAGGACTTGGGATGCAGATTGTTAAAAGGCTTGTGGAGCTGATGCAGGGAACCATCGAAGTAAGCAGTGAGCTTGGAAAGGGAAGTCGTTTCACAGTTACGATTCCGCATAAGATAGCAGATGAAAAATACTATGAAAAGGCAGTGTTGCAGAAACCAGAAGAAGCACAAATGGATCTTTCCGGAAAGAGGGTATTGCTGGCAGAGGATAATGAATTAAATGCAGAGATAGCCATTGCAATTCTAAATGAAGCTGGCTTACAGGTAGAACATGCAGAGGATGGAATCATCTGTGTCAACAAACTGGAACAGAATCCGGCAGGAACGTATGATCTGATATTAATGGACATCCAGATGCCAAATATGGATGGATACCAGGCAACACAGATTATCAGACAACTTCCGGAAAAAGAAAAATCTTCTATTCCAATCCTTGCAATGACAGCGAATGCCTTTGAGGAAGACCGGAAACATGCACTGGAAGCTGGTATGACCGGACATATTGCCAAACCGATTGACGTGGAAATTTTGATGAAAACATTAGCAGAAATTTTGTGATTTTGAGATGGCAGAAATGGATGCATGATATTAGTAAGAAGGCAAATAAGTACAGCTTAAAAATACAAACAGGACTTAACTTTTTGGTGGTATTTCTTATTCTGATGGTGTGCTTTCATTTCTTTAAGAAGAAGGCAATGGAAAAAGGAATGAATGGTCATATTTCAAAACCGCTTGATGTAGAAAAATGGAGGAAGTTTTATTGGATATTTTAAGCTGATATGGAAAAAGAATTGAGGATTAAAATAAAAAATCATCAATTCTTTTTTCACTTTTTTATAAGATGTTTTCGTGTTTTTCAACGGATTGGATTTTTTGTGTATTGAGTAAAGTGGTAAAATTTTGTTGAATAATATCCAGCGTCTTCTGCTTTTTCTGCAATTCCTGCTTTTCCCGGACAGTAGCAGCCTGTTCTGATTCAAGGCTTTCAATCCTCTTCTGTATTTTTTCAGAGCTAGGGATTCTGGTAATTCCTAGATCCTGAAGCTCTTTTTTTAGTGAATCATGGAGCTGGTATTCTGCCTGATGTTTGCTGCGGTATGTTTTTGGATTTTTAGCAGATTTGCAATCTTCAATTACTTTACGGCAGAGCCGGTAAGAATCGCAGTGCTTTTGGATAAGTTTCTGTGTACCAAGTTCTGCGTTGATTTCTTCAATTCGTTGATCTGCCGCTTTGACAGAATTTTCCACATCGCAAATGTGTTGCTGGAAGTCTTCATAGTTCAGCAGGTTATTTTCGGAAAGGTAATTAAAGGTGCGGGCAGCTTCTTTCAGATTATTGAGTTTTGCCCATCGCTCAAATCCTTCCCGGTTGCCAGTAGTGACATACGTGGAGATATTGATATAGAGGCGTGCTTCTCTTGACAGATGTTTTGGTGCTTTTGTTTTATAACGGTTTTTCTCCAGACGGGCACGGACATTTTCTTCTGTATAATAACTTCCCAGAGATTTCATATAAGTGAAATTTTTCTGTTCTGGTGCACGGAAAGAAAGATGTTTTCCCTGCCGGACTTCATATCCTGCCAGCTGCATTTTCTGTAAAAACTCATCGTAATTGACAGAAGACCAGATTGCCTTATCCACGGCAACACGCAGTTTGGCTTTCCAGCTGGTTCCACGATGATATTCCATATTTTCTTTATAACTTTTCCCCTTTTCTTCTGTCGGCATACTGGTGG
>NZ_JAHLQG010000051.1 GCF_018919065.1 Blautia sp. MSJ-9 | reverse complement strand
CCCCTTCCGGTAACGGAAAGGTCTTTGCTGGAGGCAAAAGTCCCTTCGGTAAAGCGTAGAACCTCATGTGTTTATGCAGATCTGAAAGAACTTCATTTACAAATGGAAATCTTAAAGGCAGCATAAATGCAGGCAGATATACAGCGGACTACCTGCAATGTGGGAACCTGCCATATCTGGCATGGAAAAATGCGCATAACTGCGCTGGCCTAAGTTACAGGCGTATCCGCCGATATTTAGTCTGACGCCTAAAGCGTCTGGAAGCACGCGACTTCAGTCGTGTGAGGATAAAGTTTTTAATTCACTTGTAAATGTCTGTTAGGAATAGTATATTCTGACAAAAAAATTCAGGTACGCATTAGCGTACCTGAATAGGTGTTAAAAGAGATATTATGTTATTTAGCTTCTTCTTCAGCAGCCTCTTCCTCAGCTTCCAGAGCCGGGTCTACGTGAACTGTGGCTACGGATACAACTGCGGCTTCGAGGTCTGTCTTTAAGTCTACATCTTTATCCTGAGCAATGGCGAGGTCTTTGACTTTGATCACGTCGCCGACTTTCATGTCACCGACATCTACCATAACTTTGTCTACCAGTGCTGATGGGAGAGCACGGAAGGAGATTTCTTCCAGATGCTGCTGTAATACACCAGCTGCCAGTTTGTCATGGTTTACAAGTACGATCTCTGCTACAGAATGTACTTTCTCATTGCTTACCAGTGCCTGGAAATCTATTTCATCCACCTGTCCTTTTAACGGATTGAACTGGATCTCTTTGATCAGTACGTCATAAGACTGACCATCTACATCCAGCATGATCTGGCTACCTTTGTTGCTTGTTTTGAGAAGTTTCTCGACTGCAGATTTCTCAATCTTAACAGGAATGGAACCTTCCATTTCTCTGCCAAATACGTTACCTGTAACGTAGCCTTCTCTTCTTAATTTTTTGGCCTTTGTGTCCATTGTTCTTTTTTCAGCTTTTAAAGTATTCATTTGACTTTTCCTCCATTTTACAGCTGAGGTGACACGCTTGACACTATCTTTACTTAATGAGCATCTATTATGCTCCAGGTGGTGTTAAGTATTTTTGAGTATTCAGTTGTTTGCTTGTTCTTTACCTTTGTTACAGCTGTATTATAACACGCAAGGGATGAAATGCAAGGGGGAAAGTGTGAAGAATTTGTGAAATCTTACAAATTTGGATGAAATAAATTGTGTATATCTGCTTAAAATGTTATCTGACCTGAAAAATTAGGCGTATTGCTTTTCGGAATAGCATATGTTATAATTGTAACGGATATGAAAGTAAGAAGTAATATTGACGGTATTCACAAAACAAAGAACCCCCAGAAGTGGCTGCTTCCGGGGGTTCACTCGATTTACGGTTGAGGTTCCGCTTATTTCTTATTGTCACGTTTATGTTCTGTCAGCTTATTATATATGTAATTACTAAGGATGCCTGCTAAGACAGAGAGCATAAAAGAAATAAGATCTGTAATGAAGATATGAAGTAACATTGGCATGTACTCACCTCCCGCCTGTTGTCGGTGTGGGATGTGACAACAGAATAAGTGTATCATATCTTAGAACAAATTGTAACCTAAAAGATCCCCTGGAAGGTGCGACTTCCAGGGGATCTTTTCATCTAACTAATCATTAATTACAGAGTATCATTTCTCCTGATATAACCAGGCTGGTCAGCAGGAGATACGATTTCTTTCTTATGAATGAGTCGTGCCCATTTGTCAACGACTTCATTCTCTACGTGAACATCTTCACCGATTGTAACTTCAGCGAGTACAACACTATTCTTAACAACAGCACCCTTCTTGATCACGCATCCACGTCCGATTACGGAATTCTCAACAGTACCTTCAATTCGGCAGCCATTGGAGATTACGGAGTTCTTAACTTCTGCTGTATCGAAATACTGAGTCGGGCAGGAGTCGTTGGTACGTGTATAGATTGGCCAGTTCTCATGGAAGAGTTCCTGAGCTGCTTCGTAGTCAAGAAGATCCATGTTTGCTGCATAGTAGCTTGGGAAATCTGTAATGCTTGCAAAGTATCCCTTATGTGCAACGCCACGGATATCCAGAGTTTCACATTTGTCATTCAGGATATCTGTCAGAGTGTACATGGAGGAAAGCTTCTTAGCTTCTTTTACCAGGCTGATAAAGAGCTCAGTCTTCATGATGCAGGTATCCATGTAGATATTCTGGTTCTTTTTATTACCGTGGTTCGGTCCGATAGACTCAACACCTTTCTGGCGGTTCAGTTCCAGAACGTTACATGTCAGATAAGCTTCTCTTGCATTGTCAACAGAGTGATAAAGCAGAGTAACATCTGCACCGGAGTCAATATGTGTATGTATAAACTGGTTAAAATCAATGGAATAAACCATGTAGTTCGGAGCGATAACAACATATGGATGAGTCATTCGGCTCAGAGATTCCATATTGTCCATGTAGCAGGAGATATCTGTATTGTAGATATCATTGTCATTGTTGTGCTCTGAGAAGAGAAGCTGAAGTTTGCCGCTCTTGGAGTTGATGTTGTAATGACGTCCTGTTCCAACGTGTTCTACAACGGAACGTGGTTTATTGTTGATATAAACCTGGATACGGTCAATATTGCTGTTAGTCATATTGGAGATAGGGAAGTCGATGACTCTGTATCTTCCAAGGAAGGAAAACGCGCCGATCGGGCGATAATCCTGCATACCATCTACATAAATATTTCTCCCGGAGGAGTTTACGATACCAAATGCCTTATACATATTATTCTGCCCCCTTTACACGTTTCGCTACAAGCTCGATGTGCTCGCTGTCTGCACTGCCTACAACAGCACCCTTACCGATGCGGATACCATCAGCTACAAGTGTACGCTGAACAACAGCACCCTCTTCTACAATAGCACCTGGCATCAGTACACTGTCGATAACTTTCGCACCGGCACCAATCTTAACGCCTGTAAAAAGAACGGAATGTTTCACTTCACCTGCAACAACACAGCCCTGTGTAATGTATGCATCTTTAACATCTGCCTCTGCACTGATATACTGTGGAAGAGCAGTAACGTCTTCTGTATAAATCTTCCATGCCGGGTCGCCCAGATCCAGTTCGTTCTTAGAACTTAACAGATCCATGTTTGCTTCCCAGAGAGAGTCGATGGTACCAACATCTTTCCAGTAGCCTTTGAATTTATATGCATAAAGAGTCTTGTTATCGTTAAGCATAGTAGGGATGATATCTTTACCAAAGTCATGGTTGGAATCTGGATTCTTGATATCGGCCATCAGCATCTTGCGGAGAAGTTTCCATGTGAAGATATAGATACCCATGGATGCAAGATTGCTCTTCGGATGTTCCGGTTTTTCTTCGAATTCAACAATACGGCCTGTTTCATCGGTGTTCATGATACCGAAACGGCTTGCTTCTTTCATCGGGACTTCGATAACTGCGATAGTAGCATCTGCATTAGCTGCTTTGTGAGCTGCAAGCATCTCATCATAATTCATCTTATAAATATGGTCACCGGAAAGAACGAGAACATATTCAGGATCAAATTTGTCGATAAAGTCGATATTCTGGGAGATCGCATCTGCGGTTCCACGATATACATTCAGATTCTCATCAGCTTTCTCACGCGGAGGAAGAACGTAAACACCGCTGTCTTTGGCATCAAGTCCCCAGCGTCCGCCGGCTGCAACATAGCTGTTCAGCTGAATGGATTCATACTGTGTAAGAACACCAACTACGTTAACACCGCTGTTGGCACAGTTACTTAAAGGAAAGTCTACGATACGATATTTACCGCCGTATGAAACGGCTGGCTTTGCCACTTTATTGGTAAGATCATGCAGACGGCTGCCACGACCGCCGGCCAGGATCATGGCCAACATACTATTTTGTTTCATAATAGTGAACCCTCGCTTTCATTTATTACACAATATTATACAATTTTTTTTTGCATATTTCCATAGGTTTCTGAAAAAAATATGTAAAATTTTCGCTACAAACCACGTTAAATCGACGAAAAATTATACATTATACACAAAATAATGGGGAAAAATGGAAGAAGTGTGATACGTAAATATACACAAATTTAAGGAAAACGGGTGGACGTATAATACTTCTTACGTTATAATAGGTAAGACTTTATGGTATCTGACTAAAAGAAGACAGTGTATCGATGGTGCAGGTCTGATGCAGATATTCTTTTTGAAGATGTAGTTACTGTTCGTATGATGCTGTTGTTGCAGAGAACAGAGTAAACAGTAACGATATTCAGCCAGACTGCGAAGCAGGTATCTGGTTATGAACAAACAACAGAGCGGATGATCTATCCGCCGGACTTAAAGAAACAGAGGTTATCACGTGAGTAAGAGAGAAGATTATAAACGATTTATCGTGTTCTGTCTGGCGAGTCTGGTTGTACTGGCACAGATGGCTGTCTTTGCCTATGTGTGGTACACAGTCTACAGGGGACAGATCGATGAACCATTCTGGCGAAAAGGTAACTGGGTACTGATCGCGATTTACGGTCTGATGTTTGCCATGTTTGCAAAGCTGTACGGTGGACTGAAAGTCGGATATCTTAAGAGGATAGACGTATTTTATTCCCTGACACTGGCACTCTTGTGTACGAATGCAGTGGAATATCTGGAGATCACTCTGATCAACAGATGGTTTCTGAGCATATGGCCGATGATCGAGATGACGATGATCCAGTTGATACTGATCATTATCTGGATTTTTGGCTCCAGATATATTTATTCCAAATTATATCGTGCACGTAAATTGCTGGTTATTTACGGCGACCGTGATCCGGGAGATGACCTGATCCACAAGATGAATTCCAGAAAGGATAAATACGATATCAGTGGTAAGGTTCATGTCAGCAAGGGAGAGAAAGAAATTCACAGAATGATGCGGGATTATGATGGAGTGATCATATGGGATCTGCCGTCAACAGAGAGAAACCGCTATCTGAAGTTTTGCTTTGCGCATTCGATTCGATGCTATGTCAGTCCGAAGATTTCAGATATCATTTTGATGGGAAGTGAACGTATCCATCTTTTTGACACTCCGCTTCTGATGTCTCGAAACATGGGGCTGTCAGTAGATCAGCGTGTTGCAAAGAGAGTACTGGATATTCTGGTTTCCGGAATTGGCATTATCATAACTTCACCAATCATGCTGATCATAGCGATTGCGGTAAAAGCATACGACAAAGGTCCTGTATTTTATTTTCAGGATCGTCTCACCATAGGAGGTACTCCGTTTAAGATCTGCAAATTCCGCAGCATGTGCGTGGATTCTGAGAAAAACGGAGCTAGACTGGCATCCAAGCATGATTCCCGTATCACTCCGGTTGGAAGAGTGCTGAGAAATCTTCATCTGGATGAACTGCCGCAGCTTTTCAATGTATTTAAGGGAGATATGTCTCTGGTTGGACCGCGTCCGGAGCGTAAGATGATCATGCACGAGTATGAAAAAGAACTGCCGGAGTTTTATTATCGTCTGAAAGTAAAAGCCGGACTGACTGGATATGCGCAGGTTTACGGCAAGTATAACACCACTCCTTATGACAAATTAAAACTGGACCTGTTTTATATTGAGAACTATTCTTTCCTGTTGGATATTAAGCTGATCTTTATGACAGTTAAGATCTTTTTCCAGAAAGAGGTATCCGAGGGAGTAGACGACAAGCAGGTAAATGCGCTGAAGGATTCCGGCAGAACCGCTGAAGCTTCAGAGAATAAAACGGAGGAATGACCATGAATAAACCGCTGGTATCTGTGATCATGCCGGTTTACAACGGAGAGAAGTATATTAAACAGGCTGTGGATTCTGTTTATGAGCAGGGAGTTTCTGTGGAACTCCTTGTGATCGATGACGGTTCCACGGACCATACACAGGAAGTCCTGTCTGCCTATGAGGGCAGAGAGGACTTTCGGTATATTAAGAACAAACAGAATATGGGTGCGGCAGGCTCCAGAAACAAAGGCGTGAAGCTTGCACAGGGAATTTATATTGCCTTTCTGGATGCGGATGACTGGTGGGAGAAGGGAAAATTGAAAGAACAGCTGCATTGTCTCGAGGAGACAGGATATGTGCTGTGCTCTACGGGCCGTGAATTGATGAGGGCAGACGGAAGCAGTACAGGCCGTACCATTCCGGTGAAGGAAAAGATCACCTACAGAGAACTTCTGAAGCATAACAGTATTAACTGTTCTTCGGTGATGCTGAGAACAGATGTGGCACGGGAATTTCCAATGGAGCACGATGACAGTCATGAGGATTATATTACCTGGCTGAAGGTTCTACGTAAATATGGCTATGCTGCAGGGGTTAATAAGCCGTATCTGAAATATCGCTTAAGTGAGGGCGGTAAGTCCAGAAATAAGCTGAAATCGGCGGCTATGACTTATAATGTTTACAGGTACGCAGGCTATGGCAGGATTAAGAGTTGTATTTTTTTCTGCTCATATGCAGTGCATGGGATTTGGAAATATTGTCATAAATAATATTGAATTTATGAATCTACAGCGTGGTTTGTACAGATGATACAATCTGGCAGACCGCGCTGTGCTGCGTATAGCATAAATTCGCACGGCATGTCTCGGGATTTTGGCATATTCATGCCAAAACACCTCGCGGGATAGTAGCGTGTGAATAGTAACAATGGAAATACTTTCATTAAACAGATTATTAAGTTCCTATTCCATAAATCGTAAAAATATGTTATCATTGGTGTAATAACTGTGACCTGCTGAAGAGGAAAAATAATATATTTCTTCGATTCATGTCAGGTTATGAATATGATTAAAGGATAGTATTTAATATGAGAATAAAGAAAGAGAGGCCGGCTGTGCCTTACTCCTACCTGATCGATAATTTCAAGGTATTGCTTATCTTTCTGGTAGTATTTAACCATATTATTGCATTCAACCTCGTAAAGGTAGACACTGTGGTAAGATATGTGTGGTATGCGATCACTATTTTCCACATGCCTGCGTTTATTTTTGTTTCGGGATATCTGTCCAAGAAGCCGCAGAATGCATTGAAGAATTTTAAGAATCTGCTGATCCCATATATTTTGGGCTACACTCTGACCTGGTATTCACAGATCTGGCTGGGAAGGTCTGTAGACTATGAGATCCTCAGACCGACCGGAACGGTTATGTGGTATATTCTGGCGTTATTTATTTATCGTCTTACTATTGAAGCGTTGGGCAAGATCAGATTTATCGTTCCGATCAGCATTGCTATTGCATTATGGGCAGGAACCAGACCGGAGTTTACGACTTTCCTGTCTGCATCAAGAATTGTGGTATTTTTCCCATTCTTTGTGGCTGGTTATCTGTGGAAGAGTGAATATATCACTGCAGTTCGTAAGTTTAAGGGGAAATGGGTGTTGGTTCCGATTTCCGCAGTACTGCTGTGGGCAATACCGAATTATATGATTACTAATGATATGGGAATTGCAATTTTCCGTGGTAATCATGGATATAAACTCTGTGGTCTGACAGACCCGGAAGGAATCATTCTCAGATTGCTGATGTACTTGGTATCTTTTATCTTGATCTATACGCTGCTTGCGCTATTGCCGGATATTAAGCTGCCGCTTACTTATGTGGGACGTCATACGATGGGAATTTATTTCTTCCATTATCCGATCATGATCATTATGAATGGTCTGTATATTCTGCTGATCCCTGAGATGAACAATGTCTGGGTACTGCTTGGGGTATCGTTGGTATTTGTTCTTGTTCTGGGAAGTCTGCCGGTAGATCTTCTGTATACAGGGGTACTGAATCTGATCGCATTTATTCTTATTAAGAAGGATAAGACAGTCAGAGATGAAGGTCTGGAAGAGGAGTATGACCGTGAGGATCATGAATATGAACTTCTCAGACGAAAGAAAGCGATTGAAGAACTGGCAGCGACGCTGGATTCTGAGAGCGAACAGGATGGTCATATGCAGAAGATTAATCTGGATGATGATCTGATGGAGCGTACCTCAGATAAACATGAAGGTTTCAGTAATGTAGCAGGTACGGATCATCTGGATATCGAGGAATATGATCTGGATGATATTCCGGATGAGCAGATTAAGAATGAGGAGGAAGAGTTACTTTCTCTTGAAGATCTGATCCAGGAGCTGGAAGAAACAACCAGAAATATGAAGAATAATGATCTGTTGGATGAACTGAAACAGGAGAATAATTCAGGAAATTTACAGGCAGATGCGGTACAGTCAGAAGAGATGCAGGAGGAATTGCAGTTAAATGAGCTTCCGCCGGATGCATTGGATTTAGATGAACTGAAGCCTGAAGAAAAAGAATAAAACACAACTGAGGACTTTGGAATACTGTGAATGGTAGTATATCAGTATTTCAAAGTCTTTTTATATACCGCAGGAAATTACTCAGGACAGGATTGTACCGTGGTAAAGAGAAATTCTGTGCATTGCGAAGCGTGCTGCTGGGCAAGGAGTGAAAGGTAATTTTTTTCTTAACGTTAATTTAACATTCTGGTAACAGATAGGTGACGTAAGTTGGGAAGTATGATATAATAAAAGTATCTATAGTGTAAATCAGATGTAATTGTGAAGGTACAAAGCAGTTACAATCAGTAAAATTTTTTTGGGAGTTAAACGGAGAGAATGAAAAGAGTGATCACATATGGCACTTTTGATCTGTTTCATAAGGGCCACTACAATATTATCAAGAGGGCGAAAGCACTTGGCGATTATCTGATCGTAGGTGTCACAAGTGAGAGCTTTGATATCGAACGCGGAAAGCTCAATGTGAGAGACAGCCTGATCAAGAGAATTGAGAATGTGCGAAGAACCGGTCTGGCAGACGAGATCATTATTGAAGAATACCAGGGTCAGAAGGTTAGTGACATTATTAAATATGATATTGATGTTCTGGTAGTTGGTTCTGATTGGCGGGGTAAATTTGATTATCTTAAGAATTATTGTGATGTAGTTTATCTGGAACGGACGAAGAATATTTCCAGTACAAAACTTCGCAGCGAAGGTGTTATCTTTAATATGGGAATTGCGACGGACAATATTGAAGATAATGACGTTGTTCAGGAATCCAAATTTGTCAGCGGTATTCATGTAGAACGGGTATTTAGTGAGAATCAGGAGCTAGCACAGGAGTTTTGCGATAAATATGAGCTGGGATCCTGCTGGAGTGATTATGATGAGTTTCTGTCGGATGTAGATATTGTATATATTAAGTCTTCTCTGAATAAGAGGGTGGAATACATTGAACATGCACTGAAACAGGGAAAATATGTGATCAGTGATTCGCCGATGTCTCTTTCCTCAGAGAAGCTGCGTCATTTATTTGATGTGGCAAGAGAGAACCATGTAGTTCTGATCGATCGGATGACTCTGGTTTATCTGCGTGCGTTTAATCAGCTGGTATGGTTGATACACAGCAATCTGGTGGGAGATATGGTAAGTGTAAAATGTGCCATTTCTCAGGATGATTTTGAAGGCGGCAAGACTTTTAACGAAACTGTCTGCACAGCAATCTGCGCAGTGATCAAGCTGCTGGGAAAGAAATATCAGGACATTAATACCAATGCAGTCCGCAGTCAAAGTGGTAAGTTTGTGTATGACATGATCACGATGAAGTATGCCAGTGCGCTGGCAACTATTGAGATTGGAACAACTGTAGATATTGAAAATGAACTTGTGATTATTGGAAGCAATGGCAGGGTTACCATTCCAAATGACTGGTGGAATACCGGTTATTTCGAAGCTAATATTTCTGGAAAGGAATTTCTCAAGAGATATAGTTTTAATTTTGAGGGAAATGGCTTCCGCTACCTGTTACAGGAACTGATGATCATGATCCGCGATAAACGGACAGAATGTACACGGCTCTTCTATGATGAGTCGGTTAAAATAATAGAAATTTTGGAAACAATTAATCAGAAAGGATAACCCATGACGGAGAAACAGGAATACCTCCTGAAGCTTTTCAGAGAGGTTGATGAAATCTGCAGGGAACATAATCTCAGATATGTGCTGGCAGGAGGCTCCCTGATCGGAGCCCTCAGACATGAGGGATTTGTTCCCTGGGATGATGATGTAGACTTATATATGCCACGTTCGGACTGGGAGAAGTTTGTAGAGATTTGTAAGACAGAGCTTCCCCCGAACAGAGAGATACAGTGTTCGGAAGTGGACAGAAATTATACAAATTCATTTCCACGCTATGCATCCACCAATACCTGCGCGATCCACAAGAGCCAGATTATTGGTAAGGACTGCGGCGGAGAGATCATAGACATTCTTACACTGGATCCGATTCCGGCAGATGACAGAGAATACGAGAAATACAGAACACATATGATGATCTATTCAGATCTTATCAATATTTCGGTAGGCTACAGTGACCGCTGGGAGATACCTGCATCCATGTATCTGAAGTATCTTCTTTCTTATATTTTTCTTGGTAAAAAAAGAACACTGGCAAAGCTTGAGAAGATTATGTTCTCCTATAATGAAGAGGAATGTGACCGCTATGCCATGCGCTGGGGCGGATGCCCGTTTCTTTTTGACAAAGATATGATGTTTCCGGTGAAAGAGGGCGTTTTTGAGGGACAGAAGGCAATGATCCCAAATAAATGCAGTGATTATCTGATCTGGCATTATGGAGATGAGTGGTCTTATATGCCGCCGCATCACAGCAGAGAGGGACACGTGGCAGTCTGTGTGGATGAGCTTCCTTATCAGGAGTTTCGTGACGAATATATGCCAAAGCTCAAGAAAGGTAAACTTCGCAGGGATTCTGTATTCCGCAAGTTCTACAATATGCGGATCGCAAAGAAGAGCCATAAGGTACGCCAGGAAGGTCTGACTATGAAAGCCCGTGCAGTAGCGCTGGATCTTCAGAGAGCTATTGAGGAATCCGGACTGAAGATCAGTGAATTGATTGAGAACCGGTCTTTTCGTAAGCTGAGTGCATTGTTTGGTTCTTATTATAAGAATCAGTTAAGTGCTGATTTCATAGGAAGAGAAGACTATACCAATATTTATGCATTTTATCATCCGATCCTTGTGGAAATTCCGGATGAGATATTCTATGCGGGTGTTTTGACACTTTTTTATACAGAACGTGTGTCAAAGGCATATCGTATGCTGCAGATCCGCCAGAATCTGGATCATCTTTCTCCTGAGATGGAGAAACTGAAGGAGGATATCGAACTCTTCAGAAAAGCAGCAGATCATTACGAGTTCCACCGCATGAAGGAAGCACAGCAGATAGTCGAGGACCTTGTGGAGCGTTATCCGGGACATCCTGGATTTATGAAATTCAAATGTCGATTCCTTATGGAGAATGCGGGAGAGAACCGTATAGAAGCAGAACGTTTCCTGGAAAAAGCACTCAAACTTTTCCCGGAGGACGGATATTTTCTGAAATATAAAGCGGATATTTTCTGGATGAATGGAGAGATGCAGAAAGCGGCAGAACTTTATCTCCAGATAAAAGAGAAAACAACTAACGGAATTGTATGGATGGAGATGGACAGATTCTTCAAGGAGTATAAGGATGAGATTCTGAAAGACTGTGAAGAACTTCTGGCAAGCCGCAGGAAGAAGGACGCACTTTCTCTGATGGAATTGTGGAGTCAGCTGATTCCAGAGGATGATGATATTCAGGGAGCATTTTACATGGCGAAAGTTGCCTGTGCGCACACTCAGAGTGAGCTTGAGAAAGTGATCGATGAGATCTGTGCAGTAATTGAGGTTTCGATGCTGACTCCTGTCAGTGAAGAGAGAGCACCGGAGAAGAAGAGAGAATATTACAGAAAAGCGCTTACCAGAGCATGGAAGAGACTTGGATATTCCAAAGAACTGGCAAAACTTCGTACACAGATTATGTGTACCAGTGAGGAAAGCGAACTGGAATGGCTGGCAGAACAAGTACGGAGTAAACAGTTTAATAAAGAAGAGAAATCCTGCGTATACAAACTGGTAGGAGATGTTCGTATGAAACAGGGACAGACCAGAGAGGCATTTGCTAATTATAAGAAAGCACTGGAATCTCAGATGCCATCTTATGTAAAGACAGAATTATACCGTATCTTTATCAATGACTTGAATGATGGAAGCAGGCAGGCGAAGAGTTTTGCAAAGAAGACAGACATCACAGTGGTGCTGGATAACTGGCTGGATAAATACGGAAGTATTGAAGAAATTAAACAGATTGTTCAGAGTGTGAGCAGCAATGTGTGATAAATATTTTTGACAGGGAGATGCCCGTGCACAGGATGTAGGTGTTTCTTACAGATTACTGAGAACAAAGTGAATAGTAATCCGTACAGTCAAAAATCTGAATAGAAATGGAGTATAGAGTTGAACAAGAAGCAAAAGGTAATATTGTCATTATTACAGGAAATTGATGAAATATGCCAGAAGAATGAAATTGAATATTTTCTTTCACCGCGTCTGACGCTCTGCACAGTGGAAGGGCATCCTTTTCCACAGAATCCGATGTTTGGTGTTGTGCTGATGAAGACGGCAGAGATGGAGCGTTTTCGTCAGGCGGTGGAGGAAGATCCGAGAGAGAGACGGGCGCTGGAATCCATGAAGAGTCATAAATGGTTCTCCGGATTCTATCTGAGGTATACGAATACAGATACTCTCTGCCTGAATATGGATAACACCAGAGATTATGCATTTCCGGGAATCGGAGTCAACATTTTTCCATTGAGGACACCGGTGGCTTCTGCGTCTGCAAACCGCAGATTTTCCAGAGATGAGAATGCATGGACAGAACTTTGCCATATCAATTATGCGGAGAGAAATTTCAAGAGCAGGGTAAACCGTACGTTGATGAGACTGCAGTGTCTGATCAATGGACGTCAGAGACAGGCAGCGCGTCTATATGATAAATTTATCAGACTGCATCAGCAGCCAAAAGCAGATAAATATATTCTTAAAAGAAGAAAGCAGACGACAGTTTATCCGGCAGAAATTTTTGCCAAGAGTAAGAGAGTTATGCTGGAGGGTGTGGAACTTCAGGTTCCGGCTAAAACGGCAGAATATCTGACAGTAACTTATGGCAATAATTATAAGAACGCTACAGAACCAAGGTATGTTACACCGATCGCACTGGCAGTCAGCGCGAGGGTAAGCTATACTCAGTTCTGGAAAGAAGTGGGAGATTTTGAGAAATACAGTAAGGATCGTATGCGAAACAGTCGCAGGCTTGCGAGAAGCAGAAGACATAAGGAGTATTTCAATGAATGCTGGGAGTATGTTGAATTTTGTGGGGAGCGTATGAACCTGGGTGTTTCTTATGAAAAACAGAAGGATTATATCAAGAACCTGTACAAGAATGAAGACTATATGACACTTGAGAAGGTTTTCCGCCCATATTTCAAGATGATGCAGAAGAGTCTGCAGAAGAATGAGCTTTTCGCGGAGGATGAGGAGATTCTTGATATTTATATAGACGTACTGGAAAAGACTGGAAAAACAGTACAGAGAGGTAAGATCGGCATGCTGATCTGACGGGAGGTAAAATGAAACTTTCAGACTATATTGTTACATTTTTGCAGAAAAAAGGAATTAGCCATTTCTTTGGATATCAGGGTACAATGATCGCACATGTGGTGGATTCTATTGAGAGAAATCCAGAGACAGAGAATCATTCCAGCTATAATGAGCAGGGTGCAGCTTTTGCAGCATGCGGTTATGCTCAGGCGAAAGAGGAATGTGCATGTGCTTATGCTACCAGCGGCCCGGGAGCGGTGAATCTCTTAAGTGGTGTGGCAGATGCTTATTATGATTCTCTGCCTGTGATCTTTCTTACAGGGCAGTTGAATACTTATGAATATTCCGGGATTGAGGGACTTCGTCAGCAGGGATTTCAGGAGACGGACATTGTGGCAATGGCGAAACCGATCACGAAATATGCAGTTCAGATCCGGAATCCGGAGGATATTGTAGAGGAATTAAATAAGGCTTATCATATTGCGACAACAGGACGCAGAGGTCCGGTTCTCATTGACCTTCCCATGAATATTCAGAGAAGTGAAGTAGAGAATCCGGTTTATGATATGGTGTTTGAGGATAAACACACAGATGCAGCTGCGGCACAGCAGGCGGCAGATAAGATTCTGGAAGCGCTGGAAGCGGCGAAGCGCCCGGTGATTATGCTGGGTCATGGCGTGGACAGTTATGCAAGCCAGCAGAAACTAATCCGATTTGCGCAGAAGAGACAGATTCCGATCATTACCAGTGTGCTGGCAAAATCTGTGCTGGGTTATGAGCATCCGTTAAACTTCGGATGTATTGGCGGTGCATATGGACATCGCTACGCAAATATGATCGCCAATGCCAAGAGTGATCTGCTTCTCTGTTTCGGAATTTCCATGTGTACCAGACAGATCGGAACGAAGGTTCATGAATTTGCGAAAGGTGCGAAGATCATTCGTGTGGATATCGATCAGTATAATCTTCAAAGAGATATTCATGAGAATGGTGAGAATGAGTTGAAACTGCAGGCAGAGACCGGCGCAGTAATCGATTGTCTGGCGAAAGTGTCCAGTCCGGAGCCTGAGGGCATTAGTGAGTGGCTGAATGTCTGCAATGAGATCAAAGAGAATCTTCAGGCAGTGGATGACAATACACCGGAGAGATATCCGAATCGTATGATTGCGGATCTCAGTGACATGCTGACAGATACTTCAGCGATTGCAGTTGATGTAGGCCAGCACATGGTATGGAGTTATCAGTCATTTAAAAATCATGAAGGACAGAAGCTTCTTTTTTCCGGTGGACATGGTGCAATGGGATATGGACTTCCGGCGGCGATCGGAGCTTATTATGCCACTGGAAAACCGACCGCATGTATCTGTGGTGATGGTGCCTTACAGATGAATATTCAGGAACTGGAATGGGTAAAGAGAGAGAATCTTCCTATTAAAATAATGGTTATGAATAATGAAGCGCTGGGAATGATCCGGCATCTGCAGAGAGATTATTTTGACTGCCTCTTTGCCGGAACTACAGATGGATGTGGTTTTGCATCCTGTGATTTCTCAGAGGTTGCGAAGGCTTATGGGATTGCTTCATTGAGAATGCATTGTGATGCTGTAAAAGAAGAGGCACCGGAATTTCTGGAGGGGGAAGGTCCGAAACTTCTGGAAGTTATGCTGGAGCATGGGACTTTTGCATATCCGAAGACTTGTCTGGGTGAGCCGATTCATAATCAGCAGCCGTATGCACCGAAGGAAGTTTATGACAGACTGATGGAATTGTAAGAATTGACGCTGTTGAATGAAGAGTGAATCGTAACATCATTGGAAAAAATGGAAATATAAGAATATAAACAGTGTTGTTGACATGTCACTATCTATAGGATGTCTGAATATGATACGCGCCTATATATTGAAAAGCGTATTGTTAAAAGTGATATAAAACAGCAATAGGTAGTAATAGAGGTAAGAAATGAGCAAAGTAACAGTAATTACAGGCGGAACTTCAGGAATCGGCCGCGGCATTGTGGAGAAGATTCTGGCGAATTCAGAGAAAGATGATCTGATTTTTGCCACTTATGCACATAATGCGCACAAGGCAAATGAATTCTGGGACAGTTTGAAACCGGAAGAGCAGGAGAAACTGATCATTCTGAAAGCGAATATGTCTTCCTATGATGAGATGATGAATTTCGTCGGAGAAGTGAAGGAGAAAGCCGGACATGTAGACTGGCTGATCAGTAATGCGGGAATCAGCACTTATGACAAATTCCAGGATTATACCTTTGAGGAGTGGAATAAGATCGTAAACACGAATCTGTCAGTGCCGGTATTTATGATCAAAGAATTTATGCCGGTGATGACAGAAGGCGGAAGAGTGCTCTTTATGGGATCTTATGCAGGACAGCAGGCGTATTCCTCTTCGCTGGTTTATGGTGTGACCAAGGCAGCAATTCATTTCCTGACGAAATCTCTGGTAAAGGAATTTGAGCCGAAAGGCATCACAGTCAATGCCATTGCACCTGGATTTATAGAGACTCCGTGGCATGAGAATCGTACACAGGAGAGTTATGACCGCATCAATCGCAAGATTGCACTTCACAGATTTGGTGAGATTAAAGATGTGGCAGATATGGCGTACAGTATTCTTACGAATAATTATATGAATGGAAGTATTGTGGATATCCATGGGGGGTATGATTACTTCTGAAAAACAGGATTGGAATTGTAATAGTTGCAGTTATTATTACGCTGGAAACTTATATTTGAGCGCCTTATTGAAATTATTTCCCGACAGGGCAGACATTTGGAAAAAATGTTATATTGAAGATAGAGGTTAACATGAAGAAAGAGAAAACATTTATCGTGCAGATCAAAGATACGGAATCAGGTACCTGGCAGGGAACTGTCCAGTGGGTGGAAAAAGAGAAGAAAGAGATTTTCCGCAGTGCGCTGGAGTTGATGAAATTGATGGAATCTGCAGTAGAAAGTGATAACTGAATTCATATTTGACGGGGGAAAGAGACGATGAGTCAAACAGTAAAAGTACATTTTTTCGGGGAATTCCGTCTGGAGAGTGGGACTGCATCTCTGAATGAAGAAACGATTCATTCAAAGAAAGTAATGAAACTTATGGCGTATCTTCTGCTGAATCATGATCGGATGATCAGTGCCGAAGAACTGGGAGAGCTGATATGGGGAAACGGCGGTTCGTCAAATCCCATTGGTGCGCTTAAGAACCTGGTATATAGAGTACGCAGTGTGCTGAAACAACTGGGATCAGAGGAATATATTGTTTCCGGAACAGGTACATATGGATGGAATCATGACATAGAACTTCGAAGTGATATGTCAGAGTTTAAGTATTATGCAGAGCAGACAAGAGAATGCAGTAAGGATATAAATGAACAGATCAGGAAATATGAACAGGCGGTTGCCTGTTATGAGAAACCTCAGACTTCTGTTCTGACATCTGACTCCTGGATGTCTGTACGGTATACTTATCATCATTCTGTATATATGAAATTGGTAAATGAGTTGTGTGAACTGTACAGTAGTGTACATGCATATGACAAGATTCAGAATGTCTGTGGATATGCGATGTCCTGTGACGAACTGAATGAAGATACCCACTATTGGCTTATCAAGAGCTGGGTAGGACAGGGAAATATTGAGAATGCCCTGAAACAGTATGACACAGCGATGAAGATTCTGTATGAGAGACTTGGAATGCACAGATCCCAGAAGATGCGGGAACTGTATGATGAAATTCTTGGAATGAGTAAGGATATTGCTCAGGCAACCATGGATGATATCTATGGAGAAATCCAGGAGGAGGATCCAAATGGCGTATTTTTCTGTGAATATACCGTATTTCGGGAGATATACAGACTGGAAGCCCGACGTGTTCTGCGCTCGGGGATTGCAGAGTTTATGATCCTGCTGACGGTTGTGATCGATGAGAAGAGAATGCAGACGGAACCGACCAGAATTCAATATTATAGGAAAAAAGCCATAGATAAATTGCAGCTGACCTTATGGCGCCATCTCAGAATGGGAGATGTGGCAGCCAGATACAGTGATGAACAGTATGTCGTAATGCTTCCTTACTGCAGTTATGAGGCAGCACAGAAAGTAATCCAGCGCATTGCAGTAAATTTCAACAAGATTATGGGAAATAACAGAATTCAGATAAAGGCAGAAACGAGGGAGGTCTCTATTCATAATGAACTTCCTTTGGAGAGAAAAGGGGGGACAGAATGGATTCATGAGAAAAAGAAGTGATTTACCTGTCAGTACTTTATACATCTGTACAGATGAGAGAAATGGAGAGAACAGGGCAGGGAGAGCTTATTGTAGATTATTTCCGAGTGCGATTAAATTTCGGGATTTGGGAGAACTGCTTGTAAAGGCAGATCTCATGTTTGATAAAGCGGGATGTCCGCAGGCATATCAGGAGAGCAGAAGTTTTGCTTCCGATGAAATCCGTAGTGTCGTTTATAATCCGGAACTGCATTTTTCTGATGAAGAATTACGGGAGAAGCAGGGAAGAATTTCAACAGAATATATCATTGTCAGCAGCCGCCGCAGATCCGGATGGCAGGGCATATATATTGACAGTCAGGGAAATGATTCAGAGTTTATCAGTGAGATTGAACTTCTGAAGCAGATTTCCGGACAGACGAAATAGAAAGATGAAGGTTACTGTTCACGCGCTGTTATCCAGAGAGGTGTTTTGGCATGAACAGGCAATAAACTTTGACATCCGTGCGTAATACTTATATAATGGAAAAAAGTTTTCCGTTATTGAGAATAGACATCATATGTCTGTTAAAAGTAGAGCGCGGAGGCGTATAAAGGTGAGTAGGCCAGATAATAAAAAAAGGCGAAAGAGAATCTTATTTTTTACAGCTCTCATTGCAGTGATCTTCATTGCATGGGCGCCGATTAATTTTAATACATCGGTAAAGGAAGCGGAGAAATCCAAGTCCCGCGATTTCATCACAGAATGGACGGAACAGAATGCCAGCCTGGTTCGGTATAAAGCGGATAAGTATTATGATATCCTGGATTATGCTGCGAAGTTTATCAGCAAGATGTCTTTGGATGACAAGGAAACCAGAGATTTGCTTTATGAGAATTTCAGTGAGAAAGCAACGGAGTTTGAATATTTTCGCATTATAGGTAAAGATGGTTTTGCAGCGGAAACTGGTCGGGATTATTCAGACACGGAATATTTTCAGACCAGTATGGCAGGAGGCAGAGGCCTTGCAAAATGCAGCAGTTCCTATGACAATGGAGTTCTTTTGTCTGTACCTGTGAAGGGCGGGGATGGTGAAACAGAAGGAGTACTCTGCGGAGTGCTTTTCGGAAGCAGACTGAGTGTATTTAAGCAGTCCGGCAGGAGTGCGAAATATACGAGCATGTTTATTGCTGATGGTAATGGGGACTGTATAGTTGGCAGAAATACAGATGCGGCATTTGGCAGTAATATTTTTGCAGATCTGGAAATGAGAGGGTTGAGTGTTCCACTTTCTACGATCGAATTCAGAGCGCGGATAGGGGTTACTGTTCCGTTTGAGATTAACAGCGATTATGGAAATAAGATGGCAGTGATCAGCCCGGTGAAGGGATATGATCTGTATGTGGTAACTATCATAGATAAAGATTATGTACTGAAGACAGGCAGGACATATCAGAGGTATGTACTGTTTCTGACGATTAAGATTCTGTTGGCACTGGCTGTGTTTGCGGGGGTTTATCTGCATTTTCAGAGACAGGACAGAGTCTATATCCGAAATCTGAATCGTCAGCTGACACTGAATGAAGAAACTTACCGTATTACTGCCAAAGACAGTGATTTATGTGTTTTTACTTATGATGTGGAAACAGAATTGATACAGTTTCTGAATGACAAATATCTGGAACTGGGACTGGATCAGGCACAGTTGAGTATTCCGGTACTGCTTAAGAAAATCAGGGATATTAATCCGGCTACCTGTTCAGTGATCGAGGAGATTTTGCAGTCTGTGGATTCATCGGAGACATCCCGGTCACGAAAGGTAAAAATACGTGCGGGAGGGAAACTGAGATACCTGCAGTTTAATACTACGAATCTGTATGATGAATCTGGAAAAGTTTCCCGTATGGTTGGAAGTATTGAGGACATTACCAGTCTTGAGAATAATATGCTTAAACTACAGAAAGAAGCCATGACGGATCTGCTGACCGGTGCGATGAACCGTGCAGCAGGTACGGCGATGATCAACCAGCTTCTGGAGAATGCACCGGATGAGGGATGTGTACATACTTTCACTATTGCAGACCTGGATAATTTCAAGACACTAAATGATGTGCTTGGTCATATGTGGGGCGATAAGGCACTCTATGAAGTGGTTCTTACCATGCAGAAACATTGCAGGGCAAAGGATGTTGTCTGTCGACTGGGGGGTGATGAATTCGTAGTTTTCATGCCAAATATGCCCAGACAGGATGCGGAAGAGAGTTTGCAGAGGCTTTCTGCAAAACTTCATATTAACTATGAAAAAGACGACAAGTCTGTAATGATCTCGGCATCCATGGGAATCGTTACTACAGAGAGAGCCGGAGCGACGTTCCAGGAACTGTATGAGGAAGCAGATAAGTGTTTGTATCAGGTGAAGAGAACATTTAAAGGATCCTATCATATCGCGGAGAAATCAATCTGATGTACTGGCGGATTCAGAGAGTTTCAGGGAGAAAGCGTCATATTTTGGCGGAATATAGAGAATATGTTTTCTGATATCTGCAAAATGATCTTCCTGATTTTTCAAGAGATTCTAAATGCGAAAAATACGCGATAAAATATAGGCATAAATATAAGAAAAGACTTGACTTGAGCATGTCATGTGTGATAAACTTGACAAGCGACATGGAAGTTAGGTCTTTTTTTTATGCCCGAAAAAGATGACGGATACATCGTCAGGCGTGAGAAAAACGACCATGCAAATGAAAACACTGGAGGTGGAAGTTGTGCGCGTTAAGATTACATTAGCATGTACCGAGTGCAAGCAGCGTAACTACAATATGACTAAGGAGAAAAAGAACCATCCTGAAAGAATGGAAACTCAGAAATATTGTAAGTTCTGCCGCAAACACACTCTGCATAAGGAAACAAAGTAATCCAAGGTAACTGGACGAAACAGTTACTCACAGAGAATTGTGAGGTCAGGCTATGCAAGGAAATGAAAAATCTGCTGGCAAGAGCCAGAAGAAGAGTTGGTTTCAGGGACTTCAATCAGAATTCAAGAAGATCGTCTGGACAGACCGCAGCACTTTGATCAAACAGACCATCGTGGTTGTGTGTGTATCAATCGTGCTTTGCGTACTGATCAGCGTAATGGATTCATTTATTCTCGAAGGCATTAATCTTTTAATGAAATAAGGATAAGGTGATTGTATGTCAGAAGCGAAATGGTATGTTGTTCATACTTATTCCGGGTATGAAAACAAAGTAAAAGCCAACATTGAAAAAACCATCGAAAACCGACACCTGGAAGATCAGATCCTTGAAGTTCGTGTTCCTTTACAGGAAGTATCCGAGCTGAAGAACGGAACTGTGAAACAGGTTCAGAAGAAAATGTTTCCTGGCTATGTACTTCTCAACATGGTTATGAATGACGATACATGGTATGTTGTCCGTAACACCAGAGGTGTAACAGGCTTCGTTGGACCAGGGTCCAAGCCGGTACCGTTAACTGAGGAAGAGATGCTTCCTCTTGGTATCCAGAATGAGGATATTCAGGTAGATTTCGCAGAGGGTGATACAGTTGTTGTCACAGGCGGTGCCTGGAAAGATACCGTTGGTGTTATCACTGCCCTCAATGTGCAGAAACAGACAGCAACGATCAATGTTGAACTTTTCGGCCGCGAAACGCCGGTAGAAATTAGTTTCGCAGAAATCAAACAGATGTAACAAGCAAAGGTAACAATATCGTGGGAGGGACCATAAACCCCCGCCAATACCACATAGGAGGTGCCGAAAAATGGCAAAGAAAGTAACAGGATATATCAAATTACAGATTCCGGCTGGTAAAGCAACTCCAGCACCACCTGTAGGTCCAGCTCTTGGACAGCACGGTGTAAATATCGTTCAGTTCACAAAAGAGTTCAATGCAAGAACAGCAGATCAGGGAGACTTAATCATTCCTGTAGTTATCACTGTTTATGCAGACAGAAGTTTCAGCTTCATAACCAAAACTCCGCCGGCTGCAGTTCTTCTTAAGAAAGCTGCTAAGATTAAATCCGGTTCCGGCGTACCGAACAAGACAAAAGTTGCTAAGGTTACTAAAGCTCAGGTTCAGGAAATCGCTGAACTTAAGATGAAAGACTTAAATGCAGCATCCCTCGAAGCAGCTATGAGCATGATCGCTGGTACTGCAAGAAGTATGGGAATCGAAGTAGTTGATTAATTTTAATATTAAATAGTAAGTGGGAGGGCGTTCCCCGCAAATACCACAGGAGGTTATAGAAATGAAACGAGGAAAGAAATACGTGGAAGCTGCTAAAGCAGTAGACCGCGCTACATTATATGATACCGCAGAAGCTATCAGCTTAGTTAAAAAAGCTGCAGTTGCTAAATTTGACGAAACTATCGAAGTTCATATCCGTACAGGCTGCGATGGACGTCATGCAGACCAGCAGATCCGTGGTGCAGTAGTTCTGCCACATGGTACTGGTAAAAAAGTTCGTGTTTTAGTATTCGCTAAAGATGCTAAA
This sequence comes from Blautia sp. MSJ-9, assembly GCF_018919065.1. Taxonomy (GTDB): domain Bacteria; phylum Bacillota; class Clostridia; order Lachnospirales; family Lachnospiraceae; genus Blautia_A. The sequence continues at coordinate 20,986 of NZ_JAHLQG010000051.1, read as the reverse complement.
GCTGAAGAAGCAAAAGCAGCAGGTGCTGAATTCGTAGGAGCTGAGGAACTTATTCCGAAGATCCAGAATGAAGGATGGTTAGACTTTGACGTTGTTGTTGCAACTCCAGATATGATGGGTGTTGTAGGTCGTCTTGGTCGTGTACTTGGACCGAAAGGTTTAATGCCAAACCCGAAAGCTGGTACAGTAACAATGGACGTTACTAAAGCAGTTCACGATATCAAAGCAGGTAAGATTGAGTACCGTCTTGATAAAACCAACATCATTCATGTTCCGGTTGGTAAAGCATCCTTTACAGAAGAACAGTTAAGCGACAACTTCCAGACGCTGATCGATGCTATCGTTAAGGCTAGACCAAGCACACTGAAAGGTCAGTATTTAAAGAGCGTTGTAATCGCTCCGACAATGGGACCTGGTGTGAAGATCAACCCAATGAAATTAGCATAATAGATTTTAGCAATTTAAGACTCTCGGAGAATTTCTCCGGGGGTCTTTTTGCGTTCTCGCGAGAAGAATGGGGTTACAATGTTTTTAGGGAGTGTGGTATAGTAGGGGGTGAATTAGAGATTGGCTAGATATATTTATTGTATGCTAAGCAATGATGTAGAAGCAGACAGGAGGAGTTAGTTTGGCAGCGAGGAGACGTGGAAAGAAGAAAAGTGGGAGAAGTTATGCGTGGAGATACAGGGGCAGGATTGTGGCTTGTGTGTTTGCTGAGGTGATTATTATCTGTGCTCTGGTCATTATGATTGGATGGAACAAGGGTGTGAAGGACTGGTTTGAACAGTTTGAGCAGCCGGTTCTGAAGGAAGTGGATATCAGTGGGATCAACAGTCCGAATGCAATCCTGATGCAGGCGCGGGGAGGTAAGATCCTGGGAGAGATCAATGGTGATGAGCAGATTTATCCGGCTTCTATGACGAAGATCATGACGGTGATCGTTGCCATTGAGAATCTGAAGGATCTGGATGAGGAGATTACACTGACGGATGAGATGTTTGCGGGGTTGTATGAGCAGGATGCGACACAGGCAGGTTTTCAGCCGGGAGAGAATGTCAGGGTGATCGATCTGCTGTATGGTGCGATGCTGCCATCGGGGGCCGAGTGCTGTATTGCACTGGCGGATACGATCAGTGGTTCTGAGGCGGATTTTGCGGAGCTGATGAATAAGAAGGCTAAGAAGCTTGGAATGGATAATACACACTTCTGCGATTCCACAGGACTGCATAACCCGGATCATTATAGTACGGTTAAGGATATTGTGGTGTTGATGAAGTATTGTATTAAGAATGATACGTTCCGTGAGATTGTGGAGAGTTCCAGACATTCCACCGGAGTTACCAATATCCACCCGGATGGCATCACTTATTACAGTACAATGTTTAAAAACCTCTCTGATCCGACCGTCACAGGTGGAAAAATCCTCGGCGGCAAGACCGGCTATACCAGTGAGGCAGGACATTGCCTGGCTAGTTTTGCGGAGATTGAGGGAAGAGAGTATATCTTTGTTTCCGCAGGCGCTTCCGGAGCGGATGGAAATACGATTCCGCATATACAGGATGCGGTGACTATTTATAACAGGGTTGGTGAGGCGATTGAGGAGAAGTTGAATAATAACGAATAAAGTACCAGGCTATAAGTAAGTAGCACTGTATGTCTCGGGATTTTGACATATATATGCCAAAACACCTCGCGGAATAGTAGTATTTGAACAGTAACCATCAGACATCTACATGGGCAAATGTTTATGGATTCTTAATAGACGTGTTGTAATAGATGTGATATAATCATTCACATACAAAAGAACGATACGGACTATAAAGGAGGTGGAACTGGTGACAGACAGACAAATACTGGAAGCTGTTTTGGCAGAGGTCAAAGGGCTTGTAACTCGAATGGATCGAATGGGAGAACATCAGGAGCGTTTTGAAGAAGAGACGAGGAATAACTTTGCAAATCTTAGACGACATTTAGAGAATGTAACGGACAGAAATATTTCTCTTCTTGCAGAGAGTCATTTGAGCCTGATTAATCAGATGGATAGATTTACCGTATGGATGAATAAAATGCTTGTTGATGAGTTTAAACTTAATTCTCTGACAGATCGGATTACTCAGCTTGAGCGGAGACATAGTTAAGCGCCTAATAATGAAAATACCAACGGATAAAGAACAGGGGGAATGTCTATTTTTCAGACACCCCCTGTTTGCGTTATGTGTAGGTTATGAATGTTTCAGGAAGCGATAACATATTTCTCTCGTCCATGATTCTCCTGCATGAACAATATTGTAAGGGAATCCATGCCCACCCGGTGCATCCAGATAATCCTGGAATTCGAAGGCGAGGGCGCAATCAGGGCTTGTGGTCTGGCCTTCTTTTAATTCTATTCCGGTTTCGAAATATCCTCCGGAGTAAACGACAACACAAGGAGAATCCGAGCTGATCTGAAGTTCCAGAGAGCCATCCGGTGAGGTACAGCTCAGGTCAGGTTTATTGTCCGTTGCCGGAGCAGTCAGGGATGTTGCAGAAATATTATGATTTAAGATATATTCATGATTATATCCCCGATTTCTTTTGATCTGTATATCATTTGGATAAGCTTTGATCTGCTCCTGAAGTACAGCAGGTTGACGCAGATCAAACGGTGTTCCATCTACTTTAGAAATACCTTCAGGAGTAAATTCAGGCGTATTCAGGATATATCGATCTGCCTGTATCTGCAGTTTGTGATCCAGCGCGGATTTGGAAAAGTCACCTGTCAGATTAAAGTACGTATGATTAGAAATATTAAAGTAAGTATCTTTATCAGAAACTGCCTCATATCTTAAAGTCAGAGTATGATTTTTTTGCAGAGTATAAACAGCTTTTATTTCTCTGTTTCCAGGAAATCCGTCTAAGCCGTCTTCTAATACGATCTTAAAGACTACAACAGCGATATCATTATTAACTTCAGCAGAAACAAGTCCCCAATTCTTAAACGAAGCATTATGAAATCCACCATGAAGAGTATTGGTATTATTCTCATTCAATGACAAAGAATAGACTGTACCATTTATCGGAAGCTTTCCCTGTGAAATGCGTCCGGCGCATGGTGCAAGGGTAGCACCTGCATACAGTGAATTGCCAAAATAAGCAGAATCCTGGTCGAAGGCAAGCGCAATATTTTTTAAGACACCATCAGAAGTTGGAAAAAGAATCTGTCTTATAGAAGCTCCAACTGAGCATAAAATTACTGAAAAACCGTCATTACAGGTCAATTTGACAGTATTATATTCCTTGCAGATGTCGAAAAAAGGAGATTTATTAGTATTTTTTTCGATAATCATAGAATTGTCCTCACTTTCATGTTATGATTTATTTCGTGCGTTCTATTATATTAACTAATCTTAATGTAACGTAAAAACAGCGATTTTTCAAGGAAAAATGAAAAATAGTAAATAAAAATGACGGAAACAGATAAAGAAATAGAAATCTGAAAAATAGAAATGCACAAAAAGAGAAAGAATAAAATGTAAAAACTGCATAAAAACAAAAACAAATTCGTGAAATAATAGACAATCTACACAAAAACAGCAATTTTTTAAAACTCCATAGCAATTTCAAGTAATGCAATAGAGGGGTTGTAAGCCTATAATAAGACTCAGATAAGAAAAGAGGAGGGAAAGCACATGAGCAGTGTACTCGAGTTTAAAAATATCTCTAAGTATTTCCCTGGTGTAAAAGCGCTGGATAATATATGTTTCAAAGCATATGGCGGAGAGGTACTTGCGTTCCTTGGCGAGAACGGTGCCGGAAAATCCACATTGCTGAAAGTTCTCAATGGAGATTATCAACCAACCAAAGGTGAATACCTTCTGGATGGTGTTCAGAAACATTTCAGTTCCCCTCATGAAGCAATTCAGGAAGGAATCAGTGTAATATATCAGGAACGTCAGATTCTGCTGGAACTGAGTGTTGCAGAGAACATCTATCTGGGACGTATGCCTTCAAAGAAGTTCGGAATTATTGATAAGGCAAAAGCAAACCAGATGGCACAGAAGATCATAGATGATTTCGGTCTTCCAATCTCACCGACTACCAAAGTTAAAGATTTAAGTATTGCATATCAGCAGATGGTCGAGATCATGAAAGCCTATAGCCGTGAGAACCTCAAGGTTATATGCTTTGATGAACCGACAGCCAGTTTAAGTGACGCAGAGATCGACAGTCTTTTTGAGATCATTGCAAAGCTGAAAGCACAGGGCAAGATCATCATTTACGTATCTCATCGTATGAAAGAAATTCAGCAGATCGCAGATAAAGTTGCAATCTTTAAAGATGGACATTACGTAGACACAGTCATTACAAAAGAAGTTCCGGAACAGCAGCTGATCAGAATGATGGTTGGTCGTGATCTGGGAGATATCTTTAAGAACCTGGACAGAAACGACAAAATCGGAGATGTCCTTCTGGAAGTCAAAGGTGTATCTTCTGATTATGTCAAAGAGAACTCATTTGTTCTTCATAAAGGCGAAGTTCTTGGTTTCTCCGGTCTGGTAGGAGCAGGAAGAACAGAACTGATGAGAGCAATCATCGGTGCGGACAAGATGAAAACAGGAGAGGTTTATCTGGAAGGTAAGAAGATTGTCAACCGCTCACCAAAAGAAGCTATGGATAATGGTATCGTACTGGTACCTGAGGATCGTAAGCTTCAGGGAATTCTCAGTAACCTGAGTATTGCAGGAAATATCAACATCGCACTGATGGATAAGAACTCAAATAAACTTGGTGTGATCGATAAGAAGAAAGAAGCTGAGGAAGCTGACTGGGGAATCCGTGAATTTAAAGTAAAAACACCATCTCCGGACAAGAAAATCGTAGAGCTTTCTGGTGGTAACCAGCAGAAATGCATCGTAGCCAGAGGAATTGCAACAAATCCGAAAGTCCTGATCTTGGATGAGCCTACCAAAGGTATTGACGTAGGTGCGAAATCCGAATTCTACAATATGATTTGTAAATTCGCCAAACAGGGACTTGGCGTAATCCTTATTTCTTCAGAAATGCCGGAAGTTATCGGACTTTCAGACAGAATCATCGTTATGAAATCCTTACGTATTTCCGGTGAAGTAATGCGTGAAGAAGCGACCGAAGACAGACTGTTAAGCCTGGGAATGATGGGGGAGGAAGCAAATGAGTAATATTGAAACTAAAAAAGAAAAAAATGGTATTTTAAATAAGATCGGCGGAGACAAGCTGATCCTGATCGTAGCGATCATCATTGTATTTGCATTATTTACATTTTTGAATAAGAACTTTCTGACTTGGGCGAACATGGTTAACCTGATGGTTGCCGCTTCACTGGTTGGTCTGGTAGCAGTCGGACATACATACCTGATCATCGCCGGACAGAACGACCTGTCACCTGGTTCTCTGGCAGCTTTCTGCGGAACACTTGCAGCGCTGTTACTTTCCAAGAATGTTCCGTTTATCCTGACAGTTGCAGTTGTTTTACTGGCAGGTATTGCAACAGGTTTCTTTAATGCATGGATGGTCAACAAGATTAAACTGGAAGCGTTTATCGCAACACTGGTAACACAGAACATTATGCGTGGATTTGCCTATATCATCTGCGATGGTAAACCAATTTCTATCAGCAACAAAACTTACCTGGCAATCGGAAAAGCAAGATTCCTGACAATTCCAGTATCTGTATGGTTAATGATCCTTGCATTTGTAATCTTTGGATTTATCCTTTCCAAAACAAAATTCGGACGTAGTGTATATGCAATCGGCGGAAGCCAGGAAGCTGCAAGACTTGCAGGCCTGAACCCTAAGAGAATCATTACAAGCTGCTTCGTTATCATTGGAGCTTTGACAGCAGTAGGTGGAATCGTATTCTCCTCACGTATGAACTCCGGACAGCCGGCAGCTAACGTCAACCTTGAGTTTGATGCCATCACAGCAGTTATCCTCGGCGGTGTTTACTTTGCCGGTGGTGTAGGTGATATGTTTGGTACAATCCTTGGTGTTATCCTGATCCAGGCATTTAACACAGGTCTGATCATGGTAAATGTATCTACATTCTGGCAGTATGTAGCAAGAGGTGCACTTCTTCTCTTCGCTCTGACATCTGACTTTATCCGTAAGGAAAGACGTGAGAAAGAACTTCTCGAAGCAAGCATGAAAAACATCAAATAATTTATGAAACTTTCACACAGGGGTGTGTGACTGAATATAGCAAAACATATATAATTCAAATTCTAAGGAGGAAGAAACAATGAAGAAAAAAGTGATGAGCGTAGTTCTGGCAGCAGCAATGGTATCCGCAATGGTAGTTCCGGCAGTATCTGCAAGTGCAGCAGATGACAAACTGGTAGTATATGGTATTTACAAAGCCGGTGACCAGACTTGGTTTATCGATGAAGGTGACGCAGCAAAGAAAGCTGTTGAAGATGCTGGCGGAGAGTTCATTTATGTAGATGCAAAGATGAGCCCGGAAGAATATTTAAAAGCAATCGACAATGCTGTTGCAAATAATGCAAGCGGTATCATCACCTGTACACCTGACCAGACACTGTCTCAGGCAGCTGTTGACAAAGCAAAAGATGCAGGAATCCCGATTGTTGCGTGTGATGATGCACTTCAGGATGATGCTGGTGAGAAACTGGCTCCATGGGTAGGAATCAATGCATATGTAATCGGCCAGACAAACGGCGAGTGGATGGCAAATTATGCAAAAGATAATGACCTTATCGGAAAAGATGATGTAGGTCTTCTGATCATGACTATGGACACTGTATCCAGCTGCGTACCTCGTGCAGAAGGTGAATATGATAAATTCAAAGAAGACTGCGCAGATTTCAAAGAAGACAATATTTTCTATGCAGACTATGATGGAACTACAGATAAAGGAAACACAGCAGCTGCAGCAGTATTTACAGCAAACCCACAGATCACAACCTGGATGGTAATGGGCGCTAACGAAGAAGGAACAATCGGTGCATGCCGTGCCCTTGAAACAGCTGGTCTGGATGCAAACGCATGCGTAGTAGGTCTTGGCGCTTACATGGCAAAAGATGAGTGGAATGACAAAGGTGCTGACGGAACATGCATGAAAGCAGCAGCTTACTTCTCTTCTCAGTCTGTTGGTGAAGGCTCTGTAGATGTTCTTATGAAACTGATCAATGGCGAAGATGTTGATATGGAAACAGCAGTAGATGCTGAGATCGTTACACCAGACAACTACAAAGACGTTATGGGTGACGCTGCAAACTAGGATTTGACTGGAAGACAGGAAAATATAAAATAGTCAAAAAATGATATAAAAATAAGAATCAGAAATTGTGCAGGCAGTTTCCGATTCTTATTTTTTGTGCAGGAAGTATGCGACAAGGCAGACTTATAAATAACAATGTTTTTTGTAGAAATATTTTACTCAGAATCCTCAGAAGAACGGATCATACGCTCCCTGTATTCACTTGGCGTCATATTTTCCCACTTGCGGAAAGTAGAGCAGAAGCTGCTCTCACTGTTAAACCCGGAACCGAAGGCAATCTCCTTAACCGGAACATCCGGCAATTTCAGAAGGAACTTGGCAGAGTTGATCCTTGTAGCAATCAGATACTGATGCGGGGTAAATCCAGTCTGGGCAGTGAACACACGGGAAAAATGAAAAGGACTCATATTGGCATTCTTTGCAAGCTGATCGAGAGTCAGAGGTTCACTGAAATGCTCATTAATATAGGCACGGGATTTCTCCACCACTTTGAAATGAGAAGTTGTATTGCCGGAATATGCCCGTGTATACAAAAGAGTGTTCAGCATCTGCGTGATCATTTCTGAAGCCTCGCCCTCTTTCAGAGGTTTTGAGTTGCGGAAAACATGCAGCATTTGATCCAGACCATTAGTGATTGGAAATGGATTGGACGGAGAAATGATATTTCCATGACTTGCAAAGATTAGATCATAGAAATCTCTTGCAAGCGGACCATCGAAATGGATCCAGGCAACTTCGGAATTGCTGTCAAATCCATACTCATGGGGAACATAACAGTCGATCAGCACAACCTGTCCCGCAGCAGCGTTCTGTAACTGTTGATTTGGCAGAAGAACCTGGCAGGTTCCCTTTGCAATATACATTAAAAGAAAACTATTGTACTGAATCCTGGAACGCCAGTAACCAGGTTCATAGTAAAAATATCCGATTTCTTTCGGATAAAGATAAAGTCTGGAAGCAATCGTACTCGGTTGATAAAGATAGTAATCAGAAGCCGGATTAACCAGGTTTTCTTTTGTTCTCATAATGAATCTCCTTATAGCAATTTTTTTAAACTCATAAGCAAGTTACAGTAATGAATATTCAATAAGTACCGTATATAATTAAGCTATCATAAAAAATATGGAAAAGCAATAAAAAAACATTTTATGTTGCGAAGGACAATAAAAATATAACGGAAGAGCGGGTGCTCAATATGTTCAACGCTCATAAAGGAACAATAAAATGTAACATATAATTGGGAGGCAAGTAACATGGAAGAAGTAAAAATCTGGGAAGAAGAAGTCATTATTCCAACCTATGAGATTGGTGCAGCAGAAAAGAATCCGATTTTCTCTGAGAAGCGTGTATATCAGGGAAGTTCAGGAAGAGTGTATCCGTATCCTGTAATTGAGAAAATCGAAGATGTCAAGAAGGACAAAGCATGGAAAGCAGTATATCTGGAAAACCAGTACATCAAAGTAATGGTTCTCCCGGAACTTGGCGGCAGAATCCAGCGTGCATATGACAAAACAAATGGATATGATTTCGTATATTATAATCATGTGATCAAACCTGCTCTGGTAGGCCTGACCGGACCGTGGATTTCCGGCGGTATTGAATTTAACTGGCCACAGCACCATCGTCCGACTACTTATCAGCCTGTAGACTACACAGTTACCGAACATGAAGACGGCAGCAAGACTGTTATGGTCAATGATGTAGACCAGATGTACGGAACAAAAGGAATTGCAAGCTTCACTCTGTATCCGGACAAAGCATATATCGAGATCCGCGGACAGCTCTACAACCGTACACCAATGGCACAGACTTTCCTGTGGTGGGCAAACCCGGCAGTACCTGTAAACGACTATACACAGTCTGTTTTCCCACCGGATGTACATGCAGTTATGGACCATGGAAAACGTGATGTATCCAAATTCCCTATTGCTACAGGTGTATATTATAAACATGATTACAGCGCAGGTGTGGACATTTCCCGCTACAAAAACATTCCGGTTCCGACCTCTTATATGGCAGAGAAATCTGACTTTGACTTTGTAGGTGGATACGATTACAGAGAGGAAGCAGGAATCCTTCATGTAGCAGATCATCATATTTCCCCTGGTAAGAAACAGTGGACATGGGGATGCGGAGATTTCGGAAAAGCTTGGGATAGAAACCTTACAGATGAAGACGGCCCATACATCGAGCTGATGACAGGTGTCTACACAGACAACCAGCCTGACTTCACATGGCTGAAACCTTTTGAGGAAAAAACATTCAAGCAGTATTTTATGCCATACAAGAAAGTTGGTTATGTAAAGAATGCCAGCATTGATGCCATGGTAAATATGGAGATTAACGACGGCGAAGTATCCCTTTGCGTTTATACAACAGGAGTGGAAAAGAATGCAAAAGTAGTTCTGGAGAAGAAGGGGGAAGTGGTATTCGAAGAAATCGCAGATATTTCTCCTGTAGCCGTATATGAGAAGAAAGTCAGCCTTCCTGTAGAGAATAAGACAGACATTACGGTTCGTGTATTCAATGCAGAAGGCAGAGAACTTGTAGAATTTACTCCACTGGAAGAGAAGATCGCAAAGATTCCTGAGCCTGCAAAAGCAGCAAAAGATCCGAAGGAGATCCAGACCTGCGAAGAACTGTATCTGACAGGACTTCACATCGAGCAGTACCGTCATGCAACCTATCTGCCGGATGATTATTATCTGGAAGGTCTGAAACGTGATGAAGGCGATATCCGTTTGAACACTGCTTATGGTATGCTTCTGTTCCGCCGCGGTCTGCTGGAAGAAAGCGAGAAATATTTCCGCAAAGCGCTGGAAAGAATGACATGGAAGAACCCGAATCCATATAACAGTGAAGCATATTATGACCTTGGTCTGACTCTGTTCTATCAGGAACGTTATGACGAAGCATACGACGCATTCTTCAAAGCAACCTGGTCCAATGAGCAGCAGGAAATGTCCTTCTATTTCCTGGCAGCGATCGCAGTACGTAAAGGATTCTATCCGTTAGCCCTTGAGCTGGTAGAAAAAGGACTTGTGAAAAACAGCCATAACATTAAAGCAAGAGGCTTAAAAGCAGTAATCCTTCGTAAGCTTGGAAGAACAGAAGAAGCAAAAGCATGGCTTAAAGAGAATGAGAAAGTTGACTGCTTCGATTATGTATCTGCATATGAAGAGATTCTTCTGGCAGAGGCAGACAAACAGGAAGAAATGAAACAGGCACTCAAAGTACGCATGCGTAATTTCCACCAGAACTTTATCCAGGCAGCGGTCGACTACATGGAAAGCGGATGCTACGAAGAGGCACTGGGAATGCTGAATATCTGTGACAGAGATTGGCCGATGCTTTACTACTATCGTGCAGAATGTCTGTATAAACTTGGAAAAGAAGTAGAAGCAAAAGAGATGACTGCAAAGGCAGATGCAGCAGATTCCTATTGCTGCTTCCCGAATCGTCTGGAAGACATCAAAGCGCTGGAACTGGCAATGAAACTTCAGCCGGAACTTCCGAAAGCTTACTATTATATAGGTAACTTATGGTATGATAAACGCCAGTATGACAAGGCAAAAGAAGTATGGGAGAAATCCGCGAAACTGGATGACAAGTTCCCGATCGTATTCAGAAACCTTTCCCTGGTATATTATAATAAATGCCAGGAACCGCAGAAAGCAAAAGAAGTACTGGAACATGCTTTTGCACTGGATACTACAGACAGCAGAGTATTCCTGGAACTGGATCAGTTATATAAGAAATTAGACTATTCTGTAGAGAAACGTCTGGAGTTCTATGAGAAATATCCGGATACCTTTGTGAAACGTGATGATGTATTTATCGAATATATTACGCTTCAGAATTACATGGGAAATCATGAGAAAGCATATGAACTTCTTATGGGAAGAAAGTTCCATCCATGGGAAGGCGGAGAAGGCAAGGCAACTACTCAGTACACCCGTGCACTTGTAGAAATGGCTAAGAAAGCTATCGCAAAAGAAGACTGGACACAGGCAAAAGAGACCCTTGAGAAAGCCCTTGTATATCCGGAGAATCTGGGCGAAGGAAAACTGGAAGGTTCCAAAGATAATAACATCAATTATTATCTGGCACTGACAGAAAAAGCACTTGGCAATATAGAAAAAGCACAGCAACTTTTCGCTGAAGCAACCACTGGAACCGATGAACCGGCAGGAATGATGTTCTATAATGACCAGCCTGCAGATATGATCATGTATCAGGGACTTGCATTAAAAGAACTGGGTAAGCCGGTTGCAGCAAATTCCAGATTCTATAAACTGATCAGTTATGGGGAAGCTCATATTTATGATGAAGTGAAGATGGACTACTTCGCAGTATCCTACCCAGACCTTCTGATCTTCGACGAAAACTTCACCAGAAAGAATAAAGCACATTGCTGCTATCTGATGGGCCTCGGAAATCTCGGCCTCGGAAATCTGGAAAAAGCAAAAGAACACTTTGAAGAAACCCTCCAGCTTGACCCGCACCATTTGCTAGCTAGACTGTATCTGAGAGGAATTCAGTAATTTTCATAAATTGCTATATTGATTTCAAAAATTACATATACTATAATGCAAGTAGGCAAAGAAGCGATATAATTCAATGCAAGGCAAAAGCCCTCAGTAGTGCGAATACTGAGGGCTTTTTGCTGGAATTTTCTGGAATTTAAGTTGCTTGTCGGTAAGAAAAGTAATAAAATAAGCAGTAAGAAAAACATTTGTCTAAGGAGGAAGTAGATATGAAAAAAGTCAAAAATCTGGTTATTGCATTATTCCTGGCGTTTGCATTTATTGTAGCGGATCTTGCAGCAGCACCAGCAACAGCACAGGCGGCCGGCACTCTTAAATTTGCGAAGTCGATAACACTTATGAGAGAAAATGGAACAGATGGAACGGGAACATATGGAATAATGAATTCAGTGAAATCCGATAAGATCCTGAATTTAAAATCCAGCAACACAAGTGTAGCGACGGTAAAAAATGTGCAGTTCAGAGGTGATCACTCGATTGCTATAAAAGGAAATAAACAAGGTACAACTACAGTATCATTTACAGTACAGAGAAAAAATGGAAAAAAATATTCTTTTAAATCCAAAGTTTCAGTATTCAATTATACCAATCCACTGAGTAAATGTACTTTTGGAAAAACAGATTACAGTAAACAGTTTGATAAGGGAAATCACTACTTTGCTTCTTTCGGTACTGCAAAAAAAGGAAAAATAAATATTGCTGTTAAGAAGGGTTACAAATTAGATAGTTTATATTTCTGCGAATATGGAACCGGGGCACGGAAAAAGATTAAGAGTGGAAGTACCATTACTCTGGATAGCCAGCACTATTTAGAGATAAATTACAAGAATACCAGCAAAAAATATTCATATACCATGCTTCTGGGTGGCACAATATAAAACATGGCAGATGTATCAGTGAAATTTTTTATAAATTTCTTGAAAGAATAATCAATGAGTAAAAAAAGGGAGAACCGATTATTTCGGCTCTCCCTTTTAAAATTCCTGTTATGAAATTATTCTCCGAAGTATCTCTTAAGCAGACCAGCGAATGCTTTTCCATGTCTTGCCTCATCTCTTGCCATTTCATGAACTGTATCATGGATAGCGTCAAGGTTAGCTGCTTTTGCACGTTTAGCAAGGTCAACTTTACCAGCTGTAGCACCGTTCTCAGCTTCTACACGCATCTGAAGGTTCTTCTTTGTGCTGTCTGTTACAACTTCGCCTAATAATTCAGCAAATTTAGCAGCATGTTCTGCTTCTTCGAAAGCTGCTTTCTCATAGTATAAACCAACTTCCGGATATCCTTCTCTATGAGCTACTCTGGCCATTGCAAGGTACATACCAACTTCGGAGCATTCACCCTGGAAGTTTGCTCTTAAATCTTCGATAATATCTTCGCTAACGCCCTGAGCAACACCTACAACGTGCTCAGCTGCCCATGTCATTTCTCCGCCCTGTTTGATGAATTTGTCAGCAGGTGCTTTACATACTGGACAGACTTCCGGAGCGTTCTCGCCTTCATAAACATAACCACATACACTACATACCCATTTTGTCATAATTAAAATCTCCTTTTCTCTTAATGAATTTATTAATTGGATGCCAGATAAAAATCTGATTGTTTTCGGCATCGTTTTGTTCTTTGGTGCTTTCCGCAAATGCGGTAGAAAAAGTAATTTTTTAATAATAGTAATCATTACTGTTTTCTATGTTCTTAGGTTACCATACTTGATTGAAAAAGTCAAGTTTTATTTTAGGTTTTTTGAAACTTTTTATCAGGAATGTTCTCTGTTTCTTTTAAACAGTCTTCGCATAGTCCGAAGAATCTTGCGCTGTAATCTGTAATCTTTCCGCCAAAGTTCTCGCCTGCAAGCTCCATAATGTGGTGAATCTTCTCATTCTCCAGATCAATGATCCGCTCACATCTGGTACACATGAAGTGGCAATGCCTCTCGGTTCGCCCGTCAAAGTGATCCGCTCCGGCAAAAGAAGAAAGCTTCTTAATTTCTCCCAGATCAGCCAGCAGAGATAAGTTGCGATATACCGTGCCGAGGCTGATATTCGGGTAGATAAGCTTCATATTCTCATATACCACATCCGCAGTAGGATGATCCGTCCTGCTTCGCAGAAATTCTTTGATGGATTCTCTCTGACGGCTGTATTTCAGTGTCGCCATGGTATTCCTCCCTTCTCTGAATTGCAGTAACTCTAATTGCTTATTTAATAACAATAATCATTACTGATATTGTTACTATACAATATTGGATGAAAATTGTCAAGATATAAATAAAAATAATTCTCATTTAAAATTTTCAAAAGTAAAAACTATAAACAAGGAAACAATGTTTACAAACCCACCGAAATGTGCTATATTTTCCCTATAACAGGAAATAACTATTTCCTATAACCAACAGCGTTCCACAATCACAGATGAACCGCTGTTACGAAATAACACAAACTCATTGAAGAAGAGAGTACATTTGCAGACCGTATTACAGAGAAATCCCCACGGATCACAACGAACAGAATCCAAGGCTGAGAGGGATATGCAAGGAGCAGATCGAAGATGGCTTCCGAGAGGCACTGCTGAGAGTCAACAGCTTTAGGCAGCGACAGGCACGCCTGTTACAGCGTAGAGGTATCACAACGTACCTCCCAAGGTTTCCCCGCGCGAGCCCGGAAACGAACAGAAGTGGTAACACGGGTAAATCTCGTCTTCTCAGATAATCTGAGGAGACGTTTTTTTATTTCCCTTAATCGTCCACATTAAAAAAAGGAGACAATAAACCATGGAAAAACAGAAATATTACATTACCACTGCGATTGCCTACACATCCGGCAAACCGCACATCGGCAACACCTATGAAGTAGTCTTAGCCGACGCTATTGCCCGCTACAAACGCCAGCAGGGCTACGACGTATTCTTCCAGACCGGAACCGACGAACATGGTCAGAAAATCGAATTAAAAGCCCAGGAAGCTGGAATCACTCCAAAAGAATTCGTAGACAACGTATCCGGTGAGATCAAAAGAATCTGGGATCTGATGAACACATCCTATGATAAATTTATCAGAACCACAGACGAAGACCACGAAAAACAGGTCAAAAAAATCTTCAAAAAAATGTACGCAAAAGGTGACATCTACAAAGGACACTACGAAGGAATGTACTGCACACCATGTGAATCTTTCTTCACAGAATCCCAGCTTGTAGACGGCAAATGTCCGGACTGCGGCCGCCCATGCGTACCTGCAAAAGAAGAAGCATACTTCTTCAAAATGAGCAAATACGCTGACAAACTCATTGACTATATCAACACCCACCCGGATTTCATCCAGCCAGAATCCCGTAAGAACGAAATGATGAACAACTTCCTTCTCCCGGGACTTCAGGACCTCTGTGTATCCAGAACATCTTTCAAATGGGGAATCCCGGTAGACTTCGACCCGAAACATGTTGTATACGTGTGGCTTGACGCCCTTACAAACTATATCACGGGAATCGGTTACGACTGCGACGGCGAAAGCACAGAACAGTTCAACAAACTCTGGCCTGCAGACCTGCACCTGATTGGAAAAGACATCATCCGTTTCCATACAATCTACTGGCCAATCTTCCTGATGTCACTGGATCTGCCGCTTCCGAAACAGGTATTCGGACATCCGTGGCTCCTTCAGGGCGATGGCAAAATGAGTAAATCCAAAGGAAACGTAATCTACGCAGATGAACTGGTAGACTTCTTCGGTGTAGATGCAGTCCGCTACTTCGTACTTCACGAAATGCCATTCGAGAACGACGGTGTCATTACATGGGAACTGATGGTAGAGCGCCTCAACTCTGAGCTTGCAAATACTCTCGGAAACCTTGTAAACCGTACCATCTCCATGTCAAATAAATATTTTGGCGGCGTTGTAGAAAACAAAGGTGTAACAGAGCCAGTAGATGATGATCTCAAGAACTTCATCCTCTCCGTACCTGCAAAAGTAAACGAAAAAATGGACAAACTCCGTGTAGCAGACGCAATGACAGAAGTATTCACAATCTTCAAACGCTGCAACAAATACATCGACGAAACAATGCCATGGGCACTTGCGAAGGATGAAGAAAAGAAAGACCGTCTTGCAACAGTTCTCTACAATCTCGTTGAGGGAATCTGCATCGGCGCAACTCTGCTGAAATCCTTTATGCCGGAAACAACAGAGAGAATACTTGCTCAGTTAAATGCACAGGACAGAGAATTAGAAGATCTTAAGACATTTGGTCTCTATCCGTCAGGAAACAAAGTAACTGAGAAACCGGAAATCCTCTTCGCACGTCTTGACCTCAAAGAAGTAATGGCAAAAGTAGCAGAACTTCATCCGCCAAAAGCTGAAGAACCTGCAAAAGAAGAGAATGAAGATGTGATCGACATTGAAGCAAAACCAGAAATCACATTCGAAGATTTCGGCAAACTTCAGTTCCAGGTTGGTAAGATCATCAAATGCGAAGAAGTAAAGAAATCCAAGAAACTTCTCTGCTCACAGGTACAGATTGGCAGCCAGGTACGCCAGATCGTTTCCGGAATCAAAGCACACTACAGTGCAGAAGAAATGGTAGGCAAGAAAGTTATGGTAGTAACTAACCTCAAACCAGCCAAACTTGCCGGAGTACTCAGCGAAGGAATGATCCTCTGCGCAGAAGATGCAGACGGAAATCTTTCCCTGATGGTACCTGAGAAAGAAATGCCGGCAGGAGCAGAAATCTGCTAATACGACAACCGAATTCGGACAAAATATATCGCAAAGTGGGGCGTGCAGATTGCGGGAATGATTTTTCAAACACGCTCTAAAGACAACTTCAGAAATATCAGTATGAATTATCACGGCAGGGATGGTTATTACTGGAGAAATTTACTGAAAAAACAGCTTAAATTCTGTATAAATTTCCGAAAAATCATCTTGACAAATAGACCTCTAAAAGCTATTATTAATAGTAGATAAAGGGGAGTAACGGGCATGTGAGTGTTCATGATGTTGCCAGTTTCGATGGGTAAAGACTCCATCCGTATCGTGAAGAAATGATGAGGCTTTTATTGCATATCTTTGTGCAATAGAAGCCTCAATTTTTTTGTACAAAGATATGGGGAATTGTCGTGAGTGCGAAACTTTTTCGATAAAAAATTGTTTATAGTGGAGAAAAATCGAAAATAGTGGAGAAAATATGATTATATGACAATTTTGTGACCAGAAAGTGCTATACTTACAAAGTGGAAACACATATTATCATACAAAATAGAGCCTCGGTGTATTGGCATGGTGAAGAAGGACGGAAACGCCCGGACTGTAACGCACACTCATGCATTTACATGGAGGCATATTTGCAAAAGAAGATAAAAAAGAAAGAGAAAAAAAGGGAGGAAGAAACATGAACATGAAGAGCAACGTCAAGCGTTATCTTGCGGCGCTCCTGACTGTTATAATGATTTTCCAGCAGTCGGGCGCAAACGCTATTTTCGCAAGCAGCGAAAATATCCCCGCAGCGACTACAACAGAAGAGGAAGTGGCAGCTCAGAGCGAAGAACCGGAAGAGGAAGAACCGGAAGTTGAGGAGCCAGAGGAAGAAGAACCCGAGCAAACGCCCGACGAAGAACAACCCGATGAAGACCAGCAGGAGGATTCCGACGATTCTAATGACTCTAACGATTCAGAAAATCCACAGAATCCGGTTACACCAGTTCCAGAAGTAACTGAGGTACCAACGGAGACACCAACCCCTGAAGTTACAGAAACTCCAGAGGAAACACCAAAAACAGATTTTACATATGAAGACAGCAGAGTAGCTATTACTGCAAAAGCAGAAGAAGGCGCAAACCTTCCGCAGGATGCTGAGCTTAGAGTAGAATATTTGCAGGATACAGATCCTGAAAAATATAATACAGAACTTAATGAACTTAATAATCTGCTTGGCGTAGATAATGAAAAAATCACAGCAGATTATTTATTCTACGATATTTATTTTACATCTGAATCCGCTGGCGGACGTATTGAACCTGCAGCTGGCACTGTAAAAGTACAGATGCAGTATGCAACACCACAGCTTGAAAAAAATACAGATGATGAGTCATGTCAGAGTACTTTAAAAGTCTATGTAAATAGAAAAGAAGACACAACAGCTGAGTTTGAGAAAAATGAAACAGATGCAGTGAAGAGCGTTAATTTTAAAACTTCTGAAATGGGAGTTGTGGCATTAACACGTGTTACAACTGCTTTGGTAGAAGAAAGAACTATTACATATGAAGACGATGAAAAAACTATTGTTGCTGTTGTTTCAGACTCAAAAGCTTTACCAGAAGATGCAACACTTGTTGTTAATGAAGTACAGCTTTCTGACGAACAAAAAGAACTGGCTGAAAATAGTCTGGATTCATCAGAGCAGATGAATGATTATACAGCATATGATATGCATTTTGAAAAAGATGGCGTTGAAGTAGAGCCACAGAATGCTACAGTTATTGTTTCTATACAGTTTAATGAAGTTAAGGAAATAGGAGACGAAACTGTAAATCAGGAGGCTTCTAAAATTCAGGTGTTACATCTGGATAATGATTCAAATGTCAGCGATGTTACAAAGGATGTCACTGTAGATGAAGAAGGTAATGTAAAATCTGCAGAATTTGTTACAGATAGCTTTTCCATTTTTATTCTTGCGCAGACAGTAGAAAACAATAGAAAATTTGTATATGAAGATGACAATGTTAAGATTACTGCTGTTGCTGACAAAAAAGAAGAAGTATTAAATTCCAATCTTGTAAAAATGAAGATTGAGATTTTAGATGATCCTAATTCTGAAGAATATAGAAAAATTGAAGAGGTATTAAAAGAAGAATATAAAAAAGATAATAAAGTTCTTCTGGGCTTCAGATATTATGATTTTACTTTCTTAAAAGGTGAAGAAGAAGTAGAACCAACTGAGAAGGTAAAAATTAGTATTGAACGAAAGAATGCCCAGCTTCCGGAAAGTATTCCAGAAGGTCTGGTTAACAATGTGGAAATTTATCATGTCAGTGATAATGATGATACAATATCAGCAGAAAAATTAAGTGCCAAAATCGAAGATAACAATAAAAATGCGATGGTAAAGGGCAATTTCCAGATGGATTCATTTTCTGGAGTTACAGAAACCTATGGTGCAAACGGAACTTCAATGAGCCGTTCACAAATTGTTTCAGATTTAGGTATAGCTCAGAACTTTGCTGTATTTGCTATTAACTTTACAAATGATAATCATATGGAAGGTGCAATAGCAGTAAAAAATTTAAATGGTAATACAAATTCATTAGGTAATACAGATGCTGTTTATCAAAATACTACAAAATTTGATTTGGTTATAAAGAAAAAAGCGTCTGGTTCTGCAGGAAAAAATACTACATTTAAATTCGGAATATACACTAAAGATAATAGTGGATATCAAGTAGTACCTGGATTAGATAATATTCAAATTACTACAAATGATAAAGGAGAAGGAATATCTGATACAATAGATTCAAGTAACTTTAATACGAATCAGAAGTATTATGTATTTGAAATAGATGATTCAGGAAATCCTATTACATCTTCTAAAGGAACAATTAACGGAAGAGAATATGATGTATCATATAGTACAAATGGATTAAAAGGATCTTCTGTTCAAAGTGTTGGTAATACATCATATATTGAATTTTTTAAACAACCAGGTGGAGTAAATCATGATTTAGTACAGAGCAACAATGGTATAAAAGCTTCTGTTATTATGGGAAGTACCAATACAGTACAATGGATAAATTCAAATCAAGGATATATCGTAGGACAAGATCAAAGTAAATATCAGATTGAAAGTAGTAAAGTTGATGTAATTAAAGCAGATGAACCGTTTCCTATTGATTTTGAGTCACAATTGAACAATTTGGAAAATCTGTCTAGTAAATTAGGTAATCTTGTTCCTAATGAAATGGATGATGTAAAAGTAGCGTATGTTCCAATAAGTGCTTCTGGTAAAATAGATTATGAAAATATTTTTGTTGATGGCAAAAAACCTTTTAAATATGTACATGAGTGGACAGCAAATACTGGACTACAAACAGATGGCAAATTGCTTGTAATTAATGTTGATTGTACAAATGCACCATCTGAAATTGATATTGAAGGATGTAAAGTTAATGATAAAGGACCAGGGGCGTGGGATCCAATAGCAAATAGTGTAATTTGGAATTTTTATACTAATAATAATGGATCAATTTCAACATATACAGGACATATTAAATACAGTAATGGACTTGGAACACTATTAGCACCAACGGCTCATATTACATGTGTGGCTTCTACAAATGGTTCTGTTATTGCTAATACTGTGGATCATGCAACTTGTGAGATACATCATATAAAACCAAGTGGATCAACGACAGTACTTCAAGAAACAGTAACTTGCTCTAATACTTCAAGTGATGACACAGATGATAAAGGAAATCTGAGCATAAGCAAGTACGTAGTAGGGGCTGATACAGGAGAAAGAACCTTTAAGTTTACCGTGCAGGGACCAGATGGAAAGTATTATGACAAAGACGGAGCCGCATCTGATACAGAAACAGTAGTGGAAGTCAAGGCAGAAGAGACTGTAACGATCAAGGACCTGCCGGTAGGAGAATACACAGTAAACGAAAAGACAGAAGAAGCCGGAATCAGCGGATACGGACTTGCAGTAACAGGAACCGGAAAGGTGACAGTGAGCAAGGGAACAACAGCGACAGCATCTGTGACAAATACCTACAGCAAGGACAAGGGAAACCTGAGCGTAAGCAAGAAGGTGGAAGGAGTCAGTGCGGAAGGAAAGACCTTTAAATTTACGGTACAGGGACCAGACGGAAAGTACTATGACAAAGACGGAGCCGCATCTGATACAGAAACAGTAGTGGAAGTCAAGGCAGAAGAGACTGTAACGATCAAGGATCTGCCGGTAGGAGAATACACAGTAAACGAAAAGACAGAAGAAGCCGGAATCAGCGGATACGGACTTGCAGTAACAGGAACCGGAAAGGTGACAGTGAGCAAGGGAACAACAGCGACAGCATCCGTGACAAATACCTACAGCAAGGACAAGGGAAACCTGAGCGTAAGCAAGAAGGTGGAAGGAGTCAGTGCGGAAGGAAAGACCTTTAAATTTACGGTACAGGGACCAGACGGAAAGTACTA
>NZ_JAHLQG010000029.1 GCF_018919065.1 Blautia sp. MSJ-9 | reverse complement strand
AAAAAGCTTCTTTTTAAAATAGAGCCAGCATTCATCAATAGGCTTATTTAAGTGCGGCAATTTTTATGAATCTTCTGGTTTCCAACAAAACAGCAACTGTTTTCTGTCATAAACCGATTAATTTTGTAGTTTGCATTAGAGGATATTCACTAATATGCCCCTAAGTTGACGCTAGGTTGACCACATTGGGGTGCGACCCCAACCGACGACCCCGCCAGACCTGTTCAGTATTAATACCAGTCCCGGCAGAGGGTTCTCCCTTAACTGCCTCTATCAGTTAACTCATGCCAGGTTTTACTATTCCAATTTGTTCTAAAACATGTTATACTTAAAAAGCTGTCGAACCTCCAGCAGAAAGGAGGTGGACTCCATGGAAGAAATTCTCACCACATTTCTTGTCTCTGTTATAGCAGGCGTAGTTAGCTACTACATATGCAAATGGCTGGACAGCAGACGATAGACAGCAACAGTCTAAACGGAATAGCTCACCGTAACGAGCAAGAAAGCCCCCAGAGCTGGCACTCTGAGGGCTTTTGTTTTGCTTCAAGGAATCTCACCACATTCCTTAGCTACTGTTAGTATATGCGCAATGTGCCAAAAAGTCAACTCAAAAATAGTGGGTGAAAAAGCCGCAGGCTGGATGGGTGCCAGTCTGTGACTTAGTTGAATTTTATACTTTCTTTAGAAAACTTTTTAAACAAATTTCGTTTCTTTATTTTCCCGACAGAGGGTGCGACCCCAACCGGTCCATATCCTGCAAGATTGTTTCAAGAATCAACTTGTCGGCACAATAGAGCGTGTCTCTTCAGATATGTAATTTCAGTGTAACAAATGGCAAGTGGGATGTCAACGGAAGAATGGTATGCAAAAAGCCATCTGATATGATCCTTTCCGGCTGTCTGCCAGTTTCGCTATCAGATGGCTTACATTATTTATTCTGCAAAGTATCTATTCTTATTATTTAAACACAATTTCTACTGCTTCTGCTGCTTTTGTTTTTTTGTTTGTGAATACGGCTTTCAGAATATAATTACCCTTTCCGCCAGCAGCCTGAAAACTCTTGAGCACATCATAACCAATCTGATTTCCGGCTTTATCATAGGCCATTATACCATCATAAGTCCAGCCTTTTTTTGCCACAACCTTGATTGCATTACTTTTCTGAGAATATTTATTATAGCTTAAAGAAATACGATCCGTCTTGTTAAACTTGCTTCCGGAAATTTTAGTACTTCCGATTTTTATGGAAGAAACAGGATTCTGATACTTCAAGATAGTAAATGCATGTTTTGCAGTCTCAGTTTGTGAATTGGATGTTTTATCTTTTGATTTAATTGTAACAATTGTTTTTCCAGGCTTTGAAGGATAAAAATAATACCAGTCATAACCATCAGAACGTCTTGTTTTCTTAACTTTCCCAAGGTTCTTTGACATTGTACATTTTACTGTTGTCTTTGTTGGATGGTATGAACCAAGGATATATCCCTTCTGGGCATGGATCTGTGCATAAACATTTCTGCTGGAATTTACTCCTTCCTCTGCAAATGTCGGAACAGCTGCCAGAACCATTATCAGCACTGTGACTACTGCCAAAAATTGTTTTAAATGCTTTTTCACAAATCTTATCCTCCTTTGAAATACTGTATTGTTTCTGTGTTGCAAAGTGAAAGAGACTGTCGCTGCTATATTTATCTTCCATAGATATAACGTAGTACCTTTCTATTTTCAGTATAGCACTGCCTGGCATAAAATCAACATATTTTTCCAAAAATTCGGCTGAAGTCTTCCATCTCCCATTCGGGGAGGATTTTTATCAGTTTCTCTCTTCCAGATATTCCAGACATTCATTCACACCTTTAATACCAAGTTCCTTGCGTACTTTATCCTGAATTTCCACCAGACATTCCAAAAGAAGAGGATTAAACATTCCGCATTCTCCATTCAGGATCATCTCCATTGCCTTTTCATGAGAATATGCTTTCTTATATACCCTGTCGCTTACCAGGGCATCATACACATCTGCCAGTGAGACCACCTGGGCAGATATAGGGATTTCTTCTCCCTTCAGGCCATCCGGATATCCTTTTCCATCATAACGTTCATGATGCCAGCGGCATATTTCATAGGCATATTTCATCATCTCTTCATCATGATACATTTCCAGACTGTCAAGCATCCGGGCACCTATGATCGTGTGCTGTTTCATAGCTTCAAATTCTTCCTTTGTAAGCCTACCGGGTTTGTTCAGAATTTTTTCATCAATTCCAATCTTACCGATATCATGAAGTGCGGAGGCTGTGGCGATCATATGCTGCTGAGACCAGGAAAAATCGTAATTCTCTGATTTTCGCGTCAGTTTCTCCAGCAAAAGCTGAGTCAGAATATTAATATGCAACACATGAAGTCCGCTTTCACCATTTCGGAACTCTACAATCTGACTGAGAATCCCGGTCATCATACGGTTGTTTTTCTCTTTTTCATAAATCTGATCTGTTACCAGATGGATCAGACGCCTTTGCTTGGCATAAAGCTTGATCATATTGATAACTCTCTGATATACCACCTTGGTATCAAATGGTCTGCTTATATAATCCGAAGCCCCCAGTTCATAGGCACGACGGATATAACTCTCTGATTCTTCACTGGAAATCATGATCACCGGTATATCCTCGATCCATTTATCTCTGTTCATATAGGCGAGTACTTCAAATCCATCCATTTTGGGCATAATAATATCCAACAGGACCAATGAGATTTCAGTTCCATGCTGCTCCAGTATCTTCAGAGCCTCTTCTCCGTCACAGGCCTCCAGTATCCGGTATTCCTTTCCCAGAATTTCCTTAAGTATCTCACGGTTCATTTCAGAATCATCAACGACCAGAAGCTGGGGCAGGTTCCTTTTTTCCATCTTGTCTGTATTTTGCTTCTGCTCCCACCGGGTTACTACTATATTTTTATGTCCCTTGGCCATATACATAAGTCTGTCTGCTTTGGTGATTGCTTCCTCCAATCTGCCATGGGTAAACATAGCTCCACCAATGCTCACTGAAAGCTTCAGACGATTAAAACCCGGAATATGCGTCGCATGGATCTTCTCCTGGATCATACGGAGCTTCTGTGAAAAGATTTCTTTCTCAATTCCGGGCAGGATCAGCAGAAATTCATCTCCTCCATAGCGCACCAGAATATCCGTACGACGGATATAATGCCGAATTACATTCACTACGGTTGTCAGTACCAGGTCTCCTCCATCATGACCATAAGTGTCATTGAACAATTTGAAATCATCCAGATCGATAACTGCAACTCCGGCATTCAAAGACATATTTTTGACTTTTTCCTCAAAATATCTGCGGTTATACGCCCCTGTCAGCACATCCTTATACAGCTTTTCGCTATATACAGTCAGCTTTTCCGTCAGTTTTTCATATCCTTTCTCATCAGTCAGCGTGTTCTCGTCCAGCTTTTTCAGCATTTCCATTACATAGGGCTCATCATCAATCTCCAGATACCTTGCAAACACCTGATACATATCAGAATCGAGAAATTCAATTTTGGATGTCTGTTTCTTTTCCTCCAGTGCTTTAAGGGAAATGCAATTCTCACATCTTTTATCTTTATTCCAGAAAGCATAACACTGGCAAAGATTTATTCTTCCTGCAAGCTTACTTTCCATTTCGTCAGTCTGCAGATCACTCCCTTTCAGGAGACGGACTACATCAAAAATCTCCCGAAGCACCTCCATTTTATTCTCTGCTTCCTGCATCGTCATTTGTTTCCACTCAATCATTATTCCCAGCCTCTCACGGACAACAGCTTTTTTGAAATATAAATTTGTATTATTATACCACTTACTCATCATGCAGTACAACAATAATATTTTTTCTTTATCTTCTGATGTGCGCCCCTATGTGTTGCAGCCCTTATTTATCGCTGTAATGCCCTTTGCATTGGATTACAATAATTGTTTCATCTGTTATTTCGTAAACCAAACGGTCTTTGAGGTTAATTCGTCTACTCCATTTCTGCCATTGCCTCCAACTCTCGTATAATAAGTTTCCCGAAATCTTCGAACTGCAGATTTCTTTTTCATTATAGTCATTCTGACATTTGTTATCAAAAACAATTGAATTTTCACCACTATATATCCTTACACAAAATCATCCCTCAAATGCCCCTTTCAAGCATTTGAGGGATAAACCGCATTTTTTAATATTATAATAATACACCGCCCTTGCATTACGTACTAATTACCGGGTAATGCAACAACCTCTCCATTATTTTAATACGCCGCCTTATAAATCTCCAGCACCTGTTCTTCAGACAGCTGTATGTAATTGTTCTTCAGCAGTCTCTGCTGGGTTTTGATCACATCTCCTGCGAAAACCGGCAGGTCGCTTTCTTTTACACCAAAATTGCGAAGTGGTTCTTTTTTAAGAACCTTATCCATCAATTCATATAATGCTGTCAGTGCCTCACTTTGTGTCACTCCAAGGCACTCTGCAATGATATCTTCCAGATCATTGATCCGGCCTGTCGGCTGGATCTGTTTGTATTTTTCCATTACGTCTTTGAACATCAGCTGATTGGACTGTCCATGTGGAATGTGGTATACGGAACCAAGAGGATAAGCGCATGCATGAACTGCTGCACATCCGGCATAACCGAATCCAAGTCCAGCCCAGTTGGACGCTTTCAGGAAATCTGCCGCACAAGTTTTCCATGCATCGCCGCCACCAGCTTCCACTGATTTCTTCCAACACTGAATAATCGTTTTCAACGCCTCTGTGGAAAAAATCCTTGAGATGCTGCATCCGTTCGGGCTTAAGAAAGATTCCACACTGTGTACCATAGCATCAATGGAAGAAGTTGAAAATATTTTATATGGAAGAGAATCCAGCATGTTTGTGATCATAACCGCCTTATCTGCAAGCATCGCATTGGATGCCAGTCCCATCTTGACTCCTTTGCTCACACGGTTGATCACGGAAATATTGGTAACTTCACTTCCTGTTCCACAGGTTGTCGGAATGATCACTAGAGGATGTACTTTTTTCAGCTTATCTACATTATCATAAAGGTCATCTACCTTATCTTCTTTTCCGGCAACTGCAACAACTTTCGCAATATCTACTACTGTACCGCCACCGATTGCAATGATACGGTTAAATTCTTTCTTCCTCAGTGCATCCAGAATAGCATCTACCATTCCGTCTGTCGGTTCACCTTTTCCATATTTCTCACGGAAAAGTGTCTGCACACTCAGCGAAAGAGGTGCCACATATTTGTCATAAGTATGTTCTCCGCAGAGAACCAGATCCTGCGGTCCCAAATCTGCCTGTGCCGCGTACTGTTCAAATGTATCATATTCTTCTATTTCTGTTTTAATGGTAAATCCTTTCATCAGCTCTTAAGCCCCTTTCTCTAACTTTTCCTCTGTCAGTCCAAATCTGCGTTCTACCAGTTCCTCGATAAACTGAGCCGTTGCATCCCAGCCCAACAGACTGCTGTTAAGCAGGATATCACGGGTATGTCTGTCGCCACATTTCTTGCCTGTAATATACAATAGTCTGCAACCATTCTGGCAATCTCAGGACCACCACTTCCATATTCACAGCCCACTGTGATAACAAAATGTCTGTCCGGATATTTTGCATTCGGAAGTACTGCCGGTGCCTCGTCCACATCTTTCGTCTCATCTACAATAAAGATATCACGACCAAATTCTGCACCGTATTTTCTCTTGGAATAGAAATAGAAAAATACACCAAGTGCCAGCCAGATTCCTACTACGATCCATTCCTGCCATACAAGTGCTGCGGAAAATGATGCCGGAATAATATATAAAAGTGTCATAAATCCGGCCATTACTTTGTCAAACTTTCGTCTTCCTTTTGATGCAATTAAATGGAATCGGGCAAGTCCTGTGCTTAAGTTAGAAATAACAGTAAATATTCCGCAAGGACCTGCCCGTATTACAATATCAATTTATCAGTTTTTATCCCTCAATTGCCTCTTTTAATGCAGCTTCAAAAATTTCAAGACCTTTTTCCATCTGCTCATCTGTCATTGTGAGCGGTGCAAGAAAACGGATAACGTTGCTTGCTGTTCCACAGCTCTCAAGAAGAAGTCCCTTCTGGATTGCATTCTGGATCAGTTTTCCTGCGATTTCTGTAGCAGGCTCTTTTGTATCTCTGTCTTTGACAAGTTCCAGACCAATCATCGCGCCAAGTCCTCTGACGTCACCGATCACCGGATATTTTGCCTGAAGTTCTTTGTATCGTGCTGTGACAACTTCACCAATATGTCTTGCTTTTCCAGCATAATCGTCACGTTTCATAATGTCCATAACTGCCAGTGCTGAAGCACAGGCAACCGGGTTACCACAGAAAGTACCGCCGATGGTTCCCGCAGGTGCTGCATCCATGATCTCTGCTCTTGCTGTGATCGCAGAAATCGGAAGACCTGCGCCAAGAGATTTGGCTGTTGTAATGATATCCGGTGCTGCACCGGCTTCTGCCCAGTACTCAGATGCATAATATTTACCGGTTCTGCAGTTACCACACTGAACTTCATCTGCGATCATCAGAATTCCGTTCTCATCACAAATCTTACGGACTGCTTTAACCCACTCGATCGGTGCCGGGATAAATCCTCCCTCACCCTGGAACGGCTCTACGATCATGCAGGCGATTTCACTTGCAGGTGCACCTTCATCGAAGATTCTATTCAGTTCATCTATATAGTACTGAATTGCCTCAGCCTCTGTATATCCCTTCGGTGCTCTGTATACATATGGATACGGTGCACGGTAAATACCCGCCGGGAAAGGTCCCATACCGACTGCATATACTTTCTTGGCTGTCAGCGCCATTGTCAGGTTTGTTCTTCCGTGGAAAGCACCTGTAAAACAGATCACTCCACTTCTCTTTGTAAATGCTTTGGCAATCTTGATCGCGTTCTCATCACACTCTGCACCGGAGTTTGCAAAATAAGTTTTCTTTACCTCTCCTTTGCATGGCATGATTTCATTTAATCTCTCTGCAAGTGTTACATATCCGTCATGTACATACACATTAAAAATAGTATGGAAATATTTCTCTGTCTGTTTCTTTACTGCTTCAATAACTTCCGGGTGGGAATATCCGATATTCAGAACACCAACACCTCCGACCCAGTCAAGGAATTTGTTTCCGTCAAGATCCTCAAACATTGCACCTGCACCCTGTTTGATACAAATTGGATAAGCTTTGCCGCAAAGTGCTTTCGGGATTGCCGCATCTCTCCTGTCAAGAAGTTCTTTTGATTTCGGTCCTGGAACCTGCGCTGTTATGATCTCCGGTAATGCTGTTGATAATTCTGCTGTTGTCATAATAATTGTCCTCCTTTATCTCTTCGCCTCATCCGACGTAAAAAAGGCGCCAGATACTTTTTAATATCTGACGCCTTTGTCGTTTCTTAATTGGTTGTTTTGTTTTTTAATTTAGCTAGATTATAGCACCTTCCCGGATGAAATCAATGTGCGCGGAGGACTATCTTTTTTGTGCACGGTGCACAAATGTTACCTTTTATACAACAGTAGTTTCCAGATCCACCCAGCTTTTCATATCTTCGTTCCACTATGAATAATGTTAAACATACATCTCTTTCTCACTGCATTCTCATAAAAGCATTTTATATAATATGTGAAAGCACTATCTATTTCGGTACTTTCTAATCAGAAACGCAAGTTTCAGTTCCAGACATTTATCCATATCTTCAAAATCACAATTCAGCAGCTCCCCGATTTTCTTCAATCTGTAATTCAGCGTATTTCGATGAACAAACATAGCCTCTGCCGTTCTCTTGGCATTACAGTTATTTATAAGATAATTCTCCAACGTCTCACAGAGACTTCCTGCATTCATCTCATCATATCTGACCAGTTTTCCAAGCTGCGCTTCCACATATTCATCCAGAACTCTGGTATCATCCACATGGGAGATCAGAGTATAAATCCCCTGATCTTTATAGAAGAAAATCCTCTCCTGCATATTTGCAGCAGACGCTGCCCTGATTGCTGCTGATGCCTCATTTCTGCTGCGTTTTACCTCATCCAGATATGCTGTACTGTTTCCAACTCCGACACAGAATCTTGTTCCCTGTTCTCGCTGTACACGTTCAATGATCCGGCTAAAAATGTCCCGTATCTGCTCATCATCAAGATGTGCCACCGGAATAAGCACCAGAATTGAACCAGCCTGCGGGAGCACCAGAATATCTTCTTTTGTATAAAAGGAAAACTCCGTACTGATCATACGTTTTATATTCTGCCCCAATGTCAGAGAATCCTCATTCTCCCAGTCACCCTTCGCACTGTCAAACGCAAACTCTGCAACACAGAAGCTTCCCTCAAGGTTAATATTCAGATATCTGGCCTGTGCCATCACGCGCTCTCTGCTCAGATGCTCGGCATCCAGAATCGAAGAAAAAAGCTGCTCAGCTGCATTGCGGTCATTTTCCTCCAACACAAGCCTTCTGCACATGATCTGTGAAAGATCTATCAACGGAAATTTCTCCGGAAGTTCAAAGAGTGGCAATTCTTTTTTCTCACAATATTTCAGTAATTCCTCTGAAATCTGCCCTTCATTGATTCCAAGAGCCGCTATCCCATACTCCCACATCTGTCTGATCAGGGTCATGAGTTTCGCACTGTCATCCGTAACACCCCTGTTTGTCAGGATCACAAATTCTCCGCCATGGATATAATTCTCAATCTTATATTCACTTTTAATACACTGCAGGCAGTCCGCAAAATAAATCCAGCGCACCAGATGCCAGAGCCCTTTTTCCCCGGCTTTCAGTTTCAGAACATCTTCCAGTTCCGCTATCTGCATCATATCTGTACAGTTCATTGTTCTTTCATCCTTTATATTTGTCATTCACAGTAATACATGTTACTTCTAATTCTCTCTGTAAATCAGACGGCTTTATTATATCATACAAATATCATCTTACATGTAGGCTATATCATAACGTTCTGATCACTCGTTCCAGCACTGCAAGTTCCATCGGTTTTGAAATATGCGCATTCACCCCCGCATCCATGCTTCTCTGAATATCATCTGAGAAAGCATTCGCAGTCATGGCTATGATCGGAATATTTTTACAGACAGGATTCTCTGCTGTGCGGATTGCTCTGGCAGCTTCGTAACCGTTCATAACTGGCATCTGGATATCCATCAGGATTGCATCATCCTCTCCTCCACAGTTCCTGCAAAGTCTTTTGTATCATATCGTTTTCTTTCTATATTATATAGTCTCTTTATCCTTCCAGCACATCCTGAATCGCTTCTGCAGCATCTTCAAGCGCATCCAGTGCCTCGATCAATGTGTCTACTTTTCTGCTGTCAGACTTCTCTTCTTCGTATTCATCAATCAGTGCAGTGAACTGGTTTTTTAGTTCTTCCAGGTTTTCATAGATTTCATTTAATTTCTCTTCACGTTCTATTGCTGATGTAAGTTTTACGATTTTTGACATTTGGATACCTCCAGTTTTTTATTAGCACTGTCTATATTTTTACCACAGACTGCCATATCTGAAAAAATTATATCATTATTATAGGTGCATGTCTATGTTCTCTAACTATATAAAAATCCTCTCAGTATTATACACTGAGAGGGCGTGTTCTTTTCTGTAATTCTGTTTTACAGTCCGCAAGCAATTTATCTAATATCCGAATCACTTCCATTAACTGTTCTTTCTTTAAATCATCGTAATGCACCCCTGCCAGCACTGATACCGGCTGTCTCGTGATTTCCCAAATCTGTGACGCCCACTGTCTGGTGATGATATCTTCTTTGTGGCCTGGCAGTGTGATTGTCTGTAAAGCGCCCTGTCCATCTACCACCGTTACAGAACCTACGTGTGAACGATGTCCGCCGAAAATTCTTATTTCATATCCATAGTCCAACTGCTGGCAGTATACCGCAATGTCACAGTTCATATATTCTACATGAAGCTCTATTGTGTTCTGCGCAGAATTCAATCCTTTTTCCATAGTATATTTTTATATCTTCCTTTCCATACTTATACATCAGCTTTTAACTCACTCTTCCATCCATCTGTGAAATTCTTGTCCTTCCAAGTCGAACTGGTCAAGGATTTTCCCTACAATATGGCGGTTACAGTCTTCTATTGTCTTCGGATGATTATAATAACTGAGTACTGGCGGAATGATCACTGCACCAAGCTGACTGGCCTCGTACATATTTCTGAGATGTACTGTTCCAAGCGGTGCTTCCCGGGTTACCAATACCAGCTTGCGGCGTTCTTTCAGAGTTACGTCTGCCGCACGCAAAACAAGGTTATCACTGTAGCCGCTGACGATTCCTGCCAGTGTTTTCATACTGCATGGAATCACGATCATTCCCATTGTGCGATAACTTCCACTTGCAGGACCAGCACCAATATTATGATTATCATGTACCTCGTCTGCAAGCGCATATAACTGCTCTAAGGTATAATCTGTCTCCTGTTCCAGAGTCATTTCTGCGCCCTTCGTTACGATCAGATGTGTCTCTATGATTTCTTTATACTGTTGTAACTGCTTCAGCAATTCTATTGTAAGGGGTGCTCCTGAAGCCCCGCTCATTCCAATCACAAGTCTCTTTTTCATTTTATTCCTTTTCCTGATAAATTTTTTTCTTCTTTATTCTTAGTCAAATTCAGTCAATTTTCATATTCATTACAGGTATCTTCATCTGAATTCATCCACATTATACCCTCTGCCTCACTGTACCGCAATTCTTCTTTCTCCATCACCTATTCCAGTCAGGAATCAATTATGGTAAAATGAAGCCAGTCTTGATATCATTTATCCTGCCAAACCAGGTACATCCCTTTGTCTATCATAGAACAGCAAATAAAGTACCTGTAGCAAAAAAATATCCAAATCCGAACTGTTCAGTACCTTACAGAATAATGAACTGCTGAATAGTCACCAAATTTCCAAAAAAGGAGCGCCTCCATTATGGACATTCAACAGATCCAGTACTTCCTCGAAGTCGTCCGCAGTGGCAATTTTTCCACTGCTGCCGAGAATTTATATACAACCCAGTCCTCTGTTTCCAAGAATATCAAATCTCTGGAAAAGGAATTAAATATCCAGCTCTTTGACCGGAGCAAGCGCCAGATTCAGCTTACAGAAGCCGGAAAGTTGGTGTTAAAAGATGCACGTTCTATTGTACAGAGCTATGAAAAACTTATCCATACAGTTTCCAGTTACCAGCTTCAGAAAGAAGATACCTTAACCATCGCGAGCATCCCGGTTATGGCACAGTATGATATCACCGGACTGCTGGCAGATTTTCAGACTGCACATCCAAATATCAAACTGCAGATTGAGGAATCTGAAACTACCCATATCTGCTCCCGGCTCAAAAACCACGAATGTGATTTCATTTTTACCAGAAAAGAATATCTGGACGCCTCCTGTCAAAGTCTTGATTTCTATGACGACCGTCTGGCCGCAGTCGTCCCCCTGAGTCATCCTTTCAGTAAAAAGAAGCAGCTCTCCGTCTCTGAATTAAGAAACGAAAATCTGCTTCTGCTGAGCAAATCGACTCTACATTATGATAAAATCACAGAAATCTGCAGACAAAGAGGTTTTGAACCACGCGTAGTTTATACCGGCACCCACATGGACAATATTCTTGACCTGGTAAGCAAAAATCACGGCATTTCTCTGCTGATGCAGCATGCTGTGGAATATCTCCACCATCCAGGTGTAGCAATCATTCCTCTGAAAGAAGATTTCATCAGTGCTATCACCCTTGCCTGCAATGACTATCGACAACTTTCTCCTGCTGGAAAATTGTTCTGGGATTATGCCAAAAGCAAAATTACTGCTGACTGATAATCAGATACAAAATCTTTATTTTTTTATGACACTAACGGAAGCACATAATTTACCCAGAACCATGACATCGGCATGATCAGCACCATCGCCGGTATCATGTCCGCAGTCGGAAAGTTCTTCAGTTTCACCATACGGAAACCAGTTGCGAGCATCAGGAAACCACCACAGGCTTTAAAGTCATTGATCATGCCCGGTGTAGTTAATGGGAAAATCGCTGTTGCCGCAAAGAACAGGATCAGGAAAATGATTACCTGTGGAATGGCAATCATACATACTACCATTCCCAGACTGCATGCAAAAATAGCTGCTGTAAATAAATCCAGAATAGATTTGGAGATCAGTACAGAATGATCTCCGCTCATTCCAGATACGATAGAACCATAGATCCCGGTTCCACTGGCACAGAATAATACAATGATCGTTACCAGTGTATTCATGAACTCATCCTCAGAAAGCTCTGAATTAGAATTTTTGATAAATTTGCTGATCGCACGCTGCATGACACCTGCACCGGCATTAATTTTCTCTCCAAGATGAATCGCAAGTCCGATTCCTGTACCGATCACAATGGAAAAAATAACTGCGGGCATATTTTCCATCAGACCGATGGTACTGATTCCCATTCCCATAGAACATACACCAAATACCAGGGTAATGTCCGCCTTGAATTTCGGACTTAACTTGTGTCCCACAAGTGCACCCAGGATTCCGCCGATGACTACGGATAACGCATTGATAATTACTCCAATTGGCATAACTTTTTTTCTCTCTCCTTTACCTGAGTTCAGGCAGGTGCCGTAATTTTGACATCTGCCTGAACTTTTTTCTTTATTGTTCAAATATCATTTCTGATACGCCGAAACCTGTTATAATTTCTTCTGTTCTTCGCTTCCTGAACGTTCAAAAGTTCTTTTCTTCCACATCTGCGATGAATTATTATAACACTAATTTTTCGCAGGCTGCTCTATCTAAATAGTACCTTATGCGCACAGTGAATCATTATAACTCATTTTCAGAAAAATAGTAATATTAATTTTTAGAACATATCCGGAAGCCAGTGCTTCGGATCTACATCCATGAACTGTGCTCTCTGGAAGCGGTCTTTCTGATCAAACGGTACGGTACAGTCAAAGATTGCTTTGCACGCAACACCGCGCTCACGGATTCCCGGATGGTAAGCAGGATTGTTGGATGGATCCAGCGGATGACACTGTACACCCGGAATCGTGATCAGGTCAACATCTGCCTGGAATCTGGTTGTCATTGCCCACATCACATCATTGATATCAAAGATATCGACATCTTCATCCACCAGAATTACATGTTTCAGCTCTGCAAATGCTGAGAATGCAAGCAGCGCTGCCTGACGCTGGCGGCCTTCGTCTGACGGCATGGTCTTCTTAAACTGCATGATGGTCACATATTTTCCACCGCCAAAAGAAGCATTATATACATTCAGGCATTTGCCCGGAAGCGCTTTGTCAACCATTGCAAGGATACTTGCTTCTGTAGGGATACCTGCCATGGAAACATGTTCTTCACTTGGTCCGATACAGGTCTGCATGATCGGGTTCTTTCTTGTGGTGATGGCTTTTACCTTGATGATCGGAAGTTCCGGATTAGCAGGTCCGCAGTAGCCAGGGAATTCCGGCATTGCTTTTCCTGTGTTGGAGTTCTGGTCTTCACGGACACGAACGTTCGGCAGGATTTCTCCCTCAATAACGTATTCCGCATTGGCAATCGCACGCTCATTGATGGTGAGACACTGTACCAGTTCTACCGGTTTCTTACGGATCGCGCCTGCTGCCTGTAATTCATCATATCCAAGTGGTGTTGTCGGTGGCTCAAAGCAGGATGCAATTTCAATCGCAGGGTCTACACCAATGCTGACAGAGATCGGAAGCGGTTCTCCTGCTGCTTCTGCCAGTTCACGGAAATATCCGATATGACGTGCACCCGGCATCAGGAAAATAGAGATTTCATCTTTGGACTGTAAACACATTCTGTGGATCGTCACATCAGACTCTCCTGTTTTCGGGTTGGATGCATAGCACATTCCAAGTGTGATGTATGGGCCTGCATCTTCCGGTGTGTTGGTTGGAGCCGGGAGAAGTTTGCGGATATCAAACCCTTCTTCTGTTGCCAGATGAACTACTTCCTGGCATTTCGCCTGCTCATTCGGAATTACTACCGGTTTTACCGGATGCTCTACGCTGTTCTTTAACAGAAATCCCAACTTCTTAGGATCTTCTCCCAGCAAATATCCAACTCTCTTTCTGCTGGATAACACACCGATGACTACTCTGGCACCTTCGTGGCCTTTTACATTGTTAAAGACCATTGCAGGACCTTCCTGTGTCGGACGCTCTACTGTTCCGCCGGCACCTACATGTCTGTATACGCCTGATAATTCTGCATTCGGATCTACTTCCACATTTGTCTCCACAAGCTGTCCCGGAATAGACTCCAGCAGCTCAAGAGCAGAATGCAGGTCATTGACTTCCACGTTTTTCATGATACTTATTCCTCCCTGTGGTTTTCTTATCTAAATCAGGCCGCTCGCCAATGTCTCTGCCTGATATTTTCCAATAGATAACATACCATTTCCAGACAGGAAACTGCAATTCAAAAAGCAGGAGAACTTATTCCTGAATGGAATAGATTCTCCTGCCAGATATTTACTGTTATAAGTCATCTGCTATATTCGTCAATAAATATCGCTCTGCCAGTTCAAGTATTTTTTCTGCTGTTTCTATCTGTTCTGCCGTTACTGTTTTTGATGCTATATAAAAAGTATCATAATCACTTATTTCAGTACAAAATCCTTCAATTCATCCCTCTTCCTCACATGCAGCTTATCAAAGTTGGACTCATCAAATAAATTTCCACAGTGTCGCTGCATTTCTGTGCTTCTCCTGAGAAATAATAAAGTTCTGCCAGTGCTACATCGTGGAATCCTCTGTCCTTGAAGTTTTCTACTTTTTCCTTTGCATGTCCTGGCTCAAATGCTGAATTTATCAGTGGTAATACTGTATTTTCATCCATTCACTACACTTCTTTCGTATTTCTGTTCGTTTTATTTTTCTGTATTCTTTTCTCTATTCTCTGTTTTCTTCTTCGTAAATATTATACCCGTCTCTGCCATTCTGTTTCGTCTTATATAATGCAGTATCTGCATTCTTATACAGATCAAGATATCCTGTTCCATGTTCCGGAGCAAATGCCATTCCGGCACTAATGGTAATATTCTTTCCATTCATTTCTGGGAATGATAATTCTTCAACCTTTTTTATCAGACTTTCGATTCTGGAAACAGCCACTTCTCTGCTGTCCGTTTTTCTCATAAATACTACAAATTCATCACCACCGATCCTGCCGACAATGTCTCCTTCACGAAAATGCTCATGAAGCACTTCGCCAAATTTGCGCAGGACTTTATCCCCTGTAATGTGTCCATATGTATCATTTACTTCCTTAAAATGATCCACATCCATGATCACAAAAGTTCCCGGTTCCTGTGGATGTTCCTGCAGAACATTATGGATCCGTTCTTCTGTATTTCTCTTATTGTACGCACTGGTCAGAGCATCTGTCTCGGCCGCCTGAATAAGCTGTTTATTCGTTGATCTGTTCTTAACAAATCCCCATAAGAACAAGATGCTTGCCATAACACCAAACCCGATTGTAAAAATCAGTTCATATCTTCGTACAAAGTTATAAGATTTCTGCGCTTCAGAAACAGGGATAACATAACAAATCATCCAGTCATTCAATCCCATATCTGTATAGGCCAGATAACGGTCTGAATTATAATCATTTCCAATTCTTATTTTCATCAGTCCATCGGCACCCACTGTAAAATCTTTTTTCACTTCTGTCAGGGACGAATCAAAAATAAGTGTCTGATCATCATAAAATTCAAAGAAGTTATCGCCATATTCAATCTCATGATAGGCAAAATCACCATCATACGCAATAATCTCACCATCACTGGTAGTAATCAGTGTATATCCTACATCTTCAAAGAAATCGTTAAACAGCATACGGCTTAATGCAGTTACGTTATAAGAACCACCCAGAACTCCTATCACTTTTCCGTTTTTCCAGACCGGTACGCCCAGAATTACACGGGTTTCTTTATCTACGCTGCTCTCCAGTGGATCGCTTAGTGTTTCTTTTCCCTCCATTCCTTCCTTAAAATATCTCCTCGAAGATACATTCTTCTCTGCTCCGTTATCATAATGAGCCGTACCATCTGCTTCAATCAGTGCTGTACGCTCTAAAGCAGTTTCCTCTTCAAGTGATATTAACATTTCCATATTTTCATCCGACACAAGTTCTTCGGATTTTCCAATCTCTTTTGCTATACCCCTCAGATATCCATAATGAATATCCAAAATTGCTTTAATATGTTCACTCTGTCTGGAAACATTCGTCTTAATTACTTTCTGCGAGTTACGCTCAATAGAATTCTGCATGCATACCAGAAATATGCCCAGACTTACTGCTACCGCACACACAAATATAAGAGCAGCAGCCACATACTCAGTGATTTCATTTTTCTTTCTCATAAACATCTCCTTTCACCCCACATTTTTCTGTTTGTCTTTTGTTGGGTTACATTATACACACACTTTCCCGAAACTGCGTTCAAAATACTTTCACTGTTAATCCTCTGTAACAGATTTGTGTAATACATATATCTGTCGCTTAAACCTTCAGGACAATTTTAATATATCAAATCGAACTGTGAAAATCCAGATAAATCGTCAAATTTTCGTCAAAAAAAGACAGACTCTCTATTTTCTTTCAAGATATCTGTCTTTTTAATCATATACATTACATTGGTTCTAAAGTGTGTTTAAAAAATGCTTTACGCAAGATATGCGTCACATTTTATGGGAGATTTTTTCAAACCCACACTGGTATGCCAGATGATCAGATCAGCTTAACAATATCATTATACATAACAAATACCATCAGCGCCATCAACAGCATCAGCCCTGCGAAATGGATGCCTCCCTCCACCTGTCTGTTAATCGGTTTTCTGCGGATTGCCTCTATGACAAGGAATACCAGCCGTCCACCGTCCAGTGCCGGAAACGGAAGGAGGTTCATAACTCCAAGGTTTGCAGAAAGAAGAACTGCCATGTTGAGCATATTCATCCACAGCATCATTGTTCCCTCACTCTTGCTTTCCTCATACGTAGTTCCGATTGCATCCACAACTCCGACCGGGCCACTCAGATCTTTCATTCCAAGCTTTCCGCTGACCAGTTCTTTCAGGCTTAGAATTGTTGTACGGACCATATATTTTACTTCTACGGCACCATATTTGACTATATCCGGCCCTTTTGCTTTTTCAGAATACATATTGTAGGTAAATCCTGATTCTGCCGTACGGTATTCTTTTGGTGTAACCGTAATATCATATTCCTGTCCGTCCCTGGAATAGGTAAGCTTTACAGACTTTTCTGTCAGCGGATTCTCCTGAATATATTTCTGGTAATCTGCTGCATTTGTAATCTTCACTCCATTAATGGATGTGATCACATCTCCCTGCTGAATCCCTGCTTCCTGCAACGGCATTCCATCCATTACAGATTCCACTATCATGGCAGAAGTATCATCCCCGTTGAAATTGCAGCCCAGAAGGTATCTCACATTTGTATCCGACTTATAGGAAATGTCCATCTTCTTTCCGTCACGCTTAACAGTCAGATTAATGGTATCTCCCTCTTTCAGCTGGTTCAGATAGGAATATACATAGAGATCTTTTCCCAGATCAATGTGATATCCCTGATAACCGGTAATAATATCTCCCTCTTTCAGTCCTGCCGCCTCAGCCGCAGAACCTTCCTTTACGGAAAGAACTCTGGATGGTTCATATCCTACAGCACCTACAATGATCACAGATAATACGAATGCCATGATAAAGTTAAATACCGGTCCTGCGGCAACTACGGAAATCCTGCCCCACACAGACGCACTGTTAAAGGTTCCCGGTTCATTCTCTATATCCGTATCCTCCCCCAGCATGGCGCAGGAACCGCCGATTGGAAGAAGTTTCAGTGAATATCTGGTGCCGCCTTTCTCGAAACTGAAAAGTCTTGGTCCCATTCCCAGAGAGAATTCTGTGACCACGATCTTGTTCAGCTTTGCAAAGAGAAAGTGTCCCAGTTCATGAAAGAGAATGATTGCACTGAATATGACAATTGCAATAATAATTTTCAATCTACCACCTGCTTTCGATCCATTGATAAGTTTCTTTCTCGATTTCCAGAATCTGATCCAGATCCGGATTCTTTACTACTGTATGTCTGCTCATAGACTGCCCGATAATCTCGTAAATATCCAGAAAACCAATTTTTCTCTGCAGGAATTTGCGAACTGCCAGTTCATTTGCCGCATTAAATACTGTCGGCATGCTGCCGCCTGCTCTGGAAGCTTCGGTTGCCATTGGAAGTCCCTTAAAAGTCTCTCTGTCCGGTTCTTCGAATGTAATCTGTTTCAGCATATGGAAGTCCAGTCTGTCACCCTTTAAGAATCTTCTGTCCGGATAGCATAATGCATACTGGATTGGAAGTCTCATGTCCGGAGTTCCAAGCTGTGCCATCACTGCTCCGTCCTCAAATTCTACCATAGAGTGGATGATACTCTGCGGCTGGACTACAACCTGAATATGATCCAGATCTACATCAAAGAGCCATCTGGCTTCCATGACTTCCAGACCTTTGTTTACAAGAGTTGCAGAATCTACTGTGATCTTCTGTCCCATTACCCAGTTCGGATGTTTCAGAGTATCCTCCAGAGTTACATTCTTCAGATCTGCTGTTTTCTTTCCGCGGAAAGGTCCGCCGGAAGCAGTGATCAGCAGTTTATGTACCTGCTCTCTCTTCTCTCCGTGAAGTGCCTGGAAAATGGCGCTGTGTTCGCTGTCTACCGGCAGGATCTGTACACCGAATTCCTTTGCCAGAGGCATGATCAAATGTCCGGCTGTTACCAGTGTTTCTTTATTTGCAAGGGCAATGTCTTTGCCTGCAAGAATTGCTTCCATGGTAGGTCTGATCCCAATCATTCCTACGATGGCTGTTACCAGAATATCGGATTCCTGCATTCTGGCAAGCTCGATGAGACCGCCCATCTGGCTTACAATCTTTACATCAAGGTCGCGGACTCTTGTTTCCAGATCTCTGGCTGCTTCTTCTTTCCAGACTGCAACCAGCTTCGGGTGAAATTCACGGATCTGCTTCTCCAGCATCTCTACGTTGCTTCCTGCTGCAAGGCCGACTACTTCCAGATCATCGTTTGCACGGACTACGTCGAGGGTCTGTGTTCCGATAGAGCCTGTGGAGCCTAAAATCGCTACTTTTTTCATATATACCTCGTTTCAACATTCAGTCAGTCTACATCTATCGACCAACTGTTAAATAATATCAACTATTATCACTATATGATGTCAGGAACATATCCTATTTTCTCTGACACAATATTTACATTTTAAAACAAATGGATAAAATCCATCCTCTTCAACATTTATCTAATTCAAGAGAATATTAAGCTAATCAAATCTCAATCATCAGAATAGAAAGAAAATAAATAACCGGCGCTGTGAAGATTACGCTGTCAAATCTGTCAAGGATTCCGCCATGGCCCGGAATTAATTTTCCGTAGTCTTTGATTCCCTGGTTTCTCTTGATCGCGGAGGCTGCCAGATCACCTACCATGGAGATCAGAGCACCTACTGCGCAGATCACTGCATATTCCAGCATTGGTCCCTGAGTTGCTGCTGCATAGATCACACCGAGAAGTGCTGCTCCCACTACACCGCCAACTGCTCCCTCTACTGATTTCTTAGGGCTCAGGATCGGTGCCATCTTATGTTTGCCGATAAGCATTCCCACACAGTATGCGCAGGTATCGCATCCCCAGGAACATAAGAAAATAAGCCATACATGGAACTTTCCGCCTGGCAGGCTTCTGGTCAGATAGATAAATGACAGCATCACTGCCACATAAACAATTCCAAACAGTGCAGGCATCACCTGTACTGCTTCATATTTCGGATAAGTGAATACATACACAAACATGATCAGTACCAGACCGAAAATGATCGCCAGTACGCCGTATTTCTCAAAATCAAGCAGCATTGCCAGATAATAAAGCACTGCCCCTGCATATCCTGCTGCTGCCAGCAGATTTAACTTGCCATCCTGCACCTTCATTACTTTATATAATTCACTCATTCCGATAAGTGAAACAGCAAGAAGTGTGAAAAACAGCACATAGCCGCCACTGATAATGGTGGCAAGTGCAATGATCACAAGCAGGATTCCGCTTAAGAGTCTTGTCTTAAACATCGATTACTCCTCCTTTACTCCCCCGTATCTTCTGTCTCTCTGATTGTATTTCTCAATGGCTTTGACCAGTTCTGCCTTGTTGAAATCCGGCCATGCTACGTCTGTGAAATAGAATTCTGTATAGGCAAGCTGCCATAACAGGAAGTTGGAAAGACGTAATTCTCCGCTTGTGCGGATCATCAGATCCGGATCCGGGATTCCTGCTGTGTCCAGATAATTCTCAAATACATGCTCATCAATTTCTTCCGGTTTCACTTTACCGTCAATTGCATCCTGTGCAAGTTTGCGGATACCTCTGACGATTTCATCCCTGCTGCCGTAATTTAATGCAATCTGGAAATAGATTTCATCGTATTTGCTGGAGTATTCTTCCAGACGTACAATGCTGTCCTGGATATCCTGATCAAAGGCAGAAATTTCACCGATCACGCGGACTCTCATTTTATTTTTGTCTGCCAGCTTGATGCATTTCTTAAGGTAACTGCGGAACAGTTTCATCAGTCCGTCTACTTCTTCTCTGGAACGTTTCCAGTTCTCTGTGGAAAAAGCGTATACAGTTACATACTTGACGCCCAGTTCTTTCATGTAATCGCAGACTGTTTCCAGGTTTGCGCATCCTTTTACATGACCGTAGCTTCTCGGCATTCCTTTTGCTTTCGCCCAGCGGCCATTGCCGTCCAGAATAATGGCTATATGATTTGGTACATTCATACTCTCTTGTTTCCTTTTCTTATTCTGTTATATTTTATTTATTGTTCACCAGCATCATCTCTCAGATATTCCTCCGGCAAAGTAAACAATATATTACTATTCACTCCGTGCCCGGTAATACCTTTTGCGATGCAAAGAATTTATGCTAGTCACATTACTTCATTCAGACAAAAAGAGAGCCCGCATCATGGAGCTCTCCTTTTCGTTTCCCTTATACGGTCATGATCTCTTTGCTCTTTGCATCCACTGCCGCATCAACTTCTTTGATGTATTTGTCTGTGCTCTTCTGGATCTTATCCTCAAGCTCTTTTACTTCGTCCTCAGATACATCCTGTTTTGCAAGTTTCTTGAATGCATCGTTTGCATCACGACGGATGTTGCGGACTGCAACTTTGGCAGCTTCGCCTTTTTTCTTAACGTCTTTTACCAGTTCTTTACGGCGTTCCTCTGTAAGTTCCGGGAATACAAGGCGGATTACTTTACCATCGTTGCTTGGGTTTAAACCAAGGTCAGAAACAAGGATTGCTTTCTCGATTCCTTTGATCAGGCTGGATTCCCATGGCTGGATCTGGATCATACGTGCTTCCGGAACAGTGATGTTTGCCACCTGCTGAAGTGGTGTCGGAGCTCCATAATAATCTACTGTAAGTTTGTCAAGGATATGCGGGTTTGCACGTCCTGCACGGATTGTAGCCAGTTCGCTGTCAAGGCTTGCCAGTGTCTTTTTCATTTTGTCTTCATATTTCTGAATTCTTTCATCCATTAGGTTAGTCTCCCTCTTTTATAGTTTTTGTTTCGTATATGAAATACCGGGGTTTCAAAAATCTCTCT
Source organism: Blautia sp. MSJ-9 (assembly GCF_018919065.1). Classification (GTDB taxonomy): domain Bacteria; phylum Bacillota; class Clostridia; order Lachnospirales; family Lachnospiraceae; genus Blautia_A. The sequence continues at coordinate 21,464 of NZ_JAHLQG010000029.1, read as the reverse complement.
TCGTACGCTCAGATTTTCTTGTCCCTCAATTTCTTTCTGTAAATTTATACAGTAACTTTAGTTCCGACAAATTTACCGTGAACTGCATTGATGATGCTGTCTTTCTCATCCAGTGCGAATACCAGCATCGGCATCTTCTGCTCCATGCACATGATAGACGCTGTCAGGTCCATAGCGGCCAGTTTCTTTGCAACTACTTCTTCGATGGAGATCTCATCATATTTTACTGCGTTCGGGTTTGTCTTAGGATCGCTGTCATAGATTCCGTCAACTGCCTTTGCAAGGAGGATTGCTTCTGCTTCAATCTCAACTGCACGAAGTACGGTAGCTGTATCTGTTGAGAAGTACGGATGTCCTGTACCGCCTGCAAAGAATACGATCTTGCCCTGTGCAAAGCTCTCTTCTACAGCATCTTTGGAATAAAGGCTTGTGAAAGCGCCGCATACAAATGGGGTAAAGATCTCTGTCTTTAATCCAAGGTATCTGCAGATGTCAGATACATAAATACAGTTCATAACTGTTGCAAGCATACCAATCTGGTCAGCTTTATTTCTATCGATGGTCTCGCTTGTACGTCCTCTCCAGAAATTACCTCCGCCGATCACGATACCGATCTGCAGACCCTCTTCTGCAATTGTCTTGATCTGCTTTGCAACTTCAATAACAGTTGCCTCATCAAATCCGGTTTTCTTCTCTCCGGCAAGGGCTTCACCGCTTAATTTTAATAATACACGCTTCATAAATAACTGTCTCCTAAAATTAAATTTATCGCAGATAACAGAAGTTGATGATACCTGTCTCAAAGAGGCAGACATCACTTCTCCTCTTCTGTTACATTGGTATTCTTATTTTACCATATTCCGGCAACAATTTCATTACCATTTTCATCAACTGTTGTAGAAACTGTGAAATTGCTGTAATAGTGGAATCCTGTCTTGCCTGTCTCAGGGTCATCCTCATAGCTGCTGCCCTGTGGAGAACCACATGCACTCTCAAGTGCGTCCAGAGACTGACCGATATACTGCTCTGCTGTAGAGATCATATCTCCACCGTCGCCCGGATCATCTGGATCGTCGGTATTACCACCGCCATTTCCGTCACCGTCCGGATCTGTATCAGAGCCGCCATTTCCATCGCTGTCCTGACCGCCTGTGCCGCCATTATTTCCGCTGTCACTGTTGTTATTATTGTCTGTAGAGTCTGTATTATCTGTAGAATCTGTATTACTGCTATCTGTAGAATCTGACTCAGAATCACTGCTGTCATCCAGTCCCAGACGTTTCTTTACTGCCGCAAGTGTGGATACTTCTTTTGTTGAAGTACCTGTCAGATATTTAGCATACGGAATGGCATCATCATCTGTGCCGTCCATGCATAATGTAATCTGTGAAATCGTTCCAAGAGGAATGTCACGGAAGAAGCATTCGTTCTTGTCTTCATCTGTATATGTGATACGGATATCATAAGAAGCCGTCATTTTGTTAGATGCTGTTGTCTGTGTATCTGATGTATCCGTTCCCGATGTCTGCGTACTTGTTGCCTGTGTATTTGCTGTCTGCATATAATACAGTGCTTTGTCCTTGTCTGTCAGAGTAAACATTCCATTGATCAGGTCGTCTCCCCATACGTCATCCTCGTCTGCATCATAATCCTCACTGTCTTCATCCACATGAGTACGGATATAGACTGACTGGATGTCATCTCCTGTATTATTTACAAATACAATCTTAGATGCTGTGGAAGTCTTCTCTCCCATTACATTCTTTATATCTTCATCTGATGTCTGCTGCATATCTACCATATCGACTGCCTTGGTTACTTCAGGAGTCGGGGTAGCTGTTGCCTCTACAGGCGTTTCTTCTGTTGTCTGTTTCTTACCACATCCGGCAGCTGCCACTGTCATTACCAGCAGACCTGCCAGTATTAAATAACGTTTTTTCATAATATATTCCCTCCTGCTATATGGAATATCTTTTTTCTTTTACATTGTCATTTTTTCAATTTCCTATTATTGCAGAGTATCGAAAACTTGTCAACCAAACCTCTACTGATTTCATACAATTTTAAGACTTTTAGAGTTTCGTATTTCTATATTCATTTGCAGAAATTCCCTCTGTCTTCTTAAATACTCTGGAAAAATGTGCCACGTCTGTAAATCCGACCATTTCTGCCACATCAGCGATCCTGCAGTGATACTGTTCCCATGGCAGAAGTCTTGACAGTCCTTCCACAATGATCGGTTCATCATCAATAATAACCACTTTATACATAAAAAATCCCCCGTTTTCCCATTTCTTATTATTGCACAAAAGAGAACACCCCCTGTAATCAGCGGATGCTCCTTTTTATGCAATACCTTATATTTCATTTTTTCGGATTTCTGTTTTTTCTGTCGATATCTGTTGCTATACGTTAGATACCAGCTCGCAATTACATCAGAAATCTTTTTATCAACTTTTATTAACCCTTAACTGCTCCGGCTGTCATTCCTTTTATGATATATTTCTGTAAGAAAATATATACGATAATGACCGGAATAACTACTAGTGAAACCGTAGATGCCATCAATCCGTAGTTGGTTCCTTCTTTGGATGTGAGCATCTGCATCAGTCGGGTGATCGCCCAGAACTTCTTATTTCTCAGGAAGAACATCTGTGTAAACAGATCATTATAACTCCAGAGGAATGAGAAGATCGCTACTGTTGCAAAGGATGCCATTCCTGCCAGCAGGATAACTGCCAGTGCCACGGTTCCGGAGATGATCATACTGTTTCTGTATGCCGTTGCGATCCCCAGTCTCTCAAACGCCATCTTGTAATTGGCTGTGGTAAAAAGATCTCCGACAGGAAGCGCAAAGGAATCTACCATGATCTTGTCTTTTACCTTAAAGGAGTTCAGCACAACCCATAAGATCGGATAAATGGTCGTCACTGCCCTTTACCATATGGCAGATATATGCTTTCTTATCTTTTACTGTGTATACAGCAGAACCTTTTTTCTCTGCTTCCGGTGCATCTTTCCAGATTTCTGCATTTCCCTGTGTGACGATGTTTTTTCCGTCCAGCACAATTTTTACATTTGCGTTGTCATAAAAGTGCAGCAGTGATTCAAAGCAGTTTTTCCATACTGCTTTGCCATATAGTACTGACCTTTGTTGTATACCGTGTCAAAGTTTACGCTGCCTTTACGAAATTCGTCATAATAACTGTACAATGTTTTGTCATATGTGGCCTGGCGTGAATCGCTGATGGCACTGTCAATCCGTTCGATACTGTTCTGATTATCCATTTCAAGCTGTGCTGCCATACGCTCCAGACCGGTCTTCTCCTGCCGGTCTGCCATGATATGCCCCACAAGTGCCAGCATCAATACAAATGGAAGCGCCCAGTATAACAGGATCATGCCTACCATCTTCCATTTGACTGATGTGTTTTTCCCTCTCTTCATAATTCCCCCATCATTTCATAAAACTTTTCTTAATATAGACAGAAAGGACTGCCATGCTACTCTGGCAGTCCTGTGTCATCTCTTTTTGGTCATATTTATTTTATTCTGCAAGTTTCATCAAAAGTTCTACACACTCTTCCTCTGACAAAACCGATGTATTCAGGCAGATATCGTAATTCTCCATCTTTCCCCATTCATGACCTGTATAAAAATCATAATAATCTCTTCTCTGGCGGTCTTTGTATGCGATCCTGTCAAGTGCCTCTCTCTGAGAAAGATTTTTATTCTTCTTGATCCGTTTAATACGGTCTTCCATATTAGATGCATAAATATACACGCGAAGCAGCTGGTTATCGTCTTTCAGAATCTGGTCTGCGCATCTTCCAACAAAAACACACGGACCTTCCTGTGCCAGACGTTTCACTGCTTCTTCCTGTGCATGAAACATCTTCTCAGGAATCGTCTGGCGTCTTTTATCTTGTGATTCTTCTGACATCATTACTCCGATCGCATAGAGAAGACTGGTCTTGCCTTTAAATTCGTCAATAACCTCCTGGCTGATCCCATGTCTCTCTGCTGCTTTCAGCAAAAGTTTACTGTCGTAAAAGGGAACTCCCATCTTCTCTGAAAGCAAAGCTGCAATGTGTCTTCCACCGCTTCCATACTGTCTGCTGATCGTGATTGTTTTCATAGGGGCACCACTCCTTTCAGCTCATCTGCCTGAAAATGAATTGTTATTTTTTTATCTAGCCATATTATAAAAATTTTCGAATATTTTTGCAATATCCATTAGAATTTTCATAACATTTCACAATTCTAATCTAAAGGATTTGGTAATATTGCTAGAGCATGTACAAAACACGCTCTAGTACAGGTTCTTAACCTTGAAGTCGCGCTCTGCTTCTCTTCTCTGATCTTTCTTCGCGATATCCTGTCTCTTGTCGTAGAGTTTCTTGCCTCGGGCCATGCCGATCTCTACTTTTACAAGACTGTCTTTGAAGTAAACTTTCAGAGGTACTAAAGTTAAACCTTTTTCTTTGAGCTTTGCTTCAATCTTATTGATCTCGTATCTGTGAAGCAAAAGCTTACGGATTCTCAGCGGATCCTTGTTGAAAATATTACCTTTTTCATAAGGGCTGATATGCATTCCGTAGATGTAAACCTCTCCGTTCTCTACACGGATAAAGGATTCTTTGATGCTGCATTTGCCCATACGCAGGGATTTTACTTCTGTTCCTGCAAGGGCAATGCCGGCTTCATAAGTATCTTCTATAAAATAGTCATGAAATGCCTTTTTATTATTGGCAATCAGCTTCATTCCTTTTTTCTTTGCCATAATATCCTCCAAGCCATTTTTATACAGTTATAACATATTTTTGCTATAAATTACAGATTGTCCGGCAAATAAAATGATTTATCGGATTTCCGTTAGATTTACATGTAAATACATGCAAATTTGTTGCTTAATTTTCTTCCTCATTATCCCAGACATTGGAAACCAGTTCAAAGTCTACAGTTTTGAGCATTTTATCTGCATCTGCCACACGGACACGGACTTTATCTCCAAGCTTGTAGACTTTCTTTGTCATCTCACCGCGAAGTTCATAGGTTTCCTGGTCAAAAATATAGTAGTCATCACGCAGAGTGTTGACATGTACCAGACCTTCTACTGTGTTTGGAAGTTCCACATAGAGTCCCCATCCGGTAACACCTGAAATAATTCCCTCGAACTCTTCGCCCAGATGATAGGACATATATTCTGCTTTCTTCAGCTTGTCTGATTCACGCTCCGCCTCATCTGCCCGGCGTTCACACACACTGGACTGTCTCGCAACTTCATCCAGAATTTCCGCATAGTGTTCTGTTCTTCCCTCACGCATCAGTCTGCCTCGTAAGTTATCCTTGATGATCCTGTGGATCTGCAGGTCAGGGTAACGTCTGATCGGAGATGTGAAATGGCAGTAATATTTTGCTGCCAATCCGAAGTGACCACTGCATTCTGTGGTGTATTTCGCCTGTTTCATGGAACGCAATACCAGACGGCTGATCATTGCTTCATTCGGAAGTCCTTCGATGCTTTCAATAATCTGCTGGATTTCTTTTGGAGTGATCTCTTCTTTTGCTTTCTGGATCTTTACTCCCTGATTATGAAGCAATGTCAGAAGACTCTCCACTTTCTCAGGATCCGGATTATCGTGGGTTCTGTATACAAACGGAATCTCTTCTGTGCAGTATTCCTGTGCTACAGTCTCGTTTGCCATCAGCATGAAATCCTCGATGATCTTAGTTGCCACATTTGCTTCATATGGCTTTACGTCGATGGCTTTTCCTGCTGCATTCAGAATGATCTTGCTCTCCGGGAAATCAAAGTCAATAGATCCTCTGTGATGACGGCTGTTTCTTAAGATTCCAGACAGTTCTTTCATCATAAAGAACATCGGTATCAGTTCCTCATAGCGTTTCTTTGCGTCTTCATCTGTGTCTTCAAGAATGTTCTTTACATCAGTATAACACATACGCTCATTTACGTTAATCACTGTTTCTGCGATCTGGTGCGAAACTACCTTACCTTTTTCGTTGATGTCCATCAGACAGCTTAATGCCAGGCGGTCTTCTCCCTGATTCAGGGAACAGATTCCATTGGAAAGACGTTCCGGAAGCATTGGTACAACACGGTCTGCCAGATAAACACTGGTTCCACGTTTCAATGCTTCTTTGTCCAGGGCACTGTTATACTGTACATAGTTGCTTACATCTGCGATATGAACTCCAAGATGGTAAATGTCTCCTTCTTTTGTCAATGAGATCGCATCATCCAGATCTTTGGCATCTTCGCCGTCAATGGTGACCGTCTGCAGATGTCTCAGATCCAGTCTGCCGTCTCTGTCTGCATCCAGCACATGATCCGGGACACGCTGTGCCTGCTTCATTACTTTCTCCGGGAATTCGCTCGGAATTCCGAAACTCTTGACGATTGCCAGAATGTCTGTGCCCGGTGTGCGGATATTTCCAAGGTTCTCCTTGATTTTTCCCTCAGGATTCTTATTCTTGGAGCCGTAATCCGTGATCACTGCGATTACTTTATCTCCATTTTTGATTCCTGCTGCTTCTTTACGTGGGATAAAAATGTCTTTAGAGAATTTCGGGTTGTCACTGATCACGAAACCGAAGTCACGGTTTAACTGGTAAGTACCTACGATTTCCGGCATGCCACGTTCCAGAACTTTGACTACTACGCCTTCTTTGCGCTTGCCTTCTTTCTGTCCGTCACGGATAATGATACGTACTTTGTCCTGATGCATAGCTGTGCCAGTATCAGACTCAGGGATAAAGATGTCCTCTTCCTGTCCTTCGATTTCTACGAAACCGAAGCCTTTCGGATGACCGATGAAAGTTCCCTCTGCCTGAATTCCCTCAAGGTACTCTTCCTTATAACTGTCTTCCTCCCGGAAATCTCTGTCGCGATTTCTTCCGCGGCTTTTCTCTTTGGCCTTGTCTCTGTTCTTATCTTTCAGTTTGTCTTTTTTCTTTTTGCCATGGTCTGCGCCATATTCTTCTCTTCGGTCATCATAGTAACGGTCGTCTTTTTTCTTCTTCCATTTTCCTTTGACCTTTTCGTATCTGCCTTTGTTGTCTACGGATACTTTTCCCTCATAGCAAAGTTCATCCAGAACATCGTAGAGGTCTCGCTTCTCTTCTTTGGAAAGTCTCAGAAGTGTAGAGATCTCGCGGAGTCTCATTGGTTTATAAATGGGATCCCCCAGCAGTTCCAGGATAAACTTCTTTCTTCGTTCTATATCTTTTTTCTTCATGTTGCTCCTTTAATTCATAACTTATAAAATATCAGGTGAATAAATGTATTCCCATTCCCTCGTAGCTTGAATCAGACGGATAAAATCATCCACATTTGCGTCTCACTCATAGCCAATCTAAAAGTGCAGTTGTTCTCTTTTTCATTCGAGACAATGTTCAATATCATTAATGTCAGGATAAAAAGGTATGGAATCCGATATCATATCATTTATTATATCAGAAAAGTGATTCAAAATGTTTTTATATGACATAAAAAACACCCTTGTACGTGACAAGAGTGTTTCCAGTTTCATTCTAAATTAACCCAGCATATTTAACGCTACAGAAATTACGAAAAATAAAACTCCCATAATAGTAGTAGCCTTAACAAGTCCGCCCTCCATGGAACGACCCTTGTTCTTACCCCAGTATGTCTCTGCTGCTCCGGCAATGGCACCAAGTCCCTGCTGCTTACCTTCCTGCATAAGAACTACGACTGTAAGGGCGATGCAATCTATTATGAAAATGATACTCAGAATAATCTTAACAATCTGCACTTCGTTACACCTCCTAATCAACTGAGTTTCATTGTAACATAGCCGGAATGGGATTTCAACTACATTTCGGAGTTTTTAACAGGTTTTTTCGGCCTCTTTAAAAGGATTTTCATACACTTCCAGCTCTCCAAGCGCCTCATGAATGCGCAGAAGCTGGTTGTATTTGGCGTTTCGGTCTGAGCGGCAGGGGGCTCCGGTTTTAATCTGGCCAGCGCCTGTGGCTACTGCGAGGTCTGCGATAAAGGAGTCTTCGGATTCGCCTGATCTGTGGGAAATTACGGCTCTGTATCCGGATTTCTGGGCCATTTCTACGGCATCCAGTGCTTCTGAGAGAGTTCCGATCTGGTTTACTTTTACCAGGATTGCATTGGCTGCCTGCAGTCTGATTCCGCAGGCGAGACGCTTAATGTTGGTTACAAACAGATCGTCACCCACAAGCTGGATCCTTTTTCCAAGTCGCTCTGTCATCTGCTTCCATCCCTCCCAGTCGTCTTCTTCGAGACCGTCTTCGATGGAAACGATCGGGAATTTCTCGATCAATTTCTCATAATAATCAATCATCTCTCCTGCATCTCTGAGGACTTCTTCGCCTTTCATCTTTCCCTCACCCGGAAAAACGTATACGCCTCTTTCTTCATCATACAGTTCACTGGCTGCGGCATCAATAGCAATGCAGATGTCTTTCTCCGATTCATAGCCTGCTTTTTTTACTGCTTCTATGATCAGTTCCAGAACACTTTCCGAATCAGGAAGGTCTGGTGCAAAGCCGCCTTCGTCGCCTACTGCAGTTGACAGATTTCTGTGCTTCAGGATGATTTTGAGGAACTGATACACTTCTGCGCACATACGGATAGCATGTTCCATGTTTTTTGCACCAACAGGCATGATCATGAACTCCTGCAGGTCTACAGTATTATCTGCATGGCGTCCCCCTTGTGTCAAGCTAATGACACAAAATTTTTGTAATTTGTCCATCATCACTTCAACTGCAGATTTTCTGCACCTGCTCTACATACTTCACCAGCTCATCAGCAAAATTCCATTCAATTTCTATTCGCTTATCATTATATACCTTGATACCACGAATAAAAGTTACTGCTATCTCTCTGGTTAATTGCTTATTTCCTTCGATCAGGTCTGTCAGGCACTGTCTGCCATCGGGCGGAAGTTCAAATAAACGTTCAGCCGCTTCACTCTGTTCTGTCTCCATTTGCGCTATCGCTAAGGTTTCTTTCTCAATTTGTTTATCCAGCTTGTCATTTTTTCTGGTGAACTCTTCTTCTGAGATTTCTTCCATTGCATATCGCATATATAGTTCAGTCTTCTGGTGCTTGTATCTGCTAATACTGTCTTTGGCATCCCGAATCTTTTTTGCAGCTCCATTCACTTTTGATTTTAATTCTGCTTTCTGTAATTCGAGTACCGGTTCAGCATCATCACTGATCTTTGCAAACAGCTTAATTGCCCTGAAAATCATCTCATTGAACTCGTCATCATATAAATTGTCTGTTACACAATCTTGATTTGCCGCATTAAATTTCCTTGGGCACTTAAAGTGCGGATTGCATCTGGTTACATGCTGTAGATTCTGACCGCATCCCCCACATTTTACCAATCCTTTCAGCGGATAATTATTATTGTGGGTTTTGCTCCTCTTTCTGGAATTTAATTCCAACTTTTCCTGTACAGCATCAAACACCTCTTTAGAAACAATCGCTTCATGCGTACCCTCAACCACAATCCAGTCTTCTTCTTTTGTTTTCAAATGCTTATTACTTCCTACCGAAGCAACTTTCCACTTGCCGCCAATCGTAGTTCCCGTATACGTTTCTGTCATCAGTATCAGTCTTACAGTTACCGGATACCAGATATATTTTTCTGTTGTTTTCTTCACACCAGTTTTCAGAACTTCTCTTTTATATTGACCTGGACTCATAATTTTCTGCTCATTCAGGTAACGTGCCAGCTGAGTAATATTCATTCCATCAAGATATTTCTGAAATATCATCTTCACAACAGGCGCTGTCTCCGGATTAATCACGAGGCTGGTCACATCTTCATCAGGCTTCAAATATCCATACGGTGCTCTCGCTCCCATATATTTTCCAGCTTTCTGACGCTGTATCAAAGTTCTTTTTACTTTAACGGAAGTATCAATGCTATGATGTTCGTTAATAATATTTCTGAAACCAACATCTATTCCCGGCATACCAGATTCATATTTCATACTATCAACATTATCATTGATCGCTATGAATCTCACATTCATAAATGGAAAAATTTGTTCCAGATATGTGTCAACCTCTATATGATTCCTGCCGAATCGAGAAAGGTCTTTCACTATAATTGTGCTGACTTTTCCATCTCTTACTAATTCCATCATACTTTGGAATCCTGGGCGATCGAAATTCGTTCCACTATAGCCATCATCTTTGAATTCTAACACTTCCGTATTTTTGAACTCATTTTTACTGGCTATGTATTGCCCAATCACAATTCTCTGATTGGTAATACTATTGGATTCATCCAGCATATCCTCATCTTCCAGCGACAATCTTAAATACTTTACTATGCACTTACCATCTGACATCTGATCACCCCCTCCTCTAAAATTTCTGATAACGCCTGTATTTCATCTTGAAATTTAAATTCGATCTCTATACGTTTGTCTTCATATAAAGAGATTTTCTTTATATAAGAACGGACAACATCTTTTGTAAGGAATTCCAAATTCTTTCCTTTACTGAATTCAGCAAGCCACGAGAAGTTCTTTTTACACAATTTTTCTGTAATTTTTCTACTCTTCTCAATTTCTTTCTGTCTTGTAACCAGGTCTTTTTCGACCACGGTTATTCTTTCTGTCATACGATTATATGCATCCGTATCAATCTCGCCCGAAACATATTGCTCATATAATTCAAATCGTCTTGCTTCGTTCCTTTTATTGAGCTGAACAATCTTACTCTGTTCCCTGTTCAAATATTTTTGGAATGTTTCAAAATATTCATCATTAAAGCGTTTCAGTTGCGTTTTTAATTCACATACTGTTTTTAGCTGCATGATGAGTGCCCGATACACCAGTTCATCAATTACTTCTTCTTTCCAGCGATTACAGTTATATTTTTCCTTGGAAATTTTTGCATAATTACCACAAATGAAATAGTAATTGTAATACAAAACACCATTCTTTTCGCTGTAATAGTATCTCCGAACCATATTAGCGCCACAGTCACCACAGTATATCAATCCAACATACTTATTATCCTGTTTTCCATGAGTCTGCATATTCGATAAATCTTTTTTGGGCAATGCTTTCTCCTGCTTTAATTTGATTACATTTTGTACTTTTTCAAATAATTCAGCACTCACTATAGCCTTATGGGTATTCACATGTTCAATCCATTCTTCTTTATCCAACATTACATTTTTTTCTTTTGTAAGAAGTGAGGTTCTTGTTTTATGTGAATAAATATTTCCCAAATAGTGCCTATTTTCCGCAATCTGTTTAATTACAGATGATTGCCAATGCATATCCGTTTCGTCAATTCTATCCAAGAATAACTTCCCAGTTCTTGCGTATACCCTTGGCGAAGCCAGCAGCATGGTATTAAACTCTCTCGAAATTTTCAAATATGACTGCCCTGCAGCAAGTTTTTCAAATATTTCTACTACATACGGTGCAGTTAAAGGATCGGGAACAGTAGTAGATTTTCCTTTTTCATCTCTAGCTCTCTTATACCCATAAGGAGCATCTCCACCACAATATTCACCTGACTCCATCTTAATTTTCATAGCACTTGTCATCTTTACTGATGCATCTTTTGCGTACATATCATTTGCAAGATTCGATATCATGATTCCCAGCATCTGATTGTCACATTCTGGACTGATACTGTCATAGTTATCATTGACTGATATAAAGCGCACCTGCATAAATGGAAATATTTTTTCCAGGTATTTTGATACTTCTTCCAAATCTCGACCAAATCGTGATAAATCCTTTACTATGACCGTATTTATTTCTTTTGTTTTGATGTCACAAAGCATTCTCACAAAGTCATCTCGATCAAATTTCGTACCTGATATACCGTCATCCTTATAAAACTTTACAACTTCAATATCCGGATGAGATTCTGCGTAAGAAAGAGCGATCAGTTTCTGTGTCTCCAGTGATTCTCTCTTCTCACCATTGATATCTACAGATATTCTGGTATAAATACCGGCTTTCCAGATTTTCTGCGGTGATGCCTGTACGAATGCTTCAGCCTGTTTCATCTGGCGATTTCTTGTTCTTGCCATTATACAGCCACCTCCTGTTTTGTTTTTCCAATCTGTTCTGCCAATCTTGCAGCTGTTACCAACTCATCTTGGAATCGGTAAACAATCTCTATTTTTCTTCCTTCAAATACATTTATTTTTTCCACATACTGAAGAAGCATATCTCTGTCAAGATCTCCCAGCGACGGTTTCTCAAGAAATGTATTCACCCATTCTTCGCACAGCAGTTTATTTTCAAGGAGATCTTCCATATACTCTTCCTGCTTTTCAATATTGCTTTCCAGACTTTTAATTTCTGTCTGATACCGTTCTCTAAGCAAAGCGTAATCATCCCTAGAAATAACTCCTGACGCAAGATTTCCCGATAATGAATGTAACAACTTATAATATTTATTGACTTTGTTTCGTAATTCAAGTATCTGGTCATCATGCTGTATCAACGTCTGTGTATCCAAAGAATTTTCTTTCAAATACTCCACTGCATTTCGTATGGCATCCGTCATCTTACTGTACATTTTCAAAGAATCCATCACCAGCTGAATCAGCACATCTTCTCTGATGCTATGTCGGGAACATTGATCCTTCTTTTTATTGTAAGAAGAACAGATATAAAAAACTGTCTTTTCTCCTTTATAACTGTTAGTTCGCCGGATCAGATTACTTCCACAGTCTCCACAGGATAATAACCCACCAAACAAATAAAGTCTGTTTTCTCCGGGTGCTATCCTGGTATCCTTCGCAAGCAACATCTGAACTGTTTCATATTCTTCTTTTGTAACGATACCTTCATGATGATTTTCAAAAATCACCCATTCTTCCTTTGGTAATGCCCTCTGCACCTTAACTTTATAGTTAATTCTTTGGGATTTTCCCTGTTGAAGCACTCCATAGTAGATTGGATTCTTTAAGATACGGATAATTGCTACTGCTGACCACCTGGATGTCAGATGTGTCTGAAATGACGATTTGAAGTTTACTCCGGTCGCACGTTTGTAATCAGCCGGTGCAAGAACTCCCAGTTCATTCAGTTTATCTGCAATCAGCTGATTGCTCATGCCCTCCATCTTCCAGGTGAAAATATCTCTTACATGCTTTGCAGCAACCGGATCAATTTCTATCTGACTTTTATCAGCATTACATTTTCTATACCCATATGACACATAATTTCCAACATATTCTCCAATATTCCGTTTTGCGCTTAAATGACTTCGTACCTTTTGGGAATTCTGTCTGCAATATGTGTCATTGACAAAAGATTTTACCGGTAATACAAGATGTGTATCGGTAATGTTTGCTGTTTCAGAATCATAATTATCATTGATTGCTATAAATCGTACTCCCAGTTGTGGAAATACTTTTTGAATATACCGATCAACATCTATATGCTCCCTACCAAATCGGGATAAATCTTTTACAATGATACAGTTGATTTCCTTATTTTCAATTGCTTTGAGCATTGCCTGAAAACCAGGTCGATTAAAATCTGTACCTGAAAAACCATCATCTTTAAATGTCTCAACAATAGTAATATCAGACGTCGATTTCATATAGTTATCAATCAAAATTGACTGATTTACAATAGATTCACTTTCAGCCTTATCTCCGTCCTCAATACTGAGACGAAGGTACTTGGCTGCTATCCAGATATTTTTTTGCATAAAAAACACTCCTATCCAAAGATTCTGCCAAAACAGAACCCTTAAATAGAAGTGCTCTATTCAAATTTAGTCCTGTTAGCATTATAGCACACTTCGTCTTCTGTGTGAATATGAAATTTTGTTGTTCCAGTTATTCCCTTATGCCAATCCAGCTTTCTTTGCTACAAGCTGTTTTGTACAGTCTATATAGGAAAGGGAAGCAGCTGTATTAAAAACACTTTTTACGACATAGCCCATATCTTCATATACATACGGGTTATCAGAGTGATTAAGCAGCACTTCCATCTTATTGCTTTTCCTGCTATCCAGCTCTGAAATCAAATCCTTGTACTTTGGCAAACTATCTCGGTCAATCTCTTTGATATCAACCGTTTTCAACGCTTCTAATCTTTCAACTGCTGTCATGGACATCGCCTCCTTTTCCTATAGTTACCATTATCGAAAATAAATATTCGTAACTGCTATGTAGTCTTCTCTTCCATTCCCATCTGAATCCGTACTGCTTTCAGTACCCGATCCAGGCTCCACTTGTTCACTCTTCCACATTTCTCAATAATACATTTCGTAGAAATGCTCATAACCTGTTCAGCCAGTGCCAAACTTCCTTTTCGGATTCCCGTCATATCATATTTACTGATAAATACATGTGTTGGCAAATACCGTTTCTTATATATTCTTGATGTCAGCGGAATTACCGTTATGACTGAACTGTATGTATTGGCTTTATTATTGCTCACTACGATCACCGGTCTTACACCACCCTGAACAGATGTTGCAGGAAACATACCGAGATCTGCCCATAAAATATCTCCTCTGCGGATTGTCATTTGTCCTCTCTCCAATCTATTATTTTTATTTGTAAAGCATCCATAGCGCTATATTGGCTCCACAGGAATACGGCAGAGTTTCTTTCCCATAAGGAAAGCTCTGCCGCATAACCTCTATAGCCAATTTGATTATTAAACAGTGCTCGCTCGATTCTATTTATCCTCGATACCCCGAATCGTTACTCCCGCATATGCAGGAAGGGAATAATAACCTGCCCGAATGCATACTCCGGACCACAACCCGAAAACTCTCGTTTCCAGGCTCCAGCAGTTCATAGGTTTACCAGTTACAGACTTCTCAGGATCTGCAAGTGTATCGCATCTCATACATATCATCGCATCACCAGCCTGCCAGCTGGCTTCGGTCAGTGCTTTTTCGCAGCATTACAGACTGAACTAAAAATCTTGGTTTTGGCTTATAATCCTATAGCGGCATCTTCCTCGTGCTCTCTGCATGAAATGTCACGTCAGTTATTATTGGATATTCTGTTATCATGGTTCATTTTAGGAAGTCCTTTAACTTCCTCTAATTACTAAAGTCAAATGACTTTGGCAGATGCAAAAGATTTTGAAAAATTTTTTAAAAAAATTTATTCATATACATTTCACGCATCTTATTAAGAGTGGATTTCAGCTTGTATGACAGCATCTGTCTGGAAATCCCCATAATATCCGCCATCTGTGTCTGTGTCTTGTTTTCAAAGAAAATGCCATAAATAATCATGCGTTCCTCTGAGTTCAGCTGATTGATCACTTTGTGAATATTCTGCTGTTCCATTTTTGTCAGTACATAGTGCTCTACATCACAGTTCAGATCTGGAAAATCCTCAATCATGAAGCCTTCTCCATCAATGGACTGACCGCTGTAAGGTACTTCTCTCAGCATCTTATCCACAACCTCACCCAGTTCATTCTTAATCTCAACTTTTTTTGCCTTGCTGCTTCTGTAAAAATTATTCATCGCATACGCAACTTCTTTTGTAATCTCGATCATTTCTCCATCAATATTTGCGTAATACTTTCCTTCATAAAAATATGGATGTTCAATATACATATCCGTTCCTCCTGAATTTGAAATCTTGTTGCTCGTTTCAAATCCAGAAGGCGGACCTCTGTTTAGGATCATGCCTGCTCCGCCTTTATCCTGCCGGGATACGCCCGCAGTTATTGACTGAGAAATTCAGGCACGAAAAAAAGCCCCAGTAGTTTTTTCTTAACTACTGAGGCTTTCGTCTCTTTATTGTATTCAGTTATCTATGCCTTCTTTCATCAGCATAATCATTGTATCAGGATAAAGTTCACAAAGTATCCGCAATATGTTCCCATAAGTTCATATCATTATTGGAATCGTACATATTTCAGTATAAAAAGTTCACCGTGTTATTCTTCTACTTCTTTTCCATCTATATATAGTTGAAATTTATCAGGATTATTGACTACATCATAGTCCTTTCCGTATTCTACAGGTCTATATTCGGCTGTCATTACCGATTCCCCATCTTCAATATCCTCTTTCCATAAATAGATGTTCATATCAAGACTCGTCGCATATCCCCTGTCTGTGGAGAATTTTGTCGAATAAAAAGAATCATCCTTGTACATCTGCAAAAGTTCTCTTGCAAACACTTCTCTATCCTCAATATTTTCTCGGTTAGCGACCACAATTAAATGTTCATCCCGATTTACGGAAAATGTTCCTACCACATCCGGTTCACCTTCCTTATGACTTGATTCAGGTTTCCCATAAATACTTCCTGCAGCAATTATCAAGATGACTGCTCCTGAGATCACTGCAATTGTCTTTTTCTTCATATTTTCATTAATTTCCTTTTAATTGTTTTACTGCGTAATTGATTACTTCTTCCGGTGTAGGTCTGTCTCCTTTAAGATTTACCTTCTTCCATTCTGCCTGTACAGCCGGATCTGGATCATCAAATCCAGCATCAATCGCTATCTGCATTTCCCGACGCACCTCTTCTGGTGTCGTATTGTACTTTTCAGCAATTTTCTCATAAATAGTTTTTTCTCTCATTTACCCGCCCTCCGGTTCCAAAGAATTATTTATAGTTCTTTAGAACTACTATATCATGATTCTCACTATGAAAAAAGATATTTTCACAAACGAATCCATAAAAAAGAATAAAAAAAAGAAGAGCTTAATGCTCTTCGATTTCAATGCCTATTTCATTAGTCTACCAAAGCTCTGATCGCATTTAAAATTCTTTTCTGCTCGTCCTTTGGCAATTTTTCTATCATATCAGACAATTCATTAGTAACACCTGTCACAGAATGTGTCACAACATCTATCAGTAGCGCATCAGCCGATACATCAAGTGCATTGGCAATTGCTACAAAGGTATCCAACTTTGTTACTTTCAGTCCTCTTTCTATCACACTGACATGTGTTGTACTTAAATTTACCAGCGCCGCCAGTTCTTCCTGTGTAAGATTTTTAGCTTCTCTTGCTGCTTTGATTCGCTGACCAACCGCTTTTAAATCCATCGTAGCACCTCCTTCAGAACGATAATTCGGTCTAAAATTAGTATACTGATGGATAATTGAAAGATACAGAATCCGCAAATCAAGTTATAGTTCTATAGAACTAGTTTTCGTTTTTTTTACATACAACACACAAAAAAGCCACCAGAAGAATTAGTATCCCCTGGTAGCTCCATTAAAATTTATCATTTGTTAATGTGCAACACTCATGCTCTCATCAATCCATTTCTGCACCATTTGAACACTCACATTAAGATAGTGGGCTATTTTATCAACTTTCATTCCATCCGCAGCCATGGATAATGCTGAGGCTTTTGCTTTTTTCAGCTCACCACTTTCAATACCTTCACTATAAATCTGTTCCATCTCACGGCACATGAATTCCACCCCTTTCTGTGTTTCCTTCAATTCGTATACTCTGTCAGCAAGTATCTTACTGTGCATATCTTCTGCATTCTTACAGTGAAGATCATGCATCAGTCTGCCTAATTCTGTATCTTCTTGTTTCTTAGAATTTACATAGATAATATGAGCTTCATCCTTAAAATTCTCACTGACTTCTTCGATTTTCCTGTCTATATGATAAATCGGAAGTCCGTATCCAAGTGCATCGTCTCTGGTGATAAAAATCACGTAGCTTTCCGGAAGGTCATCAAAATCCTGCCCTGGATTTAATGTGTTCATATCCATCAGACCACTATGATACCTTGCTCTTTTTGGAGATGCCCCTTCGTTGTCTTGTTGAATTTCTACATCCATCTGCTTGCCTTCAGAATCTCTGGCAACACAGTCCAGAATAGCTGAACGCCCCTGCAAATTCTTATAGTCTTTCTGCAAAACTTGATCAATCACTTTCAGATCCTTTTTATTCATAATTACCTGCAGAACATATTCTGCACATTCCCGTTTCTTGAATACATTCCGCATAAACACATCGCTCATGATGGTAAGGTCTTTTAAGATACCCTTGTATCTTTCGTAACGTGTTTCCAATTCTTCTGTTTTCACGATTTCTTCTTTCGCCACGTCCATTCTCGCCTCCATTCTTTGCTATGTCAGGATAGGTTCCTAAATGTCTCCTATCCCAATTTCATCTTAACATCAAAATCAGCTTTTCACAAGCCACTATTTTATCCTACACCACTTGAAGACAATAATTTCCAATCAGCTTCGTCCAACTACTATATTTATTCTTTTCACACACCTTTCGGCAAATTTCATTTTCCATCAGTACACAGAACATCTTATCATAATCAAATGCCCAAACAGCACCATTCACATGGTTTTTCACTGCTTTCTGATCTATCTGCTTTAAGCGTGTGACCATTTTTTCAATTTCTCCATTTCCCAAGTTACCTATATTTTTGCAGATAAACCGAAAGAAATTCAACGTTGCATATTCGTCATGCCAATGGAATTCTTCTGGATTGTTTTTAATTTTACTTGCTCGCTGCTGTTCTTTGATTATCTGATCAGCTACACCTTTCATCGAATCTTCGTATCTCATATTACTCACCTACTCTTCCTCAACGCCCAGTGACGGTTTAAATCTTTTATCCTTTGCCTGCGGTACCACGATCTCATAAAAATAAAATCCTAAATACCCAAGTGCCAGCTTCTTCATTTTATAAAAAGAAGTCCTGCCTATTCCTAACTCCTGCTGTACTTCCACATCTGTCTTATTATAATGACTGCAAAAACAGGAATGAAGGATTTCACTGAGCATCACACCATTCGGTGCATAGAACTTCACCAAAGTCATTCCCCGATAGATCATGTCCGACAATCCATAAATAATCATCAGATTATTCATCTCCCGGTGCATCTTTGGCACATTCAGCTGGTTGTTGTAAATGCTCAGATAACTCAATGCATATGCCATATCTTCATTGATTTTCTCCTGGCATTCCATATCCAGTTCTTCTAACACAATCTGGTTTTCCAAAATCAATTTCTGATAGCTTGTCATCAGTTCTTTAATATCAGTATAATGTCTTTCGATTGTAACTTCCAGATAATCCTGTGCATGACTTGCCATCTGGAAGGTAATTTCTTTCATTGATTTAATTGCATAATCTCTGTCTGTCATCAGTTTCAAAATCTCCTTATCATCATCACACTAACTGGCGGTCTTTCAGACCAGTTCGCTTTCCCCATGATTTTGATGGGAAGCAATTACTTACTACAACTTGCAGAAGCGGATATCCAAAAGGCATTGTGGGAGCTGCCTTTGCTGACCGGAATCCATCTTCTTATGTAAAACCTACAGGAATATAAAGGGAAAGTGACTATCCCTGCCGGTTAATAATCCAAATAATATCGTCTATACCAATCTCTCCTTATGCTGTTTTTCTCTCCATAAACCATTTATCCACTTCGTAAAACAAGTGGCTTTCCTGCCCCTGTATCATACAGGTGTACATCATTCCTACACCGCCTGCCTTTCTGCTGGCGCATCGCTCGATTTTCAAAATTCTGTCAATGCTATACTTTCTTCCATCCTCCCATGTAAAAAATATGGGAACCAGCTGTCCATCTTTCCGAAACTCTGCTACTACATCTACATATACTTTGTTCATGCCGACACCTCACTATAAAATCTCAATTGCTCTTGGCGATGCCGGGATTCTGCGGATATATCCATTTAACTCCAACTGTTTGATTCTGGAAAAAGCAGATGATGTTGATTTCACCCCGATCAATTTCCCAAATTCCCGTATTGTCGGTGGATATCCATGTTCATTGGTATATCGTAAAATACACTGATAACTTTCTTCCTGTTTTCTGGTTAATGCTTTTTTCAAATCTATCCCTCCAATTACCCATGGAAATAACTATGTGGATGGATCGTGTGCGTACCAGCGTCTAAGTGGGATAAGACTTTATCCTGATACATTGCCGCTCGCTGTATACTGAAATAACCAAACCGTCGTCTGATCTCATCTACAGTACGATCCAGCTTCTCTAACTTTTCCTTTTTCTCCTGATTTCCAAATAACTCCAACTGCACGGGAATATCATCTAACACAAGATCCGCAGCTCGGATTCCCAGGCTTCTAATGGGATGTTCCCATTTGTAATTATCTTTAAATAGCTGAAATGCTGCAGTTACAATCTCGTTTGTAATATTCGTTGGCTGTCGTAAATGTATCTGTCTGGAAAAACTATACAATCGATTATCTCGAACTGTAATTTCTACTGTTTTGCATTTAAATCCATGTTTCCGCAATCGTGCAGCTACACTTTCTGCCAATGCTATTTGAATGATCCAGACATCCAGATCATTTTCCAGATCTCTCGGTGTTGTAGTGCTATTACCTATCGACTTTACTGGTGCTTCATATCCTTCCTTGCAAACCGGATCTTCATCCCAGCCATTTGCGAAAGCCCATAATACATTTCCTATTTTTCCAAAATGACTCTCTAACAACTTTTCATCTGATTCCGCAAGTTGCCCGATTGTCCGGATTCCAAGTTTTTGCAATTTCTTATTTGTCTGTCTTCCGACATAAAGCAAATCTGACGCTGGAAGCTGCCATATCCTGTCTTTATAATTTTCTCGATTAAACTCTGTGATTGCATCCGGCTTTTTATAATCTGAACCAAGTTTCGCATAAATCTTATTCCAGGAAATTCCAATACTTACCGTTACACCCAGTTCGTATTTAATCCGATGGCTGATTTCTCTTGCAATCGTCATTCCGCTTCCTTTCAGATTTCTGCTGTCCGATACATCCAGCCAGGCTTCATCAATTCCATATGGCTCGATCTTGTCCGTATACTCCGAATAGATTTCTCTTGCCATCTTTGAAAATCTCAAATACAAATCCATCCGTGGTGGTACAAATATGATTTCCGGACAAATCTGTTTTGCCTGCCATAATGCCATTCCGGTCTTTACACCTTTTTGCTTTGCAATATAATTTGCTGTCAGCACAATCCCATGTCTGGCTTCCGGATCGCCACCGACTGCCAGCGGCATTCCGGCAAATTCCGGATGATGCAGCATTTCTACACTGGCATAAAAACAGTTCATATCACTATGCAGGATCACACGCTCACTCAAACTTTTCACCTCCCAGCTGTTTCCTTCAACATGATGTCTTATCAATTTTTGTATGTTTAGTATATATCGACATTCCGGAGATAGTCAAGTAACATCTTGGTTGTATTTTCTCCATTTTGGAGATTATTGTTGATTTTATTTCTAACATACGGTATAATGCATATAGAAAATTCAAATAGAAATGAGGCGAACAAATGCGTAATTTCGGGGAAATATTAGCAAAAAATAGAAAAAAGAAAGGATACTCTCAATCAGATCTGGTAGACCTGCTTTCTCAGGAAGGTATTCAGGTCACTACAAAAGCAATCTCCAAATGGGAGACCAATGCACGAGAACCAGC
>NZ_JAHLQG010000037.1 GCF_018919065.1 Blautia sp. MSJ-9 | reverse complement strand
CTTACTTTAACGTTTGTGATAACCGGAGCATCTGGTGTGATTGCTGTTACAGAGAATGGATAAATGTTAGACCATCCGCTGAATACTTTCTTACCGTTTGCATCACGTGTCCAAGCATGGCAGTATGCATAATATGTTCCCTGCTGTACATACTTGAAGTCACCTGTTGTCTTAATCTGGTTCTTTGTTACATCAACACGCTCTGTTGAATAGTCATTTGCTTTGGAGATAACATAGTCATATCCGCTTGCTCCATCGCTTTCACCAGAAAGAATTACAGTAGCTTTATTACCAACGACATTAACACCACTGATTACAGGAGCCTGTACCTGAACGTTATTTACTTTAACAGTCTGGGAACCAGTGTAGTTCTTGCTGCCTTCTTTAGCTGCAACTGTTACAGTACCTGCTTTTTCGTCTTTTGTTACTGTATAATCAGATGGATCAACAGTCATGTTGCCATTCTTAACTGTTACAGTATCACCGGAAGAAGTAATATCTGCTGCTGCGAAATCAAATTTATCAATTCCCCATGCAAAGGTGTTACTTCCGTCAACATCATCAAATTCATATCCACCCATTGGGATAACATCTACGTAGAAAATTTTACCATTTGTTGCATTGATTACAGATGCAGGATATACAAAATCAGTCTCTTTCTCAGTATCCTGTGGACGAATATTTAATTTATAGTCTTTGCCTTCAACCAAAGTTTTACCAGCAACTGTTACAGTTACCTTTGGTGTAACAGGAAGTCCTGTTGCATAAACACCGTTAGATACAGTGATATTTTTTGCAGTGAAGACAGATGCCTTAATTTCAAATCCAATTGCATCAACAACGTTATTTAATCCTTTGAATTTACCAGCAGTAATAGCTACGCCATTATTCAAAGTTTTAGTTACATTTGATTCATAGTTGCCTTTTGCAACAACCACAACATATCCATATCCAGCATCTACATTATTAATGTACTTAATCTCATAATCAGTACCTTCTTTAGCAGCTACAGGATTTGGAAGGAAAGCTTCATCAGCAAACTTGCATTCGGATCCGTTGTAGTAGAAATGATAAGTATCCCAGCTAATAATACCATTAACAGGTTTTAATTCCTTCTTATTAGAGCCATAAACTTTTAAGGTACCAGTTAAATCAATACCTTTGATATCAAATTTCTGTGTTTTTGTTCCAGTGAAGTTTTTGTTTCCGGTCTTTGGAGAAATAGTGATAGTTCCCATTTCTTTACCAGCCTGATTATTTTCACCATAAGTAGCATATTTGACATCGAACTGATCTGTTACATTGACATCTCCTAACCAAACTTCGGAGATAGTAGGTTTAATCTGTTTACCTTTTCTATAATCAAATGTATTTGTTTTTCCAGTAGATGGTGTTGCAGTAGAGGAAGCTGTCAAAGTGACTTTAACATCCTCTGCATTTGCGGCAGTAATATCAAATGTTGCTGTCGCTTCGCTATTTACTTCATAATCACTACCATCTAATGCTTTAACGGTAATAGTAGCTTTTCCTACGTTAACATTGTCTTTTACAATTACAGAATAATCAACACCTTTTTCAAGAACAGAAGAACCATCTTTAACTACAATTTCTGGAACAATCTGTTTTCCAGTATATGTGTAAGATGATTTCTCTACACTGATTGTCACATTGCTGATTTTCTTTCTTGTGATCTGAGCAGATTTAACAATTACTTTCTTATTGTAGTTTCCGTCTTTTACAGTAATAACAGCTGTTACGTAGTTATCAGGTACATTATCGCCATCTGCTTTTTCTGCATCTTCTTTAGTAGATACTACATTCTTTGTGTAGTAATATTTTACAGTGTAATCTTTGTCAAGTTCAAGAGTAGTTTTGCCGTTTCCCTTGTACAGTTCCTGCTTGATAGCTAACTCAAGAGCATCTTTGTAAAGGGATGCATCTGCATTGTTTGCTGAATTAACAGTAACAGTTTTCTTCATGGAGACACTCTCATCTTTAACATCTACAGGGATAATTTTAAAATAGAAGTTCTTAACGCTTCCAGAATAGCTGAGAAGACCTGTTACAGTAACTTTAACAACGCCTGCATTTACATTATCACTATAAGAAATCTTATATTCGCCAGTCTTCAGACCTTCAACTGCAAAAGAGCTGATTCCGTTTTCTTTCTTCTGTAAATCATATGCTTTTGCAATATATGGAACAGAGAACATGTTCTTATCTGTAGAAGATGTACTTAATTCTACATTATTTACTTTTACTTTTACATCAGCAAGGTTACTGATAGTCAGACGTACTGGAACCGTAATCTTTCCTGTTACGTTTTTAGTATCTGCCTGATAAGCAATTGTAACTGCACCATCAATAGTTCCTGTTGTACCTGCTTTAATTGCATTTACAAGAGCCTGTTCTGCAGTAACTGTAACATCATTTAAGATATTAGATAAGGAGAATGTTCTTCCGTCCTGTCCTTTGAATGTTACTTCTCCAGCCTGTGCCTCTATCTTAGCAACTAATGCTTTTGCATCAAGATCTTTTACGTCATCAATGTTAAGTTCGATATCTGATTCAACAGAGCATTTCCCGAGGTCACGTGCTACGATTTCATATTTATTGTCTGTAGTTGCAGTAACAGTAGGAGCCGGAAGTGTAAAGTTCTTCAGAACATCGCTGTCCTTGTCTAATACATCGGAAGATACTTTTAAGTTGTATTTTCCTACAGCTGTATCGCCAGTGAATTTTGCATCTTTTTTGATAGCATCTGAAATGTCAATTTTAGTGCTGTCATTTACTTTTACCTGCAGAGTAACATCAGATTTTCCAAATTCCTGTGCAGAACCAGTGAATTCAACAGATGTTGTTTTCATGGAAGAAACAAGATTCTTGTCTGTGATTCCTAATTTTGTAATCTGATATGTAGCAGATTTAGTTGTAGCTTTGTATCCATATGCTTCGGATGTAGCATCATAAGTACCCTCTAATGTACCAGTTACAGTAATATCTTTTCCTGTTACATTCGTAAAGTCATTAGATGCTTCTTTATAGTTCCATGTAATATGTTTTTCTGTAATTGTTCCAAAAGCTGTTTTTACAGAATATTTATTAGTTGGAACTACTTTCTGTTCTTTTCCGTTATAGGTTTTGTTTTCAACACCTGTAAGAGCTGCTGAGAAATCATCACTGATATCTTTTGCACCAACAACTCCGCCAGCTACTGTTTCCTGATAAACAACTGTGTTTCCACGTTTTACAGTAACCATAAGAGATAAATCTTTATTAAAATCATCTCTATTTGGTGTGTATGTAATTGTATCTACATCTGTACTTACTGGAAGAATAGCACTTGGACTTGTACCATTTGCTTCTAAGCCATTAGAAAGCCAAGTATAGCTTACCTGAATTCTTTTATTTGCATCTTTATTATCATTAGTTCTTACAGGTGCTCCATCTTTGTCTTTAAGAGTACCGCTTACAGTTACTGCATTGCCCCATCCAGCGGCGTTCATGTTAACTTTCAGTGTAGAAACAAATGCATCTGTATTTACTTCTGCAGCAGTAGCTGGAGCAACTGTTTCTTCTGTAGTAACGTCTGGTGTTGCTTCATCTGTGAATTCATCTGCAGTTGTATCTTCAACAACTGGAGCTTCTGCTTCAGATGTTACAGCTGCATCTGTACCATCGCTGAACTCAGCAGCCCATACCGGCACATTAGAAGTAGCAAGCATTGCAACAACAAGTGACATACTTAATGTCTTTTTTGCCATGCCCTTCTTTGTGTTTTTAATCTTTGTCATGATTATAGTTCCCCTTTGGGTGGTGTACAGGTTGGAGGGGATAGAAAGGGTATTGAAATAGCGGGGATTTTATATTGCTGAATGTAATTGCTGCTGAATTTTAAATGCTAAAATTATGTAAAATAATTGTTTTCTTGCAGTTATAAAAATTACTCAGATTAGATAAGTTATCTGTTCAAGCGATTGCGGGATTGTGAACAGCAATAAAAATATTGTATGTACTCAAAAGTTATTGAAATCTCCCGATGAAACATTTATATTTGTGGTATGGAGGTGAAAGTATTATGAAAACGAAAAAGAATTCAGAAACATGTAAATTGTTATGGCAATCAGTTTTGCGGAAGTTGCCCGGTTTGCTGGTGATGGGTTGTGCCTTGTTGTGTATGGTGCTGGGGACGGGAGTGAGAGCAGAGGCGGCGCAGACGATCAGGGAAGATACCGAATTTATGAACATTAAACAATGGCGTGCCGGAAAGGCGAGCAGTATTGAGTTTGATGCGCTGGTGAATACTCTGGGCTCTGAGTATGTAGAGATTTATCGTTCGGAGCCGTCGGTGGAGAATGGCGGTAAACTGAAGAAGCTGGACCGTTTTCTTGTTTCAGGGGATATGTGGCAAGTTATTGATGACAATCACTATACTAAATATGGTGATAACAATAAGGTAATCTGCTATTCTGACCGTCCAAGGGCACGTGGAGATAATCTTACATTTGTGGATACCACAACAAAGGCAGGACATGAATATTCTTACCAGCTCAGATATTCTGATTATGTGGTAGATCCGGAACCGGAGAATTTTGATGATGATGTTAAGATTATTTCCAATACGGTTACTGCGAAAGCGAATCTGCAGACTCCTGAACTTTATAAATGTTATACTACAGATAACAAAACTGTAAAATTGTCATGGAGTTATACAAATCAGGCGGATGGGTACCGGATTTATCGTTATGATAATGGAAAGTGGTCTTATCTGAAAGCTGTTAAGAAAGCTATGACTCTTTCTACCACAGATAAGACGACGAAGGCAGGAAAAACATATCAGTACAGAGTTCTTGCTTATGTGAAAGTAAATGGAAAAAATCTGTATAGTGAAAAAAGTGATGCCAGAAAGATAACTGTGAAAGCTCCTACTGTAAAGGGGAATTACAGCTATGGCAGTGTGTATGGACCTTATCTGAATACTACTCAGCTGGCGCAGGTAAGAAGTGTTGTACAGAGTTTCAAGCTTAATTATATCAGAAGTGGTATGTCTGATTATGACAAGGTATTGACTGCGTTTAACTATCTTCGAAGCAACTGCAGTTATGCGTACAGAGGATGGCAGTACAATTATGCAAATACTGCCTGGGGTGCGCTGGTGTATGGAGAGGCGCAGTGTTCCGGATATGCCAGAGCTATGAAAGCACTTTGTGATGCGATTGGTGTGGATTGTCGTTACGTCCATGCAAATGCAAAAGCGAGTAATCCGAGTCATCAGTGGAACCAGGTGAGAGTTGGTGGTAAGTGGTATATTCTGGATGCGCAGTCCGGAGGTTTTCTACTTGGAACAAATACCTGGAGAAAACAGGCAGGCATGTCCTGGGATACAAAAGGGCTGCCGACTTGCAGCAAGACGGACTATAAGAAGTAAAATAACTGTGAAAGAATGAAATAAAAAGCAAATAACAGAATAAGAATGAAAAAATAAATGGAACCTTCCCGAATCAAAGTTTGGATGATATAGGAGGGTTCCGTTTTTTGTGGTGAGGGATTTTGGGCTAGATACAAAATGCCGCATACACAGGCACAATGTGATAATATTCTTTTTGCCTGAAGTCTTCTGTTGAGAGAAGATACATCTGCTCAATTTCTGGAAGATCAGGTGCTGCATGGAGACGCATAAGATTTCTGCACTTCTGGTGCGGAGTAGTGCGGTAGTCTACGGCGATAAGGTGGTTGTTTTTGGATAGCAGAAATGGGACTTCTGCCTGGTTGCCACTGGACCAGTAGGAGAGGGTATAGCCGTTTTGGGTGAACTGCTGTGCCAGGAATGTTTCTGTGCAGGCCGTGTTGGCAATGCTTTCTTCACCGGAGAGAAGCTGATAGGCAGGAAGTTTAAGGATACGTGTGCATAATCCAACATCTACTGGATACAAGTGTGAGGAAGCCTGAGCATGTGAGCTGGGTGAAATCTGCGGATATGTCACATCATTACATGGCAAAGCAAGTCCTGTCTGAATCATCCATTGTAATGGTTTCTGGTAGTGTTTTGCTGTTGCGCCTTTTGCTATGCGGGTGTACTGGAATTTGCGGCTGGTTCTGCCGAGTTGTGTGGGAATAGACAGCCAGCTGTTTCGGCAGTGACTGGCGGTTCCTTTTGGTGCCTGCATTGTGATGTCGTTGAGAAAAAGATTGAGAAGTTTTTGCTGGGTGTCTGGTACCATCAGAAGCTTCTTTTCTTTTTTGTATTCCAGGATGGCAGCAGGCATTCCGCCGATGATCTGGTAGAGGCGGAATTGTGCCAGGGCTTTTTGATGGAGCTTTTTTCCAAGTGTTTCGAAGTTTGCGAAGTGGGCACGGATTTCGCGGGAAAGGGCGAATTCTGCGTTTGCCCACAGAAATTCTTCAAAGTCCAGGGGATGCAGGGGGAGAATGTCAAAGTCGCAGTCAGGATAATCGGAGGAGTTTACCACACCTCTTGCAGCAGAAATGATGTGATATTGTGGAAAATCTGTAGCAATGGAAGTAAGGAGTGTGGAAATCCCTGAAATGCACTGTATGTTGTCAAGAATCAGCAAAGAGGAAACTGGGCGCAGAGGTTTGTCTGCGTAAGTCTCCAGAAAGAGAAGTGCTTCCTGGGCATCACGGGGAGTGGAAAGATAGTCGGAAACAGACTGGTCGGTTTCCAGATTGATATAGAGGGTATGTTCGTATTGTTTATTGCCGAAGTCCATAAGCAGCCATGTTTTGCCTGTCTGGCGAAGTCCCTCAAGGATCAGAGGTTTACGATTAGTGCTTTTTTTCCAGCGAATCAGGGAATCTGTGCATTTTCTTCTCATAGTAATCTCCATTCTGCAGCTTTTCAGTTAGCGGCACAAATAGTAATAAAAGTTGTAAAGACTCTCTTTGTTTTAGACAGTATAGTAATCAATGTAAGTTCCTTCAGATAAACTAAGTGCATAAATTGAGTGTACCTATTGGGAATAAGCAGAGTAGCAGATGATTTTATTTGTTTGACTTAAATTATAAATAGAAATATCAGAAAAATCTATACATAAAGGTAGAAAAATGTCGATTTACACATTTTTAAATATTTGTTATCGTAATTGTGTAGTTAAATTACAAGTTATTTTACAAAGGAGGACCTCTATGAAGAGAATTAATGCGATTTATGCAAGGCAGTCAGTGGACAGAGCAGACAGTATTTCTATTGAAAGCCAGATTGAATTCTGCAAATATGAACTGAAGGGTGATGTATTCAGGGAATATAAGGATAAGGGATATAGTGGAAAGAATACAGTCAGACCTCAGCTTCAGCAGCTTTTGACGGATATTCGCAGAGGGGAAGTGGAGAAGGTGATCGTGTATAAACTGGACCGGATCAGTCGCTCTATTCTTGATTTCTCCAATATGATGGAATTGTTTCAGCAGTATCAGGTGGAGTTTGTATCTTCTACGGAGAAGTTTGATACTTCTACACCTATGGGACGTGCGATGCTGAATATCTGCATTGTGTTTGCACAGCTTGAACGTGAAACTATTCAGAAGCGTGTGAGCGATGCGTATTATTCCAGAAGTCAGAAGGGATTTCGTATGGGTGGAAAACCTCCTTATGGATATCGGCTGGAGGAAATTATCATGGAGGGAATTCATACAAAGAAGCTGGTGGAGGAACCGCAGGAGGCGGAGATTGTGCGGGAAATCTTTGCAATGTATGAGCAGCCGTATACTTCCTACGGGGATATCACCAGATACTATGCGGAAAAAGGGGTTCAGTTTTATGGAAAGGAACTGATCCGGCCGATGTTGGCACAACTTCTGAGAAATCCTGTATATGTCCGGGCAGATATGGATGTATACAGGTTTTTTAAAAGTCATGGGACGAATATTGCCAGCAGACCGGAGCAATTTGACGGGGTTCATGGATGTTATCTGTATCAGGGAAGGGATGCAGCGACAGATAAATTGCAGAATCTTAAGGGGCATATGCTTGTGGTAGCACCGCATGAGGGGCTGGTGTCTTCGGAACAGTGGCTTAATTGTAGGATTAAACTCTTCAGTAATAAAACGATTCAGGCAAATCGAAAAGCTGTGAATACCTGGCTTGCTGGAAAAGTGAAATGCGGACATTGTGGCTATGCACTGATGAGTGTAAAAATACAGTCCGGTAAACAGTACTTAAGATGTACGAAGCGTTTAAACAATAAAGCCTGCCCGGGATGTGGGAAGATTTATACAGAGGAAGTAGAAAATTATGTGTACAGAGAGATGGTGCGTAAGCTGCGTGATGCGCAGACTCCTGTGGGGTATACAAAGTTGAAAGAAAACCCGAAAATTCAGCAGATTTACAGGAAACTTGAGGAGATTGAGGATGAGATTTCTCTGCTTGTGGATTCACTGACCGGCGCGGGAGCGACGCTGACAAATTATATTAATCAGAGGGTAGAAGAACTTGATAATACACGGCAGAAGAAGTTGGAGGAGATAAATATTCTGGCAGAAAATCATACGACACCGGAGCAGATTGAAAAAGTAGTGTCCAATATAAGCCTCTGGGAAGAGATTGGGTTTGATGAGAAACGATTCACGGTTGATAAAATGATTACATTATTAAAAGTGCTTCCTGGGTCAATACAGATACAGTGGAAGTTCTAATGTCGAAGATGTAAAAATAGAAATACAGTACTATTCAATAGATAGTTTTGCAAGGCATAAGGATATAAATATGCCTGCATTTTGAGAGATAAACGGTTGAGCGGATATGGCTGATTCGATAATAAACTCTCTCAATTTTGGGACAGGAAACAGTTCTGCAAAGGAATAGACGGACATAAGCTGTAGAGATACGGTACGCGTTGCATGTACAGGAATCGAGGGCAGAAACATGACGTATTTGTGGAGCGGCATGATTATGATCGGAATTATTTATGGAGCATTGACAGGAAATTTTAAGGCGGTAACGGAAGCCACGGTGTCCTCGGGAAAGGATGCGGTGACTTTGTGTATTTCTATGGCAGGAATTGTGGCCATGTGGTCGGGGGTGATGAAGATTGCGGAGAACGCCGGAATGGTAGAGAAGCTTTCAGGGAAAATGCGTCCGGTTATGAGATATCTTTTTCCGGATCTGGACCCGGAGTCAAAAGCCTGTAAATATATTTCTCTGAATTTTCTGTCCAATATTCTGGGGCTTGGATGGGCGGCAACTCCTGCAGGACTGAAAGCTATGGAGAGCCTTGCAGAACTGGAACACAGACCAGGGACTGCAAGCAGAGCAATGTGCACATTTCTGATCATCAATATTTCTTCTTTGCAATTGATTCCTGTAAATATGATTGCATATCGCGCTCAATATGGCAGTGCAGATCCGGCGGCAGTAGTTGGACCGGGAATTGTGGCTACTGCGGTGAGTACTGCTGTGGCGGTAATTTTCTGCAGGATCATGAACCGGAAGGGGAGAGCAATATGAAGATTCTTTCATTTCTGTCGGACATGATCATACCAATATTTCTGTTCTATATTATTGGATGGGGACTGTTGGCGCGGAGAGATGTTTATAATGATTTTCTGGATGGCTCAAAAGAGGGGCTGAAAACAGCCGCGGGTATATGTCCGGCCTTGATAGGACTGATGACTGGGGTAGGAATTTTGAGAGGATCAGGATTCCTGAATTTTGCTGGAGAGCAGTTGGGAAAATTAACTTCTGGGATTGGGATTCCGTCGGAAATTCTGCCGCTGACAGTTGTGCGTATGTTTTCTTCCAGTGCGGCGACAGGGCTATTGCTGGATATTTTTAAACAATATGGGACAGATTCACGAGCTGGATTTATGGGAGCGGTAATCTTGAGTTCAACGGAGAGTTTATTCTACTGTATGAGTGTGTATTTTGCTGCGGCAAAAGTAGAAAAGACACGGTACACGCTGCCAGGAGCGCTCCTGGCTACGCTTGCCGGAACAATTACGGCGATTTTATTAACTGGGATTTGTATTTAATCGAATCAAATAAGTTCCCTGTTTCAATTGCAAAAAGCAATAAGCAGTGGGGGACTTATTTGTATGAGGAGTACAAGTTCCTTTTGATAAACTGCAGAGCAGATATTCGATGTAGAGCTGCGTAGTGAAGCGGATGATTTTATCCACTTGCTCCAAATAAACTAAGAGGAAGTTGGTTAACTATGAAAATTAATAGGAAGTAGGAATGAAACAAAATCCGCCGAACCGATCAGATGGATTTTTTATGATATGATCGGTTCAGCGGATTTTTTGATTTCTATGCTTCTGTAAGAGGTTTGTTTTTCTCCAGCATTTCGCGGATTACGTTCTGGGTATATTCTCCGATATGTTTTTTATCTTCTTTACTCAGTTCATCTGGATAGATTGGTTTGCCGTATTCTACTACGACTTTGGCAGGTTTCATTTTCGGGAAATGGGCTTCGAAGATGTCTGCAGAATTGTTGATAGCGATCGGGATGATCGGGCATTTAGCCTTGGTTGCGATCTTGAAGCTTCCCTCATGGAATGGAAGCATGTCCAGTTCGTTTTCGTTTCTGTTTCTGGTTCCCTCAGGGAAGATGCAGATGGAGATGCCGGACTTTACCTTATCTATTGCTGTGAGGATGGTTTTCAGACCTTGTTTGATGTCTTTTCTGTCAAGGAAGAGACAGTGAAGGTAGCGCATCCAGGTGGACAACAGCGGAATTTTCTCCATTTCTTTTTTTGCAACATAGCCGGTACGAATCGGACAGCGGGAGTAAGTAAGAAGAATGTCAAAGTAACTTCTGTGGTTGCCGATATAGAGTACTGGCGTATCTTTTGGCACATTTTCTTCACCGATCACAGTGACTTTGGCACCGGTGATCCAGAGGATAAAGCGAAATACTGCCTGGATGATGCGGAGGGAGCTGATATCCTTTTTCATAGGAGAGAATTTACCGATGATCCATTCTACCAGAAGGATGGGAATGGAGAGAATCAGGTATCCGATCACCACGATACAGACGAGAATAAATCGTATCATTATTCATTTCCTTTCCGGGCATGTATGAAAATGCCCATGTCATATTAAAATTTTTTAGATTACTGAGAACGGAGTAAACAGTAATGTCAGTAGCTGTTCTTTTTATTATACGGAATTGTGGAATAACCTGCAAGAAAGAATATGTGGAATTTTGGCAACGCTGCTGAGAAAGGAGTGGACAGTAACATTGGGGAATGATATAGAGAATCCAGTAAACAGTAATGTAATAATAAAAATCCCGCCAGCATAAAATAGCTAGTAAAGAATGAGCAGGGGTGCATTATGGTCAAAAAGGCCGGAGGATTGTTCCGGGTGTTTCTGATGGTGTTGGTTGCGACATTGGCAGTTTCACTGGCAGGATGTCAGTTCATTAAGATTGAAGAAGGAGAACGAACACCTCTGGAATATACGATTGTGAAGCAGGAAGAAATCCCGGTAGAGGCGGCGGAATTGATGGAACAGAAGAAGGAGAATGCTTTTCAGATGACATACCAGGTGGGTGGAGTGCGGTATCTGATGAAGGGATATGGACAGCAGCTTACAGGAGGTTACAGCATTCAGGTTGAGGAGGTTTCAGAATCTGAGAATGCGGTGTTCTGTAAAACCAGATTGATAGGACCGTCAGAGGATCAGGCAGGAAGCGAACCTTCTTATCCTTGTATTGTTTTGAAAATAACAGACACAAGTAAGCCTGTGCAGTTCATGGGATAGATGGGTATATGGGAAGCTGTGGTGACCGACGACAATACAGAAATTTAACCGAAACTGCGAAGCGGTTATTCGGCTATGAGCAGGAGGAGAAGCGGATGATTTTATCTGCCTGGCATGCGAGAGTGATTAAGAAATTAACTTGTTGGTACACTGGCAAATATATAACAGGAAAGGATAGAGGCATGTTGGAATTAAAAAAAGAAAGCATTCAGATGCTGCGGATCAAAAACAAGGCGGCAAGTCAGGTGACTTTTGATGAGGATTATAATGTGCCGGATGTGAAACCGGATATTGGACGAATGGTTCAGAGTAAGGCAGATGTGTCCATGGATGAAGTACGCCTGAGCGAAGGAAGAGCTTTGCTTAAGGGAACATTGAATGTAGATCTGCTTTATGTGGGAGAAAAAGAAGGCAGGATTTACAGTCTTTCTGCGAAACTTCCTCTGGATGAGATCATTAATCTGGAAGGAATCGAGGGGGGAGATAAGCTGTGTCTGAACTGGGAGATTGAGGATCTTAGTGTTCATGTAATTCATTCCAGAAAATTGAATATTAAGGCAATCGTAACGTTCTATGCAGTGGTAGATGAACAGGCAAAGATTGAGCTTCCGGTTTCTTTGGATGATCCGACAGTTTCTGTGAAGAAAAAGGATATCCGGCTTATGAGTCTGTGTGTACATAAAAAAGATACTCTGCGTATTAAGGATGACATTACTCTTGCATCAAATAGACCAAATGTGGAGAACCTTTTATGGTACACTATTGAACCTCGCAATCTGGACCTGCGCCCTGAGGAAAACAAGCTTCGGGTAAAAGGAGAGCTGGCAGTTTTTATCTTATATACAGGTGCGGAAGAGGATGCACTGCCGCAGTGGCTGGAATATACGATGCCTTTTAACAGTGAAGTGGAGTGTAATGGATGTTCAGAGGAATTGATCCCGCATATTGAAGTGGCGTTGATCCATCAGGGAGTGGAAGTGAAACCTGATCCGGACGGGGAAGAGCGGATTCTTCAGGTAGATGCGGTGTTGGAACTGAATATGAAGATGTACAGGGAAGAGGATCATGAACTGATTCTTGATGCCTATAGTCCTCTTAAGGAATGTGTACTGCATGGCAGAAAGGAAGTTCTGGAGAGTCTTTTGGTGCGGAATTTCTCCAAGTGTCGCCTGACAGACCGGATTGAAGTGAAAGAGAACCAGGGAAAAGTTCTGCAGCTTTGCCATAGTAGCGGAAAGGTGAAAGTGGATAAAACCAGGGTTACGGAGAAAGGGATCGTGGCAGAGGGAATTGTGGCGCTTAAGATCTTATATATTATTGGAAATGATGAGATGCCATTTTACTCGATGGATGCCATGCTGCCGTTTACTCATTTGATTGAAGCAAAAGATATTGGTCAGGATTGTACGTATTTCCTGCAGGCAGAGTTAGAACAGCTTTCTACTGCAATGGCGGATGGGGCTGAGATTGAGGTAAAAGCGGCTGTGGGTTTAAATGTTCTGGTATTCCGTCAGTGGGAGGAGCAGGTCATTGAGTCTGTAGAAGAGCAGCCGCTGGATCGAAAGAAAATTGAAAACATGCCGGGAATTACCGTTTATATTGTAAAAACAGGAGATTCGCTGTGGGATATTGCAAGGAAATTTTACACGACAGTAGATGAAATCTGCAGTGTAAATAGTTTGACGGAAAAAGAAGTAAAACCAGGGCAACCGCTGATTCTGGTAAAGCAGGTGCCAGTATAATATATTGAAAAAAATTTCCACATAAAAAGATAGCTCACATATTGAAAACAGGTAAAAAATGTTTTAAAATATGTACAAAGTGAATTATTGTATACAAAGTACAAGGGATAAGCGGAGGAATTTATGCGGTTACGTGCATTAGCAAAGATAAATTTGGGGCTGGATATTTTAAGGAAGAGAGAGGATGGTTATCACGAAGTTCGGATGATCATGCAGACGATTCAGATGTATGATGTTCTGGAGATTAGAAGGGTGAAGAAACCGGGGATTTCCTTATCTGTGAATTATCCGTATATTCCAAATGATGAACGAAATCTGGTATATAAAGCGGCGAAGCTTCTGATGGATGAATTTCAGGTAAAGAGTGGTGTAGATATCCGTCTGGAGAAATTTATTCCGGTTGCAGCAGGTATGGCGGGCGGCAGTTCAGATGCAGCAGCAGCGCTGGTTGGGATCAATCGTCTGTTTAAACTGGGACTTAGTGAGAAGGATTTGATGGATCGGGCGGTGAATATTGGTGCGGATGTTCCGTATTGTGTGATGAGAGGAACTGCACTGGCAGAGGGAATCGGTGAGAAGCTGACCAGAATTACACCGGTGCCTGATTGTTTTGTACTGATCGGAAAACCGGGAATTAATGTGTCTACTAAGGCAGCTTATGAGAGTCTGCAGCTGGATAAGATCACTACTCATCCAGATATTGACGGAATGATCAAAGATATTGAATGTGGAAATCTTCTGGCAATGACCGAGAAGATGGGAAATGTTTTTGAACCAGGAATTATCGGGAAGTATCCTGTGATCGGAGAGATTAAAGAGCTGATGGAAGCGCATGGTGCGCTGAAAGCAATGATGAGCGGAAGCGGTCCGACTGTGTTTGGAATCTTTGATGACAGGAAGAAGATGGAGGCAGCGGCAGCAGCTCTCAGAGAGAGCAGACTGGCGAAGACGGTTTTTGCAACAGAAGTAACGAAAGCAGGAGGACGTACAAATGACAAGTGAGTTTTCAGTAAATATGAATGAATATCTTCCATTAAGAGATGTAGTTTTTAATACACTGCGTCAGGCGATCTTGAAGGGAGAACTGAAACCAGGTGAGAGACTGATGGAGATTGCGCTGGCAGAGAGACTTGGTGTGAGCAGAACTCCGATCAGAGAGGCAATGCGTAAGCTGGAGCAGGAGGGGCTGGTTGTAATGATACCGCGCCGAGGAGCTCAGGTTGCGAATATCACAGAAAAGGATTTAAATGATGTTCTTGAGGTTCGTATTGCACTTGAGAATGTTGCCATTGAGAAAGCCTGCGCACGTATGACTGAGGAAGAGATGAGTAAATTATGGCTTGCTGCAAAGGAGTTTGAACATACCATGGCAGAGGGGAATCTTGTAAAGCTTGCTGAGGCAGATGTAGCTTTCCATGAGGTTATTTACCAGGCTTCCGATAACAAGAGACTGATCCAGGTGCTGAACAATATGAGAGAGCAGATCTATCGTTATCGTGTGGAATATCTCAAAGAAGGTGAGACAAGGGATCTTCTTGTAAAGGAGCATGAAGAGCTGACCAAGGCGATCAAAGAGCGTAATGTGGAGAAAGCAAAGCAGCTTTCTTTCCAGCATATCGAGAATCAGAGAATGGCTATCATGCGTTCTATTGAAGCTGAGAATGCAGAACGTGAGCGTGCAGAGAGGGAGAAATCCAGAGGCCATAGATAAGTACCCGGGAAAGCAGACGGAATCTGTGGGGGCCGAACAGTTACGAATAATATTTGAATATCTGGAAATTATAAAGAGAGGCGAGGAGCCTCTCTTTTTTTGACTAAAGCAATACACTGTAGGCGAAGGATTCTTTTGGATAAATCAAGTAAGTCCCCTGTTTTAGTTACGAGGTTGTAAACGAATGGTGGGAATTTGCGAAGAATAATGATCAGAGGATGGGAGCATGAAAGGAGTGGAAATGTGAAAGAACAGAGAGAATTAAAAGAGCAGACAAGGATTTCTGCAAATTTACGTGAAAATGAGAAGTACCTGCGCACCAGACTGGAGAACTGCAGTGATATTCTGATCCGTCCTATGAGGCTTGGTGAAAATCATAAGGTGGACTGTCTCATGGTTTATATAGAAGTTGCAGTTTCAAATATGATTCTGGATGATTCTGCAATTGGCAAAATGATCAATCATTTCTGGGAAATTTCTCCGGATCAGATTCAGGATTTTGTCCAAAATAACAGTCTTGGAATTGCAGATGTGAAGAAACTGGCAGATCTTGATGAAGCGGTGGAGGCTATGCTTACTGGGGATGCAGTTTTCTTTATCGATGGTTATGACAAGGCAATGAAGATCTCCGGCAAGGGGTATCCGTCAATGGGCGTGATGGAGGCAGAGTCGGAAAAAGTTCTCCGGGGTTCTAGAGAGGGATTCTCGGACAGTGTGAAGAGCAACAGTGCACTGGTGAGAAAGAGACTTCGGGATACCAGACTGAAAGTGGAAGAATATAAAATCGGTGTCCGCTCACATACTCTGACACAGGTGTTATATATGGATGATCTGGTATATGAAGAACTTCTGGAGAAAGTGAAAGAACGGCTGGAGGAATTTGAAATTGATGGAATCCTGAACAGCGGAATGCTGGAACAATTGACGGAAGATGTGTGGTATTCTCCTTTTCCACAGTATCAGACGACGGAACGTCCGGACCGGGCAGTACAGGAGATTCTGAATGGTAAAGTTGTAATCTTGTGTGATAATTCACCGGAAGCACTGATCCTGCCGGGAAATTTCAATAGTTTTATGGAGAGCAGTGAAGACTGGTATCACAGATTTGAGATGGCATCTTTCTTACGGATGCTACGATATCTGGCGATAATCATGGCGACTGTTCTGCCTGGACTTTATCTGGCAGTGATACGTTTTCATACACAGATTCTGCCGGGGACGTTGATCCTGTCTTTTGCAGAGGCAAGAGAAGGAGTACCTTTTTCCAGTGTGGTGGAACTGATCTTTCTTGAACTGGCTTTTGAATTGATCCGGGAGGCAGGTGTAAGAGTGCCGGGGTCACTTGGAAATGCCATTGGAATTGTAGGCGGTCTGGTGATCGGACAGGCAGCAGTGGAAGCGAATCTGGTAAGCCCCATCGTGGTAATGATCGTAGCACTGACTGCTTTGGGTTCTATGACCGTTCCGAATGAGGAATTTGCGGCAGCGTTTCGACTGGTGAAATATGTATTTCTAATTCTTGGAGGTTATCTGGGAATTTATGGAATAGTGCTGGGTGTGTATCTGGTTGTGGGACATCTGGCAGGACTGGTAAGCTTCGGAGTTCCGTATCTGGTGCCTTTTATAAAGAAGGAACGGAAGTCCGGAAGAGAAGAAGGGATTTGGAGAGTTCCTCTGCGCATGAGGAAATTGCGGCCACTCTATGCCAGAGAAGAGCAGAAAATTCGATTAACGAGAAAGGGGTCCGGCTCATGAAATTTGCGGAAAATAACAGGATTTCACACAGGCAGCTTTACAGACAGATGATCCTGGCATTTCTGGCACCATTTATGCTGTGCATTTTTGGCAGAGGAGGCATCAATGGGATCAGTGCTGTGGCAGGAATCCTTTTGGCGTTAGTTCTTCTGGGATTTTATGTAATTCTGCTGATCCGTCTGACACCCTCATTTGAAGACTTGGTAAAATCTGCAGGTGGTTTTGTAGGACGGATCATTGGTCTCTTTTTTCTGATTTATATATTGCTGGCAGGAGGATATCTGCTGGCTCTTTTGCGGCGTCTGATACCTGCAAGCCTGATTACAGGGATATCCGGCAGATGGATTGCATTCTGGGCAATTTTGGTATGTTCTGTGGGAAGTAGCAGGGGAATGCAGAGAAGAGGGAGGATGGCAGAAGTGTCCGGAGGTTTGCTGCTTGGAGGAATTTTCATTATGATGGGGCTTTGTGTGCCGCAGGCAAGAGCAGAATATTTCACGGAAGTGATACAATGGGGGGAACTTACGGCGGAGAATGTCTGGCGTTCTTTTTACGGAGTGCTGTGTGCATTCTCAGCAATTGGGTTACTGCCTTTTCTGCTGGGAGATGTGGAGAAATACGGGAGTGCCGGCAAGACTGCGGTCGGTGGGATTTTGACACTTGGCGGTCTTCTTGTGGGGATGGAGTTGTTGATTCCGGCGGTGCTTGGATATGACAGAGTGAAATCTGAAAGTTATCCGGTTCTGCCGTTGCTGGATGGCGCGGATCTTCCAGGAAATGTGCTGGCGAGATTTGATGTGATATGGATGGGATTTCTTCTGTACAGTCTGCTCTTTGCAATCGGAAGTTTGCTGCATTACGGAGAGCAGATTATTCGAAAATCCCATCTT
This sequence comes from Blautia sp. MSJ-9, assembly GCF_018919065.1. Taxonomy (GTDB): domain Bacteria; phylum Bacillota; class Clostridia; order Lachnospirales; family Lachnospiraceae; genus Blautia_A. The sequence goes on along the minus strand of NZ_JAHLQG010000037.1, from coordinate 26,088 downwards.
GGAACCGGGCGTCTGTGGGTTCCTGCAATGGTTTTTCTGATTTCGCTTCTGGAAGAAAATGGGAAAGGAGCTCTGGATTATTTTGGATGGTGTCTGGGATATATTTTTGTGCCTGGAATATTAATCTGTCAAATTTATATGCTTCTCCTGGGAAAAAGAGGTCGCAGAAAAAAGATACCTGCGGCAGTGACGGGAATCCTGGTGTTTTGCCTGTTTCTTGGGGGATGTGGTGTTGCTGTAGAACCGGAAAAACGGGCCTATCCTATGGCACTTGGTGTAGATGCTTCATCGGAAGGACTTCTTCTTGTTTATGGAATGCCGGATATGTCTGAGAGTACAGGGCAGGAAAAGGAAGAAGAGGATGGTGGTGCAAGAGTGTTGCAGATCAGTGGAGGGGATTTCGTTCAGATTGAACAGGCATATGACCGGTCACAGGAGAAACTGTTGGATATGGGACATCTGCAGGTACTGGTTCTTGGAAGAACCTTAGTGGAAGATGGACGTTGGAGGCTAGTGCTTGACTATCTGAAACAGGAGAATCTGGTGGGCGAGGATCTTTATGTGTTTGAGGCAGAGAACGCGGCAGAAATTTTGAAGTGGAATGGAGAGGAGAATTCTTCGGCAGGGGAGTATATTACTGGAATGATGGAAAACAGGATGTCCGGGGAAAAGAGAGCTGCGGTGACACTCAGAGAACTTTTTTATGAGAAATACAAAGAGGACAGACTTCTGAAGTTGCCGTTTGTCAGGGTTGATAATGGAAGCATGGAAATTGATGTATAAATTTCCAAAATGCAGGCGATACTTTGAATAAGAAATAGAAATAAACATGCTCTGGTTTAGGAGGAATGTAAAAATGAGTGCTGAGAAGAAGTTTCTAAGAAAGAAGAAACTGTTCGAAAAAATAACAGGAATATTTAAAGTAAAGCTGGCAATTAAAAGATATCCCAAACAATATATCAAAAAAGTAACAGCAGCTTTAACAGCAGGGATTCTGGGAGTGGTCCTGGCGGGAACAATGCCGGAGCAGATAGAAAAAATCGCAGAAAATCGACAGGAACAGACAGCAATCACTGCCTGGTGGGGAACGTTGTATCCGAAATTCTGTTTCTCTCAGTTTCCAGAAGATCATAAAGACAGGAAAGAAGATGTAAAGATTTCCTTCTGGCTTGCACAGGCTCTCGATTGGTGATAGAATAGTGAAACAATCAAAAAGAGATGGAGAGAAATCAATGAAAATAGATAGAGAGGCACCGATTGGAGTTTTTGATTCCGGTGTGGGAGGGCTGACGGTTGCGCGTGAGATCATGCGTAATCTTCCTTCAGAGAAAATCGTATATTTTGGTGATACGGCGAGAGTGCCTTATGGAAGTAAATCAAAGGAGACGATCATTCGGTACTCACGTCAGATCATCCGTTTTCTGCAGGAGCAGCAGGTGAAAGCAATTGTGATCGCCTGTAATACGGCCAGTGCTTTTGCCCTGGATGCAGTAAGGGATGAATTTGACATTCCGATCATTGGCGTGATCGAGCCGGGAGCGAAAGTTGCGGCAGCACAGACCAGAAACAAACGTGTGGGAGTTATTGGTACTGTGGGAACAGTAGGAACCGGGATTCATGCGGAATATCTTAAGCAGCTGGATCCGGAGATCACTGTGTTTGGAAAAGCCTGCCCCCTTTTTGTACCGCTGGTGGAGGAAGGATGGCTCCATGATCCTGTGACGGATGAAGTGGCGGCCAGATATCTGAAAGAGCTGCAGGATAAGGATGTGGATACACTGATTCTTGGATGTACTCATTATCCGCTGCTTCGTTCTACGATCAGAAAGATTATGAGTGATAATGTGTGTCTGGTGAATCCGGCATATGAGACAGCATTGGAGCTTGGCAGACTGCTGGAGGAGAAAGGTCTTTCCAGTACAGGTATGGAGCAGAAGGAATTTCCGTATAGATTCTTTGTCAGTGACTTGGCAGATGAATTTAAGGCATTTGCAAATTCGATTCTGCCGTATGATGTAGAGATGACGCAGAAGATTGATATTGAGAAGTATTAATGTGATGCGACTCGGAAGATGATCAGCGGAAAGATATTACATAGAAATAGAAGATATAGGGTTGCTGGGCATAAAGTGAACAGTAACGATTCAGTAAGAATATTGGGAGTAAGAGAGAATGGATAAAGAAGTACTGATCCACGTAAGTGGACTTCAGACAATAGATGCAGAAGGCGAGCAGGAGCCAATTGAGATTGTTGTGCCGGGAGAGTATTATTTCCGAAATGGAAGTCATTATCTTCGTTATGAGGAGATTATGGAGGACTTCGCAGAGCCGACGATCAATTACATAAAAATTTCCCCGAAAGGAATGGAAGTGCGCAAGAAAGGCGTAGTCAATGTGCATATGGTTTTTGAGCAGGGTAAGAAGAATATGACTTACTATACCACTCCGTATGGAACGATTGAGATGGGAATTGCTGCAACGAACCTGAATCTGGAAGAGGGTGACAGCAGTCTTAATATGAAAGTAGACTATGCACTGGATATGAATCAGGAGCATGTGGCAGACTGTTATCTTGCAATCAAGGCACAGCCGAAGGACTGTAAGGATTTTACAATTTAACCGAAGAAACTGCAGAGCAGTTGTTTGGTCATATTTTATCTGCTTGACTCAAATCAGGCAGTGAAGAGGATAATTCAATCTGTATAATTTAAATCATAAAAGCCCGCATATCTATGATACAAAAATGATCATAAATCTGCGGGCTTATATTTTACGGTTAACTGCAATTATTTGGCAGCTTTATCTTTCTTAAATCTTGCGAAGAATCCTTTCTTCTTAGGAGCCGGTGCTTCCAGTGAACCACGGATTCCCTTTACTCCTACGATGTAAAGACCGCTTACTTCAGCTTTGATCTCTTTCTTAACAGGGATCAGGTCGAAGACTTTCTCGTCTGCGATCATGATTGCGATCCTTGGCCCAACTTTTGCTTTAACGATCGGAAGTTTGGAACGGCGCATAAGCTTAGGTGTCTGATCAATTACCATCTGAGGAAGTCCGGAATCTTTCAACGGCATCCTTTTTTTATCGATAACCAGCATGGAAACGGTTTGTTTTGTTGCTTCAATCTGAGCCTGCTGTTCTTCCTGTTTCTTCTGGGCTTTTTTGCCGAAGAAATATAAACCGATCAGTGCAGCGATCAGGATAACAAGAATGACCAGAAGGACTATTGTTACTGTACTCATTTGCATCCTCCTAATGTATGTGTTTTCACAGGGACTGTTACGGATAGACAATCCTTTGCATAACGTTTATTTTATCATTAAATAAGACAAAAGGCAATTATTAAAAAACAATTAATGGGAGGAAACCGGTAGAAATTTAGTTTATTACAGGTTATAATCATGGTAAAAACATTTTTACAGGATGGAATGACTTAGTGTGGTTATAATATTGATAGTACATCGAAAATTAAGTATCTGCTATATTGACGCAGGATGATTTTCCCATATGCAAGGCGGAGGAATGAGGCGTAGCGGTGGCTACGGCGATTGACGACAACGCGGCAGATGAAAAATCAGACAAGTCAATATGGCGGTTACTTAATTTTCGATGTACTAGGACAGTAACATTATTCGGATGATAAAGAGGAGAAAAGTATGAGTGAATTGAAGCCTGACTCTGAGAATACAGAGGAGAGACTTTCGGATATTCCAGAAGAGGAAAAAACAGAGACACAGACAAGCACTGCAGAGAATACAGATGCAGCAGAGGAAACGGATACAACAGGGGAAACAGATATAGCAGCGCCGGCAGAGATGCAAATGGAAGCAGCCGCAGTAGAAAATGAACAGGAAGCAGAGGCGGATGTATCAGAAGAATCTGAGCAGAAGTCTGAGTCAGAAACGTCAAAAACAGAGACAAGGTCTGCACAGGTGGAAGAGGAAGAGCCTCCGGCTGCAAGTGAGGATGAAGATTTTTTTTACGATGATAATGACGCATATGAAGCCCGAAGAGCTGCGAGACAGGAACGCAGGAACAAGAGCCGCCGCAGAAAGAAGAGAATTCGGATTGCGGGTGGAGTGATCGTTGCGGCAGCAGCGGCGATTGGAATCGGTGTTGGATTTTATGGAGAAGAATTGCAGACTTTTTTCAGGGAGCAGCAGACGAAGATTACGGAAATGGCGAAGTCCATTGGTACAAAGAAGGAAGAACCTGCACAGACTGCATCCACGGAGACAGATTCTGAGACAGAAGTGGAGAACACAGTAACTCCGGAACCTGAAACAGATGCAGATGGATTAAGCAAAGAGGATAAGGCTCTTTACAGACGTGCCAAACATGCGGCGAATCAGTATGATTATGATAAAGCGATAGAGATGCTTCAGGCCAGCGACACATATCAGACAAGTGAGAAATTCCAGCATGCAGTTAAAGTTTATCAGAAGAAGAAGGACTCCTGTGTTTCCTGGCCGCTTGATCAGGTGACACATGTTTTTTACCATACACTGATCAAAGACACCAGCAAGGCATTTGACGGAGATTATAAATCCGGGGATTACGACCAGGTAATGACAACGATTGATGAATTTAATCAGATCACACAGAGTATGTATGATAAAGGGTATGTTATGGTCAGCATCTATGATATGGCGACTGCAGATGAGAATGGCAATATGAATGCCGGCGAGATTCTGCTCCCTCCGGGTAAAGTGCCGTTTGTACTTTCTCAGGATGATGTATGTTATTATCATTACATGGACGGAGACGGATTTGCGACGAAGCTTATCGTGGATGATGAGGGTAAAGTGCGCAATGAATATGTAGAAGATGATGGAAGCATTTCTGTAGGTGATTATGATATGGTTCCATTAATCGACCGTTTTGTAGAAGAACATCCTGATTTCTCATATAGAGGTGCGAAGGGAATCGTGGCACTTACAGGGTATAATGGAATCCTTGGTTATCGTACAGATAGCAGTTATGAGACCAGACCGGATGACCTGGATGCTGATAAGGTGAAGTGGCTGGATGAACATCCGGACTTTGACCTGAATACAGAGAGAGAAGGTGCAATGAAAGTTGCACAGGTAATGAAGGATGAAGGATGGCTGTTTGCAAGTCATACCTGGGGACACCAGAATGTAAGCCAGATCAGTCTGGAGAAATTGCAGGCAGATACTCAGCGATTTAAAGAGAATGTAGACCCGTTGATCGGTGGAACAGATATTATTATCTTTGCATTTGGTGCAGATCTTACAAGTGTAGAGGATTATTCAGGGGAGAAATTTGAATATCTTAAGAGTCAGGGATATAACTATTATTGTAATGTAGATTCCAGTCAGTATTTTGTGCAGATCCGCAGTAATTATTTCCGCCAGGGAAGAAGGAATCTGGACGGATACAGAATGTATTATAATCCTGAACTTCTGTCAGATCTGTTTGATGCGCAGGAAGTTTTTGATTCTTCCAGACCAGTGCCGGTTCCGACCATGGGGTGAGTATTGATATAGAAACGAAAGGGGAAAACATGAGAAAAAGGACAGCAGGTGTAGTGGCAGCGATTTTGTCTGCATCATTAGCATTAAGCGGATGTGGATTACTTCCTTTTCAACAGGATGTTCCGTTTCAGAAATCTGAGTCTAAGGATACAGAGACGAAGAATACGGAGAAAACAGAGCAGCAGCCAGATGAAGAAGCGGATGCTGATACAACACAGGATACAGATACAGCAGAAGATACACAGCAGGATACAGATGAGAGTGAAGAGCGGACAGATGCTGAGGAGGATACACAGGAGGAATCTCCTCTGGAACAGGCTTCCCTTATGGCAGCGCAGTATGATTACGATGGGGCGATAGAACTGCTTAAGAGCCAGTCGGATTACGACAGTAATACAGATATGCAGAATGCAGTTTCTGAATATGAGAATATCAGGGCAACCTGTACAGAATATCCGCTGGAACAGATCACCCATGTTTTTTTCCATACACTGATCAAAGATCCGTCGAAGGCATTTGACGGGGAGTCTGATTCCGACGGATATAATCAGTATATGACAACGATTGATGAATTTAACAAGATCATACAGAGTATGTATGATAAGGGCTATGTAATGGTCAGCCCTCACGATATGGCGATTGTAAATGAGGATGGAACAATGTCCAGAGGCAGCATTATGCTTCCGCCGGGTAAGATCCCGTTTGTACTTTCTCAGGACGATGTGAGTTATTATCACTATATGGATGGAGATGGATTTGCTTCGAAGCTTGTTGTGGACGAGAATGGTGAAGTGAAGAATGAATATATCGAGGATGACGGAAGCGTTTCGACCGGGGACTATGATATGGTTCCGCTGATCGATACTTTTGTAAAAGAACATCCAGATTTCTCTTACCATGGAAGAAAAGGAATTCTGGCGATGACCGGATATAACGGTGTGCTGGGATATCGTACAGATGGTGCGTATAAGACAGGCGAGAACCTTCAGGATGACCAGAAGAAATTCCTGGAAGAACATCCGGATTTTGACTTTGATCAGGAAGTGAAGGAAGCAACTGCTGTAGCAGATGCCATGAAAGCAGAAGGATGGGAATTTGCAAGTCATACCTGGGGACATAAGAATGTTGCAGAGAGATCGCTTGAGGATCTGCAGACAGATGATGCAGAATGGCAGAGCTATGTAGCTCCGATTTTAGGAAAGACGGATATGATCATCTTTGCATTTGGCGCAGACATCGGAAGCTGGGAAGGCTATACTGCGGATAATGCGAAATATGAATTTTATAAGAGTCAGGGATATCGTTACTACTGTAATGTAGATTCCAGTCAGTACTTTGTACAGATCACAGACGATTATTTCCGCCAGGGAAGAAGAAATCTGGATGGATACAGAATGTACTATAATCCGGAAATGCTCAGTGATCTTTTTGATGTATCAGAAGTATGGGATTCCTCAAGACCTACTCCGGTACCGGAAATGTAGAAGGGAGTATCATTATGAAGAAAAGAATATATCTTGCTATGCTTGCGGCGTGTTTTGCGCTGACAGCATCTGCATGTGGTGACAGCAGCGCAGTTATTACAGATAACACAAAGACAGAAACGAGTTCAGTGGATGATAAGAAGGCGGAAGTGGGGACAAACCGTCTTGTATCTGTTGAGAATGTAGATAAGTATATTACAATTGGAGAGTATAAGGGACTGACTCTGGACAATACCGTAGATGCGATCACAGACGATGATGTACAGGCACAGATTAATGAGGATCTGCAGGATAAGGCAGAACCTGTATCTGATGGAGCTCAGGAGGGAGATCTGGTAACTGTAAATTATGTAGGGACAAAAGATGGTCAGACTTTTGATGGCGGCACAGCAAACAATTATGATTTTATAGTTGGTGATGGCCAGATGTTCGAGGATTTCGAGAACGGTGTGATCGGAATGAAGAAAGGCGATACAAAGGAAATAGAGATTGATTTTCCATCAGACTATGGGGATGACACACTAGCAGGCCAGAAAGTCGTTTATAAAGTTACCGTGCAGAATGTTCGCCGTGCAGGAGAACTCAATGATGAGTGGGTGGCAAAAAATACAGACTATACTACAGTAGATGAATACTGGGATGGTGTGCGTAGTCAGCTGGAAGATGATGCAAAGAAGTCCGCAGAAGAAGTCCTTAAGAATACAGCATGGACAACAGTTCTTGAGAATTCTGAAGTGAAAGAGTATCCACAGGAGGATCTGGATACTCAGATTACAGAGTTTAAGAACAGTATGGAACAGCTTTATGCAGAACCTGCTGATATGACTTTGGAGGAGTTTATTGACAGTCAGGGAATCTCCAAGGATGATTTTGACGAGCAGTGTCAGCAGTATGCAGAGGGAAAAGTAAAGCAGAATCTGATCGTACAGGGAATTATGGATGCAGAGGGCTTGTCACTGGATGACAAAGAGAGTCTTCAACTGCAGAATGAGCTGGTTGAGCAGATGGGAGCCAGTGATATTGCAGAACTGGTTGACACATACGGACAGAGTTATGTGGATGAGTCCATCGGCCTTCTCAGAGTAGAGGATTTCATTGTAAAGAATGCAAGTGTCAGTGAGAAAGTTGCAAATGGTGATGTAATCGCAGATGATGCAGATGCCGCAGGGGATACTGAGCAGGACTCCACAGAGGTGGACAATGCGGATGCCGAGACGAATGATACAGACGAAGAGGTATCTGATTCTGACCAGGATACTTCAGATGTTGATAAAAATCTGGAGGATGAATTAGGTACAGAGGATATTAGCGATAACTGATGATATTCCTCGAAATGTGTTGCTGGGAGTGGAACGAACAGTAACCGGGCTACGCTGAGGCTTTTTCATCTGTGCAATCGGATTCGCAGAAAAGGTAGAATAAGGCGAATAAATGGCATTGTATTTGTCAGATAAATGAGTTATGATTAAAGTCAGCGAAAAGATACAGACTTTTTGGTAAAATATAAAGTAACAGAAGCGGGGAAAGGAAACAATGGATAAGCGGGTTTTGCGCGAGAGGATGCGCAGAAAAAAACGCCAGATGATGATCCGCCATTATACGAAGATCGGACTTTCTGTAGTTGGACTGATTCTGGCAATTGTGTTTGTGGTGAGAGGAATTATCGTTCCGATCGCTCATCGTATAGCTGGAGGTGGCAGTAAGTCTACTGTGCAGGCTCAGGCAGAGACGGAGGAGGAAGTACAGACCAATTCTGATGCTGCGGTGAGACAGCCTTTGAAGGGTAAATCAGATACGGATAAGATTACAACCATGACAGCGGGATGGCATGAGGATGCCAATGGAAAGTGGTATCAGAATGCAGATGGTACATATTTTGCAAATGGATTTCAGGATATTGACGGTGTAACGTATTCTTTTGATGAGAATGGATATATTCAGACCGGATGGGTAACTAAGGGAGTAAAGGATTACTATTTCAATGATGATGGTTCTTATGACCCGTCGCAGGTGCGGCCGATGCTGGCATTGACATTTGATGATGGTCCTGGACAGTATACAGATGAACTTCTGGACTGCCTGGAGGAGAACAATGCTCATGCAACATTCTTCATGCTTGGTCAGAATGTAAGTGCATATCCGGATGCACCGAAGCGTATGCTGGAGATTGGATGTGAGATCGGAAGCCATTCCTGGGATCACACACAGTTGACAACAATTGACATTGATGCAGTTGCCAAGCAGTTCTCTGATACGGACGATGCTCTGATGCAGGCATGTGGACAGACAGCAAGTGTAGCACGTGCACCGTATGGTGATGGAAATACAGATATTTATAATACAGTAAACAAACCGTTCTTTATGTGGTCATTGGACACAGAGGACTGGAAACTTATGGATGCAGATGGAGATTATAATGCTGTAATGAATGGAGATCTTACGGATGGATCTATCATTCTTATGCATGATATTCACGAACCATCTGTAAAGGCGGCCTTGAGATTGATTCCAGATCTTATTGCACAGGGATATAAGCTTGTAACAGTAAGTGAGATGGCAGAAGCGAAGAATGTAACACTGCAGAATGCATGCTATGTAGATTTCTGGCCTAGTACACTCAGCAATGGCGGTGTGCCTGGATATAATGGCGGAGCAGATGCTGCCACTACAGATTCAACAGATTCTTCTGACAACAGTTCTTCAGGTGATGGTTCTGATGTATCTGACGGAAGTGATGGTAGTAGTGATGACAGCAACTATAGTGACGGAAGTTCGGATGACAGTAGTTATGACGATGGAAGTTACGATGACAGTTATGATGAGTCGGATGATTACAGTGATGATTCTGTAGATTATGGAGACGGATCGGAATATTAAACTAATATGTGAATTTACAAAAGAGCAGAGAAATGCGCAAAAATGTGTTTCTTTGCTCTTTTCTGTTTTTTACAAAAATTACACAAAAAGTATGAGAAAATTGTTGAATATATACAGAATTTTAATTGACGTACAGAATAGCGGTTGGTATAATAGGGCTTATAGAATGACTAAAAGTCAGTTCATATTTATTGCCAGAGATATGATTTTACAGATAGACGGAAATTTTTTCCGGGAGATAAAAACGGTAACTATTCATATCCGTGAAAAGATAGAATCTGAATGTTAAGGGAGGACTCCTGATGGGTGAAAGTATGAAATTTACGGATTTAGACCAGTATTTATTTGGACAGGGAACCAATTACGAGATATATAAGAAAATGGGTGCTCATCCAACTACATATCGGCGTAAGAAAGGTGTATACTTTGCAGTCTGGGCACCGAATGCACAGTCTGTATCTGTGATTGGTGAGTTTAACGGATGGGATGAAGAAGCCAATCCTATGAAGAAAGTAGGACCGATTGGTGTTTATGAAGTATTTGTTCCGGGAGCGAAGATAGGACAGTTATATAAATTCTTTATCTTAGGTGCACATGGAGAGAAGCTTTATAAGGCGGATCCATATGCCAATGAGGCAGAGCTGCGTCCAGGCACAGCGTCGAGGATCACTGATATCACGGATTATAAATGGAAAGATGCCACATGGATTAAGAACAGAGAGAAGTTCGATGAGAAAGTAGAGCCGATGGCAATCTATGAGGTACATCCGGGTTCCTGGATGAAGCATCCGTGGACAGAGGAGAATGAAGAGGGATTTTATAATTATCGTGAACTTGCGCATTCTCTGACTGATTATATTAAGAAAATGGGATATACGCATGTGGAACTCATGGGAATTGCAGAGCATCCGTTTGATGGTTCCTGGGGTTATCAGGTTACAGGATACTATGCACCGACATCCAGATATGGAACTCCGCAGGATTTTAAGTACATGATCGATTATTTCCATCAGAATAAGATCGGAGTTATCCTTGACTGGGTACCTGCACATTTCCCGAAAGATGCGCATGGTCTTGCTAATTTTGACGGAACTGCAGTTTATGAACATGCTGATCCGAGACAGGGGGAGCATCCGGACTGGGGAACCAAGATTTATAATTATGGTCGCCCGGAGGTTAAGAACTTCCTGATCGCAAATGCTCTGTACTGGGTTGAGGAGTGTCATGTAGATGGTCTTCGTGTAGATGCAGTTGCTTCTATGCTTTATCTTGATTATGGCAAGAAAGACGGCGAATGGGTTGCCAATAAATATGGCGGAAATAAGAACCTTGAGGCAATTGAATTCTTCAAACATCTGAATACAGTAGTTCTTGGCAGAAACCACGGAACTGTAATGATCGCTGAGGAGTCCACAGCATGGCCGATGGTTACCGGCGATGCTGAGAATGATGGGCTTGGATTTAGCCTGAAGTGGAATATGGGATGGATGAATGACTTCCTGGAATACATGAAGCTGGATCCATATTTCCGTAAATTCAACCATAATAAGATGACATTCTCTATGTCTTATGCATACAGCGAGAGATATGTACTGGTTCTTTCTCATGATGAAGTAGTTCATCTGAAATGCTCTATGCTTGAGAAGATGCCTGGAGAGTATCCGGATAAATTTAAGAACTTAAAAGCAGCATATTCCTTTATGACATGTCATCCTGGTAAGAAGCTTCTGTTTATGGGACAGGAATTCGGACAGCTTCGTGAGTGGAGTGAAGAGAGAGAACTTGACTGGTTCCTTCTGCAGGAACAGCCTCATAAAGATCTGCAGAATTATGTTAAGGATCTTCTTACTATTTATAAGAAATACCCTGCACTCTATGCATCAGATAATGTTCCGGAAGATTTTGAGTGGATCAATGCCAATGACGGAGACAGAAGTATTTTCAGCTTTGTAAGAAAATCTCCGACAAAGAGAAATAACATCCTGTATGTGGTTAACTTTACACCAGTGGATCGTCCGGATTACAGAGTTGGGGTGCCGAAGAGGAAACAGTACAAGCTGATCATGGATGAAAATGGCCTGACAGAGCCGAAGACATTCAAGGCAGTGAAACAGGAATGCGATAACAGACCATTTTCATTTGCATATCCGCTTCCTGCTTATGGAGTAGCTATTTTTGTATATTAACCGAATGAGGTAAGTTCTTTGCTTCAATTGCGAAAAGCAAGAATATCCGCTTGACATCAGATACAATTATTGGCTGTTTATGACGTTAATCATATGCTGAATACACATAAGAAATAGATGAACAGAAGAAATTGTTATTTATTTGACAATATTATGGTTAAAGTCAAACGATACCTGAAAAATTCGTGCAAATTCAATAATTGCTTTTTAGTTATAATTGCGCTATAATTAGCGCGAAAACAAGGAATAGAGAGAATAAACGGTTACATGTTGAAAGGAGAATGAACATGAAAGTATCTAACATCAAAGATATCGAGAAGTTTTTTGACGTAGTTGACAGCTGCGAAGGAAGAGTAGAATTAGTAACAGGCGAAGGTGACAGACTGAACCTTAAATCCAAATTATCCCAGTATGTATCTCTGGCAAACATTTTCTCAGGTGGAGAGATCCCAGAACTTGAGATCGTTGCTTATGAGAAAGAAGATATTGATAAATTAATGAGCTTTATGATCAACGGTTGATCATAGAAATACAGGTGGGGACATGATTTTGGTCATGTCCCCTTCTTTGCGTGTGACGGGCTTGAAACTGTCTGAAAGCTTGTGTATAATAAAGGCGTTATGGCTACCGTTCACTGGTAACATTCCGCGAAGCGTGTTTCTGGAAACGGAATGAACAGTAATGTGTTACAGGTAAAATAATAAGTGGACGGATTGTTGAATAGTTTCAGACATTCTCTTACAGAATAATAAGACATCAGAGAAAAGTTTTCCTCTGACATTATTACGCATGATAAACATAAAAATAGAAAAGGAGAAACAAAACGATGGCAACTAAGATTGATATTATCTCAGGTTTCCTGGGAGCTGGTAAAACTACATTGATCAAGAAGCTTCTGAAAGAGGCTTATGCAGATGAGCAGGTTGTACTGATCGAGAACGAATTCGGTGAGATTGGTATTGACGGTGGATTTCTGAAAGAAGCTGGAATCGAAATCCGTGAAATGAATTCCGGATGTATCTGCTGCTCTCTGGTTGGTGATTTCGGAACTTCCCTGAAAGAAGTTGTTGATAAATATCATCCGGACAGAATCCTGATCGAGCCTTCAGGTGTTGGTAAACTGTCAGATGTTATCAAAGCAGTACAGGGTGTACAGGGTGATGTAGATATTGTACTGAACAGCTATACAACTGTAGTTGATGCTAAGAAATGCAAGATGTACATGAGAAACTTCGGTGAGTTCTTCAACAATCAGGTTGAATATGCAGGTGCGATCATTATGAGCCGTACAGATATCATTGATGAGAAGAAAGCACAGCAGGCGATGGAACTTCTCCGTGGAATCAATGCAAAAGCAGCGATCATCACAACTCCAATCGAGAAGCTTGACGGAAAGAAGATCCTTGAGGTTATGGAAAAACCGGTATCTCTGGAAGAAGAGCTGATGGCAGAGGAAGAAGTTTGCCCTGAGTGTGGACATGTACATGAACATGGCGAGCACCATCATCATGATCACGATGATGAATGCGGCTGCGGACACGACCATGACGAGCACGAACATCATCACGATCACGAAGACCATGAGCATCATCATGACCACGAGTGTGGCTGCGAGCATGACCATGAAGACCATGCGCATCATCACCATGATCACGATGATGAATGCGGCTGCGGACATGACCATGATGACCACGACCACCATGACCACGACCATGAATGTGGCTGCGGACACGATCATCATGATCATCACCATCATCATCATGCAGATGAAGTATTCACAAGCTGGGGCCGTGAGACAATCAAGAAGTATACAAGAGAAGGTCTTGAGAAGATGCTTGAAGCACTTTCTGCTTCCGAAGATTACGGTATTATTCTCCGTGCAAAAGGAATGCTTCCAGCAGAGGACGGAACATGGATCTACTTTGATATGGTTCCGGAAGAAACAGAGATCCGCGGGGGTGCACCGGAATATACAGGCCGCCTGTGCGTGATCGGTTCTAAGCTGAAAGAGGATAAACTTGCAGAATTATTTGGCCTCGCAGAATAATCATTGCAGATAAAATTACTTTGATGCAGAACAGATGCTGCTGCTCATTCTTTACATGACAGCAGGCAGACAACTATAGAATTCAGATAAAGGAATAAACGATTATGGATGATATCAGAGTTCCCATTTATTTAGTTACGGGATTCCTGGAGAGTGGAAAGACAACTTTCCTGGACTTTACATTACAGCAGGATTACTTTGCTATTGATGGCAAAACTCTGCTGATTCTTTGCGAAGAAGGCGAAGAAGAATATGATATGGATAAACTGAAACTTGCAAACACGGTTGTGGAAGTGATCGAGGATGAAGAAGACCTCACACCTCAGCGTCTGGCCGCTATGGATATCATCCATCAGCCGGAGCGTGTTGTTATTGAGTACAACGGAATGTGGCTTGTAAGCAAATTTGAACAGATGGAACTTCCGGAAGGATGGGGTATCGAGCAGGAAATTACCTGCGTAGATGCTACAACTTATCAGGTTTATATGGCAAACATGAAGTCTTTGTTCATGGACATGATCAGAAATACAGATATGGTTGTATTTAACCGCTGTAAAGAGGGAGATCCGCTTCCTGCATACAGACGTGGGATTAAAGTTGCAAACCAGAGTGCAGAGGTCATCTTCGAAGATGAAGAGGGAGAGATGGACGATATTTTCCAGGATGAGATGCCATTCGATATTGATGCGCCGGTTATTCAGATTCCACCGGAAGATTACGGTATCTGGTTTGTTGATGCCATGGATCACCCGGATAAATATGCGGGCAAGACTGTCAATTTCAAAGGACGTGTCATGAAACCGCGCGGAATGGGAAGTAAATTCTTTGTTCCGGGTCGTGTGGCAATGACCTGCTGCGCAGATGATACTACATTCCTGGGGTATATCTGCAGAAGCGATAATGCATCTCATATCAAAGAAGGAAGCTGGGTAGAAGTGACTGCAAAGGTTGCTTTCGAGTACCGTACAGAATATCAGGACGAGGGCATTGTGCTTTATGCAAGTGAAGCAAAAGAATGCGAACCGCTGAAAGATGAGATGGTATACTTCAACTAACGGGAGAAACACATATGTATTTAGTAGTTGGCCTGGGAAATCCCGGGAAGCAGTATGAAGCAACACGCCACAACATGGGTTTTGACACCATTGACCAGCTGATAGAGGATTACAATGTACCTCAGGGCGGTGTGAAGTTCAACGCTATGTATGGCAAGACCATGATTGGCGGAGAGAAAGTAATCCTTATGAAGCCGCTCTCTTTTATGAATCTGAGTGGTGGACCTGTCCGCGAAATGGCGAATTATTTCAAAATTGATCCGGAGACAGAACTGATTGTTATTTATGATGATATTGATCTGGAACCGGGACAGCTTCGCATCCGTAAGCAGGGAAGCGCAGGTGGACACAATGGAATTAAGGATATTATCCGTCAGCTTGGCACAGAGAAGTTTCTGCGCATTAAAGTAGGTGTAGGAGCTAAGCCAAAGGGATGGGATCTTGCAGATCATGTACTTGGCAGATTTTCCACAGAAGACAGAAAACTTGTGGATGAAGCAATAGAAAAAGCGGCAAAGGCTGTGGATATCATGATTTCACAGGGCGCAGATGCGGCAATGAACGAATATAACAGAAAAGTACCTGTACAGAAGTAAGAAGCGGCAAAGTGGTAAGTGGCACATGCTGGCTGCTTTTAACGGAAGAAAAGGAAGAAAAGCGGTGACTGTTAATGATGCTACAGCAGGAAAACAGGTGCCGCTTTTATCTTGCCACAGTGATCTGGAACTTTTGGCGTAATATTTTTAATTGTGAATAGCAATGAATGGCAGGAAGATTTATTTATCGGAGACATATAAGAGGTGAATATGAAAGCATTTATGGCACCTCTGCAGGGACTTGCAGAGTTTGAACAGATTAAAGAAAAAAGTAAAACGAATAAGGGGATTCTGCAGGTTTCGGGATGTATGGAATCGCAGAAATCCCATCTGATGTACGGCCTTTCTGAGACTGCGCCATATCGTCTGATCCTGGCAGAAGATGAACGCCGGGCCAGAGAAATCTATGAAGATTACCGGTTTTATGATAAGAAAATATATTCCTATCCGGCAAAGGATCTTCTATTCTTTCAGGCAGATATTCATGGAAATCTGCTGATTCGACAGAGAATGAAAGTAATCCGGGCATTGCTGGAGGAAAAGGAACTTACAGTTGTCACAAGCATTGACGGATGCATGGATTTCCTGGAACCGCTGGAAAAAATAAAAAACCAGCTGATTCATTATGAAAATGACAGTACGATAGACATGGATCAGTTGAAAAATAAACTGGTGGATCTGGGATATGAGCGTGTAGGTCAGGTGGAAATGCCGGGACAGTTTTCTATTCGCGGTGGTATTGTGGATATTTACTGCCTCACAGAGGAAAATCCATGGAGAATCGAACTGTGGGGGGATGAGATCGATTCTATACGAAGTTTTGACGCTGAGAGCCAGAGATCCCTCGAGAATCTGGAGGAGATTACGATTTATCCGGCAGTAGAACATATCGGGGAATCTGATATGGTTTCTTTCCTGGATTATTTTCCAAAGGAGAAATCGGTTATTTTTCTGGATGAACCGAATCGACTGACGGAGAAAGGTGAAGTAGTAGAAGAGGAATATCGCCAGAGCCGTATGCACCGCGAGGAAAAAGGCAGCCAGAATCTGCCGGACAACTGGCTTTGTTCTTTTGAAGAACTTCAGAAAGAATTAAATAAGCGAAACTGTATTTCTGTCTGTGCGCTGGAACCGAAGCAGGCGGGCTGGAAGGTCCGGGAGAAATTTTATCTGGAAGTAAAATCAGTCAGTTCGTATAACAGTAACTTTGAACTTCTGGTAAAGGATCTTCACCAGTATAAGAAACAGGGATACAAGATCGCATTGCTCTCCGGTTCCCGTACCAGAGCTGAACGACTGGCGAAGGATCTCCAGGAAGAAGGACTGGCTGCTTTTTACGGGCAGGATTATGACAGGGAGATTCTGCCGGGTGAGATCATGGTGGTTTATGGTCATGCGAAAAAAGGCTTTGAATATCCGCTGATCAAATTTGCGGTGATGACAGAGTCGGATATTTTTGGTCAGGAACAGAAGAAGAGAAAGAAGAAAAAGAATTATAACGGAAAGCGTATCCAGGATTTTGCAGAGCTTTCTATCGGGGATTTTGTGGTTCATGAGAAGCATGGGCTTGGTATTTATCGCGGAATTGAGAAAGTGGAAGTGGACAGGATCGTTAAGGATTATATTAAGATTGAATATCGTGGCGGCAGCAATCTTTATATTCTGGCAACTCAGTTAGATTGTCTTCAGAAATACTCGGGCGGTGATACTGCAAAAACTCCGAAACTGAATAAGCTTGGAACGCAGGAATGGAATAAGACGAAAAGCAAGGTCCGGGGAGCTGTCAAAAATATTGCGAAAGAGCTGGTAGAACTCTACGCGGTACGTCAGGAAAAGGAAGGCTATGTCTGTGGTCCTGATACGGTATGGCAGAGGGAGTTCGAGGAAATGTTTCCATATGAGGAGACAGAAGATCAGCTCAGCGCCATTGAAGATGCCAAGCGGGATATGGAGAGCACGAAAATCATGGACCGTCTGATCTGCGGTGACGTAGGTTATGGTAAAACAGAGGTTGCTCTGCGCGCTGCGTTTAAGGAAGTGCAGGAGAGCAGACAGGTGGTGTATCTTGCCCCGACAACTATTCTTGCACAGCAGATATACAACACCTTTGTACAGCGAATGAAAGAGTTCCCGGTACGAGTAGAACTTCTCTGCCGTTTCCGCACGCCGGCGCAGCAGAAGAAAGCGATTGAAGACCTGAAAAAGGGACAGGTAGATGTAATTATCGGAACACATAGAGTCTTGTCGAAGGATGTACAGTTTAAGAACCTTGGACTTCTGATCATCGATGAGGAACAGCGTTTCGGGGTTGCGCATAAAGAGAAAATCAAGCAGCTGAAAAAGGATGTAGATGTGCTGACTTTGACAGCGACGCCGATTCCGCGTACTTTGCATATGAGCCTCATTGGAATTCGTGATATGAGTGTCCTTGAGGAACCGCCGATGGACAGAATGCCGATTCAGACCTATGTTATGGAGTATGATGAGGAGACAGTCCGGGAGGCGATCAACAGAGAACTGCGCAGGGGCGGACAGGTCTATTATGTCTATAATCGTGTTACGGATATTGCGGATGTTGCCCTGCGCATAGCGAAACTTGTGCCGGATGCGAGGGTGGATTTTGCACATGGACAGATGAGCGAGAGAGAACTTGAGAATGTCATGTATGCGTTTGTAAATGGTGATATTGATGTACTGGTTTCGACTACGATCATTGAAACAGGGCTGGATATTTCCAATGTAAATACCATGATCATCCATGATTCCGACAGATACGGACTTTCCCAGCTTTATCAGCTTCGCGGAAGAATCGGTCGATCTAACAGAACGGCGTATGCATTCCTGATGTACAGGCAGAACGTGATGCTGAAGGAGACTGCGGAGAAGCGTCTGGCGGCTATTCGTGAATATACGGATCTGGGAAGTGGATTTAAAATTGCCATGAGAGATCTGGAACTTCGAGGCGCGGGAAATCTGCTGGGTGCACAGCAACATGGACATATGAATGCGGTGGGATATGATCTCTATTGCAAGATGCTAAGCGAGGCAGTCAAAGAGGCAAAAGGAATCCATACAATGGAAGATTTTGAGACATCGATTGACCTCAATATCGATGCATTTATTCCGGATTCCTATATCAGCAATGAATTCCAGAAACTTGATATTTATAAACGAATCGCTGGAATCGAAACGCAGCAGGACTATGATGATATGTTAGAGGAACTTCTGGATCGTTTTGGTGAACCTGGAAAGGCAGTGCTGAATCTCCTTGCAATCGCGAAGTTAAAAGCTATCGCACATCAGGGCTATGTGACAGAAATTAAGCAGACCGGAAAATCAGTGCGCATTACACTTTATGAAAAAGCAAAGCTGAATCCGGAAGGGATTCCGCTTCTCATGCAGAAATACAGAAGAAGCTTGCAGTTTAAGAATGAGCAGGAACCGAAATTTATCCTGGAACCTCAGGGCAGTCTGATTCCTGCGCTGACGGAATTTGCAGAAGAACTTAAGAATATGGCAGAAGAGTGTGTTTGAAGATCGTGATAAATATGTGAAATATAGCACTTATTTTTTAATTTACCTTGCCCTCAGCAGGAAAAAAGTTTATACTCTAGTAATAGCACAGTCTGGAAAAGTGGGACATGAAGAAAGACCAGACTGATAATATGGAGGAAGAAATGAAAGAAATGGCAAAGAGAACAGCCGTAGCAGCACTGGCAGGTGTGATGTCAGTTGGTATGCTTACAGGCTGCGGAAGTAAAACATTAGATGGAACAAAAACAGTGGCTACAGTAGACGGAACAGATATTCCGCTTGGAGTTGTCAGCCTTTATGCGCGTGAACAGCAGCAGCAGACAACCGCCATGTATATGTCTTATATGGGAAGCGCGGATAATATCTGGGATCAGACAGCAGATGAAGATTCTGGAGAGACATATGGTGATCAGGCAGTGACAAGCAGTCTGGAATCCATTGAGAAAATGTATATTCTGAAAGAGAAAGCATCTGATTACAATGTAGAACTTACAGATGAAGATGAAACAGCAATCGCAGATGCTGCATCACAGTTTATGGCTGCAAACAGCGAAGAGACAATCAAAGAACTCGCTGTAACAGAGGATCAGGTAAAAACATTACTGGAGCTTCAGACAATCCAGAAAAAGATGTATGACCCGATTGTTGCAGAGGGAAATATCACAGTTTCTGATGATGAGGCAAATCAGACAACCTTTACTTATGTAAGTATCTCTACAAGTGGTGATGATGTAACAGACGAAGATAAAGAAACTAAGAAAGAACAGGCTCAGGAGATTCTTGATAAAATGAAAGAAGATCCGACAGCTGATATGAGCGAAGTTGCTCAGGGAGTAGATGAGAGCTACTCAGCAGTACAGGGTAATTTTACAACTAAAGAAAGCGAAGATGAGGATGAAGACTCCAGCGGGGCAGCATATCCGGACGAAGTTATTAGTGTTTTACGTGGACTGAAAGACGGAGAGGTTGCAGATGATATTATTGAGACTGATACAGGATATTATGTAGTAAGACTTGATAAGATTAATGATGAGGATGCAACAGCATCCAAGAGAGAATCTCTTCAGAATTCCAAAGAGAGCACATATTACACAGAGACAACAAACCAGTGGCTGGATGATGCGGATGTAAAAGTGGTAAAGAAAGTTCTTAAGACACTTAAGATCACAGATAAACATACTTTTACAGCTCCAACTTCGACACCTACTCCATCACCAGAAGCAACACCAACACCGGAGGCTGATGTGACAGAGGAAGCTGAAGCAACTGAGACACCGGCAGCAGAAGAAACAGAAACAGCAGAAGATACAGAGGCAACTGTAACACCAACAGAAGAAGCTGAAGCTACAGAAACACCAGAAGCAACACCGACAGAAGCTGCGAAATAAGACAGGAAAATTATATTGCTGTATCGCAGAGAATTGTGGTAATGAATAATAAACATAAGGTAACATAATAAAAGCAGCTATATGGAAAACAAAAACGTTTCTCATATAGCTGCTTTTGCATTGCCAGAATAATATTTTCTGATGAATTGCGCAAAAACCTCGAATCAGGAATACCCTTGTGGATGCCATAAAATGCAATGGTACCGGAAAGTTCTGCAATATCAGGAAATTACGGTATCGCGCCCATGTGTTTTTCCGTAATAAAGCTTATCATCTGCATGTTTGATTAATTCTGAAATATTTGACTGATAGTCGTTTTCTTCTACACCGAAAGTCATAGTTACGTGAACTGTAATATCTTTATAGGTTATGATACATTTGCTGACTGCTATATTAATTTCATTCATGATTGTAGTTGCATTGTCAAGATTCATTCCCGGAAAGAAGAAGAGAAATTCTTCGCCGCCCCATCTGCAGACGTGTCCTGAACCAAGCGTTTTTTCTTTAAAAAGTTCTGCAAGAGATTTTAGAACCTGATCGCCGCAATTATGACCATAAGTATCATTGATTTTTTTGAAAAAATCGATATCACCAATGGCAATACTGAAATTTTCATAAGGATTAGCTTTAATGTGATTTTCCAGAACCTCTTCCATACGGCGTCTGTTATACAGAGTAGTAAGAGGATCGGTTCCGGCCTGTTGTCTTAATTCAATGTTATACAGCATGAGATGCTTCTCTGCTTTCTGAAGATTACTGCTGAATGTCAGACAGATCACACCCGTGATCACAAATGATAAAATAGTATTTAAAACTTGTACAATCAGCATATGCGCTTCTGTAAGGACGTATATTGGCGGATAATTCTGACAATGAAAAAACAGTGCCATTCTCAGTATGAATAAAAAAACTGCAAATGCAATTTTGTTAAAGGTTGTATCATACAGAGAAAACATTGAAATTAACATTAGTGGCAGGATGAAGTTGGAACCGCCAACATTCCATCCATAATAATAGATGAAATAAGAAATCCATCCCGCGGAAATGATAACATAAAATAAAAAGTTCCATCGTATAAAGATACGATTCATGTAATGTCTTGCAAGAAGACATGTAGCCAGCCATCCCGCAACAGGAAGAGCATTAACCGGATATCCAAAGCATGTGATACAGACTATAAATAGCAGAAAGTATACAATGTAGATATTATAAGATCTTGTTAATGCAAGAGAAAAATACAAAGGTGTAGTTTCGGCATCAAATTCATGATTAAATATACTCATATTGATTCTCCTAAGCATATAGAAATAACCTATTCAAAAATGTTATTTCTATATGCTTTATATTAAATAAGGAGGAAATGCTTTAATGCATTAGCGATGCCATTATCCTCGATATTGGTTGTCTGGTAAGTGCAATGAGGAAGAATCAAAGGATCTGAATCACCCATTGCAATGCTGTTTCCGGCAAACTGAAGCATAGGAAGATCATTTGTGCTGTCGCCAAAAGCAAAGGTATCTTTGATTGATACTCCCAGGCGGTCAGCCAGAAACCGGATCCCTGTTGCCTTGCTACAATTTTTCTGAGTTAATTCCCAGGCTTTATCATCATGGATAAAACACAGAAAATGTTCATCAACAAATTTGCGGAAGGTATCCGTATCAGAGTCTGCGGCAGGAAATGCCAGAAACTTGTCAAATGTAAAACTATGGTAAATTTCGGAAGTATAGAGAGATAAATCTTCTACTTCAACTTCTGTTTTCAGATTCTGGATAGCACCAGGAAGAGAACAGGATCCGTTATCATATAAAATTTTGTCCGGACGCTCAAAAAATGCGGGGATCTTGCAATTTCTTAGTATTTCTATTATTTCACGACAGAGTGAATTGGGAATTGAGCTGGAAAATAAAAGTTCTCCATTCATATAAATCTGGCTGCCACATCCACAGACATATCCGTCAAAGTCAATCTCCCGGATTATTTCAGGAATCATGGCATAAGTACGTCCGGAGTTGACAAAAAGCAGGTGTCCATTATCGTGGGCTTTTTTTAAAGCAATTCTTGCACTGTCCGGAACAGCCCATGGATAAGGGGTAAGTAAAGTCTTATCAATGTCAAAAAATAATAGTTTACGATTATTCTGCATCAGATGCCTCCTCTATTGTGTCACTGAATTTATCGTTTGCTTTAATATGGCTTCCGTTGCTGAAATCTTCGCTGAATTCCTCGTTCGAAGAATCTTCACTTCCTGTATGTACGCGAATGCCATTAAACTCGACTTCACCTTCCATTGGAATTACAAGACATTTTCGTCCATCAATCACGCGTGTCTCAACGAGGTCGGCACGTTCAGGGTCTACGTGAACGACAACATCAGGAGTCTTAATCTCGAATCTTCGTGTATTGGTAATATTAGAAGCAACCAGAGAGGATTTTTCTCCGGCAGTAATTTCATACTGCTCGTCAAAAGACTGTAACTTCTCATCTTCTACGCCACATTCTTCGAAAAGACGTTTCACTTCGGATTTAGTCAGAACTACAGGCTCCGGTTCATCTTTCTGAGCTTCAATCAGGTCGTTTAATTTCTCGTGAATATTTAATACCGTATCATAGCTGCAGTCCTCACCAAGTGTATCTTCGACCAGTGCATTGAAAGAGTCACGCTGTCCACCGGCGGAGAGAGGGGCATTGCATCCAAGGAGTTCATCAATAAAAATATCTCTGAGTTCATTTGCGTCCTTACTATAATAAAGAACTCCATGAATATCCGTACTGCGGTCATTAAACTGCGGGAAAAGAAAAGCAACATCCGGAAGTTCTACGATCCAGTCGCGGATGCGGTCCTGAATGCTGTTGGTCTCCGCGTTATAGCAAAGTCCTGCTTTGGAAAGTTTCACCGGGCAGATGCAACACATAATGTGTTCGTAAATTTCATCTGAGGCATCAAACATTTCGGAACCATCGGAGGATTTTCCGGGAATGTCATATACTCCATGAATCAGGATAATGTAATAATTCTCCGGATAATCATAGTTTTCGATGATTTTATCGTAAAAACTCTCGACCAGTGCATCGTCTGTAAGTTTGCTTTCTCTCAGTTTCATAAGGAAATGCTGAGTTCCGCCTTCGGATTCCTGCTCAAGAGGAAATTCCATGTTCATCAGGTTCTTCCCAATTGTTCCGGAAAGGGATTTGCGGAAGATATCAAAATATTTGAACATTTCTTCTTCGGAGAGGGAGAGAAATGCTTCTTTTAATTCGGTTTTTTTGTTCTTTTCTCCGTCAACATAGCATCCGCAAATGCGGGTGATAGAGCAGTTCTCTGGTGTGAACTGCTTCTTGATTTCGGAAATTTCTTTTTTGTTCATATAAGTTACACCTCGTAATAGTATACTTTCCATTATAGACTAGATAGGGACTGGGGGCAAGGATGATTTGTCTGTGAAAGTGTGAAATTATAGATGAGTTTTGACAAAGGTGGTGGTATAATATAGGAAAATTTGTTGCTGTTTACTATGTGAAAATACAGGAGGATACTGACATGAATGAAACAATGAAAAATCTTTTAGAACGCAGAAGTGTACGTGGATATAAGAAAGATCTTGTGCCGGAAGAGGTATTAAATGAGATTCTTGAAGCTGGTGAGTATGCGCCGAGTGGAATGGGACAGCAGGGAACTCTTATGGTAGTGACTCAGAATCCGGAGCTTGTTGCGAAGCTTTCTAAAATGAATGCGGATGTAATGGGGGCAAAGAGCGATCCGTTTTATGGAGCATCGACTGTTATTGTGGTTTTTGCTGACAGTGAGCAGGGCACTTGTGTGGAAAATGGAAGTCTTGTTATGGGAAATCTGATGAATGCGGCTCATGCAGTTGGTGTGGATTCCTGCTGGATTCATCGTGCGAGAGAAGTGTTTGCGTCTGAAGAGGGTAAAGCGCTGAAAGCTGAGTGGGGTGTGCCGGAGTCTTATATTGGTATTGGCCATTGTGTACTTGGTTATCGTTCTGGAGAGTATCCGGAAGCTAAGGCGAGAAAAGATGGATTTGTGATCAGAGTTTGATTGTGAAAAACAGGGAGCAGGGGTGTATATGTGTAGAGCGACTGATGAGATGAGGATGACTGAGTGAGTATATTTGGTAATAGAAAGAAAAAGAAGTATAGAACTTTTCTTCAGGATTCTGAGACGGGTGCGGATGATACCAGGGAGTATGAGAGGGGCCGGGGAGTCTGGGGGAAGAATAACTTGCAGGAGGGACATGGGTCGGAGATGAGTGAGAATCTGATCAGGAAGCATTATTGGTTTTCGGGGAGAGTGCAGGGGGTCGGGTTTCGGTACCGGGCGTGTTATATTGCGAGTTCTCTGGGAGTGACCGGATGGGTGAGGAATAACTGGGATGAGCGTGTCGAGATGGAGGCGCAGGGGACCAGGGAGGATCTTGCCAGGATGGTGGAGATGTTGTATAGGCAGAGTTTTATTGGGATTGAAGGGGTTGAGGAGAAGGTTGTGCCGGTTGAGGTGGAGAGTGGATTTTATGCTCGTTAACCGCTGATTAAGGGACGCCAAGTCCGCCAGATCATTCCTGTCGGTTCGGTTTCGGGGGATAAGGGACGCCAAGTCCGTCAGATCATTCCTGTCGGCTCGGTTTCGGGGGATTAAGGGACGCCAAGTCCGCCAGATCATTCCTGTCGGCTCGGTTTCGGGACTTAAGAAAAGCTAAGCCCTGGGAAATCCGCTAAAAGCATTCGCAGATAACTCAAACTCGCTGCGCTCAGACAGTGAGTGATCTGCTCATAACGCGGATTTCCCGGGGCTAAGTTTTTCTAAAGTCCCTGCAAATGTCGCTCGACAGGAATGATCTGGCGGGCTTGGCTGGCTGTTGGTAGTGGAAAGGTGGCGGTGGGAAGTTGGGCATTAATAGATTGGCTTTCTTATAGGTAAAAGGGAATAGGTGGGTGGATAAGATGAATGGAAAGGAGAAAATAAAAAAGTTTGTCAAATTATGAAATTAACTGTTGACATTGTGATCTTTGGGTGTTATATTAGTTGAGCTGTCGGAAATAATTGTTTCTTTAAATGAGACAATTTAGTGTGATTTCTGAAAGAAAAAAGAAATTAAAAAAAGTGCTTGACAACTTAAAGCAAACATGTTAAAGTAACCAAGTCGCTTAAACAGAGCCGACAATCACAGATCAGAAGAACAGTTCGGAAAACCGAAAGAGTTCGAAAAACTTTGAAAAAAACTTGAAAAAAGTGCTTGACAAAGAAAAAGAGATGTGATAAAGTAAACAAGCTGTCGCAAGACAGATAACCTTGATAACTAAACAGTGAAACACATACGATTCTCGAAAATTCTTTACATTTTTAAGAACGGTTGAATAAACCAAAAACAGTAAAAACGAGAGATAACTAAGCTAGTTGGTTG
>NZ_JAHLQG010000022.1 GCF_018919065.1 Blautia sp. MSJ-9 | reverse complement strand
AGACAGGTCTGCCATTAACGTCTTATTTTCTTGGAAACGGAGACATTAAAAAAGTGCTAAGTCATAGGTTCTAATCTATGGCTTAGCACTACTTTTTTAATTCAACTCCTAAAGTCAGGGATGATACACTATAGTATATCGGTTAGTCAAGCCAAATGTTATTGAGAATTATTATCATTTCATTCACGGTGCCAATCATAAAAACACTCCTGAAAACTTTGGAGCACGATACTTATGACACAATATTCTGCAGCCATACCCCTTTCTTAACCAGCACAAATCCAATCACACATTTAATCAGATCTGCCAGCTGTACACAAGCATAAATCGCCAGCACATGAATTCCTGTAAAGCGGCTCAACACAAACGCGATCGGCACACTGACACACCAGATAAACACACTGTCAAACAGGAACGTAATAATCATCTTTCCACCGGAACGCAGAGTAAAATAGGTTGCATGCAAAAACGCATTCTGCGGCATAAAGAATGCTGTGAGCATAATCAGATACTTCGCCAGCTCCCTCGCCTCATCATTAGTATTATAGAGCATTGGAAACAGCGGTGCCATAACAAACATCACCATTGCCACACAGGTACAGCACATCACTGAGAACGCGATCATCTTGTTATCTGTATCTCTCGCTTTCTTCATATCTCCCGCACCCAGAAGCTGTCCCACAATAATCGCAACAGAATCTCCCAGCGCAATAAACACAATATTAAACACATTGTTGATGGTATTGGAAATATTCAGCGAAGCAACCACATTCAGCCCTCGAATCGAATAACACTGAGTCAGCATCGCCATGGCCGAAGCCCATAAAGTCTCATTAAACAACAGCGGTGTACCCTTAACCAAAATCTTCTTTGTCAGATTCGCAGGAACCTTAAGCGTACTGTACAGCCCCTTTGCAAATGCATTTTTCTCCGTATGCCTGTGTGTCCAGCCTATTACAATTGCAGCCTCCACATAACGTGACAGTACAGTTGCGATTGCCGCACCTCTCACACCCAGTCTCGGGAAGAAAAACACACCATAGATCAGCAGGTAATTAAACAACAGATTCACACAGATTGCCACAACTCCTGCTTTCATTGGCAGAACAGTCTCTCCGCACTCTCTCAGAGTACTGGAATAAATCTGCACCATCATAAATGGCGGCAATCCCAACAGCATAATATCCAGATACTGCTTTCCATACTTAAGCGTATCTGCGATCTGCTGCGTAGTACCCTCTCCCTGAAGATACATACTGATCAGATTCTCTCCAACAGTCAGAAACAGTAAAATTGTCCCAATCGTCAGAATCACAGCCATCCAGAACTTATACCTGAATGTCTGCCTCACACCCTCGTGATCCTTCTGTCCAAAATACTGCGCCGTGAAAATACCCGCTCCGGATACCCCTCCGAAAATACACAGATTATAGACAAAAATCAGCTGATTCACAATGGAAGCCCCTGACATCTGCTCCGTACCGATCCGCCCGATCATAATATTATCCAACAGACTCACGAAATTCGTGATTCCATTCTGGATCATGATCGGAACAGCCACAGCCAGAACCATCATATAAAACTTCTTGTCACCGATAAACTTCTTACGAAACGATGACCTTTCTTTTGTCCTTTCCATAAAATTTTTCCTCATCCTTCTTCACAAAAATAGACTGTCCAGAGACAGCCCTCGCCTTAAGCGTTGTATCACCTACATTACTATAAAAGCCCCAACATTTCAAGCCCATATCTGTAAAATTTATACTATCATTTTCTATTCCGTTTATGTTCCGTTTCTATCCATTCCATCTCCAATAACACACTTCCATACCTATCATTCACAGTCCCAGCCAGTTCACAGCGAAGAAAAATAAATGTTTTGAACCACATCTACAGGGGGTGTAGCAACTCTTAGTCTTTGGGAATTTGCGTTATGTCAGAAAAATTCACTGTCTGAGCGAAGCGAGTTTGAATTTTTCTGGCATGGTTTTAGCAAATTTCCAAAGGCTTAGAGCGTGTCTGAAAAAGGCTTTCTGCAAGATGTGCGTCACAATTTGTGGGATATTTTGCCCGGATGAGGGCGCCGTAGCGGGCTACGGCAACTGAATTCGGGTGAAATATCCTACAAAGTGGGGCGTGCAGATTGCGGGAATGATTTTTCAGACACGCTCTAGAGTTCCTGCCCCCGCAGCCGTGGTTCAAAACATTTATTTTTCTTCGCGTCCCCTTTGAAACCATAAAAAAGCTGTCGTCCCCAATAAATGAGGAAAACGACAGCCTTTTCAAAAAAGTATTTGCAAGCCTATTTAATAGCACCCTCAACCATACCATTCATAATCTGCTTCTGAGCAAGCAGGAATACGATGATCATCGGAATCATTGCCAGGAGTGCCGCAGTAAGGATCAGATCCCACTGCTTAACATAAGAACCAACAAACGCCTGTACAGCAACCGGAAGAGTCTTAACCTTACCATTCTGTCCTAACATCAGAGAAGGAAGAAGGTAATCGTTCCAGATCCACATACCATTCAGAATAGTAACAGTAACAATAACCGGTTTCAGAAGCGGAAGGATAATGCGGAAGAAAGTTCCCTCAGGAGAACATCCGTCAATCGCTGCAGCTTCTTCCAGTTCATATGGAATACCTTTAATAAAACCAGTTAAGATAAATACTGTCATAGCACCACCGAATCCACAGTATGCAAATACAATACCAGGAATAGACTGAAGCATGTTGATTCCAAGGAATTTACCTACATCACGAAATGTAGAAACCAGAGGAAGCATAACTACCTGGAAAGGAATTGTCATGGATGCGATAAATGTCATGTAAATAACTGTAGACCATTTTGTCTTGTTACGGCAGATAACCCATGCAGCCATACCGCCAAATAAAGCAAGTAATACAAGGGAAACAACTGTAATGACCGCAGATGTTCCGAATGCACTCCAGAAACTGAAGTTAGAGTTGTTGACAACGTTTGAAATATTTGTCTTAAACTGTGCAAAGCTTGCACCCACAAAGCTTACAGGGTTTGCAACAATACCGTTTGCATTCTTAAATGTATTAATAAGTACCAGATAGAAAGGAGATAATATGTACGCTGCGATAACAATCGCAACAGCTGTAAGCACTACCTTTGGCGTTTTCTTCGTAACCATTACATTTCAACCTCCTTCTTATTGGAAATTCTAACCTGAATAATAGATACAGCAGCCAGGATAATGAAGAACAGAATAGCTTTCGCCTGACCAAGTGCATAATTGTTCTTGGAGATCGCTGTATTATAAATATTCAGAGCCAGCATCTGAGTACCGTTTGTCAGATAGTTTCCGAAGAAACTTGCAACAGAACCTGTACCATTTGTTAAAGCCATGTTAACATCGAACTGTTTGAATGCTGATGTTAAGGTAAGGAATGTACAAATTGTAATTGTAGCTGCGATCATCGGAATCTTAATCTTAAATAATGTTGTAACTGCATTTGCGCCATCGATCTGTGATGCTTCCAGTACATCTTTAGGTACCTGTGTCAGACCAGTTACATAGATCAGCATGATATAACCCGCATACTGCCAGATATAAACAACGATGATAGCCATCATAGCTGTGTTTGTCTTTGACAGAAGTGAAATATTATTTGTCATCTTGATCAGTACGTTGTTAAATACGAACTGCCATACATAACCGAGTACGATACCACCGATCAGGTTTGGCAGGAAGTAGGAAGCTCTGAAGAATGAGATTCCCTTAATCTTAGAGGTACAGAGCAATGCAAGCATAAACGCTACTACATTTACCAGAACCATGTTCAGAACTACAAACAGAATTGTGATGATCAGTGACCAGAGGAAACTTGGTTCATTGAACATTGTCTTGTAGTTTGCAAATCCTACAAATCCTGTCATCTTGATTCCATTCCAGTCTGTAAAGGAATAAAACACACCAAGGCATAATGGAATAATGACTGTTACTACAAATGTAAATAACAATGGAAATACAAATATAAAGTTAACGATGCTTCTGTGATGTTTTAATGTCGGGAATAAATACATTCCCAGTAAAATGCCGATTGCACCAATGATCAGTGCCGGACCTCTCCAGCCTGCTCCACTTCCGGAAATATCCTGAATCAATGCTACAGCCAGCAAAATAATACCGGCAATCAGGCATACCATGGAGATTACTTTTTTACTAGCACTGTTTGTATTCATTTTGCCTTCACCCTTCCTATTTCTTATTCAAAGCAAAAATGCTACTGTCAATTTCGTTCTAAGTAACACAAAAATCAATGCGTCTTAACCGTTTTTGCGTACCTGAATGGAGGTCTGCCCGGACCTTTACTCAGGTATGCAGCGCAATAAAAGTGGGCGGCAACATAATCGCCGCCCAACAGATATCAGTTATTCATTCTGATTAGTTTGCGTATGCACTCTCAAGAACCTGCTGCATTGTCTTTACAAATCCAGCTTCATCAAGGCTTCCAGATGCATAGTCAGCAAATACCTGACCTGTATAGTTCTGTGCGATACCTTCTTTGAAACCTGGAATTGACCAGTGCCATGCGGATGTCTTTCCTGCTTTCTGATAATCAGTAATTGTCTGAGCAAACGGATCATCGCCTACGATTGTGCAGGATTTGAATGGGCTTACGAATCCAGCTTCTTTTACGAGAACTTCCTGAGCTTCGTCTGTTGTCAGCCACTGAAGGAATGCTTCTGCTGCTTCTACATTACCATCTTTGTATACAGACCACCAGGATGGGGAGCTTGTAAGGATTGTATCCTGTCCGTCTTCGAATGCGTATGGGATCATACCAACTTCGAAGTTACCAGCTTCTTTGTAAGCGTCAGCGTCATCACCAACCATTGTTGCACCGATCCAGGATCCCTGTGTAACAAATGCATATTTACCGGATGAGAAGTTCAGAATCTGCTGATCGTATGTACCGGAAACAAGGAGTGCAGGATCTGAATACTGGTTCAGAAGACCTACAAAGTTAGCGAAATCTGTGAAACGTTTTTCGTCAAGTTTACCGCCATCATTGAGCATGTCAATGTAAGTAGTGTCTTCTCTGTCAAGACCTTCATCCAGATATGTACCAAATAAATGGTTACCAGTTGACCAGTAAAGATTAACCGGTTCTGCGCCATATCCGACAACTGCTGTCAGACCAAGTTCATCTTTCTTGGAATCGATTGTCTCAAATGCTTCTTTGATTGCATCCGGACTTGTTAATGTGGAAGGATCAATTCCTGCTTTGTCAAGGATGTCTTTGTTATATGCAAGACCGATTGCTTCTGTTGTATATGGGAAACCGATTGTACCCTGGCTCTCATCAACATAAGCTGCATCTGTATCAGAAGCCCATTCCTGATCGCTCATATCTACTAACATATCTGTCCAGTTAGCAAAGTCTGCTCCACTACCGTTTACGAAAATATCAGGCATGTTATCTGACTGATAGTATCCTTTCAGAGTACCCTGGATATCGATTCCGCCGCCCATGGATTCGATTTCTACTTTAGTTCCTGTTTCTTTCTCATACATTTCAGCTAATTTCTTTAACTGAGCGTCAACTTCGATCTTACCGTTTACAAGACGAATACTGTCACCGTCTGCTGCCTGTACGGATACTGCTGCCGGAACCATTGATGCGATCATAGATACTGCTAAAAGTGTTGCAAATACTTTTTTCTTCATTTTCGTCACCTCGTCATTTTTTTAACTGTTTCTTTTTACCTTTTGCGCATAAGGTTTTTTGATAGTTGTATAATACCACTTTGTTTCTGAAATAGCAAGACCTTTTTCGCATAAGTTTGAATTTTTTTATCTTTCTTTTTCGTCATTTGTTAAATATGCACAATTTCTTTTTTCTATCTTATTACACAATGTCCAAAAAAGTGCTATTTTGAGGTCAAAAAAGTGCATGTCTTTTGGATTCTCTCCTCTGACATGCACTTCTGTCTTACTTATTCACACCTGACCATCCGCTTCTGTTCTTTCGTCAGTAATCTTTTTTATTCAGTAATCTTCTTTACTCCGTAATCTTTTTCACACTGTCCCTGAATACCATCTCTACAGGCAGTGTATAATTTTTCTTTTCCAGTTCCTCACCTCTGATAAGTTTCTCCAGACAATCCACTGCCACTCTTCCTTTTTCTCTGATATTCTGATGGATCGTCGTGAGCTTCGGTCTCATAAGTCTGTACTATTTTATGTGTCTATTTCTCGTATACTTCCGTGCAATACAAAATCCGGCAAAATCAGGGAAGTTCTTTCCATTCTTTTGCCGGATCATATTTTTAATTATTTTCTGTTAACTCAGATAATCAGTTCTCTGCTTTTAAGAATGTAGCAGATGCTGCAGGTACTTTCCATTTGCCGTCTGCGTAAGCTGCTTCTCCGTGATTGGAGTAAATTACCTGTACATTCTGTGGAATCTGTGCGTCACATTCTACGTCCTGTCCGGATGGATTAAGTACAATGTAGATTGTCTCGTCTTTTCCGGTTCTCTTGTATACTAACGGATATGCAGATTCTTTTACATATACAAATTCCATCGGTGCTGTATTCTGTAATGCCTGATGTTCTTTTCTCACTGCGATCAGTTTCTTCACTTCATCATACAGGCTATTCTTTCCTGCAAGTGCGTCCTCTGCGGTCGGACGGTCTTCATCAGGATCGATCTGAATGTAAAGTTCTTCCGGTTTACAGCTTGAGAATCCTGCGTTAGCACTGTGATTCCACTGCATCGGGCTTCTTGAACCTGTACGGTGGAAACCGCCTTCTACGGATTTGATGCCTGAGAGATATTTCATACCGATTTCATCGCCATAGTAAATGAATGGAGCTCCAGGTACGGATAACAGGAATGCAAATGCAATCTTAATCTCTTCATCATCCAGAGTTTCTTTGATACGGATCATATCGTGGTTTCCGGATGGGATACAGATCAGACCCTCTCTGTTTGTTGCCGCATAGTTTTCTTCATAAGTTTTAACAAATTCAGAGATATCTCCTTTTCCCCTTCTGGAGAAATATGGCTCTTCTACACGGAACAGGTCAAGATAATGAGATGGTCCGAAGTGAAGAAGGAAATCCATATGGAATCCGCCTCTTAATGAACGGCCCGGCTCGCCCCACTCAGAAAGAAGTGCACATTCCGGGAATTCTTCATCCATAAATTTACGGAAGTCCTGCCATAATGCGATAGTTCCTTCCTGATCATCATCGTTCTTTACCAGAGATCCTGCCATATCTACACGGAAACCATCACATCCCATAGACATCCAGAAACGCATAACATCTTTCATTGCTTCTCTGGTTGCCATTGGTCCAGGTGCATCCATCGGCTGCTGCCAGTCCTTGTCACATCTTGCAAAACCGAAGTTCAGAGCCGGCTGTACAGAAAAGAAGTTTACTGCACAGCAGCCGTTTCTTTCGGAAAAGCCACGGATGCTTCCACGAATGCTTCCTACATCCTGGAAATCATCCCATACATCATTTGTCCATACATAACGGTCTGTGTATTCATTTTTCTCAGCTTTGCAGGACTCTTTGAACCACTCATGATCTGTGGAAGTATGTCCCGGTACAAGGTCAAGCAGGACTTTCATTCCTTTTTCATGAGCTTTCTGGAAGAGTTCTTTTAAATCTTCGTTTGTTCCGTAACGTGGTGCTACTTTCTTATAGTCAGCAACATCATATCCTGCATCATAGAATGGTGATTCAAAACACGGATTTAACCAGATTCCGTCACATCCTAAATTCTTGATGTAATCCAGTTTACGGATGATTCCCTGGATATTTCCGATTCCGTCTCCGTCTGTATCCAGAAAAGTCTGTGGGTAAATTTCATAAAATACGATGTTTTCTAACCATGATGGCATTCCCATTGTAAAAATCCTCCCTTAAATCTTAGTTTTTCTTGTATGCCTGCGCAATTGGTCATACAGCAAAAAATTCTGATATAAGCAAAAAATATGATATTTTGTAGCAATTTTCTTTTAGCAATTTAATTATATCTCAATTATTCAGGGATCTCCACTGAAATTTTGACTAATTTTTATATTATTTTGACTTTTATCCAAAGAAAGACCATACCTCAACGCTGAAGTATGATCTTTCTCTTATCATCTGTTTTTATTTTTTATGTTGGCTAAATTACTCAACCTGACGACTCTCGTCTGCTTTGTATTCGAAGAAATCGAAGTCTGCACATTTTTTATGAAGTACACGGTCTGCACATGTGATCCCTACCATAGTTCCGGTGAATTCACCGTATTTACAGTATTCATCGGAGAATCTTGTTGTATCGAAAATTCGACCGATCTTCTCATAGTTTTCGCCGTCATAGCTCCACTCAAACCAGGATTTACGTCCTTCGATATAGAGTCTCAGGTAGATCGGTTTGTCTTCTACCGGAATTCTGGTGTTGAGAAATTCTGTTTTTTCACCGTTCTCCAGATGAATAATTGACAGAGCACTCTGTCCAAGAGTCTCACTGTAATATTTGCGGAGATTGATGTAGTTCATATTGTCGTAGTACAGAATCAGACCTGCGCTGTGCTGATGAACTTCAGGTACAAATTCCATCTTTGTGGTGATTCTTGCATAAACGCTGGTAAGCTTACGGGCAAGGATACTTACTTTATTCAGAGATGTACGGGATTCCTGCCCGCGAAGTCTTACATAACCTTTTCGGGCTTTTACATCTGCAAATCTCTGCGGCATGATTCTTGGAGCATAATAGAAGTTTCCAAGTTCGTCTCCGTTAAAATCGTCAAAATCAGGAGTTTTTTCTACCGGATATTCTGGAAGAGAACTTTCCGGCACTTCCAATTTTGCCATGTTGGTCCCGTCTGCCATGCGCAGCCAGTTATCTTCTGTCCACATCATCTTCTGGATAGCAGTTTCACGTCCCAGTGTACAGCGAAGTTCCGGTACAAACGGTCTGGAGCAGAGGTGAACCAGATATACCTCACCTGTAGGCAGTTCTACATAACTTCCATGTCCGGATTTCTGTAAAATGGATTCCGGATTATAATATTTCGGTTTCAGATGATCCGGGTCCTGTCTTTCATAGGATTCACCAGGTACACTGGTAACAATCGGATTCTTAGGATCTTTTTCATATGGTCCCCAGACGTTTTTGGAACGGCCCATTGTAACACAGTGGTTGTATCCTGTACCGCCCTCAGCACACATAATGTAATAGTACTCGCCACGTTTAGTCAGATGCGGTGCTTCGATGCATCCTCTGTCTGTGCCGCCTCTCCAGATTCGTTTCGGGTAACCTACGATTTCTTTCTTTGCAGGATCATATTCTACCATGCAGATTGCACCTGGTTTCTCATATCCTTCTCTTGTCTCCCATTCCAGAGATACAATGTATTTCTTTCCGTTTGTATCATGGAACATGGATGCATCAAAGCCGGAAGAATGCAGATATACAGGTTCGCTCCATGGTCCTTTAATATCTTTCGCGCAGATCATAAAGTTGTCTACGTCGAAGTATCTGGCGTTCATGGAATTCATGACGCCGTAAACAACATAGAACATATCTTCCTGCTCGCAGTAAGTCAGGCATGGTGCCCAGATTCCTTTTGCACTTGGAAGTTTCTTGAGATCTACTTTCTCATCGTCTGTAAGTACATGTGTATATAATTCCCAGTTCTTTAAGTCTCTGGAATGATAAACCGGTATTCCCGGGAACCATTCAAAAGTGGAAACTGCAAGGTAATAGTCATCCCCTTTTCTGCAGATGCATGGATCAGGGTTGAAGCCTGGAAGTATCGGGTTCTGGATCATATTCTTTTCCTCCTGTTATTTCTTCTATTCTTATCTGTTTCATTTTGCTGTATTTTCTTTGATGAATTCATATTACCATAAACTCCAAGCAGATGTCAGGCATGATAAGAACAAATATATAGGTCGATATTCTCTTTTATTGCTTACATTCCTGATTGCTCATGTCAAGTTAAACCGATAAAATCATCCGCATTCGACAAAAATATGATATGATAATTACCAGATAATTTTCATCGGAGATTTTTGAGAAAGTGAATTGAAATTATGGAAAAAAAAGAAAATTCTTATGAGATTATAGATGTGTCAGATATTACAAATGTACGTTTTTATACCTCCATTGACCAGGGCAGTTATATTCCGCCCCACTGGCACCGGGCTGTGGAGATTATTTACATGCAGGAAGGTTCTCTGGATATCACTGTGGAATCCCAAAATTTCACGATCTATCCCGGTGACTGTACTCTGATCAATGCCAACATTCTGCATTCTACCAAATGTACAAGTCCAAATAAAGCGATTGTTCTGCAGATTCCTGTTGATTTTATGGAAAAATATATTCCAAATATTCAGCAGCTTCTTTTTATGCTGGATCATACAGTTACAGATCCGGTGCGTAAAACTAAAACAGCCATGCTCTGTACTGTCCTGGAGCAGATGCAGATCATCGACGATATCCGTCCGGATGGATTTATCATGCGGTTTAACAGCCTGCTTTTTGAGCTGCTTTTTCAGCTTTACCATAATTTCAGTGTAAAAATGTTCCAAAGCGATCTGAGTCAGAAGAAAAAAGATCTGGACAGATTGAATCTTGTCCTGAAATACATTGCAGATAATTATAAACGGTCAATTTCCCTGGCGGAAATTTCCGAGGTTGCTTATCTGCAGACCGGATATTTCTGCCGCTTTTTTAAGAAACGCATGGGCGTTACATTTCTGGAATATCAGAACGAATATCGGCTTTCTTTTATTTACAGGGATCTGATTTCTACGACAGATCCAGTTCATGTGATCCTGGAACGCCATGGATTTACCAATTATAAGCTCTTTCGGAGAATGTTTCAGGAGCATTTCGGAGACACTCCTACGCAGATACGTAACAGCTATCAATAAACTATAAAAAACAGCATTTCAGGTTCTATGCCCGAAATGCTGTTCTATGTTGTCTGATTTATTTTCTATTCAATTAATCTTATGCTGCCTGGCTGTTTTTCTTATTTGTGACTGTAAGCAGATGACTCTTGATCAGTACCGGACGTACTGCATTATAGATCACTGCTACCAGAATTATGGAAACAACCGCATTGAATAAGGTAGCTGCCGCACTCATTTTTGCAAGTGCTTCTGCAAGTTCCTGCGGCTGTCCGAGGATGTACTGTTTGTAGAAGTATCCCACGATTGGGTCTGCCACTACGTTAAAGGCAAGTCCTGCGATAGATGCAATAAGACTCCATTTGAATACGTAAGCTTTATCTGTGCTTTCGTTGATCTTTGCATATTTGTGTGCTACCAGTCCTGTAATAAGACCGATACAGAATTTCAGGACAAATGTTTTCGGTGCACCAGTGATATATACCGGATCCATCAGGTCTGCGATTCCCATTCCGATAGCACCGGATAATCCACCGTATACGCCGCCGATCAGAAGTGCTGCAAGTACGCAGAATGCATTTCCAATATGAATGGAAGTTGCATCTCCGCCAGGTACAGGAATCTTGATCTGCAGAAATGTAAAGGATACATAGCATAATGCAGCCATTAATGCTGTCTCTGCCAGTTTCGTTACTGTACTGTTCTGTGTGTTCATAATAATTTTCCCTCTCATGTTGCTTTTTTTGCTGATACATTTACTTGCATATCTCAAATGAACGTTATTTTACAGATGTTTAACCACTATTCCCTCTGTATTTTCACTTTAGCATGGTACTGTATCAACATATAGCGGTATCATACACCCTACATTTTTTCATTTCAATGACCAGTTTATTTAATTTTTCAGAGGTCAGATCAAAATCAGATTTACTTCTCATCAACAAATTTCCCAACATTGTTGTCCGTTCAGGAAAATAATAGTACGGATAATATAAAAAGTCCTCTGTTTCACAATATTTACACGAAACAGAGGACCTTATAATATTTATGATCTTACTCTCAGG
Source organism: Blautia sp. MSJ-9 (assembly GCF_018919065.1). Taxonomy (GTDB): domain Bacteria; phylum Bacillota; class Clostridia; order Lachnospirales; family Lachnospiraceae; genus Blautia_A. The sequence continues at coordinate 33,020 of NZ_JAHLQG010000022.1, read as the reverse complement.
CTTCCCTTCAGCCCGATCCTGTTATTTATCTGATCAGATTCTTGCTACGCCAGATTTTCTTGCAGCTTCTGCTACAGCTTTCGCTACAGCGTCTTTTACACGTGGGTCAAATGCTGCCGGAAGAATATATTCCGCTGTTAATTCTTCGTCGCTTACCAGACCTGCGATTGCATATGCTGCTGCAACTTTCATTTCATCGTTAACATCTGATGCTCTTGCGTCCAGTACACCACGGAAAAGTCCCGGGAAGCAGAGTACGTTGTTTACCTGGTTCGGGTAATCAGAACGTCCTGTGGATACCACTGCTGCGCCTGCTGCTTTTGCTTCGTCAGGGAAGATTTCAGGTACCGGGTTTGCACATGCAAAGATGATAGGATCTTTTGCCATTGAGCGGACCATATCCTGTGTCAGTGTTCCAGGTGCGGATACACCGATGAAGATGTCTGCGCCTTTGATCACTTCTGCAAGAGTACCTTTCTCTTTGTTGAAGTTTGTGATCTTAGCCATCTCTTCTTTGATCGGGTTTAATCCTTCTCTGCCTTCGTAAATCGCACCTTTTCTGTCTGTCATGATTACATTCTTAAGTCCCATGGACATTAACAGTTTGATGATAGCGATACCTGCAGCACCTGCTCCGGAAGTAACGATCTTCACTTCATCAAGCTTCTTGCCAACCAGTTTCAGCGCATTGATAACACCTGCAAGTGTGATAACTGCTGTTCCGTGCTGGTCATCGTGGAAGATCGGAATATCACAGCATTCTTTCAGTTTCTTTTCGATTTCAAAACATCTCGGTGCGGAAATATCCTCAAGGTTGATTCCTCCAAAGGATCCGGCCAGAAGACTTACTGTCTTAACGATCTCATCAACATCTTTACTGCGGACGCAGAGCGGAATCGCATCTACACCGCCAAATTCTTTAAAGAGTACACATTTGCCTTCCATAACAGGCATACCTGCTTCCGGTCCGATATCTCCCAGTCCAAGTACCGCAGTTCCGTCTGTTACAACAGCAACTGTATTCCAGCGTCTTGTCAGATCATAACTCTTGTTTACATCCTTCTGGATCTCCAGACAAGGCTGAGCAACACCCGGTGTGTAAGCAAGGCTTAAAGCATCTTTGGAATCTACTTTGGCTCTTGATACAACCTCAATTTTACCTTTTAAGTCATAATGCATTTTTAAAGATTCTTTTGCGTAGTCCATTTTGTTTTGGCTCCCTTCTGCACTCTTTTTTTGAGACGCCTACATTGTAACATTAACCTGGCTCAGATTCTACTGTTTTTCTGACCTTTTTTTATCAAAATAATTAAAACATCATCTTTCTGCAGAAAATTGTGAAGATGCTGTTTCAGTTACGGGACTTTATCATCTGATATCAAGGACAAAAAGAAGCTTTATATCATTATTTATCTGTATCAAAATGTACTTCTGTGCCGGCAACTGCCCGTTCATCCAGGAGCTGTTTGAAGGTCCTGGTCTTTGCTTTTTCTTCGTAGTCATCGGACCAGTAGTAGCCTTTCAGCTCATCCATATACTCATAGTAGTCACAAAGATAAATATATACAGTGGAAATGTCTCTGTCCTGTATCGCATATGTGTTATTGCTGTTTGACACGCCTCCATATGGCATGATATCTCCATTGGCATCCAGCATAACTGCAAAATACTTTGCTTCCGGATCCTGCATTTTCATAGTGATCTCAAATGGTGTTTTCGTAATGGAGAGAACACCATCTCCATTTTCATCTACCACATTTACATCCTTTTTAACCGTATCGGAAGTATTTTTCTCTACATCTACGTTGAACTTCCAGTCACCCTTCAGTGTCCATGAGTTATATCTGTTATTACCTTCAATTGCCTCAGGATACCGTTCAAAATACTCATTCCACATCTCAGTGAAAAACTGATGTTCCAGATCCTTCTGTTCTTCTGTCAGGCTCTCATAATCTGCATCATCTGTGCTGATTCCATGCTCTGCCATTTTCTGATTATATTCATCCCGCAGATCCTGAGGGATATCCGGGGTAGTATCCTGGTCATCCGGAAGAGTACCCACAATATCTTTCAGATCCAGCTCCATGGCAAACCTGTCAGGTACTTTGATGTCTTTGACATAATCGCTGATTGCCGGACCTCCCACCTGAGGAAGGTTCTCATCACTGTATTCATCCATTCCCAGTGTCTGGGCTAACTTGTCAAAACTAAAGTCCTCAGAATCTACATCAATCCCTTTTTCCTTGAAAAATGCATTACGCACCTCATAAAATTTTGTCCATCCTGCATCATCCACTGTCATATCTTCCACAGGAATACGCAAAACTCCTGCATAAGTATTATCATCCAGCATTTTTCCATCCAGATAAGCATTGAACAGATTACTTTTTCCATCCATGTAATCATATTTCACTGTAGAATTTTCGCTGAGCTTAATATTAGGTTTTCCCTCAGATGTGATGAAGGTATCCGGAAATTTATCTTCTGTATGGATTGTCATAGACAGATACATTGCCAGTTCATTACAGTATACCTCTGAGAGTGTGACAGTTGTTCCATCTACCGTTTTGCTGTAGGATTGATCGTCTTTCGTTTTATCTGCATTGTGATTTTCTGTTGTATTCTGATCCTCAACCTGAACATTTTGAGAATTACTGCTACCCTCCTGACTTCCATCAGCATCTGCAGACTGTGCACCTTCTGCTGATTCTGTCAGCTGTTTTGCATATTTCGAATAATCACCATAAAATCCCAGAGAATTGCCGAGCTGCTTAAATACATTTCCGACCAGAGGAATGTTCTCTGCAAATGCAGGATTTGTGATACATACTGTGGAAAATACGGCTGCAGCTGCGGTCAGTCCCAAAGCTGTTTTGTATACTGCTTTGAATTTCTTGTGCGATTTTGCTGTTCCTGTGGATTTCTTTCCGTAACTTCCTGTTGATTTCTTTGTTGATTTTTCTGTTGATTTCTCCGGTAATCTTCGCACCATGTTCTCTGTATTCTCCACATGTCCAGAATCTGCTGCCATTTCCCTAATCCTGGCAAATGCTTCGTTTTTTGCATCTTCCGCCTGCTTTGGCAACGGAAAATCTGCCTGCATGATTTCCTCTATCACATTGTCATTTCTGTTATTCTTTTCTTTATCAAAATCCAACTTCTTCGCCATAATCACTTCATCCCTTTCTTGCACTTACCGTTATACTTCCTGCTATTACCGATCCTGTTCTCATATTTCCATTCTGGTTTTCCGCAAGCTCTTCTGTTATACCTGTAAATTCTCTGTTTTTCTTTTTCTTCTGCTGCAGTCTTTTCTTCTGAATATTATCTTCTGCTGAAGTATATTCCTGCTTTAGCTGCACCCGGGCCCTGACCAGTCTGGTTTTTACTGTGTTTTCATTCATATTTAATATAGAAGCAATGTCTGCAATCCGAAATCCCTCTACATAATACAGAACCAGTATGATTCTGTAGGATTCGTCCAGCATTCCAAGCATTTCCTTGAACTCAAATTCCTCAATGGACATATCCTGTCCGGGGACTTCCGGAAGTTCTTCAGCTCTGCTGAAGTTTTTGTAGTGTCTGTGGATTTTATTGCATTCATTGATCAGGATCCTGATCATCCAGGTTTTGAAATATTCCGGATTTTTCAGTGTATGTATTTTTTCAAAGCAGGTAAGTATGGTATCCTGCATGGCATCTGCGGCATCCTCATCATTATCCAGGATTCCCCGCGCCACCTTGTACATTGCCAGAGAATTCTTTTCCATCAGTTCCAGAAATGCATCCGCATCTCCTGAGATGGAGCGTTTTACCAACTGTATCAAATGCTGATCCTCCTTGCTTAGAGTTTTATGTGTTACTGTTTACTTCATGTCCAGTAGCTCTTATGTTTTTACAAATATGTTTCATTCGAATGAAGCTTTGTTGTTTTGTTTTACACTTATTAGATGGGGAATTATAGAGAAAAGTTTCATATCTTTTAAATAAATTTTCAGGGGTCAGATTTTTTATATTTATTATAACCGCTCATCTGCATATAATTGTAATACAAACAAATTATAATCCCTAGATTTTCCCACAAAAAAACCGGCACATTTCTGCACCGGTTTTTTTCACTCATAATCTTTCTTAATGTTTTCCTTTTATTCTTCAGCATTCAATCTCTTCTGATACATAGACTGGAGCAGGAATTTTCCTGTCTCTGTTTTGAATACTTTTTCCAGCATGTTTCTCACATTGTTTCCGGAAAAATTACTCTCATCTGCATTTACCAGATAATCTGCCTCTATCATGATCTGATAATCAATACCGTCGATTCCGGTTATTGTATGATGATGACTTACAATATAAGAAACACGATCTACAAATTCTTTCGGCAGATCTGAATCTACAAAAAATTCCTCTATCAGTGCCGCACTTTCTTCCTCCTGATGTTTACCGTTGGCATTTCCGTATTTTACTCTGCAGAGAGGGCAGGCAATATCATGGACAACCGCAGTAACCTCCACCAGCTTCTGCTGCTCCGGTGACAGATTTTCGCCCTCTGCGATTGTTTTTGCATATGCGTATACTTTCATGAAATGGTTGATGTCATGAAGATCTCCCTTGGAATACTCTACCATTTTCTTTATAACTTCTGCTACTGTCATGTTTTGTTCCTGCCTTTCTCCTACGGTATTTTCTTCTTGTAGTTTATAGCTCAGGCTTCCTTAATACTTTTGGAATTTTCCTCTTCCTGTAAGAAATTTATCTGCCAAAGTATACAACATTGCTAATGCCTTATCAGAAGCTTCATAATTTCCTTCTCATTTTACTGTTACCGTCACTTTTTTGTACACTCCGTTGTTGGCCAATATGTATATAGTGCAGACTCCTTTGCCTTTTGCCTTGATCACGCCGTCTTTGTTTACCGTTGCCACTTTGCTGTTGGTGGTGTAATAACGGAAGGGACTGGTATGGGAAACCAGATCTTTCCTGCTGTCTTCGGCTTTGAGACTGCATTTTAACTGGAAGGTTTTTCCAACTGATAAGGTAATCTCCGTCCGGTTTACTTTGATGGAAGCTGCGTTTGTTGTGGAAGCCTGTTTCAGGGCAACATGCACGTCATTGGATCTGGCAATATAAATCTTTCTTCCTTCCACCATCTTATAAGCTGCAACAAAGTACTTATATTCATGGTTTTTCTTCAGTTTCTTATGGGACATGGAAAGTTTTCCGCTTTTGACAGTTCCAACCTTTTTATAGTTTATTCTGCCGTCACAATAACTCCAGTAAACATCGTATCCTGTCGCGCCGGCATATTTCTTCCAGGAAAGGGTAATGCTGTTCTTATTGGCTTTTCCTTTTGCGAAAAATACCGGAAGTTTCAGGCGGTAAATATCCTTTCCTTTCAGTTTAGACTGGTCGGCCTGCTGGATTGTGAAAATACCCTTCTTAAATGTAATCTTGTAATTTGGGTTTGAGCCTTTTTTCTGGGAAACTTTGATCGTATATGTTCCCACCTTCTCCCCCGCTTTTCGTTTCACGACAATTCCGGACAGGGTATCCTCTCCTACCAGACCACTGGCTGTGTAAGTAAGGACAGGGTCTGCCCCGCCAACGATCTTCTTCAGATTATCCGCTGTTACCGTTATTTTTTTTGGATTGATATCTGCTATGGTATCTGCCTGCTGTCCGTCAGCGGTCAGGACGTAGTTACTTGCCGATCTGCCTCCCAGTACCAGGTTTGTGATCGTAACCGTTTTTCCTTTGGCTGCATTACTGTCAGCAAATGTACCTTCTGCACTTACCGTAAGGGCATCTCCCTCAATCAGCCTTGCAAACACTACTTTGCTGTAATCCAATTCTGCATTCTTATTTCCATCATATACCTTCTTATTTGCGGTAATTCCGGAAATCTCCACTCCTCTTGGCTTAATGGTATAGGTCTTTGTTGTTGAAGCGGCGGTAAAATAACTGTTTCCAGGTACACTGACCTTCACTTCATAAGTACCGGCATATGTTGGTGCTTTTGTCTGCCAGATTCCATTTACGTTGTACTCAACTTTGACACTGGCAGTGCTGTTTGTTGTATACACCAGATCTGCAGGCTGTCCGTCATACTCTTTATCCAAAACACTTGTGATTTTTACATTTGCTGTCTGGTATATTACATTTACTGTCTTCTGTTTTACCTTTAACGCGATCTGGCTTTCAGCAGGTTTGTCACCGTCTCTATACTGTGTTTCTCCCTGCGGATGATATGCAACAGTCAGCGTATAAGTTCCAACTGCCAAAGTATCAAGATATTCTCCGCTGAACGTGATTTTGTCTGCGGAAACTGTATAATCCGTTCCTTCTTTTAAAATGTCCTGCCCATTTTTTACAGACGCTACGGTGTTTCCATTTAATGTTACCTTCGCATCTACGGAAGTTTTGGTTGTTTTTGTGTAGTCGATGGAAGAATCCACAACTACAGAATCTTTAAATACAACCACTCCATCTGAATTGATGATGGTCTGATTTCCTGCATTGTCAGTAATACGCGCATAGATCACATACTTGCCGCTTTCTGTCAGGGAAAGTTTATTAGCCGCGTCCCATGTAACCCATGTGCCATTTACATCATAGGATTCATCTGCCTTCACCTTTTGGTATTCTATTGAGGCAATTCCACTGGTAGAATCTGCTCCTGTGATATCAACAGCAGCATTATCCCAGAACCAGTAACCGTAAGCAACAGGGTTCAGAAAACTGCTAAATGTATTTGTTCCAATTTCAATTTTTCCTGTTGGTGCTTCAGTATCAATTTTGAAAATTGCTGTTTTTTGGTCTGTAATGTATCCATTTGTATCTTTCAGATAATAGGTTACAGAATGTTCTCCCTTATCACTGTACTCAAGAGAATTACTCCACGTACTCTTATCCGTTGAAATTTCATAACCAGTTTCCGGCACAAGTGACACTGGGCTTACATACCAGTCATTCTTCCCCTCAGTTCCGGAAACACTAGCACTTCCCTCTGCAAGATAAGTAATCTTCCAATCAATCTGTGCCTTTTCTGTTTCCGGCAGTTTATAGTTGGGGTTTCCAAGGTCTGTAACTTTGGCTGTATAATTTCCAGCTTCTGTCTTTTTATTATCAGTATAAACAGGTGTAATTTGATCTCCACTAATAGCATTGTTTACAGTTGCTTCTATGCTATGTTCAGTACCTGTGTAAATAAATTCTGTATTTCCCCATGTAAATTCTGCTGTACGCTTATCAATAGAAGCCTTTGTCTGTAATTGGTTAATTGTCACATCATAATTATCTGCACCATTTCCGGAAATCACAGCCTTCGACTTGTCAACTGTTACTTTTTTATTAGATCCAGCATTCCGGTCTTCAAAAGTACCTGTAAGGTTTGTAATAGTAATGCTATCACCGGATACCAGTTCACTCTGATTCACTGTTGCATTTACAGTGGCAGAGTCGCTTCCATCGTAAGTTTTATTATCTGCACTTACGGTTGCATCTATGGGTTTCCTTGCAATTGTAAATCGCCCCGGTTCTGTAATACCAGCTGCATAATTTCCGTTCTCCGTCACAGCAGCCTTTACATAGTAAGTACCTGCATTCTTTGGTACTTTTCCGTCCGCGTTTGCGCCATTTCTAACAGTTGTTACATTTGTACAATTTTCATTTGTATAATATGTGTAGGTAAACTGTGACTCATTGTATGAAGTGGTAATATCACTTCCACCTGACTTAACTGTCACCTTCGGTGTATTTGCGTTCTTTCCATAAGTCCAACCATCAATGGTCACTGTCGGATTAATTTGGATTCTGATTTTAAAATCGGCACTTATGATTTGACCACCTAGTGTGACTTTTACAGTATAGTTCCCAGGATTAACCGGAGCAGCACCTTCACTGGCAGATCCGCTATTGCTGCTGCTTGTGAGTGCACCATCCTTCAAATAATATACGGTACTTGCTTCAGCGCCCGTAGCATAGGTAATATTATTGGTTACCGTTGCTCCGGTATACGCGTTACCAGAATAGTATTCATCTGTTGCTGTCAGGGTTAAATCCAATTTATCGGGATTAAATCCGCACTCTTCTTTCGTACATGTTGCAATGATTTTATTCTCACTTGGTGAATAATTCCATGAATGAGCATGATCGTCTATCTCCAGATACTTTCTAGTTGTATTATAATTTACGGAATTAGAACCGTTAGCATAAGTAATCTTTGCACGCATATCCGGTGATGTTTCAGATGTCGTAATTTGACGTGGAAATTTAATAGTCTCGGTCCAATCATCCTCCGCCCAAACACTCGCAGTTCCTTTGAAATCATCTTTTATGGTGAATATTGCTCCCTCTGCAAGCCAAATATCTCTTTTATTTTTTAGAGTTGCATTTCCGCCAATACTTAATGTCAAATTTGAAGAAGCTACTTCAATACCATCAGAAAAGTTTTTGATTGTTCCGCCAACAATGTTGACGCTATCTGCTTTTATTCCAGTTCCGCTTTGTTTAATTGTTGTAATAGTTCCGCCATACATATTAACAGTTCCGCCATAGATAGTAGACCATGTATTATATCCATTTTCAAAATTAGTTCCATCGTAAATATTTATTCTTCCTGAAGCCTTTGGTGGATAATTTCTTACAATTGTCCCACAACCAATCTCCCACTCTTGCTCTGTTGTATGAAATGAAGTATTCTTAAAATTAATCTCACCCGCATTAAAAATCAAAGCATTTCCATTTATTGTATCTGACGATATATAAATACCTCTCTCAAAAGTAACTATTGCATCTTTCTTTTCATTATATAAAACCTGGCACGTAACCTTCACAGTATAATTTTTTTCGTTTTTAATCGTTAGTTTTTTGCAGGCACTTTGCACATAAATAAAATTGCAGTCAATTTTCCCATTTACATTAATATCTCCAGTAATCTCCAGGGTAACTTCTTCCGTAGTGTTAATATTGATCACACCACTTTTATAAGGAGCAGTATAGGTTCCTCCCGCTATCTTATACGTTCCCCCGGTAGTAATGGTTACATTATTTCCAGGTGAAATTGTGTCACCTGGCGAAATTGTGTTGGTATCCGCTAACTCTTCCGTCATCCCATTAAAATACCCAAACAGCGCTTCCAGCCTGCTTACATCCACCAGCCCTTGTTCTTCTTCAGAAAGCAGGTCCAGTTTTTCCGCGATATCCTGGGCTTCTGTATACACATCTGTCTGCGCCTGATTCAAGGTGCTTCCTTCTACCGTAGTACCATCGGCCAGGTTCTGAAATTCTTCCACAGTTGGAAGGGCGTTGATCCGCTCCTGCAGTTCTTCTACAGATGCCAGGCTCTGGAAGTCAGATTCTACAGAAGAATCTCTGCCATTGCTGCCAAAAGAATCACTCTCGTCTGTAAAGCCACTTTCCATATCCACTGTATCATTTCCATTTTGAACATCTGGCATATCCTGAAAATCAGTAAGCTCCTGATCTTCCCCGTCTCCACCAGCCCCGGGCATAGGATCTGATGTGGATCCAAAGCCCAGACTCTCACTGTCTCCAAATTCCTGCACTTCCTCTGCCGCCCAGACAAAAGATTCCGGTATCACAGACGTGGTGAGCATTGCTCCTGCCAGGATCGCGGAAAATAGTTTTCTGCTCTTTTTTGCGAATTTGATTTTCTTCATCTTGTTTCTCCCTCCATATTCCTGCTTTTTAATTGTTCCTCATGTTTTTCTGGTTTCCTATGAAACAACTGCTTTGGCTTAAGCCGAAGACAATACAATGTTACTTATATATCATTCAGCACTGACTCAAATCCTTCTTCTGCTTTTCTCACTGTATCAGCAATAATTTTTTCGGCCATAGATTTTAAATCTAACTTTAAAACCTGTTCTATAATTTTCTCCTGTTTTTCTTCAGGCACCTTGTACAAGGTGAAACAGCATTTGAGAAATCTTCTTAATTTATCTTCCATGGTAAAATACATATCACACTTTTTTGCCATAAATCCCCTGGTAATTCCTGCCGAGGCAATGTCCATTTCATAATAATCTTTCAGCTCCGCGGTTCCCATATATTCTGCAAAAATAAACTGCAGTTTCTTTGCCGTACTAAGATAAATGTATTCCGATGTAGTGGGAAGCGTATACCCTACCACGTATAATTCACGCAGCGGCTCTGACATTTCTGCTATATACATCTGCAGGGATGTTTCGACCCCATAAATAAGTAATGGGTCGGCATTCTCCCCCAATATAGCCCCTGTATTTTCAAACTGGCTACTAAACATGGTTTTTACCAATGTCAGTAATAACGCCTCCTTATTCTCAAACGCCGCAAAAAAGGATGATGGTGCCATTCCTGCTGCTCTTGCAATCGAAGCTGTTGTGGTTTTTTCATATCCATTCTTTAAAAAAAGCTGTACTGCTGCATATAGCATTTTGTTTCTTCTGACAATTCCTTTATGCTGTAATCCTTTTGGCATTTTTTCTCCAATCATAATATTGTTTGCACTTTTGACTATAGTCAATTATATAGTAAAATCTGATTATTCGCAACTATTATTTGATTTTTCAAGAAAAAATATAGCCTTCATTTTATGAGATTCTCAAAATCTTTGCCGGCAGCATGCGGTTTATATTATACATTGAGTTTCCGCGGGAAAATATAAGAAAACACTATAAGACCCGGTATATCGCAGGGTCTTCGTTTTACAAAAAAATACCTCCGCGGAAATCCCGTGGAGGTTAAAAAAGTTTTTCTGCTGTCTATGGAGCAGTTTGTTTTTAAATAAATTCTGTATCAGATAATAATTCTTCTTTAGAATGTCCTTTTGGGATAAAATAATAAAAGAGAAAATTCATGAAAAAACTTACCTGAAAATTATTTGCAGAGTTCCTCTGCCATAGCCTCAATCTCTGCTTCGTTTGCTTCGCTTAAGGAAGAAGTGATCTTTACATTATTTTCAAGCCATGTAATGTTTTTGCTCTTTTCGAACATTCCCTGCATGATTCTTGCCGCAGCAGGTGCCCAGCTTCCGTTTTCGATGAGACCGATGGTACGGTTCTGGTAGCTGCGTTCTGTAAGATTCTCAATGTAAGTACGCATAAATGGGAAAATATCTCCGTTGTATGTAATTGTGGCAAGTACCAGTTTGCCGTAACGGAAAGCATCTTCTACTGCTTCTGCCATGTCATCTCTTGCAAGGTCAAATACAGTTACTTTCGGGCATCCTTTTTCTTCCAGTTTCTGTGCCAGAAGTTCTACTGCTTTCTTTGTGTTTCCATAAACAGATGTATAGGCAATCACAACACCTTCGCTCTCTACTTTGTAGGAGGACCAGATATCATATTTCTCAAGGTAATGTCCCAGGTTCTCTGTGAGGATCGGTCCATGAAGCGGACAGATTGTCTGGATATCCAGAGTTTCGGCAGCTTTCAGGAGCTTCTGAACCTGTGCACCATATTTTCCAACAATTCCGATATAGTAACGGCGTGCTTCGCAGTCCCAGTCTTCTTCTACATCAAGTGCTCCGAATTTACCGAAACCGTCTGCTGAGAACAGAACCTTATCAGTACTGTCATAAGTAACCATAACCTCCGGCCAGTGAACCATTGGTGCAAATACGAAAGTCAGCATATGTTTTCCAAGTGTCAGGCTGTCACCGTTTGCAACCACCAGCTTCTTTCCGTCCAGATTCAGGTTTCTGAAGAAATTTCCCATCATAGTGAAGGTCTTGGTATTTGCAACTACGGTTGTGTCAGGATATGCTTTCATGAAGTTCTCGATATTTGCGGCATGATCCGGCTCCATATGCTGTACTACCAGATAATCCGGTTTTGCACCGTTGAGAACTTTAGCTACGTTTGCAAGCCATTCGGCTTTGAAGTTGGCATCTACAGTATCCATAACTGCAATCTTCTCATCCATGATCACATATGAATTGTATGACATACCATTCGGCACCACATACTGTCCCTCAAACAGGTCTACCTGATGATCATTTACACCTACATAATAAATATCATTTCCGATTTTCATTGTAAGACTTTTCCTCCTTGTTGAGCCCATCTTCATAGCTGTGTATCTATGATTTTGTCTTCTTTTTATTTCTGTACCTATTATATCCAATTTCTTACAGGAAATCAATACCGTCTGCATATCTGCCCGCAGAATTTTTCAGGTACTTTAACGCCAAAATTCCCAACCACAAGATAATAATACCTATGGTCAGGAATTCTTATTCAATCATAAAATTTTTTCTTTACAGCTTCTGCAAGAAATTCCGCTGTTCCTTTTACCCCGAAAAAGCTACTGTCAATGAGAATATCTTTATAGCGTTTATCATCTGGGAGATATCCTGCATACTGCATATGATAGGAATTTCGAGCCTCATCTACGGACTTGATCATCCTGCGGGCTTCCTGTTCTTCCAGTCCCAGGTCTTTGATGCAATGTTCAAGTCTTGCTTCGTAAGATGCATAAATATAAATATGAAGACTGTTCTTCACATCACTCAGAATGAAATCTGAGCAGCGGCCTACGATAATGCAGTTATTCTTTTCTGAAAGAAACTGTATGATATTTTTCTGTGTATCGAAGATTTTGTCCTGTGTATTGCTGGTTCCTTTTCCAAGGGGAAATATCATTCTGGAAAAAGGATTCACTGCCTGTTTTACTGCCTTTTCTTCTTCCTGATCTACTACTGAGATTGGAAGTTTCAGCTTCTTTGCAGCCTGATCCACAATATCTCTGTCATAATAATCTATTCCCAGGATCTCACTCATCTGTCTCGCGATCGGACGCCCAAGGCTTCCGAACTGTCTTGTAATAGTAACCACAAAATGATCCATCCAATACCCTCCTGCTCTTTTTACCGTCAACAATGTTCATTTACAATATCTGTATCACAAAGTTCAAAAATCATTCGAAACTGTATTCGAAGACTTTTGACTCTAACATCTCAGCTACAATTATAGCACAAATCCAACCACACCGAAACAAAGAACGGACAATACACTGGCAATGATCACATAAGGAATCTGTGTCAAGGCATGTTCCATACTGTCTACTCCGGCAGACTGTGCTGCAAGCAGAGTTGCATCTGAATAAAAGCATGCATGGCTTCCGAATGTTCCTCCTGAAATAACGGCAGCCATGATCAGAACCGGGTTTGCTCCAAGAGCTGCTCCAAGTGGAAATACGATTGGTGTGATAATGGAGCTCATTCCCCAGTCAGAACCTGTGGTGAATGCAAGAACAGCACCAAGGATAAATACCATAGCCGGAAATACTGCTGCAAAAAGGAATGGCTCTGCAAGCTGAATGATGTACTCTGTCATTCCCATTTTTCCGGAAAGGTCTTTTAAAACAAAAGTAACCAAAAGCATGGTCAGTGTTGGAAGCATATCACCAAATCCACGGATCATACTGTTCAGGAAAGCATCTACTGTAAGGATTTTTCTTGGAACATAAATTGCAAAGCAGACAATTAATGCCAGGATCACGGCGCTTAAAATATCACCGGAAACAACTGCAACTGCAACCAGAACACCCATTGGGATCAGGAAATTCCAGATATTTCCGTCGTCATCCAGCTCTGGATTCTCATGGTTGTACTTTCTGCTGGACTCTGAATAAACCATTCCAGTCTCTTCTACTCTCTGATATGCCTTTTTCATAGGTCCGATCTTCGGCATCCATCCCATAACAAACAGGAATACAATGACCAGTGTAATGATCGGATAAAACAGGAACGGGATCGCTTTCAGGTAAGCCCCCATAGCACTTGTTACTCCCAGAGCTTTGACACTGTCCTGTTCATAAAACAGGCTGGCATAGAAAACTGCCCATGTAGAAAAAGGAAGCAAAACGCACACTGGTGCTCCTGTGGAGTCCAGAAGATATGCAAGTGTTTCTCTCGGAAGTTTCTGCTTGTCACTGATTTTTTTCATACATGTACCGATTGACAGTACATTCAGGTAATCATCCACGAAGATCAGAATTCCCATGATAAATGTAGTCAACAGTGTTTTTCTTTCTGTATTGCAGACTTTGGAAATGTATTTGGAAAAGCCGAAGCTTCCTTTTGAATCTGTAAGCAGACTGATCAGACCGCCAAACAGCAGGCACACCAGCATAACCCACACGTTCTCTGCCAGCATATCCTGAAGTGACTGGCTCCATCCTGCCAGAAATCCTTTTCCATAGAGAAAAACTGCTGCTACCATGGATCCTGCGATCATAAATTCCACGCAGCGTCTGGTAACTACCGCTCCTACAATGATCAGAAGCGTAATAATAATTGCCACAAGTCCTAAATTCAGATGCATATATCAGGCCTCCTTTTTCATACGAATTTTAATCAGATCAGGTAAATCCACTGCTTTAATTTCGAAAATCAATAATTATTATTGAGGTATGGATTCCGCAACAAAGCAAATGATTTTGAAAAAACACTCATCTCTCAAATAACGCTTAATGTTCATACCATCCTACAGTTCCAGGTTTCATATTAATATTGATCTGCTTAATCTCCTGATACTCTTCCAGTCCGTGAACACCCAGTTCTCTTCCGATACCGCTCATCTTGTAACCGCCCCACGGTGCTTCGTTAAAGGTTGGATTGTAGCAGTTGATCCAGGTGATTCCGGCACGGATTTCTTTGATCACATGCATGGCTCTGGAAATATCAGAAGTAAAGACTGCACCTGCAAGTCCATAAGGAGTGTTGTTTGCCATATCAATAGCTTCCTGCTCTGTTTTAAATGTCTGCACGGTCACAACTGGTCCAAAGATTTCCTCTTTTACGATCGTCATGTCGTCTGTGCATTCGTCAAAAACAGTCGGGCGGATAAAGTATCCTTTTGCGCATTCACCCTCAGTGTAACGTTCGCCTCCACATACTAATTTAGCACCTTCTTCTTTTCCTTTTTCAATACACGCCAGTACTTTCTCCATGTGGCTCTTAGAAACCATAGCTCCCATATCCGGATTATCCATCGGATTTCCGATCGTGATGGCATTGGCTTTCTTTACAAGTCTCTTGATAAACTCGTCTTTAATGCTTTCTTCTATGATAATTCTGCTTCCTGCGGAACAGATTTCACCCTGATTTAAAAAGATTCCGATCATTGCCCACTCTACAGCTCCATCCAGATCTGCATCTGCAAAGATCACATTCGGGGATTTTCCGCCAAGTTCCAGACCTACTTTCTTTACATTCACTGCTGCCTGACGCATGATACTCTGTCCAACTTCTGTACTTCCTGTAAAGGTTACCATATCCACATCTTTACTTCCTGCAAGTTCATTTCCGATGGTTCCACCAGGTCCCATAACCAGATTTGCAACACCTTTCGGCAGTCCGCATTCCTCAAAAATCTCAAACAGTTTGATACAGGACAGTACGCATACAGAAGCTGGTTTAAATACTACACTGTTTCCTGCTGCAATGGATGGTGCCAGTTTCCATACTCCCATAAGAAGCGGATAGTTCCATGGAGTGATCTCTGCGCATACACCTACCGGTTCATGAACTGTATAGCTGTGCATTTCTCCAAAACCGTAATTGACATCATAGCATCCGCCATGTGGTGTCTTGATCAGACTTGCATAATATCTGAAGCAATGTACTGCATCATCCACATCTGCCTGCGCTTCTCTGTAAGGTTTTCCCATATCCAGACAGTCCAGACGTGCAAACTCTTCGCTGCGTTCTTCCAGTTTGTCTGCGATCTTAAGAATGATATCGCCTCTTGCCTGCGAGTCCATATCTCTCCATTCTCTTGTTTCATAGAAAGATTTTCTGGCAGCTGCGATGGCACGTCTCGCATCCTCAATGGAAGCTTCTGCGATTTCTGCAAGTACTTCACCTGTTGCCGGGTTTGTAGACTGAAATGTTTTTCCTTCGCTTCCTGTTACCCATTCACCGTCAATGTATAATTTCTTTATTTCCATACGCATTTTTTCCTTTCTTATTGATCAAAGTCCTGTTACAAATTTTCCCTGACAATGCAAAAAGGGTACTATTCCGCCATCTGACGGAATATGTGCCCCTTTGCTCACAATCATGATCTTATATCTTTATTTAACTTGAATATTTTTTATAACTATTTTGTTAATCCTGCTTTTACATCTGCAAGTGCTTCATCGAATCTGGAGATTACGTCTTTGATATCCTGTTCGGAAATGACTGCTGTCGGCTCGAAACGGATAGTCTTTGCGTTAACCAGAGTTCCGGCTGTCATGACACGTCTTGCAAATAATCCTTTAGAAGTTTCATATCCAAGTTCGCATGTATGGAATTCAACAGCAAGCATCAGACCTGTACCACGAACTTCCTGAATGATCTCCGGATATTTAGCTGCCAGTTTTTCAAGACCAGCTTTCAGTACTTCACCTTTTGCTTTGCAGACACCTGGGATATCGTTTTCCAGCATGTATTTAATAGTAGCGATGGCTGCAGCGCAACATAACGGGTTTCCACCAAATGTAGGAGAACCAAGAAGCCATGGGTTTTCAACAAGCTGATCTACCCACATGGATGGTTTACAGATGATACCTGTAATAGGAAGAATACCACCGCCGAATGCTTTACCATATGTCATGATATCCGGTGTAACGCCTTCTGCTTCGCATCTCCACATTGTACCTGTACGTCCCATACCTGTCTGGATTTCATCGAAAATCAATGCTACGCCGTATTCATCGCAGATTTCTCTGACTTCTTTTAAGTATCCCTTAGGTGGAACAATGACTCCGGCTTCACCCTGGATTGGCTCAAGGATGACTGCTGCAACTTTCTCACCGACTGCTGTCAGGTTGCGGATTGCTTTACGCATATCTTCTGCATTTCCGTATTCTACATGCTGTACCTGCTGTACCATTGGTGTGTATGGAACACGGTAAGTGGATTTACCACCCATGGAGATGGCACCCATTGATTTGCCGTGGAAAGCACCTACTGTAGAAATATACCAGCGTCCGCCTGTTGCAATACGTGCAAGTTTCAGTGCCATTTCTACTGCCTCTGCACCACCGTTTGTAAAGAAGCAATACTGCAGGTCACCTGGTGTGATATCTGCCATTGCTTTTGCCAGATATCCACGAAGCGGATCCAGAAGTTCCTGAGAATGAAGTGCCTGATGATCAAGCTGTGCTTTTACTACATCCAGGATTTCTTTGTTACGATGTCCGCATGTGTAAATACCAAAACCGCCGAGGCAGTCGATAAATTTCTCTCCATTCAGTCCGTAGCAGTATGCGCCTTCATCCTGCCATTCCAGAACTGCTCCGCCTTCAGAGTCGGAAGATACAGATTTACGATATTTTAACCAGCCCGGGCTTACATAGTTGTCGAAATGATCCAGTGTTTCTTTTACCATTGCTTTTTTCTCTTCTGCCGGGATGTCCTTTGTGTCTGTTTCGATGAGTCTGATCACTCTGTCAAGATCTTTGATTACCTGTTTACTATCTGCCATAATTTCCTCCTCACTGCCCGGTCACACCGGACCTGTCCATTAATTTTCAGGGTAATAAAAAATGGCGCATCTGGAGATATATTCCAGATACGCCTTTGTATCATAATCAATATTTCTATTTTACCTGACCTTTTCTTTTCGGTAGGTGTTTTGTTTTTTAACTTGGATTTATGATACCATTTCCTGCAGGGTGTGTGCAATGGTTACTTTTTTCTATTTTCCGGTTATTTTTAAGTATGTCTACTTGTTTTTGAGTAGTTCTGATGATAAAATAATTGTAATTATTTACATAAATACTCCCCCACTTCTTAGAGCATGGAACTTATTTGATTCGGTTAAACTATTTTAAATCTTATGGAATGATAATTATGGAAAAGAATAAATTTTTGATGATCAATGACCTGATTTATGAAATATATCTGTGGAAAAATGTTTCTGATATAGATGCGTTTTTCTTTCAGAGACTGAAAATGATCGTACCTTTTGAATACGCCAGTCTGTTTCTCCATGATGAGACTGCTGATAATCCTTTTTCTCTTGGAAATCCGATCTGCTTTCCTTCTTCTTTTCAGAAAGCAGAACTTCAATATACACAATTTGCAGGTGAGGATGAACTCCTGTGGATCCTTCATGGAAAAGAATCCCAGCTGATCCGGGAAAGTGCAGTGCTGGACGAGGAACATCGTCTGAATTCTCCTCTTTATCTCAAGTGTTATCGCAAGTATAACATTTACGACAGTCTGCAGTATACGATTGTTTTTCAGCAGAAGTTCCTCGGTGTTCTGACTCTTTTCCGGACACGGCCAAATGGGACTTTCGTATCCGATGATATGTTTTATCTGCGTGCAGTTGCCATGCATCTGAATCCGGTACTGCATCGGATGATTTTTGAAAAATCTTCTGAAAATCCGGCAGGAATATCCGGGCTGGCCCAGTTGTCAGAATATCATCTGACTGCCAAAGAAACCGAAATACTGAAATGTCTTCTGAATTTTCAGGACAATGAAGAAATTGCGGAGACTCTGCATATTAAAGAAACCACTTTAAATAAACATCTGCAGAATCTTTTCCGCAAACTGGAGGTACGGTCACGCTGGGAACTTTTGCGTAAACTGCGTACATAATAAACTTTCCAGATTTTTAGGTCAACTTCTCCCGTTTATGCCAGTAATTCTTTTTCGGTTTTCAGAATGCCAAGGATCATAGCATCTCTTGTCTTTTCTTCATTGACAAGGTCTGATTCCTGGTATTCATAGAAGCCTTTTCCTGTGGAGATTCCGTTATTTCCTTCTTCTACCAGTTCATCCAGGAGATGATTTTCGCTCTTTTCATCAGAAAGATCTGAATACAGATATTTTGCTACAGAATTAAATACAGACAGACCACCAAGATCTGCAATCTTAAATGGACCGGAGCAGGTGTAACGCAGACCATTTCCATACTTGATGGTACGGTCGATGTCTTCCGGATCTGCCACACCCTGTTCTACCAGATAGGTTGCTTCACGAAGCAGTGCAAACTGAAGTCTGTTGGACAGGAAGCCTTTTACATCTTTTTTCAGAAGTACAGGTTCTTTTCCCATATCTTTGAAAAGAGTGTAAAGAGTTTCACATACTGTCTGATCTGTTTTATCCCCTTTTGTGATCTCTACCAGTGGAATGATATGCGGTGGGTTCAGGAAATGGGTTCCGCAGAATCTTTCCGGGAATTTTATGAATTCGCTGAGCTGGTTTATTGAAATTGCAGAAGTATTGCTTGTCAGGATCGTATCTTCCGGTACAAGTTCTGATATTTCCTCATAGAAATTCTTTTTCAGATCCATAATCTCCGGGATTGCTTCAATGACCAAATCTGCATCTTCAAAACATTTTTTATCTACTGTAAACTGGATTTTTTCTTTTATCTCATCTGCGGTCTGGCTGGTCAGACGTCCATTTTCAACCAGTGCTGCCAGACTTTTATCGATTACTTTTCCCGCTTTATCAAAATCTTTCTCTGCTACACTGTAAAGGACTGTCTCAATCCCATACTCTGGAAACATCAGGCTGATTCCAGCTCCCATGAGTCCACCACCTGCTACAACTACTTTCTTTATTGTTTTTTTCATCGGTCTGCCTCCTGATCTGTTCTTGTTTTTCCTCCATATATGTCGGCGGAATTTTGTTTGCATACAAGATAAACCTTATCTCTAAATGAGAGTCAACCCTGATTTTAACAGTTTTTTTGCTCTGATTTTGTACATAATTCTGGTTTTTCGGATTAAAAGTCCGATTTTTTGTACAGATGCAAAGTCCGATTTTCCCTTGACTCTATCATAAGAACAGATTATATAATAGATTCATATTTATTTTAAGGAAGTGATCCCATGACATTAGAGGAAGAAATACGGGAATTGATCTGTGTAATGGTTAAAAATCATCCGAAATCCGCCTATTACCGCGAACCGGTGATCGGATTTGCCAGTGCATCTGATCCTCTTTATGATCAGTTAGATGAACTGATCGGAAATCCCCAGATTCACCCAAAAGATATGCTGGATGGAGCGCAGACTGTACTTGTACTGTTTCTGCCCTATTCAGAGGTTATTTATAAAGATATCAAAGGCGAATGCAAAACCTCCAGCGTCTGGTCTGATGCTTATATGCATACCAATGAACTGCTGGATCATATCATGCGCCAGGTTCAGAATCTTCTTGAAATGAAAGGCTACCATAGTGTCACTGAACCACCTACTGAAAATTTTGACCATGTATCAAAAACTGCACGGTGGGGGCATAAATCTAACGCCGTAATCGCAGGGATCGGGACTTTTGGTCTGAATCATCTGCTAATCACCAAGAGAGGCTGTCTGGGCAGAATGAACAGTCTTGTCACGGATGCGTATATTACTCCTACCAGACGTACGGATCATCAGTACTGCCTGTTTCATCAGAATGGAAAATGTAAAGCATGCATTATGAACTGTCCATCCGGTGCCATTTCTCCAGATGGAACTATAGACAAGAAAAGATGCGCTGCCTATCTTGAAGGCAAAAATATCCATGACTGGCAGCAGGGATGCCCGCAATGTTCTTTGGGACCATGTGCACTGAAGGGATTTTAGCGGACAAAATCATCTCCGCTTCGCTACTTATTCATCTATTCTCTTCTAAGTTCTGATATCAGGCTCATGAAATCCTGCCATCTTTCATTTCGAATACGGTATCAACGATATTCATAGTAGATTTTCTGTGTGATACAAGTACTATTGTCTTTTTCTCTGCGGCTTCCCTCAGGGATTTCAGAATGATTCCTTCATTCAGGGAATCCAGATTTGAGGTTGGCTCATCCATAAGTATCAGCGGACTGTCGTGCAAGAATGCTCTCGCGATTCCGATTCTCTGTTTCTCGCCGCCGGATAAGGTATCACCCAATTCGCCAACTTCTGTGTCGTAGCCTTTCGGAAGTTTCATTATAAAGTCGTGAATAGAAGCTTTCTTTGCTGCTTCGATGATTGCCTCTCTGGAAGCTCCCGGGCTGCCAACTGCAATGTTATTGGCAATGGAATCGTGGAACAGATGAGTTTCCTGTGTCACGTAGCTTTCCATGTCTCGCAAATGTCTGGTTGGGATTTTTCTCACATCTTCGCCGTCTACAGATACACTTCCCTCGTTTACATCCCAGAAACGCATGAGCAGTTTCAGGAGTGTAGACTTGCCGGAACCACTGGCTCCGTGGATACCGGTGATCTTGCCTGGCTCCAGTTTCAGTGAATAATCATCCAAGATTGTTTCATTTTCATAGGCAAAGGTAACATTATTTGCTTCCGCACCTGAAAATGCATTTCCTCTGCACATTTCTCCACCTGCAGAAATACCACTTAAAATGTTTTTTTCATTTTTGGTAATATCATCTGTCTCATTCGAAATAGCAGACATATTTTCGGATGTCATTTTTATATGCATATCTTCCGAAATTTCTTCCACCATCGGTGTTTCTTCCAGTAAAGACAGAACTCTTTCCCCACTGGCCAGTGTCTGATTCAGGTTATTGGACAGACTGGATAACGATACCACCGGTCCAAATGATCCCATCATTGCAATGGTACAGGTCAGGATTCCCTCGAATCCGATCTCTCCTTTTCCATAAAGCCATACAGTCAGTGCCAGCATTCCAAAGGATGCCAGCAGAATCACCAGATTGGTAAATGATCTCTGAGCACCTTCCATTTTACTTAATTTCTCCTGCATTCCCGCAAGACTCCTGGAGCGCTCAGACATTTGTTCTTTTCGTTTCTCCCCCTGATCGTACTGGATTGTTTCATCCAGGCCACGAAGGGAATCTAATACAAAGCTGTTCAGTTCCCCGAAATTTGTACGGAATTCCATTCCCATCTGGCTTCCACGTCTGCCGTTCCACATAGGGATCACGATTCCCACGATCATATAAGCGGCCAGCGCCAGAAGTCCTGTCAGCCAGTGATATCTTCCGATAAATATCACCATGATCAGAGAAGTCAGGGTTGCAATGGCAATCGGTGATATTGTGTGTGCATAAAACACTTCCAGAAGTTCGATATCTGTTGTAATGATAGAGATCAGGTTTCCCTTGTCCCGGCCTTCCAGCTTCGCAGGACAGAGTTTTCGCAGTGCTGCAAATACTTTGTAACGGATGATCGCCAGAAGTTTAAATGCAATAAAATGATTGCAGTATTGTTCTGCATAATGCAGGATTCCGCGGAGAACTGCTATGATGATCATTACAGTTATGATTGTTTTTACACTTCCTGTACCTCCGGCTATAAGCCCATGTACAATTACCTGTCCTGCAAGAATAGTCAGAAAAATAGCACAGAGATATCCGGCTGTTCCCAGGATGATTGCTGCCAGCATGATATGAAGCAATGGTTTCACCAGACCGATCAGACTTCCCATAATTGAGATAGCACTTCTGCGTTTTTTCGTTGCAGCCGCTCCATATGATGCTGTGCTCTCATTCACCATCTTCTTTTGTACTGTACTTTTCGGCATATTTTTTTTATTCGTATCAGACATCCAAAGGTTCCTCCTTTCCATAGTTCTCCAATGCCATCTGGTTGTCATACAGATGTCTGTATTCACCATTCAATTGCATCAGCTCTTCATGTTTTCCACTTTCTTTTATTTCCCCGTCTTTCAGGAAATAAATCTGGTCGGAATTTACCACATTTGCCAGTCGATGTGAGATCAGAAGTACTGTCTTTGTTCTTGCAAGTTGGTGGATCACCTCCATGATCAGTTCTTCACTCTCCACATCAATATTGGAAGCAGCCTCATCAAAAATATATACTGCCGAGTCTTTCAGTAATGCTCTGGCAATCGCCAATCTCTGGCATTGCCCGCCGGACAGGTTGCCGGCTTTTTCCAGAAGTTTTGTCTGCAGTCCGTCCTGGGTCTGCAGAAATCCCAGAAGATTTACCTTCTCAAGAACTTCCTTCATTTCCGCTTCTGTTGCATCCGGTTTTGCCATGCGAAGATTCTCCTCTACAGTTCCTTTAAACAGATAACTGTTATGGCGGACCAGTACCACATGTCTCATCAGATTCGTTTCCTTCACCTTGGAAAGCGGCACACCGCCAATGGTAATCTCTCCGGTAAATCCTCTGTTCTTTGCAGAAATGATCCCTGCGATCGTACTCTTTCCGCATCCGGATTCTCCTACCAGAGACACAAAGCTTCCCGCCGGAAGGTACAGATCGATTCCTTTTAAAATCTCTCTGTCTTCTTCATATGCGAAATGTACATTCTTAAAGGAGATATCCAATGATCCATCAGGCAAAATCTTCTCTCCTGTCTGTGGTTCCGGTAAATCTAATATTTTAAAAATCTTGTCACTTGCTGCCATACCATTCATCGCAATATGGAAAAAAGATCCCAAAAGTCTTAATGGCAGAAAAAATTCACTTGCCAGAAGAACTATACATAAAGTTCCGGAAATGCTGATATTTCCTTTCAGAAATTCAGATACTGCCACTGCCATACCAATTGCTGCGCCGCCATATGCCACAATGTCCATCACGCTGGTAGAATTCAGCTGCATGGTCAGCACTTTCATGGTAATTCTGCGGAAGTTCTGGGATTCCATGTCCATCTCATCTGCCTTCTGCTGATCTGCCTGATAAATTTTCAGAGTTGTCAGTCCCTGCAGATTTTCCAGAAAAGAATCTCCAAGACCTGTATAAATGCTCCAGTATTTATCCAATAACTTTTTCGCGATTTTCTGTACTGCTACAATGGAAACCGGAATCAGCGGTACACAGATCAGAAGAATCACACTGGCTTTCAGGCTTACTCTGCTGAGAATGACAAACAGTGTCACCGGTGCGATCAGACTGTAAAATAACTGGGGAAGGTATTTTCCGAAATAAGTTTCCAGCTGCTCTACACCTTCTGTTGATACCTGAACTACTTCTGAAGAAGATACCTGTTCATTGTAAGATGCCCCAAGTTTCAGCATCTTTTCATAAATTTTTTCGCGCAGGATACGCTTCACATCCACGCATGCCAGATAGGATGATCTCGCCCCCATCCGCTCACAGACAAACCGGACGATCACTACAAAAATCAGCGTAATGATTGTTCGCTCAACCGCTGCTGTTGTCACATTCTGATATACGACTTTTTCCAGTAAATCTGTGATTGATAAAACTGCCAGCACCTGTGACAGAAGTGCTGCCCACTGCCACAGGATTGTATACACAATATACTTTTTTGCATGGGATAACAGTCCCACCAGTCTTGTTTTTATCATAAGTTTTTTACCTTTTTATGCCCCTTTTGAGTTAATTGCTTATGTTACTTTCCTGCATCTTCTTTCTGTCTACGCTTCTCTTTTTTGCTGCATATCAGATGCCAGACTGCAAGAATCGGATGATACATGATTATCCTCGGTCCTGAGAATCGCATTACCTGGCGGATCTGTTCTCTTTTCTCAGGTTTATAGCAGTGTACCTTACAGTTTGCGCAGAATGTCTTCTGCTCCATAAATGGACATTTCTGGCTTCTGAGCTTTGCGTAATCAGAGAGTTCCTGACAGGCAGGGCACATCTGTCTGCCCTGACGTTCTTCTTTGGAATGATTTTTCCGGCAGTACAGTTGGATCATTTCTTCCACAACGTGCTGCTCTCTCTGACGTTTCTTTTCCACTTTGTTCATGTTATTCTGCACCTTCCAGTATTTCTTTTTCTGTTTTTACTCTCAAGAAAAAATACAATACATGGCAGATCCAGACCACGATCAGACAGATTCTGCCAATCGGCACATTTTTCATACATAAAAATCCTATGCCCATGATTACAGTTACCGTTCCCATGATGCGGAGTTTTGTTCCCATGGTCATGGCTCTTTTCTGCACAAAACTGTCAAGATGTTTCCTATATAAATTTGTTCCAAGAAACCATGAATGAAGCTTCTCTGAACTATTGGCAAAAAAGAATAACGTTGCCATATAAAATGGAACCGTGGGCAGGATTGGCAGTACAATCCCCACCGTTCCAAGCCCAAGACACAAAAATCCCAGTATCATCCAAAAGATTTTGAGTGTATGTTTCATAATTTTCTCCATCCTTTTCTCTATCTGGTTATCTATTGCTAACCGTCAGGTCATTGTATCAGTACTATTGGATTAGCGTCAACTAATTTTTGCAGTTTCGTTCCTTATGAGAACGGTTTATGAATTTCTGAAATACCTGTAAAATCAGCTTTTTGTCATAATTGTGCATAATAAAAAGGCCGAACTTTCTTCATTTCGACCTTTAATCCTACATCCAGAATGTCAGCACTGCTGTACTCTCCGGCATATGTGCGTTTCCAATATTACAGGCAACAGTAATGTGAACTGTGCCCTTTACATTTCCCATCCTCCCACGGAAAAAATGACAGGCACTGAGCGGAATTCTCAGATGTCCGTCCTTTATAACCGCTTCATAAAGCTGTCCCTGCTTCTCATATTTCAAAGAAGAAATATGTCCCCACATCTTGGTTCCATCAATCCTGGATCGTCCGTTAACCTCCCGGATTGTCAGCTCCAGCCAGCTTCCGCGTGTATTATTTCGAATAAGTGCAAGATGCTCAAATCCCTGATGAGCCATGGAAATCCTGGTTTCACTGTTTCTGCTCATCTGATGAACCGCAATCCCAACCTGAAACTTTCCTTTCTCCAATATTTTCTCAATAAAATATGCATTCGACTCCCTGCTGTGCTGACTATCTCTGGCATCTTCCTGACTCTTATCCTGTTTCTCTATATGCTCTGCAGTCTGCCTCCCATTCCTTATCATATTCCTGAGCAGATCATAATCTACATTCTCAATCAACTGCCGCATTTTCTCAGGAATCTCTTTTTCCGGAATATTCATTGCTTTCAGATACAGTTTCACATCCCGCAGAAGTTTCTTGTAAATCAGTAAGGCATGCGTTCCCTCGGCAGTAAACTCATATTTCTCCGTCAGATATCCTCTCTCCATGCACTCTTTAAAGAAACGACTGACCGGTCCATGACTCACCCCACAGATGTCTGCGATCATTGTAACACTTCCACGCTTTTTCCCCACCTTTTCCAGTTCCATAAGATACTGGATCTGAAGCATTGAGGGATGCAGAAGATCCACACTATCCTGTTTATTCATGCCCCTTATCCTCCGACTTCCAGATATGTACATCAAGTTCCCGGCTGTTCCAGTCAACAGGCTTCTCACCTTTTCTCGTAAACGCAATCAGCGCGACTCCCTCTATGATCGGATCTTGACATCGGGTTAGAAACTTAAATGCACCAGATGGTATCCGGGGATTTCCCATTCTCTCTTCCGCCTGTATCCATCCCTGTTCCGGATCTTTGTACCATAAATTCTGAGCTGAAGCCTCACCTTCCCTTTTGATCAGTTCAAAACTGCTCTCATCTTCTGTAACATGCAGCCGGATATTCTCAGAAAAACGTTTAAATTCCCTGGCAAATCTTCTCGGATACGTCTTCTCTATCTGGTAGATTCCCATAAGAAACTGATAACTCCCCGGCCGGTACCAGCTACGCAGATCCGACTGCTTCAAAATCCTCTCAAAAGTATCTCCATAATCCACAAAATTGCAAATCTGCTGAACCGTCTCCTCACTAATCACATGCTCCATACGACAGGCATCCTCTTCTGCCTTCTCCTCTGAAACACCCACAAACTGCAGAAACTGCCTCAGAATTTCATGACGATATTGAAATTCCTCACCTGTAATCTTCCCAAGCTCTGTGAGAAAAATCCCTGATTCAGCTTCTTTCCCCTGTAATCCTATATACGTCTCTTTCTCCCCGACAACATATCCATGATTTTTTAATTGTTTCAGACAAAAATTAACTTCTCTTCTGCTCATATTCATACGGCCACATAACTCCTCAACCGTAATCTCTGCTCCTGCATTCGCGATCAGACAAATCTGCTCTAACATGTCTTCCTCAATCTCACGTCGTGAAGATGGAAGCTGAATATTCGTTTCCTTTATTTCTTTAAAATCAGTTTGCATCCGTTTTCTCATTTTGATCCCACCTGAATTATTCTATAATAATTTTCTCTCCAAGTACCTTATATCAAAAGGTTAGTTTTGGCTAATTTGTATTATATGAACAATTCTGCGTTACTGTCAAGCCAATTCTGTGTTTCTGTTTTTTATACAAACTGATTGATTGTTACTGTTCACACACCACTATCCCGAGACATACAAGCCAAAATTCCATTGCCGCAGGCAATCTGGAATGAATTTTGGCTACGTTACTGAGAACGGAGTGAACAGTAACGATTGATTTTATACCTCACCCTTTTTTAACTTTTGTTCTAACTCTAAAACTTCTGTTCTGCACAATTCTATTGCATCATTACAGGTTTCCACATCATCACCATCTATCTCTATGCTATCGTCACCAGGATATCTGGTTGAAAAATAGAAACCATCTATCATTCTCATATGTGTCTGCGTATTTTTTGAAAACTCTGCTCCCATATTTCCTTTTAGAAATTTCATCAATCTGTTCAGACTATGTGTACGCAAAATATTTTCAAAATCTTTCTGTTGTATAGCATCATCCGGTTTATAGTATTCTGAGATCAGATGCTTCATATATTTTTCGCATATTCCCTGCGCCATGGCACCCATCATATTTGCAACTATCCCCGCATCATAAGAGGCTTTAAAATATTGAAAATCATTTTCTGCAAAATCAAAATAACTGTTCAAGGCCATATCTGAATTCCTTCCTTTCGCACATTTGTATAATACAGCATTTTGTTCCTTTTCCAGTCATCGCCAACTACAATTTTCAGATCCGTTTCTGCATCATCCAATTCCTCAGAGGATACTTCTGATTTTAGAAGATAAAGATATTTTTTAAGTTCCGGCCGGGAGCGGAATGACTCTGACAGTTCCAGAAACAGATCAACATCACTGCTATATTTCTCTTCTCCCCGTGCACAACTGCCATACAGATATATTGTCTTAATATAAGGCCTTATGCATGATGACTGAATAGTTCGTAAAGCATACTCCGCTGCATCTCTCTGCCGTTTTGATCTGATACATGTCAGCATTTTCTATCCCTCCGTTTTCTCTGTATATTATTTCCAGATTATACTTACATTTTCTGCTTCAGGATTTCTTTGTAAAAAATTATAACATTCCTTATCTTCTATGTCTATCTTCCATTTATTTGGTGAAGAATTAGAGTGTATTATTGTTACTTTCTTTTATTTTCCTTCAAAGATCTGAGCGATCGGTGAATCTGCAGACAGTATCACTGTTTTGTCCTCACCTTTCATAGATG
Source organism: Blautia sp. MSJ-9 (assembly GCF_018919065.1). Lineage (GTDB taxonomy): Bacteria > Bacillota > Clostridia > Lachnospirales > Lachnospiraceae > Blautia_A. The sequence continues at coordinate 4,731 of NZ_JAHLQG010000022.1, read as the reverse complement.
TTTTCAGCGCATCCAGGCTTCTTACAAATGAATAAAACTCACTCCTGTCCTCTTCTCCATAAGCCTGCGCAAGGATTTTCATATATTCCTGCTCACCCTCTGCCTCCAGAATCTCTGCCTGTTTTTTGGCATCGGAAATCTGGATTGCTACTTCTTTGTCTGTTTTATTTCGGATCACCTTTGCTTCGGAGTTTCCCTCTGCCTTGTAAGTCGCTGCAATATTATCTCGTTCAGAAATCATTCGTTCATACACAGCTTCCTTATTATCATCCGGCAAATCCAGCTGCTTGGTTTCAAATTTGAGAAGTTCGATTCCATACTGATCCATGTTTGTTCCTATTGCCTCCATAACCATATCAGACAGTTCTCCGTCACGGCTTGTGATCACCTGATCCTGTGACATACTGCTGATCGCATTTTTGGTGGCATTATACACAGCAGTATTAATTCGGCTCTCACCACTTTCCACAGAAGAGTTTAATGTCTGTGCAAATTTAAGCGGATCGCTGATTTTCCAGAGAACATAGCTGTCGCTAATCATCGTTTTCTTATCTTTTGTAATTACATCAGATGCTGCCAGATCATACAGCAATGTTTCCTTTGGCAATGACTGTGTACTCTCTATAAACGGAATCTTAAAACTGATTCCCGATGAGCTGATCACCCTGTCAACCTTACCAAACTGGCGTATTAGTTTGTATTCATTTTGCTGAGTTACTGTTACCGATGCTCCGACAGCTACAACTGCTGCAGCCACACCAATTAATATTCCAACTTTCTTACCTTTCATATATTAGTCCTCTCCAAATTATATCTCTATTCTCCGTATTTCTTTTACTAAAACACCTTTTATATGAAATATTTTCTGTCATTTCATTATTCGTTCTCAGAATCATTTAAATCTTGTGTGTCCTGAGCAGGATCTGTGTTCTGTGTCTCTGTCGGATTCTCTGAACCGTTCCCTGTAAAAGAATCTAACGGCAGAACCTTCTGCACTCCATCTCCATTATCAATCACAATCTTCATTCCCGGCAACACATCTTCCATTGTCTCATAGAACATACGCTTCTTTGTGATCTCCGGATTCTTTACATATTCCTCGTACATGGCATTAAAACGTGCAACCTCAGCTTCCGCTTCATTAATCCTTACCTGTTTCTGCGCCTCAGCATCCTGAATGATCTGGTCTGCTTCTGCCTCAGCCTCCGGAAGCTTTTCGTTTCTGTATTTATTGGCATTATTCAAAGCAGTTTCTTTTCCCTGCTTGGCAGTTTCTACTGCTTTAAATGCTTTCATAACTTCCTGTGTGGGCGGTTCTGAATCCTGGATTGTGATATTCACAAGCTGGATTCCCAGATCCTGTTCCTCCATCTGTTTCAGTATCATTTCTTTGATCTTGCTCTGGATTTCACCTTTTCCGGTTGTAAGTACTTCATCCACATCATAACTTGCGATTACTGTACGGATACAGCTTTGAGAAATATTTTTTAGAATATCTTCCGGTTCCTCTGAATTATAAAGATATTTTACCGGTTCTAAAATTCTGTACTCAACAAAGAAATCTACATCAATAAAGTTATAATCCGAGGTAATCATAATGCCCTCATTCTCAACCACCGAATTATCTCCCATACTATATCCAATAGGAAATCCCTGGATCGTTGTATTTACTTTCTGTACTTTCTGTATAAAAGGAATCTTAAAATGCAGTCCTGTTTCTGCCACTGCCTTCGGCACTCCGAAAGTTGTCAATACTGCCTGTTCCTGCTCCTGGATCTGATAGGTAGCATCTCCTGCAAGCCCTGCAATAATCACCAACCCTGCTGCTCCTATTACAATACGTTTCACATGTTTTCCCGGCTTCTGTAATTTTTTAAATGGATTTACTCTTTCGTTCACTTTTCTCCTCCGTTTCACCATTTGGCATAATTAAATTTTTTGCTTCTAAAAATTTCTGAAGAAAAGAAAAAGACTTTCATTTCAGACATAACATGAGCTCTTCTCTTAATGTCTAAAACAAAAGTCTTGCCGATTATATCATAATGCGGGCATTCTTAATCTGCCGTTCTGACGCATTTATGTACCATTTATAGGAAAAACAAGTCCAGTTCTTCATAACGATGGCCGCTACTCCCTTTTCTTTGAGTAGCATCATATCATAACCATTTACAAAATGCAAGAAATATTTTCACGTAAGCTCAGTGACATGTTATACTTAACATACAATGCTGAGTTAAAAATATGTGGCTCAGTCCAATATCAGGAGGTTTTTCATGAAAGCATACGAACGCTTATTATCTTATGTAAGAGTTTTTACTCCAAGCAGTGAAGAAACCGGCACTTCCCCTTCCACACAGTATCAGTTTGACCTTGCCAGACAGTTGGTTCAGGAATTAAAGGAACTGGGGGTGGAAGATGCCAATGTAGATGAACATTGCTACGTCTATGGACATATTCCGGCAACCCAAGGATATGAGTCCCGCCAAAAACTGGGCTTTATTGCCCACATGGATACAGTATCTGATTTCTGCGATCACCCGGTTACTCCGGTTGTTACTCCGAATTACGATGGCAGAGAACTTGCACTTGGAACCAGCGGCAGAATTCTCTCTCCAAAAATGTTCCCACATCTGTCCACATTAAAAGGAAGAACTCTCATCACTTCCGACGGAACTACCATACTCGGTGCGGATGATAAAGCCGGTGTTGCAGAGATTATGACCATGATCGAACACCTGAACAACGGAACTATTGCTCACGGCCCAATCTCTGTTGCCTTTACTCCGGACGAAGAAATCGGAATGGGTACTGACCATTTTGATATAAAGAAATTTAACGCAGACTATGCATACACTCTTGATGGCGATACAGAAGGAGAAATTCAGTATGAAAACTTTAATGCAGGACGCGCAGTAGTTGAATTTACCGGCGTAAATGTACATCCCGGTTCTTCCAAAAATACAATGATAAATGCAGCATTGGTTGCTATGGAATTTAACTCCATGCTTCCCGCCGCAGATACACCAAGAAATACAGAAGAATATGAGGGATTTTTCCATCTTGATGCCATGAACGGTAATGTCTCTACAGCAATGCTGGACTATATTATCCGTGATCATGATGCAGCTTCCTTCTCCTGCAGAATCAAAACACTGGAACACATTGCTAAAATTCTTAACGAAAAATGGGGGGAGGGTACTGTAAAACTTACGGTTACAGAGCAATACAGAAACATGAAGGAAATTATTAATACCTGCATGGACCTGATTGACTGCGCAACCGCAGCCTGCAAGGAATGTGGAACTCCTGCACTTATTACTCCGATTCGTGGTGGCACAGACGGTGCACGCTTGAGCTTTATGGGTATTCCATGCCCAAATCTCGGAACCGGTGGACACGCTTTCCATGGTCCTTATGAACACATTACTGTTGAAGGGATGGACATCGCTGTTGAAGTAGTATTAAAGATTATTGAATTATTCTACAAATAATTTCTTATTTAACCAAATCAAGCAAGACCCTCGCTGCCGGCTAAGGTAACAGCGAGGGTCTCATTAACATATCTATGTTGGTTGAAACAGGAAACTTACTTGACTTAAATCAGGCGGATATTCACAATCCGCTTCTCTGTCTGCTCACAAGAAAGAATTCTGTTTACAGGAGTCTCACCGCCTTAATTATATTTAGAAAAAATTTTGAGAAATGACAACTCTGTCAATAAATTTCTTCTACTATCTGACGGCAGAATCATAAAATTTTGCCGTCAGATTCCATATTTTTTCAAATCAACTTTTCCATCCTCTACTTCTATTCCATCTGCTTCCAAAAGCTTTGCCTGCTCACCGGCTCCGCCGAAGGCAAATTCTCCTGCAAGTTCGCCCTTTGCATTTACAACACGAAAGCATGGGATATGTTCCGGATCGGGGTTCTTGTGGAGAGCATTTCCCACCGCTCTTGCCATTCTGGGATTGCCAGCCATCTCCGCAACTTTGCTATAAGTTGCAACGTGACCCTTTGGTATTTTTTTGACTGCCTCATAGATTCTTTTAGTTGGGCTATCTGTAACCAAGTCATAACTTTCGGATATCATCCTTTTTATATCTTTATCCGGTATACTTCCGTCCAAAATAAGCGTATTCCAGTGTTCCTTATTCTGATGATATCCCGCAATTACTGAATCATATGCGCTACGCCAGAAATCACGCCACTGTGGATCTACCTTTACATTCAGATTAATATATCCATCCCTTTCATAAATCCAGAGAAAAGCCTTTTTACTTCCTCTGACTCTTACTAACTGCCAGTTCTGGTCATGAAAAGGTTTTTCTTCATATACATTTTTAAATGATAGTCCATATTTTAATGCTTCTTCCCTTGTTTTCATATTCTTTTATTCCTTCTTTTTATATTTAGGCACAAAAAAACCAGCTATCATCTAGCTGGTTTTAGTATATCTTCAAAACTACATACATGTCAACATTCCCTGAAAATCATTCTTCCTGCGATTCTTGGTCAAGCCCTCACCCGATTAGTAACAGTCAGCTCCATGTGTTACCACACTTCCACCTCTGCCCTATCTACCTCGTCGTCTTCAAGGGGGTTTACTTCTTAACGAATGGGATATCTCATCTTAAGGGGGGCTTCACGCTTAGATGCCTTCAGCGTTTATCCCTTCCGGGCTTGGCTACTCGGCCGTAGACTTGGCAGTCTAACCGATGCACCAGCGGCCCG